>CAXTNM010000068.1:0-25028 GCA_964245715.1 uncultured Acidobacteriaceae bacterium | reverse complement strand
AGAGGCCGGCGCCCGCAAGCGGTTCCGCCTCGAAATCAACTGTGAAAGGCTGTCCGAGTGAAGCTAGGTTTTCCCCCCGTATGGCCAGGATGCGCATTAGCTCTGCGCCAGCGCGTAGGCGCGATGGAAGACTTCGAGGTGAGCCGTCGTGGGCGCGGCGCCCGTCTCGCGCTGAAAGGCAAGGCAAAACATCTCCTCGGGCTCGTGCTGGCTCAGGGTCAGCTGCACCTGCGCTACGCCGGCCAACTGCACGAGGACAGCGGGCAGGGGCTCGGGGCGCGCCTCCACGATGCGAACCGCGTAGCCGGCGGCGATTCGCTCCACCTGCTCCCGGAAACCCGCACCGAGACCCTGCCGTGAGAGGCGTACCTGAATGAACGGACGAAGGTACAAGGGCAGGTCTGGTGGCAGACCCAGCGCTCGCAGATGATCTCCAAGTTCGCTGAGTCGGATCTCGCCGGTAGTCGCGGGAAGACGGAGAAACGGCACCGGCCGCGAAATGGAGAGGTGCTCGGTACTGACGGCGCCATCATTGATGGTGACCAGCGTTGCCCCGTGCTGGTAGGGCTGCTCAGTGGCAGAGAGCGGGATGAGCGAGCCGCTGTAGCGGACCGTCTCCGAGCCCACCGGCTGCGCCTTATGTAGGTGGCCGAGCGCGACGTACGCGGAATCAGCCGGGAAGACGTCATGCGGAACGGCATGCTGACCGCCAACGAGTATCCGGCGCTCTGCGCCCTCAGACTCCTCGCCACCGCGCACGTGTAGATGCCCGATGGTAAGGAACGGTAGGCCGGCTAGGCGCGGTGCCAGGCCCTCGGCGAGTTCGTGGTAGAGCTCTCGCACTGCACGAATGATGCTGCTCTCGTCATCGTCGGCTTGCAGCCGCGAGAGTGCAGGTAGGCAGGCGGCGGTCGGATAAGAAACCGCGAGAACATGAAGATAGGGCTCGCCGGCGGGGTCGCGCAAGGTAAGCAGGTGGCGGGCACAGTCCACTCGCTCCAGGGTGCGGCGTACGTTGCCGACGACGTGAACGTTGAAGGCGGCCAGCAGGGGATGAGGCGCCTCCAGACGGCCGGCAGCATCATGATTGCCCGCAACAATCACCGTATTCAGGCCGCGGCGCGTAGTGTGAAGACGCGCCAAGGTCTGATAGAACATGGCCTGAGCGTCGCCCGAGGGATGCTGGCCATCGAAGACGTCACCCGCGATCACCAGAGTGTCGACTTGATGCTCCGAGATAAGCTGGACAAGCGAATCCAGAACACACTGCTGCTCATAGGCGCGGCTATAACCGCGGATGGTCTGACCGAGGTGCCAGTCTGCGGTGTGAAGGATGCGCATGTGCGTGTTCTCTGCTCTCGGCCGGCACGGCGTTTGGATTTAGTCCAACATCGCTTATTTTACTTCGGGCCGCAGAGCCCGCGTGCTCTCACCTGGCCTGTCGGGTCTAATTCACGTACAAGGCGAGGTGGCCGCACGCGCTGCGCTTGCCCCAGTTCTCAGGCCCAGTCAAACAGGTTCGCGCATCGCGAGTCGCCTGGCGGTCTCGCAGGCAGCGTCGGCCTACATGCAGGAGATATATGCCGGCCGACTACGCAAGGGTAAAGGCGGCCGCGGCTGAGGGCTATACAGCACCTGGAGATTTATCCTTGGGTGGCGATTGAGGAAGTCGATGAAGCTCATCAGATTGCGACTGTCGAACTTTCAATGCTTTGGCCCGGACCCAACGGAGATCCTTCTTGATCCACTCACATTCCTAATAGGAGCCAACGGCACCGGTAAGACCGCTGTCCTCATCGCGCTTGTGCGACTCTTCGGCTTCGAGCGTTCCCTGCGCGCCTTCCGGCGCTCCGACTTTCATGTCGGGACGGGGGCACCAGGGAGCCCTCCAGCGAAGCAGACTCTCTGGATCGAGGCCCACTTCGAATTTGCTGAACTAAAGGATGCGAGTGGTAAGTACGCCACCGTGCCTAGCCACTTCGCCCACATGCAGCTGCTGACCGCAGGCGGCATCCCGTGCGTTAGGGTGCGGCTCACGGCGGAGCTCGATGTGGACGGCGAGATCAACGACGAGATCGTTTGGGTATTGGAAACGGACGCGGTAGGTGAACCGACAAAGAGCACCTCCGTATCCAAAGCTGATCGCAACAGCCTTCAGGTTCATTACCTTCCAGCCAGGCGCGATCCTGCGGATCATGTGTCGTACGCTGCATCCACACTGCTGGGACGTGCGTTGCGCGCAGCCAACTGGAAGGACGAGAAAGAGACAATCACGGGCTTATCCGGGATGATCAGCGAAGCGCTCGTCGGCAATGCGGCTATCGCTGCCATCAGTAGCCAGATAGATCAGGCATGGAAGACGGTACACAAGGGCAAGTACTATACCTCGCCGTCCGTTGCGTTCATTTCTGGAGAGCTGGAACAGCTCCTGCGCCACATGACCATCGGCTTTTCGCCGGGGCAGGTCGAGAATACAGTCGATTTCTCCAGGCTCAGCGATGGTCAGAAATCTCTGCTCTACTTTTCGCTGGTTGTCGCCATGCACGCCCTAGGACGGAAGGTGTTGAAGAAGGAGATCACCGACTTCGACGTGAACCGGTTCAAGCCTGCGGTGTTTACGTTAGTCGCCCTTGAAGAGCCAGAAAACAGTCTCTCGCCGCATTACCTGGGGCGCATTATCAAATGCCTCCGCGAGACTGTCGGTTCCGAGGATGCACAGGCGCTTGTGTCGACGCATTCTCCCTCCGTTCTGAAGAGGGTAGACCCGGAACAAATCCGCTACCTCCGGCTGGACGAGGAGCGCAAGACGATGGTCACGTCCATCATTTTGCCTAACACCGCAGATGAAGCACACAAGTTCGTGCGCGAGGCGGTAGAGGCCTTCCCTGAGCTGTACTTTTCAAGGATAGTGATCCTGGGCGAAGGCGATAGTGAGGAGGTCGTCCTGCCTCGCGTCCTAAAGTTGGAGGGGCTGGACGCCGATGACGCGTCGATCTCCATCGTTCCTCTGGGCGGCAGGCACGTAAACCATTTCTGGCGCCTTTTGCGAGGGATCGACATTCCTTATGTGACACTTCTAGATCTTGACCTGGCAAGGTATCAGGGGGGCTGGGGACGAATCCGATACGCCGTCACGCAACTCCTCGCGTTTCCTCCTATGGGATCAAACCTGACGCAGGCGAATCTAGATGGAATTCCGATTTGGAAAGCTCCGGCGCAATCGTTTGCAGGTGGACTAGGTCTTCAGTGGATCAACTACCTCGAAAGGCAAGGGGTGTTTTTTTCCGATCCCCTTGACCTCGACTTTTCGATGCTTCAGGCTTTTCCAAATGCCTATGGAGCCACAGAGTACGCAACCACCGAAGCGCCCGAAGAATCCACGATTAAGTCGGTTCTGGGCAAGGGCCATGGCGATGCCGCGCAGTACTCTGCTGCTGAAGTCTTGCTGTTCGAGCGCTACCACAAGCTCTTCAAGCTTGGGAGCAAACCTGTGGAACACCTGCTGGCCCTCGCACAGCTCTCGGATGAGCAGTTCAAAGCGGGCGTACCTGGCTTTGTGACGAGGCTGGCCGCCTATGCGAAGACCTTGGTGACAGGGTTGCCGGAATGATGAACAGGGATGACTGGCAGCCCGCAGGGAACCTCACGCTCGAGCCAAACGCGCTGATGGCAATCAGGGAGGACGCCAGAAGCGTTGCCGTCACAGCCGGTCCTGGCGCGGGCAAAACGGAGATGCTTGCGCAGAAGGCCGATTTCCTTCTGCGCACCGGCAGTTGCTACTACCCACAGCGCATCCTTGCCATCGCATTCAAGGTGGACGCCAGCGCGAACCTTCGTGATCGTGTCCTGAAACGCTCCTCTCGAGAGTTCGCCGACCGCTTTGACTCCTTCACCTTTCAAGCTTTCGCGAAGAGGATCATTGATCGTTTTCGCCCCGTGTTGAAGGGGCTCGACGCTTTGGATCCCAACTACACCATCGGTGAAGTGAGGGTCACTAATGCACAGATACGGTTAGAAGACCTCGTCCCATTCGCCGTCGAGATACTGAAGTCATCTCAGGCGGTACGGACAGCTATCGCGCAGACCTACTCCCATGTGTTCCTAGATGAATTCCAAGACTGCAACAAAGGGCAGTACGAACTGGTGAAGCTCGCCTTCCTCGGAACGGGCGCGCTTCTGACGGCTGTCGGTGATACCAAGCAAAAGATCATGGGCTTTGCAGGCGCGCTCGAAGGTATTTTCCTTGCCTTCGCGACGGACTTCCAAGCTCTGCCGCTGAATCTTTATTTGAACTTTCGATCATTGCCGCGATTGCGAAGAATGCAGAACGCAATGGTCAAAAAAATGGATCCGGGTGCGGCCGCCCCAGACGAACAGCTTCTCGGCGACACGGGTACGATCGGGGTCAAGCAGTACGACTCGGACGACCTCGAAGCTAGGGACGTAGCAGATCGTATTCAGCGATGGACTAGTGAGGGCATCGCTCCATCCGAGATTGCGGTGCTCGTATCCATGCTTCCAGAGTGTTTCACGTATAAATTGTGCGACGAACTGCTTGCACGGAGCATTCCATTTCGGAACGAAAAGCAGATTCAGGATTTGGCGAAGGAACCGATTGTCGAACTGATCATTGCGTTCCTGCGGTGTGTGTTCTTCGACCGCGATCCGGCCTCCTACGAAACCGTCTCAAACTTCTTTGAACGCTATCGTTCTCAGGACTTCGACGGAGGTGAAGATAGCTCATTCAAGGACCTGATTGAGAAGTACCGTGTCCATGTACGCAAATCGGACTTCGAGGGAGTTTCGGATCACTTCCTGCGTTCGATGACGAGCGATCTTCGGAGGGTGACAGGCGAAGTCCCACTTCGTTCGCTCCTGCCGGATTACGTACAAGGCAACCGCTTGGATCAGCTCCTCCAAGACCTTCACGCCCGGCTGACGGCCTCACTCGATTCTGGTTTGTCGGTTCGGGAAGCTTTGGGACGATTCGGCGAGGACAACGCGGTGAGAATCATGTCCGTTCACAAGAGCAAGGGCTTAGAGTTTCACACCGTAGTCGGCATCGGTATCGAGAACCAATCCTTCTTCAACTCAGCCGATGTTGAGAGATCCGTGTTCTTTGTAATGATCTCTAGGGCGAGAGAACGCCTATTTCTCACCTGCTGTAAGCAGCGGCCTCGCCCGGCCTTCTACGGAAAACGCTGGGATGCGACTCGTGTGGCCCACAGGGAATTCTTGACATATGCCGTCGAAGCCGCAAGATCTTGATCTTCTCCCAGTCGCCAGTAGCTTCCTATATCGCAAAGGGGGAAAGCACCCGAGACCGCAGTTCTTGCTCGTAGCGATTCGATGAAGGACGATCGCTAAGGCACTTACTGACTGATTCGTACCGATATGTCGGCTTCTCAGACGTTATTTGATGTTCACCCTAACTGTCTGCCCTCTCAAGGCCAGCGAAAGCTGGCCTTTTCCTTTGCTCATTCGCTCACTTCAGGAGACCCATCATGGAAACCTACTTCGACTACCTGCGCGCGATGGCTCCCGAACTGGGCTCTCGTATAGTGGAGACCTATCCCGCGCTCCAGTCCCCAAAGGACGAGCCCGCACCCCGTCTGAACTCGCTGCTCCGCTCTCCCTTGCCCGCCCAGGCCCTCGCCATCACGGGGCTGGCCAAGTACCTGAAGACTGCTCGCGCCGCTCGTATCGTGGCCGAGTGCGGGGCAGGGAAGACCTTTATGTCGCTGGGCACGATCCACGTGCATGCCGGCGACAAACCCTACACATCGATCGTGATGTGCCCACCCCATATCGTTCACAAGTGGTCGCGTGAAGCGCTCCTCACCGTTCCCAACGCCCGGGCCTTCATCATCGAAGACCTGCGCAACGGCGGCGATCCGAAGAACACGCACGGCATCGTCGAGGTCAAGCTGGAAAAAGGAAAGACGGTCGTCCGCGGCCTTACAACCACCTTGCCGAAGCTGCGCAGCATGGGCCGGGCTGGCTGGCGCGCTCTCTGCCCCGGCCCCGCTTTCTTCATCATGGGCAAAGAGAAGGCTAAGCTCGGCTACTTCTGGAAGCACGCTTTTAGCGTGGCTAGGAGCGGCCGCGACCTCGGGGGCTTGATCAACCCCGACACAGGCCTCGCGATCCCGTCGCAGGAGGGTGGTTATCTCACTCAACTCGATTTGCGGGAGGCGAAGTTCAATGAGACCTACATGGCAGGGAAGACCGGCACCACCCGATTCTCTCCGCTCTGGCAGGCCGATGGCAGCAAGATCCAGCGTATGGCGCCGCTCGACTTCATCGGCCGCTACATGAAGGGCTGGTGGGACTACTCGATCGCAGATGAACTGCACCAACTCGCCGGCGACACGGCGCAGGGTAACGGACTCGGGGTACTCGCCCGCTGTGCCGAGAAACTGATCGCCCTTACCGGCACTCTGATGGGCGGCTATGCCGATGACCTGTTCAACATCTTCTTCCGCATGGAACCGCGGCGGATGGTGGCGGCCGGGTACGAGGCGGGCAGCCAGGGGCGGCGCGACTTCCAAGAGCAGTACGGTGTGCTCGAGACGGTGGAGAAGGTCCGCGAGACCGACAACGCCTGCTCGAAGGCCCAGAAGCGCACCGTCCAGGTTCTCCGCAAGCCTGGCGCGTCACCGTTGCTCTTCGGCAAGTACCTGATGGAGTCGACAGCCTTCATCACGCTCGAAGACATCTCCGATCGGCTGCCCTCTTATGAGGAGAGCGTGCTGACCGTGGGTATGGACGGGGAGCTCGCCAAAGCCTACGAGGAGATCGAGAAGGACATCACCTCCGCCATGAAGGAGCACCGGGGCAACAAGAGCCTGATGAGCGTCATGCTCAACACGCTGCTGCTGTATCCGGACCACCCTTTCGGCATCGAGGAGATCTGGGGCAAGAAGTTCGACCCGAAGGAGGGTTGCATGGTGCCCTTCTTCGTGACGAAACCGCCCAGCCTGCCAGAGACCGAGGTTTACCCGAAAGAAGAGCGTCTGATCGAGGACATCCGGCAGGAGCTGAAGCAGGGCAGGCGTTGCCAGGTCTATGCCACGTTCACGGGCAAGCACGATGTGACGGGGCGACTGGCGCACGTGCTCGGAAATGCGGGTTTCCGCGTGGCGGTTCTTCGCTCCACGGTGCCTACGGACAAGCGTGAGGCCTGGTACGAGAAGCAGCTGAAGGAGGGGGTAGAGGTTGTTATCTGCCATCCCAAGCTGGTCGAGACCGGACTCGATTTGCTGGCGTTCCCGACGCTTTACTTCTACGAGACCGGGTACTCGCTTCACACGCTGCGGCAGGCAAGCCGCCGATCGTGGCGTATCGGGCAGCATCTGCCGGTTCGGGTCAAGTTCCTGGCCTACAGCGGGACCATGCAGGAAACCTGCATCCGGCACATGGGCAAGAAGATGCTGGTCGCGCTCATGATGGAGGGCAAGTTCTCCGGCGAAGGGCTGCAGTCGCTGGACGCCAACGAGGATCTGCTGTCGGCCATGGCTCGTGAGCTGGTCGAGAAGGGCGGGGTCGGCGAAACAGCCGATGCTGTCTGGAAGGACCTGGAGCGCGAGCGTGCCAAGAACACTCCCACGCCCAAACACCTGGCTGAGGTGATCCCGATGCCAGTCACCCCAGTAGAGGAGACGATCGTAGAAGCTCTGCCGGAGCCTGCTTCGTCGCCGGTACCCCTTGGTCTCCCGCTGGTCTTTCCTGCCCATCCACGCCCGAAGCGGAAAGTCGCTCCACTTTGGCCAACCGGTCACACCCACACCGAGCAACTAAGGCTGTTCGGTTGATCCTCCACCCAAGAGGGGCAGGCGCCTGCCCCTCTTTCTTCGTGCAAGTGGTACAAAGGGGAGCTATTCTATGACAAGTTGGAGGTTTCCATGGCTACGAATGCCGAAGTAGTACCGAACGTCGATCTGGAGCAGGTGCTACCGGCCATGTTCTCGACCCGCTTGAAGGCGTTGGCGGAGCGTCAGGGAATCTCGATGGAGGACGCTCTCGCGCAGGCGATCCGTCTGGATGAAGTGATCCTCGACGCGAAAAACGATAACGGGGAAGTGCTGGTAGTTAAGGGCGGCCAGAAGTACGCCATCAACTTCCGCTAAAAGCATCACCCACCGATCTGGTTCCAGATCCTTCTATGTAAGGCCACGTCATGACAAACAAACCAACCCTTCAGCCTACCCGGCAGGCCGAGAGTGATCCTTTTGCCCGTTTTAGCCTGCAGCCGCAGGTTGATCAGAAGCAGGAGACACGGCGCGACTGGGTTCGAGCTTCCTACCTAGGGATGCTCGTCTTTGTCTTCGTCGGTGTCATTGCTTTCGCCTGCTACGCCAACCAATTTGGGGACTGGACCAAAGCCAAGGATCTGCTGGCTGTGATTCTTCCTGCCTTGACCGGCCTAATTGGGGCTGGCACGGCGTTCTATTTCAAGAATCCAGGCAGCTAGACCACGTTCATCCCTAACCGCTGCCCGTCCACCTTGGACGGGCGTTCCTGTCTCTGGACCCGGCCTTGTGCCGGGTCTTCTGCTTTGAAGGAGCTCTTATGGCCACTGCCGTTGCCCTGTCCGCCCCTGTGCTCCCGTTCGCCGGGCCGCAGGAAGAACTGAAACCTGTTGCTGTGCCAACCCCAGATCAGTCCTTCCTTGAGATTGACCGCGAGATGGATTCGCTCTTCGATCGCATCCAGGACGAGCTTGAAGAGAATGGCGAGCCGAGCCAGGAAAGCAAAGAACGATTTCAGCAGCTCTGCGACGTCTTCGGTGACAAGGTCGACCGCATTGGTCGCTTCATCCGTGTCATGGAGGCTCGCGCTACGTACTGCAAGGCGGAAGCTTCCCGGCTTGCGACACGAGGCCGGGTTGCCGACAGCAAGATCGAACAAACCAAGGCGTTCATCCTGTACTTCCTCCAGACCCGGGAGGTAACCAAGATGGAGGGTAAACAGTTCACTCTGCGATGCCAGAAGAACTCGCAGGACTCTGTCCGCATCAGTGATCCGACACTCATTCCGTTGCACCTCAAGAGGGTTGAGGCACGATTTGACGGAGCTCTGTGGGCGCAGATAATCGCAGCCGTGCCGAACGAAACGCGAGCCCTTCTGGTCGCCGGCGTCCAGGACACATCACCGGTTGCCGATGCCATCAAGCAGGCGATCGCCCGAAAGGAAGAGGTCGCTGGCGCAAGCGTCACCCGGGGCTACCACGTTCGCGTGGCCTAGCCCGCAACCAGGACGAAAGGAGAGCCAGTATGAAACCGATTATCGAGATCCTTGACGCGGCAGAACGGGAAGTGCTGGCTCACACTATCGAGAGCACCCGCGGACTTCGGGCCTTTTTCTGTCAACACGGAGGAGAAGAGGTGCTGTCGGCCCTACAGGTCGAGGCCGTCCGCCGGGGCCTATACCGGTACATGGGACAGCGGTACGCGGAAGCGGTGGAGGCGCTGCTCGAACGTACACGCCAATGCATCGCCTTCGGACGTATCAGGACGGAGGATCAGCTGAAGCGCTACCTGGTCGAACTTGCGAGGTCCCTCGTGCCCTACAGTGACCTCGACCGGGCTGTCAACGATCTCCTCATCCACGCACGACAGACCGGCCTATATTCGCTTCTCGCGAGCACTGCCGCCAATAACCTGCCACACCACGGGAGTCCATATGACCGTGACCCTGCTATGCAACACCGGATCCGCAGTGGAACTGAAGCTTGATGCTGAAGCTCTTCACGTTCTGTCCGCTGCGGTTGAGTTCACGTCCCGACTAAATCCTCGCTGCCGCGAGTTGGCTCAGGCCTTCGAACCCCTGTTTCGTGGTACCGCTGCGCCTCAGACCAAGGCGGGGGAGGGGCGACTCTCGTCCGGATAGAGCCGCACACAACTTCACATCCAGCCCCCATGGCCAGCGAAGCTGGCCATTTGCATTGGAGCCGCTACATGCCGAAAGCCTTGTTCTCCGCCGAAGAGTTCACGCCCACACAGTGGTCCACCGCGCAGGACAAAGCGACCTTTGGAAACCACTTCTTCCGTTTCATCGAGTCCGGATGGAAGCAGACGCTGTTCACCCGCAGTTTTTACAACCGCCTCTCCAATTGCTTCGGGCACATCGCCCACTATGACCTGCACGGCTTCTATGGGACATGGTTCACCGAGGACGCGCTTCGCCTCAGCTTTCTCCGGCATACCTTACGCTTCGGCTGTTATGGCGACCCTGGATACACCTTTTCGGACGTGGAGCGTGCAATCAAGGCCGAACTCCGTCGCCGTCCTCTGGTCGACCAGTACGAGGCTCGTGTCGCGGCGGCCGTCCGTTCCCGGGAGCTGGCTCAGTTGGAGCGCTTGCAGGCCAAGTATGGAACTGCGCCTGCCTCTCCCGTGATTCCCCAGCCTGTTGGACTCTCCTTCCTTCCACCGCCGACACATGGCGAGCCTCAGCCACCAGCAATGCAAATCAGCCTCTTCTAAGGAGACCCCCATGCTGCATGTGTACCGCCCCGTTCTCGAGGTCCTCATGCAGCGTGGCGTCCAGGACCCTCACACCTTCCTGCGCCCCTCTCAGTGGGACGATCTCCCACATCCATCCACTATCGAAGGCGTAGCAGAAGCTACCCCGTTCCTGCTTGGTGCCATAAGGGTGGGCACGAGAATCACCATCTACGGGGACTACGACTGTGATGGCGCACTTTCCTCTGCCATCCTCGAAGCCACACTCGTGCGTCTTGGGGCCCTGGTCGACGTTTACCTCCCACATCGGGATGAGGGGTTCGGCCTCAGCGAGTCCGCGGTGCATCGCTTCTCTCGCGCCGGCGCCAAAGTCCTGATCGCGATCGACAACGGCATCAACGCCGCTGGTCCAGTACTCCTCGCACAGCGGCTCGGGATGACTGTGCTGGTCGTCGACCATCATCAGATCGAGACGAGGGCAGGCGCCCAGGCCGTCTGGTCGGATCAGTTCTGCGCTGCTGGCTTGGCGTACATGCTCAGTTCATCGCTGCTCGAACAATCCAACCTGCCTGGAGAGGCACAGAGGGCGTTTCAGGCCAGCCTGAGCCGGCTGGCCGCGATTGCATCCATTGCCGATTGTGTTCCGCTAGTCGGCGCGACCCGCACCCTTACACGGCTCGGGCTGACGGAGCTGAGCAGAACAACGCACGCGGGCCTGCGGAAGCTGATGGAGCTTGGCGGCATCATGCCCGCAAGGGTTCCATCGGCCGAAGAGGTCGCTTTCCGGATCGGGCCACGGCTGAACGCGGCCGGCCGGGTCGGACACCCCATGGAGGTGCTGCATATGCTCAAGGCCCGCTCGCCGGACGAGCAGTCCAGACTCGCGATAGCGCTCGATCGGTTGAACCTCTTGCGACGCAAACTGGAAAAGGAGGCCCTGGAGGAGCTTACCGGTATGGTAGACGCCCGGGGACAATCCGCTCTGGTCGTCTATGCGGCGCACTGGCGCAAAGGTCTGGCCGGCATCCTCGCGAGCCGGGCAAGGGAGCGGTTCGGCGTGCCCACCTTTGTGCTGGTTCATGATCCCAGGACCGGAATGGCTGTGGGATCGGGCCGAAGCGTCGAAGGCATCAGCCTCATCGAGGCACTCCGCTCCTGCAAGGCTATTCTCCATCGCTACGGAGGGCACCAGCAAGCCGCCGGGGTCACAGTGGCCGTGGAGGCCCTTCCCGCGTTCCGCAACGCCTTGATCCAATACATGGCAGAGCACCCCGCTTCACTGAAGGCAGCCCACGTACCGTCTGTGGATCTGGAACTGCGGGAGGCAACACAGCGCTTCTGCCAGCAGCTCCGGGCCATGGAACCCTTTGGCATCGGGAACCCCGTTCCAGTCTTTCGGGTGCACGATGCTTCAATCCACCCACGAACGGAGAAGTTCGTCACGCTGCGCCAAGGCTCCCACGAGTTGAAGGCACGGAGTGGTGGACTTGGCACCAGCCAGGAGCTGGGAACCGCCTTCGTCGCGCTCAATGGATCGAGCGCGACGCTGCTACAGTTCATTCCGAAATGACCGTAAACAATGAAGATTTGACTACAATTCGCAAGCGTGGGATAACGTCCTCACGGCAGGCCAGGAGCAGTGTATGGACGCACTAGATCACCAAATAACTCAGTACAGCCAAACCCTGGAGGACCTCATCCTCCCAGGCACTTTGATCGACTGCTATGAGCAACATCGGAGACGGCTGATGCGACAAGCATCAGCCTCCTTCAATGACAACGAACTCAGCTGGTTCCTCGACATGCTGAACCAACTCCGCGGTGTAGCGGATCGTCAGGATGACTTCGATCTCCTGTTTGATCCGATGATGTACACCGAGAACTCCTACGCGTGGGACGCTCCTCCCGGACTCGCCATTGAACTGCCTGTTCTGAACTCCCAACTTGCAACGCACCCGGGAGTCACGGCCGAGTTTCAGAAGATCGCAGATGAAGAGGTCTCTCAACTTCGCACTCTCGCCGAAACCTATCCCGATGACGCGATCTGTGGACTTGCGCTCTTGGCAGCAGCGGCACTCGTCGATTGCGACCCGGGCATAACAGACAGACGCTCTGCTATTCGTTACCTGGCACTCAACGCGAGTGCAAGATTGGAGGACTACTGGGCCACTGATGACGTCCTTTGGAAGGCTGCTGGACCACGGGTGGTGAAACTTCCTGATCTCTTCCTAGAGCAAAAAGAGAGTCTCCGGCGCGGCTCTCTCGAGGCGATCCATGGGCCTCTTACGGAACTGGATCTGACCTGCTACACAGATGAAGAGGTGAAGCGATACGCCTTCAACCCGGATAAGTTCCTGATGTCTGGCAAGACGAGGCACATGCCTGTATGCGGACTCTGCCAGGAACGCGTTGCGAAGTGGGTGAGTTGCGCCAAGGACGCGGAGGAGAAAATGATGGCTCAATTCGGAGGAAAGTTGCCTATCGCATGACACCACCTTTAGGACGCGGGCCCAGTCAAACAAGAGTTCGACCTATCTCCCGACCTGAGTTGCCAATGGGCCCGCAAGCCAAACATCCTTCCTTTCGACCTGTTCTAGTGGGTCTTTCTATCGCAGCAATCTCGATCGGGGTCGGATGTGGTTACGCCCTTCATCAGCCTAACGAGTCCAGTCCAGAAGGTTTACTGAAGCGGGCTGACGACCTTGCCTGGAAGAATCAGTGGATCGCTGCCAAACCCCTTTACGAACGTGCGCGGACTGGGTTCCTCCATCAAAACATGCGTTCAAAGGCTCTCTACGCAGAGGTAAGCGAGATCCCTGTAGGCGTTGAACATGGCAACGTGCCCCATGAGCTTGCCCGGCTTACGGCAGACCTTCAAAGGCCAGAGGCATCGGATCCACGGACGAAGCTGAGAATCCTCGAGATTCTGGGCATGCTGGAAACGAACTACGACGCTGCTTACGCCCTCAAAACATGGACCGAGGTAGGCCGGCTCGCGACGCAACAAGGACGTCTCCTCCTGGTAACGCGGGCGACGGGTGAGCAAGGGATCGCAGCTTACCTGTTGGGTGATCTCTCGACTGCGAAGACAAAGGTCGGTGCCGCGTGGAAGATCGCTCAGTATGGCGGTGACCCCGGTGCTCATATTCGATATGCCAGCATGTTCGGCGCCGGCGAGGTAGATCAGCACCAGTACAAGGCTGCTCTGAGCGCGCTAGATGAAGCAATCGACACAGCATCCCGAACCGGATCCGCCTACCCTACTATCGCTGTGTATGCAAAGATCGAGGCCTTGGCCGGTCTTGGACAGTATCAAGAAGCGCTACAACTGACCGACGAAGCTGAGAAGAAGGTTCGACAGTATGACCTCAAACCTCATCTGGTAGACATCGGGCGCCTTCGAGCAAACACCTTTGTGTTGATGAACAACCCCGCCGCAGCGATTGTTCAGTACGACTCTGCAATCAAATTGGCGAAGCAGATCGGTTACTGGCGCGCCGTGATGCAAGACGGTGAAGAGCTCGCAGGAGTATACGAGCAGCTCAGAGATTTCAAGAAGGCGTTAGTCGCAGTCGACTTGGCTCTGGATGCAAGCACCCATATCCCCGAAGAGGTTTACCTTACGCCGAGGATTCTCGCGCGGAAGGCCGACATCTTGGCAAAGATGAACCGCACTCATGAGTCCAATGCCTTGTACCAGCAGGCGGCGGATGTTCTCGACGCGTTCTTGTTGAAAGCGCCTACCGTGAACATCGAACGAAGCCTCATCGTCGAGCTCGGCCACGTGTATTCCGGCTACTTCAGCTCGCTGTGTGATCAGGGCCTATACCCAGAAGCATTTGCGATTCTCGAGAAAGGTCGTGGCCGCATTGAGACCCAGGCCTTGGAACATCACCAAAGTGCCGACCCCACTCATCTGAGTTCGGCGGAACAAAGTCTCGCCTTGCTCAACACCACGCTGTTGAGAACAGACGATGAAGCGAAGCGGGCGTCTCTGCTGAAGAGCATCGCGACTACTGAGAACACTCTGGAGACGAGCGCACTCGCGGAAAGAGCGTCAGACACGCCCGTCGCGCTCCACGATCTGCAGAAGGACCTTACACCGGACGAGCTGATCCTTGAGTATTCGCTCGATGACAGAGAGTCATACGTGTTGGCCGTGACAGATGCAGATGTGAAGCGGTATCCGTTGGGTCCTAGACGCGACCTAGAGAGTTCTGCTCTCCGGTACCGTTCGCTTCTAAGTAAAGGGAAATCGGATACTGGCATCGCCCAAGATCTCTTCACCAAACTGCTCGGAGTAGCGCCAGAGTACAAGGTAAAGCGTGCAGTGATTTTGGTCCCTGACGGAAAACTGGCTCTGCTTCCATATGCAGCTTTGATGGACGGAGCGAACTACGTCATTGCGGATCATGTAATCAGCACAGTGCCATCTGGCACCGTGCTTCACCTCATTCGTACGCGTTCACAGACGAAGGAGGTACAGCTCCCATACTTGGGCGTTGCGGCCTGGACCAAGCCGTCATCTCCCCTCGCGATCGTGCGCCGCGAGGTCAGAGGCCCAGAAGAAAGCGACTTCATTCCTCTACCCCAGAGCAGAACAGAGGTCGAGAACGTTGCAGCTGATCTACCTAAGCCCAGCAGAATTCTCTTAGGCAGCGAGGCTAATGAGACGGAATTCAAAGCTCTGCCACTTCACGAGTACAACGTGCTCCACCTCGCGCTGCATGGCTTTGCCGATCCAGACTACCCAGACCGTTCCTCCTTAGTGTTTGCGCCTGACATCGGAGGCGTGAATGATGGCCTCCTGCAGGTCCGCGAGATCAGGCACCTCGACCTTAATGCGAGCCTCGTCACCCTATCCGCGTGTGACACAGGTGTTGGTCCCACGGGTCAGGCTGGAGTTGCCAATATAGCCAACGCTTTCATCGAGGCTGGCGGTCGTACGGTGGTGTCGACTCTCTGGGCCTTGGATGATCGTGCGACTTCGAAGCTGATGTCTGAGTTTTACGCTCGGCTTATAGCAGGATCAACCAAAGGCGAAGCGCTAGCACTCGCGCAGTTGAGCCTGGCTAGAGCCGGTGTCGCCCCGTACTACTGGGCAAGCTTCGAGATCGTCGGCGACCCAAGCGGCCCGCTCTACTCAGCCGGGCACTCGTCAACATCGACCGCAGTTGCATCTACAGTTGAAAGCCGACGAATTAGCTCGGCACAGAAATGATGACCAATGCCAAATTTGCCCGTACTCACGACCGCCTCAAAGCACGAGATCCTGGAAAAGGTGCTCGACGCACTCGAGAAAAAGTTCTACAAGCCTGAACTCCTCGGTGCCCAGTGGAAAGACGCAGTGGCCAGCCACCGCCTCGCGATAGAAAGTGCTCCTACGCAGGCGGGATTTGAGGCAGCCATCACCGGCATGCTCAAGGAGCTCAAGACCTCGCACCTCGGCTTTTTCCATGGGACAGCCCAGAGAGCTTCCAGCCGAGCCGCCCTGAGTGCCACCTACCTCGAAGAGGAGACGAATTACGGCAAACGTTGGGTGTTCCAGGACGTCCATTCTGGCGGTGCAGCTGCGACGGCTGGAATAGAGCCAGGGGACATCCTGCTCTCTGTCGGCAATGAAGTGATCATGCCACCTGAACACCCCGTGTTCCCAATGGGGTCGACTTCGCAGGTTGAAGTTGAGGATGCGAAAGGATCCAAGAAGGCGCTTCGGATCGATGTGGCTCGACCGAAAGGTAAAAAGCTGCACTTCGTTGAGCCCACTCTCGTCGAATGGAAGCGGTTAGCTTCGGACATCGGCTACCTCAAGGTAGCTATGTTCCCCGGCAACGTGGGCATTGAAGTGGCCAATCAGATATCCTCCGCCGCGGCCGAGCTCGAAGGGACGAGAGGACTGATACTTGACCTCCGCGGGAACACGGGAGGTGGGGTGGGATCTCTGCGGGTGATGAGCCTGCTGACACCAGACAAGCTCCCAGTCGGTTTCTCGCTAGATCGCAAGTGGAAGGGTGACCTGCAAACCGAAAAAGCAGGATTTGGCCGCTTCAACTCTATTCCTGCTACGAAGAGTGGTTTGTGGCTTTTGGCGGTGCGTTTCCTTCCCTCGATGCTTCAGAAGGCCCCTATCGTTCTGGAATCAGAGGGTCTCGGAAAGCGCAGCTTTCAGGGCAACATCGTGCTTTTAGTAGATCGGCACACGGCGAGCGCGGCTGAGATGATTGTGGCCTTCGCGAAGGATTATCGACTCGCGACCGTTGTCGGAGAACCAACGGCGGGTCGACTCTTATCCGCTACCTCGGTCAAAGTTGGCCACGGGTATCGCTTGGCGCTGCCAACAGGTTCGTACCGTACATGGTCAGGCACAGTACTGGAAGGCACCCCGATACTCCCAGAGATAGAGGTCCCCTTTGACTGGAAAGCACGAAGAGGTGGCCGTGATGAGCAGATGGAGCGTGCTCAGTCGTTGATTGCGATGGGGTAATAGTAGGTCGCCTCATCTGTTCCGTGCACAGTCGCCAAGTAGTAAACGCCCGGCTGCACATGGGATAGATCGAATTCGACTTTGAGGCTGGTGACGTTTCCTGATTGGGCAGCGACGCCTTGAGCTGCAGCTACGGCTTCCGGCTTGGTCTTATCCGGAAGAATCTGCACTGTGTACTGTCCTCCATCACTAAACAGGGGGAGGAGGATCGTCAATACATCTGGCCGACGCGGGAGATGAATCAGAGGTTGTTGACTCAGGGAAGCCCCGCGGGTCGCGCTAACAGCAGTCAAATCCAAGGTGGAATTCGCTGCCAGCTGGGCGGTAGCGGAGCGATGTTTCCAGGAGTGCCAACCCAGGGATATCAAGACCAGCAAGACAGCCATTGCAAACGCAGCGACAGGTATGAAGGTGGCTCGCTTTGTGGCCGGCTCCTGGCGAAGCTGAGCGATTCTCTGCAGGCAGTAGGGACAGTCTGCTACGTGCGCGGTTCGGGGATCCGAGAGAGCGGGTTTCTTGGGCCCAAATGCAACCTGACGTAAGAAGTCGTCACCAGGTCCTCCAACATGCGGGTGATTCTTATCAGGAATGGGCATCCGGCTGTACAGGTCGGAGAACCACTCCTCCGAATGCACGGTTTTGCTGCCGGATCTTCTGGTCCAAAGTTTCAAGTACTAGCCTCAGAACCCTGTTCTACGCGAGAACGAAGTGTCGGAGTGCACCGTTTTGCACAAAGCTCGGTTTTTCTTAAGGTTAGCGCTCAACTGGTACTCCTCTGCCTAGCTTAATCAAAACTGCATCGGTTTCTCGACGAAAGCTTTTCCGAATGGAGCTGTGATCCACTCCAAGTGCCTCTCCGATGTCGCGCCAGGTGTACCCGAGCCGGATATATTGAGCGATCTCCTTCGCTTGTGGAGAGTACTCCCTTACGATTTCCTGCAGAAACAGAACCTCAGTAGGGTCCGGAACTTGCGATGCAGGGTGAAGTTCCAGTTCGAGTGCTGAGCCATCCTGAACCTCTTTGTTCCGGTTTTTACGCTGCTTCGCGATTCTCCTTATCTGACTTTTCAGACGTGCAGTCAATTTCTGAGTGCTTGGTGGCGGTGAGGTTCGTAGGGCGAAAGCTTGCACCTTTTCTAGCGCCTGCTCGATCAACTCCGGGCCTTGTGCGCCGTCGTTCAGGTATGACCAGGCAGTCATGTGAGCGAACCCCCATGTCGATTCGACCGCGGACATCAACTTCTGTCGCAGCGCTCCATCGAGAGAGTCCTCCCATTTCCAGAGAACGTCGGGGCCTAGGGTCTTCGTCGCCATCACAACCGATCGGAGCTGTTCGTTACGAGGTTCGGAGCGGGGCCGGCAATCCCACTTCCGGGTAACTAAAGAGTAGCCGCCAGCGGGGTAATCGTCCAATCGTTGCAATCTGGAATTGCCTGCGTCTCGTATATGACTTCGCCTAGATGGAAACATTTTCCGTTTTCCACACCCACAAGCAGCACACCAAAGTGCCTTTAGGGGGCAAGGAAGATCGCTACAAACAAGAAAGTTCTTATATGGCAATTCCTTTTTCGATGCAGGTGTGCATAGTGACAGGAGTGGAGGAGTAATCGAGTGTCAGAGACCTCTCAAAGGACCAGGCCGTACAGTTGGCCGCCAGAAGCAGAACGTTTGGTCAAGAGGGCCATTCAGGCAGGAGCAGCGCAGCAAACCGCAGCACTCTTGCACCAGAGATTGTTGACCCTCACAGGGTTCAGTGATCATGCATGCTGGCGCTACTTACAGAAGCATGGCCTCAAACGCCCCGGGTCCGGCAAACGGGTACAGTGGAGCCCAAAAGCCGTCGATTTCGTCATGGACCAGGGCTACGACGCTGCGGTTCAGAAGTTCAACACCTCGAAGAAGGCCGTTTACCGCTTCATGCAACGAAATGAGCGGGCAATGGGCGCTTGTCGCGGTCAGTACAGCCTCAATCAGCTTCGCAAGCTTCTCAAGGTTCGCACAGAGACGATCGGGGGGTGGATTAGAGCAGGTCAATTAGAGGCTAGCCCCTTCCAGTACGGCGGCAAGGAGACGCATGTGGTCTCCGATGAGCAGCTTCGCAAGTTCCTCAAAGCCTATGCTGGTGACCTCATGCCAAGGCGCTTGCCCGAGAAGCGGTTGGCTTTTCTTTCCAACTTCCTTTTTGAAGGCGGTCATGCAGAGCTCGGCCTGCTTCGCACGCGAGAAAGTAAGAAGGAGGGTGAGGCATTCCGCAATGGCGAGTACCTCTCAACCACACAGGCTTGCACGGAACAGAGGCAAACTTCGTGCTGAACGTCAACGAAGAACAGCGCCTTCCACTTTTATACCGGCTCCTTTATTCGGCAGCAGTCTCGTCAGGAGGTGTGATTGCGGGGGTCTTCAGGTCCCACCATGTTCTTTATTGGCAGCTTTGCTTATGGATTCCGGGGATGGTCGTCATTCTGATGTGGCCCAGCAAGTTTGGCTCGCCGGACATTAGGAAGTTTCTGCTTCGCCCGTTCCACCGCAACTAGAACGGCTGCTCTTCTTCGACGTCCACAAGCCCCCGCCATGGGGGCTTTCTTCTTGCCCTAAAGGAGGGTTCATGCGCATCAATTCGTCCCTTAAGAACGCCGCCCAGGATCTTTCCGGCCACATGCTGATCTGTGGTGTTGTGCTCGCCATGACGTTCATGGCGAGCTCGACAGTGTGGGCCTTCAACGCTGGATCGTTCCCCGACCGACAAACTTACGTGTCAGCCTGGAAGAGCTTTCTACGCGGAGCCCAGCCTTCACAAATCGTGAGGATGCAGCCGGGACCCAGTCTGGATTGACCGCACGCTTAGGTGGTCTTCTTGGCCGCTTTCTTCTTGGCTGGTACCGTCGTCGTGGTCTTCTTCGCGGCAGTCTTCTTCGACGGTGCCGGTACATTTCCGGCCTTTGCATCAGCGGCTACAAGACGGTCTTTGAGAGCAGTTGACTGGGCGATGATCTTCTCGAGTGCGGCAATGGTGCGGGTGTTATTCATCTGGCCAAACTATCAGGTTTGGCGATCGCTTCGCGTTTTCACGTGGGCTCACACGAGGGACTGATTGCAACTCTCCTTCATGCCACAACCGCGGCAGCGGCTTTGCTGCCAATGGCTCCGATCGATGTTCGAGGCTTTGCGGGCCTGCCTCACCTCCAGGACAACCGATTCGAGCCACGCCATGTTCTCCGCAGTCGGGTACACCTTCCGCGCCTCTTCCTTGCCGTACAGCACAAGCCCGTATGGAACGGGCTCGTTGTAGCTCTCGCGCACCAGGACGATGTAGGCGAGCACTTGAATGAGGTGATTGGGATAGACCCCACCTCTGGCCGGTGGCCTGGCCGACTTCTTCAGTTCTACCGGGATGATCCCATCCTGGTTGCGGATCAGGCAGTCCGGTTTGCCACGCAGGCCCAGCCGCTCTGAAGTCAGAGTTGGCGGACTCACCCGCTGATTCTCATGGTCCTGATACACGACGTCGCCGTGCGGGATTCCGAGTGCCTTTTTCCGGCTTTGGCTGAGACGGAGCAGCAGCACACCCACCACGAGTGCGCCCAAAGCTGCCAGTAACAGGATCATCAGAGCACCCGCCAAAGAGCGAGGGCAAGCAGCACAACAGCAATGACCAGCGCCGCGATCCCGAAACCACTCAGAGCATCCGTGGTTGCGATCCTGGCGCCCTGCGCCTGATGCCACAGCTGGCCTTCAGCCTGGGCTTCCCTGGCCTCAGCACTCGACGGCTCCTTGCACACCATCTTCAGCCACCACGCCCGTTGGCAGTACACAAACTCCGCCAACTCACTCACTCGTACCGGTCGGTCATTCATCACGTCTGATTCGGCCTCAACCTCCGGTTTACGTCAAATCTCCATTCTGCAGAGGTCAATCCTATGTTCCGAGAACTCGCGCCCCTTCTGCGACAGCGAGCCGTCCTGCTCACGGTCACCCACCTCGAAGAAGATCAGATCCGCGTCAACGTAGTTCCCAAGCAGGTCGGTACTGGGGACAACACGGCACTCACAACACCTTTCAGTGTGACCGGCACTGCGGAGGAGCTGGATGAGCAACTGCCTCAGGCCTTTGTCCAGTTCGTCGGGAAACACCTCGAGCTGAAGAACACTCTCGAGTCCGCGAAGGCTGAGATGGATGCTGCAGCCAAGCTGGCCAAGGAAGAGGCGAAGTCGAAGACCAAGGCTGTGGCGAAGAAGCCTGAAACCCCGGCCGCAAAACCTGAGCCTCCAAAGCCCGCTCCCTCCCTGGGTCTCTTCGACAGCGTACCCGCCCAAGCAGAACCGACCGCCACCACTTCCGATGAGGACGAAATCCTGAAGGAGATCCAAGACAATGAGCAGTCCGACGACGACACCGAACATGACCTTGAAGACCAGCCTGCTGCCGCGTGAGTTTGTCTACAACGGAGCGAAGATCCCAGATCCCAACCCTGCGATGACTGTCGAGCAGGTCCGTGATCTGCTCACCGCAGCGTACCCAGAGATCTCGACGGCAGCGGTTTCTGGGCCAGAAGACGCTGGTAAGAGTCTGCGGTACACCTTCACCCGGGCCATCGGTTCGAAAGGGTAGCAGATGACCGGTACAGCAAAGGAACGGCTTCTGGGAGAGCTCGCCAGCCTTACCCAGAAGCCTCTTACGCAGGGCGAAGAGCGACTCAGGAGACACCTCGAATGCGACAAAAGCGTCAAGCTGTGCTCCGCCCTCGCGGAAGCCGTCCAGCCTTACCGAAACCAGTCCCACCACGTTCTCGATGCACCCACCGAGTTGCTGGCGCCCCTGCTGTAGGGCTGCTGGCACCGGCCTTCGGGCAGGCACTCCCCAGCCTGGTTGGAGTGCAGGCCACGTACTCGCACAGCGAGAACACAGACACTCTCGTCGAACTCTGCCGCGTTCTGGTGGAGCACGATCTCGGGGATGAAGCCCTATGGAACAGCAGCGGCAAGCAGCCGCTTCGCTTTGCTTCGTCCGCGGTCAAGCAGGCAATCGCGGAACGTTGCGGTGACCTGTTGAACCGCAACGTCAACTACGAGCTCTCCATCCAGGACAGTGTCGGCAGCTATGGAGATGATGAGTTGCGGACAGGGTTGCTAGCCCTGTCCGTCGAGTGTAGCGGCTGCGGTTATCTAAAAATCGGATCCGCGCTCAAGGTCTTAGAACAAGAGGAAGCAGGATTGGGTGCCGCTTTCTATCACCTGCTCCGCCTGTCCCTTTATCGCTGGCTTCGCCTGTATGACCACACAGATGCCGAGGCATACAGCGAGAACCTGCGCGAGTGGGCGGAACAGGAAGACGAGGGGGATCGGGGCGAATACGAGATCGCCGATGTCGACGGGGCGATGCCCTCCTTTCTTCGAAGTGAGGACCGGCTGCAGCTTCGGGACTATCGCGCGATCGTACGGCGCCATCGCTGCGGCCGTTCGAAGTCGTGGATCGAGAGCCTGCTACGGATTGCGGCGCTGACCCGCGTCCCTTGCCGGTCGCCTCGGGAAGTCATCGACGCTTACTGGGATGACAGTCCTCTACCGGCTTTGCTGATTTGCTTCCATGACCAGGACGCGATCGCCGCAGCGTTCGACGCCGAAGCGCAGTCCATGCACGAGGCTTCACACGAACCCACCTACCTGCACGTCTTCTCTCCATCGAGCCCCGCTGAGGCCGAGCAGGCCTACAGAGGCTTCTCGCGCTTTCTGGCAATCAACCTGGAGCTCTTCACCCTGGTGGAGGCCCTCAACCAAGCCTAGGAGGCCTCATCCATGCAGACCCAGATTGCGATCGGCAACAACCGGAACTTCGCCCTTAGCCAAGCGCTGTTGATCTACAAAGGCGAATCGCACAAGGAAGCTTTCGTGACTCTCCACCAGGTGGGCAAACAGCAGTCTGGTCCACCTACCATTGGCCCCGCGGAAGCACTCACCCAAGGGTTTCTCGACAGTCTCCTTCACGCGGTGGGCGGCGATGCCGCTATTGAAGTCTTGCCAGAGAACGTGCTGGCGCGTACGCAGCAGATGCTGGCATGGTGGGTGCCGGCAAGGCCGCGACGCATGTTCTTCCAGCATGCGCAGGGTGTACTCGACGACATCAGCGGCCAGATGTTCCCGCAGCCTCCCTTGGTCCTGCGCGTGGATGCAACAGGACTGTCTCTGAGAGCGCTCGAGATGAACCAACGGCCGAAGGCCGATACCCGCATGATGGTCGCCCCTTACTGGAACACCTACGCAACCGGTTCTGTTTGCCTCGGCTCCATGCGTGCTCCAAAGCAGGCCTCCGTGTCGGCAATGGAGCGCTGGGAGACGAGCTTCTACGAGAGCGCCTTCACGCACCCGAACGACGCCCAGACGCTTACGACCTATCCGGGCGGTTCGGAAGGACTCTGGCACAAGCTCGCCGGCAGCAAGCGGCCGTTCCCTTCCAAATACCTCAACCATGCCAAGCAGTCCTTGGCTCAGTTTCTGAAAGGAAAGCCCTAGATGCAGATCGAACATCAGCTGTCCCCTCGCCTCTTGGAACGGCCTGTACGCATCCTGATCGTCGGGTCGGGGGGTAACGGAAGCGCCATGCTGATGGGGCTCCCGTACCTCCATCAGGCAATGAGGGTCTGGGGTCACCCGGGCGGCCTCGAAGTCACCGTGGTTGACGCCGATACCGTCAGTGAAACGAACTGTGTCCGGCAGCCCTTCTCACGGTCAGACATTGGAATGAACAAGGCCGAGGTGCTGGTGAACAGGGTCAATCTGTTTTGGGGTCTCGACTGGGAAGCCCGCCCAGAATTTCTCAGCGAAACCACACTGAGGAACCCGGACCAGGCAGCGGATCTCGTGATCGGTTGCGTGGATACACGCGCCGCCCGCCAGACGATAGAGAAGGTTGTCACCGCCTCCTCTCCTGTCAGCTATTGGCTCGACCTCGGAAACAACGCCGCGAGTGGTCAGTACGTCCTTGGGCAGCCTCTCAACTCGCTCAATCGCCGGCGGGCCGATCGGCTGCGAACCGTGTCAGAGCTCTATCCGGAGATCGTGGACACAACCCACGGAGAGGACCCACTCCCAAGCTGTTCGGCGGCCGAGGCTCTGGAGCGTCAGGAACCTTTCGTGAACCAGACGCTTGCAGCAAGCGCTCTGGCTATGCTGTCTCGCCTGTTCCGGTATGGTCGCCTGGATCACCATGGAGCCTTCTTCAACGCAGCAACAGGCCGCATGAGTACCTTGCCTATCGATTCAGATCGGTGGCGGAAACGGTCACGATGCACCAGTTCCTCAACGACCAACTAGTGCAATAACATCACCTGGTAATGTGTTGTTGCTACAGGTGGCGGCGGAGCACCAGGTGCTATATCAGCACCTGCATACTTCGTCGGGCGCACCATACTCATATTCAGGAAGTAGTTAGGCCTTGTAGTCGTCGCAGCTGGTATCGCCCATGTTCCGCGAGTCGGATCACAGGAACCTCTGAGATAGTCGCGCAGAGCAGGGAAGGGAAAGCCGTATTCTGAACGAATAGCAACCATGTTCACGCAAGCTTTAAAGCGAGGAGATTCAGTGGCAACGAAGAAGACCGCAACGAAGGCGACAGCCAAAGCCGCGACCAGGACCGCAACGTCGACCAAGGGTACCAAGTTGCCTGCTACGAAGATGACCAAGACTGCGGTCATTCGCTACATGGCCGAGCAGATGGAGGTCTCGCCGAAGCAGATCGGAGCGTTTCTAAGTCTGCTGATCGAGACAGCGGTCGCGCAGACCAGAAAGCAAGGTGAGTTCACGATTCCGGGCCTGGGCAAGCTGGTGAAGGCACAACGTGCAGCCCGGATGGGCCGCAACCCGGCGACCGGTGAGGCGATCAAGATCAAGGCCAAGACGACCGTGAAGTTTCGGTTGGCCAAGGCCGCAAGGATGCCGTTGTGCCGCCCAAGCCCTAGTGGTAACATCGGACGTAAGTTGTTTCGGTTGAGTAACTTACGTCCGATAATGAGGATTCTGTACAGTCAAATTGTAGGCGCTCGTTAGAAGTGTCATGTTCCCGCCCATTAGAACTGTCAGGTTCTA
>CAXTNM010000067.1:0-25714 GCA_964245715.1 uncultured Acidobacteriaceae bacterium | reverse complement strand
GGTCGGCGTCTTGAAGTCGAAGGGAGTTCCGGCCACGGGTGCGAGGTCGCCGGTGGGGATCAGATGGGCGTCGGTGGGAGTGTAGTGGTCGGCGTCGATCATCGCGACGCTGTCGAGGATCTGTCCGCCACCGGCGAGATTGAAGTAGGAGTGGTTGGTGAGATTGACGACGGTGGGTTTGTCGGTGGTGGCGGAGTAGGCAATCTTCAGCTTGTCGCCTTCGAGGGTGTAGCGGACGTGCGCGGCGAGCTTGCCGGGAAAGCCCATGTCGCCATCGGGCGAGATGAGGGTGAGCTCGACACCACCGGGAACTTTCGCCGCCGACCAGTTCTTGTAGTCAAAACCGGTGACTCCGCCGTGGAGGGTATTGCCGTGTTCGTTGGCGCTGAGGTGATAGGTCTGGCCGTCGAGCGAGAACTCAGCCTTGGCGATGCGGTTGCCATAGCGTCCGACGACTGAGCCCATGTAGGTCTTGTGGTCGGCGAGGTAGCCGTCGAAGGAGTTGTAGCCGAGCACGACGTCGGCGGCTTTGCCGGTACGATCAGGCGCTTCGATATCGATAATGTGAGCGCCCCAGGTGATGACCTTGACGGTAAGCGCCTTGTCTTTGAGGGTATAGACGTCGACGGGCTGGCCGTCCGGGGTCTTGCCGAAGGGGGCGCGAGCGACTGAAGTCTGGGCGAAGGCTGGGGAGAGTGCCGGCGCGATGGCGGCAGCAGAGGTAAGCAGGGTCAGGGCAATCAGGCCGTTTGCAGACTTCATGAGAATCCTCGTGAGATGTAGGTTGGCCGAGGGTCGGCGCGTGGGTTCAAGAACGCTGTCCATAGTAGCGTATGCGACCGAGGGTTGGGTAAGCGTTTGCTTGAGGTCGGGTAGGGTGTGCGGCTGACTGGGTGGTGAGTTTACCCGTCGGCTACGAGCGATGGGGGGCTTGATGGGTGTGGCGGTGCTGGGAGGTAAGACAAGGCTTGTTTTTCAGTTTTCAGTTTTCAGTTGTCAGTTGTCAGTTGTCAGTGGGGGCTTCAGGAGACGAGTTGGGTGTGGAGGCGGGTGATGAGTTCGCTGGTGTCGTTGCAGAGGCCGGTGTGAACGGGGCTGGGCTGCAGGATGGTACTGCGTGGGCTGGTGAGCCAGTGAAAGCGCTCGCTTTGAGAGAGGCGAGCGATGGGGCCGGCGGCCGGATCGCCTTCGGCAATGCGGACGACGGCATCGGCGTGGAGGCGGACGGCTTCGAGGTCGATGGCGGGGTAGAGGGCACGCAGGCGCGGCTCGTCGAGGTGGACTTTGGCGGCGAGGAACTTCTGTTCGCGGCAGAGGACGATGACGCCGATGTTGACGAACTCCTGGCGTTCGACGCGGGGCACGACGCGGAGGGTGGCGTAGTCAAACGAGGCGCTGGTGGGCACGCGTGGCCTCCTGTTCGAAGATGTTTGCGGCGGCGAGGCGCTGCAGCAGGTAATCAAGATACTGTTGGCGACGCTTGCTGGGCGGAGCTTCGGTGGATTCGAGCCAGTCGTCGGGAACTTCGGCAAGGATCGAGGTCAGGAGCTCGGATGTGATGATGCGGCGAGCCTGATCTCCAGCCTCCGGGATCGCGGTCGCCCAGGGGAGGAGAACGTGGTGTTCGATCTCAGCGAAGGGTGATGCTGCCTTCGGCGCGGCGGTGGGCCAGTTGTGATGGAAGTAGAGCGCGGCGCCGTGGTCGATGAGGTAGAGCCGGCGGTGCCAGACGAGCAGGTTGGCGTTGCGGGCGGTGCGGTCGACATTCTGCACGAAGGAGTCGAACCAGACGGCGAGCGAGGCGAGTGCGGGCGGAGCGGTGTTGGCGGCGGCGGAGTCGAACATGAGCGAGCCGGGGAGATAGTCAAGCGCGAGGTTGAGGCCGGCGCTGGCTTTGAGCAGATGCCGGATCTCGGCGTCGGGTTCATTGCGGCCGAGCAGAGGGTCGACGTGCGCGAAGACGAGTTCGGGGATAGGCAGGCCGAGGGCTCGGGCGAGCTGGCCGGCGATGAGTTCGGCGACGAGGGCGAGGGCTCCCTGGCCGGCACCGCGAAATTTGAGGACGTACATGCCGAGGTCGTCGGCCTCGACGATGGCGGGCAGTGAGCCGCCTTCGCGGAGGGCGAGGACATAGCGCGTGGCCTGGATGGTGCGGAGCATGGAAGCTAGTGTACGAGTTCCGCATGTGGGGCTGAGAGGGACGATGCGCGGCGACGGTGTGGAGATGCAACAGAGGTTGTCGGCATCAGGCAACCTTCAGCATCTACTTAGTCTCCAAAACAAAATCGTTATACGGGTTTGTGGAAGGGTTGCTGGTGCTGCCCTTGGTCGCCTCTGAGACTCGAGCAGTTGGATCAACATGCTTTCGCAGCTGGTAGCGGCTGCGTTGGAGCCCGGGGACTGGTAGATGGTTGAAGCTGTAGTGCTTTGGAACGAGCCCAATAATCTCTCGCACTGGAACTTCAAGCTGGACCCGGGGTGGGTTCGTTTCGCCGATATGGTGAAACGGACGTCTGCGGCGATTCGGCGCGTGAACCCGGACCTGCCGATCGTCCTGGGCGGCGTCTCAGCATGCGATTGCGAGTTTCTGAAGCTGATGGCGGCTGAAGGGGTGATGCCCTATGTAGACGCTGTCGGTGTGCATGGATTTCCGCTTGACTGGAATCACTGGCAGTTGACCGAGTGGCCCGACCGGGTGCGCGAAGCGGGCGAAGTCACGGGCAAGCCGGTGTGGGTGACCGAGGTTGGCGTGTCGTCCTTCGGCGCTGAAGAGGTACAGGAGTTCGGGCTGCGGCGCACCCTGGATCTGCTTCAAGATCGCGTTGAGCGAGTGCACTGGTACAGCTTGTTCGATCTGCCGCCGAGTTGGCCGGCGGAGACGCGGCATAAAGAAGCTGAAGGTTCTTCGTACTATCGCCACTACTATCTAGGCCTGATCAAGCCCGATGGAAGTGAGAAGCTGGCGGCGCGCGAGTTTCCAACGGACGGAAGCACAGGATTCTGCCAGTGGTTTCACTTTGAGGATCACCGGCTGGAAGATGCCGTGGCCTGGATGAAGGATCATGGCGTCGAGTATCTGCGGACGGGTGTGAGCTGGGCGGATTGGTACAGGCCAGGGGCGGAAGAGTGGTTCGACCGGCAGATGGAGGCGCTTAAGGATTTTCGGGTGGCGATGACCTTGTGCTTCACGCCGGCGCACCTGGGCCTTGAGGAGCATCACACGAGCCCGCCGAAGGATCCGGAAGAGTTCGCACGGTTTGCGGAGTGGGCGGTGGGGCGGTATGCGCCTCCGGCTGGTCGAGACGCTCTAGACGATGAAGTTGGAACTGGTTTCGAGGGGGTGTTGGTTGAATCGAGATAACGATCGGGGACGGGGCCGTGGCAAGCAGGTTCTGATTACGGGCGGCGCGGGATTTGTGGGCTCGCACCTGGCGGACGGTTTGATCGCTGCGGGGCACCAGGTGAGGGTCCTCGACGACCTGACACCGCAGGTTCATGCGCATGGCGTTGCTCCGGACTATCTTGCTCCTGAGGTGGAGCTGGTGGTGGGGGATGTGCGTGACCCCAATCGACTGCGCGAGGTGCTGGCGGGCGTGGACGTGATCTTTCACTTTGCCGCGACCGTGGGGGTCGGCCAGTCGATGTATGAGATCAGCCGGTATATGAGCGTGAATACGCAGGGCACGGCCGAGCTGCTGCAGACGATGCTCGACACCAAGATGAGGCCGGAGAAGCTGGTGGTGGCGTCTTCGATGTCGATCTATGGCGAAGGTCAGTACAACTGCTCGAAGTGTGGGCGGGCAGCGTTTCCGCCAGTGCGCCCGACGTCGCAGTTGAAGGAAGGCAAGTGGGAGGTTCACTGCGCGGAGTGCGGCGGTGTGCTGGTGCCACGCGCCACGCTCGAGACGAAGCCGTCGGAGATCAACTCGATCTATGCGCTCTCAAAGCGAGACCAGGAAGAGCTATGCCTGATCTATGGGCGGACGTATGATGTGCCCGTGACCGCGCTACGCTTCTTTAACATCTACGGAACGCGGCAGGCGCTCTCTAATCCCTATACGGGTGTGGCAGCGATCTTTGCTTCGAGATTGATTAACAACCAGGCTCCGCTGGTATTTGAGGATGGCGAACAGCAGCGGGACTTTGTCAGTGTTCACGATATTGTTCGGGCAAACCTGCTGGCGATGTCGCGGCCCGAGAGTAATGGCGAGGTCATCAATATCGGATGCGGAAAGCCGATCAAGATCCGGCGAGTCGCCGAGATCCTGGCTGCGGCGCTCGGCAAGGAACACCTCGTGCCGGTGATTACGGAGAAGTATCGCGCAGGAGATATTCGGCACTGCTTTGCAGACTTGACGAAGGCACGGAAGCTGCTTGGCTATGAGCCGCAGGTGACGCATGAAGAGGGCTTCCGCGAGCTGGCGGCGTGGCTTGAGCACCAGCAGGCGGAAGACAAGGCCGAGACGATGCTGAAGGAACTAACAACGTATGGATTGACTGCGTGAAAGGGATACGGGCTCATGGATGACGAGATTTCACGCAGGATTCTGATTACGGGTGGTGCTGGATTCGTCGGGTCGAACCTGGCGGAACGGCTGCTGAGTGATGCAGGGACGCGGGTGCGCGTATTCGATGATCTTTCACGCCGCGGCGTAGAGCAGAACCTGCGCTGGCTGCAGGGATTGGGATGTGGCTCGCGGCTGGAGTTCGTGCGCGGGGATGTGAGAGATCGGGCGGCGGTCCTGCGGGCGGCAGAGGATGCGGACGAAATTTACCACCTGGCGGCGCAGGTTGCGGTGACGACTTCAATCGATGATCCACGGACTGACTTCGACGTGAACGCCCTGGGCACGTTTCATGTGCTCGAGGCGGCGCGGCGGAGTGGGCGCGACCCGCTCGTTCTGTTTACGTCGACGAATAAGGTATACGGCTCGCTGGAGGGCGTGCCGGTGCGGGTGAGCGAACGGCGCTACTGTGCCGATGATGTTACTTTTTGCGGTGTGGATGAGACGGAGCGGCTGGATTTCCACTCGCCATATGGCTGCTCAAAGGGTGCGGCCGATCAATACGTTCACGATTATGCACGTATTTATGGCATGGACACGGTTGTGTTTCGGATGAGCTGTATTGCCGGACCGCGGCAGTTCGGGACGGAAGATCAAGGGTGGGTGGCGCACTTCCTTTACTCGGTGCTCGAGGGACGGCCGATTACGATCTATGGCGATGGCTACCAGGTTCGGGATGTGTTGCATGTGGCGGACCTGATCGATGGCATTGAGGCAGTGCGGGAAAACCGGGCGAAGTGCGCGGGCGAGGTTTACAACCTGGGCGGCGGGATGGAGCGCGCGGTATCGATTGTCGAGATGCTGGATGCGATTGCGGATGAGACTGGGACGCGTGCGGGGTTGCGGTATGAAGAGGTGCGGCCGGGCGATCAACCGCTCTATATCAGCGATACAGGGAAGTTTGAGGAGCATACAGGTTGGCGGGCGCGGCGCTCGACCGAAGAGACGCTGCGTTCGATTCACCGCTTCTGGCTAGGCAATCGACGGTTGGTCGAAGAGCAGCGAAGAGTACGCGCTGGGGCGGAACAGGGGATCGAGCAGGAGGTAGGGGCTTGAAGTTTGCTTTGGTGAATCCACATTGGAGCTTCGAGGGGTCGACTTATTTCGGCTGTGCCGAGCCTCACTTTCCAATCGAGTTGCTGAGCGCGCGCGAGATGCTGCGGGCTGCAGGGCAGGAGGTGCTGCTCGTCGATGCGTGGATGGAAGCGTTGTCGGTGGAAGAGGTACGCGGCCGTCTCGAGGACTTCGGTGAAGATTTTCTGGTGATGCCGACGGCCCCGTCGTATCTTTTCTGGAGATGTCCGCAACCCGAGTTGCGTGTGCCGCGGGAGTGGTTTGCGGGGCTGGGGAGGACTTCGAAGAAGGTGGCGATCGGGCCGCATGGATCTGTAACCCCTTTGGCCACACTTGAGAAGACCGGGGCGGATGTTGTACTGCGCGGCGAGCCAGACCAGACACTGCCGCAGCTTGCAAGCATGCCGTGGGAGATGGTGGCCGGGTGTTGCTGGCGGGACGAGCGGGGCCTGGTACATCAGACGCAAGGGTTGGGCGCGACCGACATGCGGGCGGTGGGAACGCTCGATTACTCGGACTACCCGGTAGAGCGGCATGCGCATCTGCACCACATCTTCAAGGGCAACGGGGCGGATCATCTAAAGCTGGGGGCTGAGGTGGAGTTCGCGCGTGGCTGCCCGTACAGCTGCACGTTCTGCAACAAAACTCTGTTCAGGAACAAGTATCGTGAGCGCGAGTTAAGCGCGGTGGTTGCGGAGATCGACCAGCTCATTGCGCGTGGCGTGGACTATATCTACTTCATCGATGAGATCTTTGGCGTCGGCAAACAGGTTCGGGGCTTGCTGGAGGAGATTGCAAAGCGGCCGGTGTCGATCGGGTTCCAGACCAGGATTGATCTTTGGGATGAGGAGTCGATCGAGCTGCTGGCACGTGCCCATTGCGTGTCGTTCGAGTGCGGGATCGAGTCGATTACGGATGCGGGACGCGATGCGATGAACAAGAACTGCCGCATCACGACGGATCGGATCAGCGAGCTGCTTGCATTTGCGCGCGAGCGCATTCCCTGGGTTCAGGCCAATCTGATCAAGGTGGCAGAGGACGATCCTGCTGAAGTCGCGGCATGGCAGACGGGACTGAAGGCGCATGGAGTCTGGGTGAGCGAACCGGTCCCGATGTTTCCGTTTCCGGGGAGCCCTGAATATGTAACTACTTTTGGCGCTCAGCCGGATGAGCAGGCGTGGGAGCGGGCGCATGAGTTCTACCTGCAACTATTTGCGGAGAAAGGCTTCAGCGACATCCAGGCGCAGAGACCGAAGACGCTGGCAGAGTTGGAAGAGGGTTGCGAACGGGAGCTCTCATGCGCATCCTGCTGACGACCGACACGATCGGTGGAGTTTGGACGTTTACGAAAGATCTATGCGAGGGTCTGCTTGCCTTCGGGCATGATGTGGCGCTGGTGAGCGTAGGGCGCTTACCGTACGAGGCGCAGTCGCAGTGGTGCAAGGAGACGCGGCGTTGGGCGGGGCGGCGGTTCTGGTATGAAGCGTGGGAGACGCCGCTTGAGTGGATGGGGGCAAATGACGCGGCCTACTGCGGTGCCGATACTGCTTTGCTGCGAGTGGCGAGCGAATTCGAAGCTGAGTTGATCCATGCGAATCAGTTTTGCTTTGGCGCGCTGCCTACGAGTTTGCCGAAGGTGGTGACGGCACATAGCGATGTATTGAGCTGGGCGTCGGTTTGCAGGCCGCAAGGGCTTGAGGACTCGCCCTGGATGCAGCGGTACTGCGAGTTGGTTAATGATGGGCTGCGTGGCGCGGATGCGGTGGTGGCTCCGACGCAGTGGATGGCGGACGCGCTGAAGCAGGGGTTTGCCGCGACCGGCAAGGTGCGCGTGGTGCTGAATGGGAGGACAATTGCTACCCCTGGGATGCCGAAGGCGGAGAGACTTCTGCAGGCGGTCTCGATTGGGCGTGGATGGGATGAGGCGAAGGGCTTTGCTGTTCTCGAGGGGCTGGATGCGGCGATGCCGGTGATGGTGGCGGGCGAGACGACTCTTGAAGGGCCGGGTGGTGCGGGCGCGTTGAGCGAGGAGCAGGTGCTCGCATTGTTTCGACGCAGCAGCGTGTATGTGGCCTGTTCGGTGTATGAGCCATTCGGCCTGGCACCGCTTGAGGCCGCACTGTGTGGATGTGCAGTGGTGGCGAATGACATTGGTTCACTGCGCGAGGTGTGGGGCGACGCAGCGATCTACTTCAGTGGCGCTTCGGAGTTGAAGAGTGTTCTAGATCGGCTTACGAAGACGCCAGCAGAGTTGCATGGTGCGCAGTTGCAGGCGCGACGCAGAGCGATGGAACTGACGGCGGAACGGATGGTTGATGGATATCTCGAGCTGTATGCGGAGTTGATGGAAGCGCGCGAGCGCGGGGTGAGTGTGGAGGCAGCGGCGTATGCAGGATAGGTTCACGATCGCCTACCTTGCGCATACGCTACGGTCGGATTGGAACAACGGCAATGCGCACTTTTTGCGCGGACTGGTGCGCGCGCTGGGCACGATCGGTCACGAGGTGACGGTGTTTGAACCGGCGGAAAGCTGGTCGATTGAAAATCTGCGCACGGAGGCTGAGGGCGAACGGTCGCTGACGGATTTCAGGCGCGTCTACCCGGATATTCGTATCAAGCTTTACCAAAACGTCGAAACAGATGAGGTCTGGCGAGAGCGGCTGCGCGGGTTTGACGTCGTGGTGCTGCATGAATGGAACGCACCGGAGCTGGCGCAGACTTTGCTTAAGCTGCGCGACGAGATGGGCTTCGCGCTGTTGTTCCACGACACACATCATCGCGCTTCGTCGACGCCTGAGCAGATGGAGCGGTACGGGTTGAGACGCTTTGATGGATTGCTGGTCTTTGGACGGGCGCTTGAGAATCTTTATCGGGAACGGTATGGATTGACGAGGGTCTGGACGCTGCATGAAGCGGCGGATACGACGGTCTTCACGCCGGTTCCGTGGACTGCGAAGACAGAGGATGTGGTCTGGATCGGGAACTGGGGTGAGGGCGAGAGATCGCGGGAGATTGCGGAGTTCCTGCTGGGGCCGGTGGCCGCGCTGGCGCCCGAGGTACAGGGAAAGATCTATGGCGTCCGCTATCCGGAGGACGGACTGAGAGCCCTGCGGGCAGCGGGTGTGGAGTATGGCGGGTACCTGCCGAACCTGGATGCGCCGGAGATTTACGCGGGGGCCCGGTTGACCGTGCACATTCCCCGGCAGCAGTATGCTGATGCACTTGAGGGGATCCCGACCATCCGTGTCTTTGAAGCGCTGGCTTGTGGGATTCCGCTGCTCTCCGCACCCTGGCGTGATGTTGAGGGCTTGTTTCGCGATGGCGATTACTGGAGGGTGGCGAACGGCTTGGAGATGCAGGAGGCGATGCGGACGTTATTGCTGGAGCCGGGCTACGCGAAGGAACAGGCCGCTCGCGGACTGGAACAGATTCTGTTACGACACACGTGCGCCCACCGTGCGGCCGAGATGACGGAGATTTTAGAAGAGGTAAGAGCTTGAAGATTTTCGCGTTTGGATCGAGCATTGTTTCGTCGTACTGGAACGGGGCGGCCACGTATTACCGCGGTTGTTACAAATACCTTTCGCGGCTTGGGCACGAGATTACGTTTGCCGAGCCGGATGCTTATGGGCGGCAGCAGCACCGGGATTCTGATGACTTTTCTTACGTGACCTCAAGGGTGTACGAGCCGGGCGCGGGACTCGATCGAATGTTTGAGCTTGCGCGCGAGGCCGATGTGGTGGTGAAGCACTCGGGTATCGGTGTCGACGATGAGACGCTGGAGCGACGCGTGCTGGAGTTGCAGGATACTTGCGCGATTACCTACTGGGACGTCGATGCGCCGGCGACGATTGCGCGAATGCATGGAGATCCGGAGGATGCGTTTCGCACGTGGATGCCTCGTTATGACGCGGTGTTGACGTACGGCGGCGGACCGTTCTGCAGGGATGAGTTTACGAAGTTTGGGGCGCGGGCCTACTTCAGCATGTATAACGGGCTTGATCCGGAGACGCACTTTCCGGTCGCTGCGGATCCTGGTCTGAAGTGCGATGTGGCGTTCCTGGGGAATCGGCTGCCGGATCGCGAGGCAAGGGTAGAGGAGTTGTTTCTGCACGCGGCGGAGCTGGCGCCAGAGTACAAGTTTTTGCTGGGCGGCGAGGGTTGGGGCGATAAGCAGATGCCGGCGAATGTGCGGTATATCGGGCACGTACCGACGGGTGAGCATAATCGCGTGAATTGTTCGGCGGGCATGGTGATGAATATCAACCGGGCATCGATGGCGGCGAGTGGGTTTTCGCCTCCGACACGTGTGTTTGAAGTTGCGGGAGCGGGGACGTGCCTGTTGTGCGATGACTGGCCGGGGATCGATGACTGCTTCGAACCGGGCAGCGAGATCCTGGTGGTGAAGACGGCCAAGGATGTTGTTTCGGCGCTGCGGGAGCATGATGATGCGGCGAGGCGCAGAATCGGCGAGGCGTTCCGGGCGCGTGCTTTGCGGGATCACACCTATGCGCAGCGGGCTTTGCAGGCGCAGGCGGCGTTTGAGTACTGCCTGGAGGCGAGGAGCAAGGAAAGGCATGCGAAGGACGCCAGGGAAGGCGTGCTGGCGCAATGAAGGTTGTGGTGTATGGGTTGAGTGTGACCTCTTCGTGGGGGAATGGTCATGCGACGACTTATCGATCGTTGCTGCGGGCGCTGAGTCGTCGGGGACATGCGATTACGTTTGTGGAGAAGGATGTCTCCTGGTATCGGGATACGAGGGACATGCCGGCACCGGAGTTTTGCGAGCTGGTGTTGTATGAGGATTGGGAGTTAGAAGAAGCGCGGCTGGTGCAGCTTGCAAGGGATGCTGATGTGGTCGTGGTGGGATCGTATTTCCCGGATGCGATCATCGCGACGAAGGCGCTGTTAGCAACGGTGAACGCGCCGGTGCTCTTTTATGACATTGATACGCCGGTAACGATGGCGGGGCTGCGCAGCGCGGGTGGAATGGCCTACCTTGATGCCGGGTTGATTCCGAAGTATGCGGCTTATTTGAGCTTTACGAGCGGGCCGGTGCTGCGGGAGTTGGAAGACGTCTATGGGGCGCAGCGGGCGGTGGGATTCTTCTGTTCGGTGGATCCGGAGTTGTATATGCGGACTGCGGTGCGGGCGGAGTTCGACTGCGATCTGAGCTATCTCGGAACCTACGCGGTGGACCGTCAAGCGAAGTTGATGGAGTTGCTCAACGGGGCGGCTTCGGTGATGAGTGATCGGAGCTTCCTGGTGGCGGGGCCGCAGTATCCGGCGGATGAGGCCTGGGCATTAAACGTGCGCAGACTGGATCATGTGGGGCCGGCGGATCATCCGGCGTTCTACTCGTCTTCGAGATTCACGTTGAACCTGACGCGGGCGGATATGGTGGCGGCGGGTTATTCGCCTTCGGTGCGGCTGTTCGAGGCTTCGGCTTGCGGAGCTTGTATCGTGTCGGATGAGTGGGCGGGCCTGGAGGACTTTCTGACGCCGGGCGAGGAGATCCTGCTGCCGCGGGATGCTGGCGAGGTAGTTGGGATCGTGACAGGAATAAGCGATGAAGAGCGTTGCCGCATCGGGGCGCGCGCGAGAGAGAGGATCCTGGCGGAGCATACGGCGGAGCATCGGGCGATTCAGTTTGAGGCGATTGTTCGAGAGGCAACGACACCCTAATCGCGGGCGGCGACCACTTGGTGGGGTTTTGGGCTTCGCTTGGTGGCAGTGATCAGATCGGTGAGGGTTTGGACGGTGCGGGTGGGGTTGAGGGCGGCCAGGGCTTTGAAGGGGAAGGTGCCGGTGGCGACGGCGATGACGTCGAGGGCGTTGGCCTGCGCGGCCTGGATGTCGGCGGGAGTGTCGCCGAAGACGCAGATGGTGGCGTTGGGGTGGGTGAGCGCCCGGGCTTGTTCCACGGCGGCGGCAAAGACGTCAACCCGGGTTTCGCAAGCGTCGCTGTAGCCGCCGAAGTGGAAGAGGTCGAGCAGGCCGGCGTGGGCGAGTTTGGCGCGGCCGATCTCGGCGAGGTTGCCGGTAGCGACGCCGAGGATCTTGCCCTGGGCGCGTAAGTGCTCGAGGACCCCAGGCACGCCGGGCAGGACGTCGATGCGGAAGTCGGCGCGGTTGCGGATGACTTGTTCACCCATGAGGGTGCGGGCTTCGGCAAGACGGGGACGCCATTCGGCTTCGGGAACTTGAGCGCGGGTGAAGGCGTCGCGCAGGATGGCGACGTCAACGCTGCCGTGGGTCGTGACACCGTCGAGGTTAAGCGGGCGCCTCGCGATGCGGGTCAGGGCGTCGCAGAAGGCGAAGTAATGGACGGCGTCGGTGCAGTTGAGGAGCGTGCCGTCGATGTCGAAGAGGTAGGCTTCGTAGGAGTCCCAGGGGGGCGTCATGTGTTCAGGGTAGCAAGGCGTTGTTGCACCTGCGCGATGACTGCGGCCCAGTTGCCGGGGGTGGGCTGGCGGAAGAGCGTGAGCGACGGATACCAGGGTGAGTCGGATCGGGCGTCGAGCCAGCGCCAGTCGGCGGCGTATTGCAGCAGCAGCCAGCATGGGACGGAGAGCGCCCCGGCAAGATGCGCGGCGAGCGTATCGACGGTGAGGACGAGGTCGAGCTGGGCGATGGCTTTGGCGAGTGGCAGAATTCCGTCTTCGGGCGCGTCAAGGTTCAGGTGAGCGGCTTCGTGTGCGCTTCCCTTCCCCTGCAGGTTGATGAAGGTAAAGCGGAAGGTAGCGAACAGAGGTCCGAGGAGTTGGAGCGGGATGGAGCGGGAGGTATTCCAGGAGCCGGCGGACCAGGCGATTCCGATGCGCGGTCTTGTCTTTGCAGAGTCTGAAGATCGGAGTTCATCGCCGGGCTCGAAGGTTGGCAGGCGGAGGTAGTTGGTGGCGATGGGGAGTGTGTTGAGGGTCGAGCGGAAGAGGTAGGGGAGTTCCATGACTTCGAGTTGAAGGTCGTAGGCTGGAGGCTCGGCTGGCGCTTCTTCGCCCCAGGTGATGATGTTTTCTACCGCCTCGAAGCAGGGACCGAGTGGGTAGAGGCGAGGCGGAAGTTCGTAGATCACGTGGGCGGCCTGGGCGCGAAGGTGCGAGGCATAGCGAAGCATCTGTACGGCATCCCCGAAGCCGTGAAGGCAGCGAACGATGAGGCGTCGGCCAGCAATCGGCTCACCGTTCCAGAAGCGATGAGGGTCGGGTGCGCTGCGTTGGCGGAGTGTGTCGGATTGCAGCCAGGCTGCTTCATAGTCGCCCGCGAGCATGTGAAGTTGCCAGAGAAGGCCGCAGAGGGCGTTGGGATCTGCGCCAAGTGCCCGGGCCTGCTCGAGAGCTTTTTGCGCGCAGGGGAGATTGCGCTTGAGGAGATAGATCTCGGCCTGGGCGAGAGTCTCCTGAGCGGTGTCCGCAGCGGACAAGGTCACTGGCTGCCTGCGGGATAGACTGCGTGGGGGCCATCGGGCGGAGTTTCGATTGCTTGCCAGCGGCAGAGATAGGTCTCGTCTTCGGGTTGGGCTTCGATGCGGAAGCCGGAGGATCGCAGCATGGCCTCGACGCAGGCGCGGTTGGGGATCCACCAGTTCGTGGGGTCGTGTGAGTAGCTGTGCTCGACAAAGTGCATCTTGGGATAGCCCGGCTTGTGGAAGGGTGTGTGCTCGCTGAAGTCGTAGTCGGGCTCTGGCTGGAGGACCTGGCGCGAGCCGCGTTCCAGGCTTTGAAAGACCAGGAGGTCGCGGGCGACGTGCTCGTGGATGAGATCGAGTGCGAGCAGCGGGTGGCGCAGGTGGTAGAAGACGCCCATGAAGAGGACAACGTCGAACTTCTCGCGGAGGTCGGCGATCTGCCAGATGGACATGCGGCGGAACTCAATGTCGAGTCCTTCGACTTCGGCGGCGAAGCGAGCCTGGGTGAGATAGTGATCGTCGGTGTCGATCCCGAGGACGCGGCACGCGTTGCGGCGCTTCATGGCCTGCGAATAGAAGCCGGCGTTGCAGCCGATGTCGAGGACCGAGCAGCCGGAGAGGTCTTCAGGGAGCGCGTGGTCGATGTGTCGGTACTTGACTGCGGGGTAGTCGCCGAGGAAGTGGTTGGGTTCAGTACGAACGCCACCGACCAGCATGTTGTGGAACCAGGGGCCGAGTTCGCGGATGCGTTGTTCAACGGTGGCTTCAGGTTGCGCTTGTGCCAATGGAAAGTCTCCCGTGGAGACTGAGATGCAGGCAGGGCATGAAGAGTGAACCAATTTCAGGTGAGCGCCATCCTACGGGCAGATTGGGTGACGTATGGCGGCTGTGTTTCGAGCGATCTTCGGGTATCTATTTCTGATCCTGATGGTGCGGGTGGTGGGGCGGCGTCCAGGCAAGCAGATTACGCCGTTTGAGTTCATCCTTATTTTCTTTCTGGGCGGTTTGACACTGACCGGCATGGTAGGTGATGAGGTCTCACTGACCAACGCGTTCTGCCAGATTATTACTGTGGCGTGCTGCCATTATGGAATTGTCTGGCTGCGAACGAAGTCATCGCGGCTTGCGCGACTGCTGGACGGGACGCCGCTCCGCCTGATTGATGCAGGCCAGTATCGCGTGCGGACGATGGAGCAGATGCGGATTCAAAAGCCGGACCTGATGGCGATGGCGCGGGATCAGGGCATGAAGTCCATTACCGAGATAGAACTCGCGATTCTGGAACGCAATGGCGAGATCAGCTTGATCAAAAAAGAAGAAGACTAGCGAGGTTGCGATGGCAGGTCCTGGAGAAGTGGCGACAAAACCGGTGGGAGATCTTGGGAATAAGGTCGATGGCGCCGTCAGCGTTGGCGAAGATCTGGAGTTTCAGGAGCGTTGGTGGAAGTTTGAGAATGTTATCTGGAGCTTTTTTGCGCTGCTGCTGGTGCTGGATTTGCTTGGAGTCTTCGGGCGGGGATGGGCTGCGAAGGCACATGCTGACACGAGCGATGGAGCGCTCCATGTGAAGTACGAACGGATCGAACGGACGATGACGCCTTCGGTGATGCAGGTAAAGTTCGGGCCGCAGGCGGAGGTTGGAGGCAAGTACAAGTTGTTTATCAGCGCGAGCGTGGTGGGAGAGTTGGGGAATCAGCGGATTGCTCCGGAGCCGGAATCCTCTGCAGTAGGACAGGGCGGATTTGTTTATACGTTTCCTGCGCTGGGGCAGCCGGCGGTGGTGTCTTTCTCGCTGGAGCCGGCCTCACCTGGAATTTATAACTGGCGGATCGGGGTCCCGGGTGGGGAGATGATTCAGAAGCGTGTTGTGGTGGTGCCCTGATGGACACCATTCTTCACTGTATTGCCGGTTACTTTTTCCTGCTGCTGACGGTTCGTGTGCTGACGCGCAGGCCGGGCGCGCAGATGACGCTGTTCGAGTTTGTCATTGTGTTTCTTGTCGGCGGAGTCATCATCCTTGCGACCGTGGGTCATGACCGCTCGGAGACGAACTGTACGATGGCCGTGATTGCGGTAGGCCTGTTGCATCGGCTGGTTTCAGGTGCAAAGACCAAGTGGCCAAAGCTCGCGGAGGTGATCGACGGCACGCCGCTCGTGCTGCTCAAGAACGGCGAGTGGCAGGAGAGGACGATGCGCGGCATGAGGCTCGCGCCGGAGGACGTGCTGGCCGCGGCGCGGACGAAAGGCATTGCAACCTTCGATCAGATCCAGTTTGCCGTGCTGGAGCGGAACGGCGGGATCTCGATTATCAAGAAGGAAGAAGAGTAGGGCAACAAGGAAGAAGAGTAGGGCAATGGCGTTCTGACGTCGGTACTTTTGCGCCCAGGGCTCGCGCTATCGCGGACGCAGGAGCTTTAGGGATCATGCCTGCCCGTAGGTAGCTTTGGGGCCGTGTTTGCGGTAGTGGTGGCGATCCAGCAGGGCTTGAGAGACACCCTTCTCGGCTGCGCTGAGGAGAACAGTCTGGTACGCCATCTGGGCTACGTTCTCGAGCACGATCGCATTGTGGGCGGCTTCGTGGGGAGTTCTTCCCCAGCAGAAAGGCGCGTGGCCACGGACCAGCACTGACGGGACTGCCAGAGGGTCGAGGCCCTGGAAGCGGCGGGTAATGGCGAAGCCGGTGTTGAGGACATAGTCGCCGTTGATCTCGTCGTCGGTAAGTTCTTCCGTGACGGGAACAGGACCATGAAAGTAGTCGGCGTGCGTGGTGCCGAAGGGTGGGATCTCGCGGCCGGCCTGTGCCCACGACGTGGCGTACATGGAGTGGGTGTGGACGACGGCGCCGATGGTGAGGAACTCCCGATAGAGGTGCAGGTGAGTGTCGAGATCGGAGGACGGCTTGAGCGAGCCGGGCTCGACCTTGCCGTCGAGCGAGCAGACGACCATGTGCTCGGGCTTGAGCTTGTCGTAATCGACGCCGGACGGCTTGATGACGATCCGGTTGCTCTCGCGATCGATGCCGGAGGCGTTGCCGAAGGTGAAGAGGACAAGGCCGGCTTTGACGAGGTCCAGGTTGGCTTCGAGGACTTCGGTCTTGAGGTGCAGGAGTTGGTCGGTTGATGGCATTGGAAAACCTTTACCTGATCACGTTAGCAAAGACGAGAGACAACAACAACTGCGTGCTCACGCCGGTACTTTCAACAGTTCTCGAAGAGCGCGCCACTGCGTGGAGGCGAGTGGTTCGCGTGGTTAGTGAAGGACCGGGCCGCGCAGTTTCTGCTGCAGGCTTTCGAGGGAAAGACCCTTGGTTTCGGGGTAGATGGTGAGCACGACGAAGAACTGTACGATCATCATCGCAGAGAAGAACGCAAAGGGCAGCGACTTCGAGTAGCCGAGGGCTGCAGGCATCAGGTAGGCGATGATCGCGTTCATGATCCAGTGAGTGGAGGAGCCCAGGCTCTGACCTTTGGAGCGGACGTTGGTGGGAAAGACCTCCGACAGGTAGACCCAGATGACCGCGCCCTGCGAGATGGCGAAGAAGATGATGAAGCCGACGAAGGCCGGCAGCAGGAGGTTGGGATGGCCGCCGATCTTGAAGAGGGCGGCTGCGGCGGCCAGGCAGAGGGCGGTGCCGACGGCTCCGATGAGGAGGAGGGTTTTGCGCCCGAGTTTATCGATGAGCGAGATGCCGAGCAGGGTTGCGAGCAGGTTGGCGAGGCCGATGACGACCGACTGGTAGTTGGCCGAGAGATGGCTAAAGCCAGCGCTCTGGAAGATGGTGGGCAGGTAGTAGAGGATGGCGTTGATGCCGGAGAGCTGGTTGAACATGCCGATGGTGATGGCGAGGAAGATGGGCAGGCGGTGACGTCCGTCAAAGAGGGTGGAGGAGGCCTGGCCGCCGTCTTCTTTGAGGGATGCGAGGATGGCGTCGACCTCGGCTTTGGAGTTGGGTGCGCCCATGGCGGCGAGGGTCCGCTGGGCTTCGTCGATGCGGTTCTGGGTGACGAGCCAGCGCGAGCTGTGCGGCACGCTGAGGAGAAGGATGAGAAACAGGGTGGCGGGCAGCACGGCGACGCCGAGGTCGACGCGCCATTCGATGGGGCCAAGATGGAACGAGGCGATGATGGCGTTCGAGAGATAGGCGAGCAGAATGCCGATGACAATGTTGATCTGGAAGAGGCCGACGAGCCGTCCGCGCCACCTGGCAGGGGCAAGCTCTGCGATGTAGACGGGGCCGAGCACGGAGGAGCCGCCGATGCCGATGCCGCCGATGAAGCGGAAGACGAGCAGCGCGACCCAGCTGGGGGCGAACGCGCAGCCGATGGCGGAGAGGACGTAGAGCACACCCATGATGCGCAGCGCGGCGCGACTGCCGAGCCTCTGCCCGAGCGAGCCGCTGAAGAGCGCGCCGAAGACGGTGCCGACGAGGGCGATGGAGACAGTCACGCCGAGGGTCCAGCCATCGAGGCTGTACTGGTTCTTGATGGCTTCGTTCGCGCCCGCGATGACGACGGTGTCGAAGCCGAAGAGCAGGCCTCCGAGCGCACCGGTCATGGCACTTTTCCCGAGGAGGATCCTTGCGGTTGTTTGAGTCGACGCCATCGGTTCCCTCAAAAAGAACGTGCGCTGTGATTCCGGTTTGCAGACCAAACCATATCATCTGCAATGGCGTTCGGGCATTGCGAGCGTACGATGAACGCGAGGGTGGCGCCAAGTACGGCGGGGTCTAGTCGCGGGAGACGCCGGTCGAGTCGCGGACGACAAGCTCCGTTCGAACGAGAACGTCGCGCACGGGCTGGGTGGGTCGGCGCAGGCGCTCGAGCATGGTGGCCATGGCGACGGCACCGATTTCGGCACAATCCTGACGCATGGTGGTCAGCGGCACGGGCAGGAACTTGGCATAGCTGACGTCGTCGACCCCGGCAAGCTTGATCTCACCGGGTATGTTGATGCCGAGGGCGACGAGCGTCTTCATGAGGCGCGCTGCGGTGACGTCGTTTGAACAGACGATGCCGTCGGGACGGTCACGTTCGATCATGGATCGGACGTAAGCGGGATCTTCAAAGTCGCCGCTCATCACGGTGAGGCTCGCGGAGGGGTTGTGGTCGAACAGCGCGGCGCGTGCGCCTGTGAGTCGTGCCTCGACGGTGCAGGCAGAGTTCCGTCGCATGGCGAAGGCGATGCGTTGCGCACCGGCCTGCAGGATGTGCCGGGTGATGACAAAGCCGGCGCGATGATTATTGATACCGACGAGATCGAAGTTGCAGCGATCGGGGTAGCGCTCGATGCAGCGATCGAGAAGAACGACAGGGATGGAGGCTTTTTCGAGAAGCGCCGCGATGCGATGGTTGGATTCATCCTTGGTCTGCGAATACTCGGTCGGGGCAAAGAAGACACCGTCAACCTTTTGCGCGATGTACTGCCGGCAGAGCTTTTCGGCGGCGCGTTCGGTGTCTTCCTCCTGGTCCGGGGAGTGGCCCCAGGTGAGAGAGTGGGATTTGGCGGCGGGTGAGCGCATGATGCCCTGGCAGATGGGTTCGAAGATTTCGGTGGTCCCGAGATCCGGGATGAGCAGGCCGAATTGCAGCGAGGGCTGCTGCTGGGGCGGCTGTTGCACGTAGCTTCCGGAGCCGGGCCGGCGGATGACGAGGTTTTCGCGCTGCAGGGTCTGAAAGGCTTTGGCTACGGTAATGCGCGAGGCCTGAAAACGCTCACAGAGGACGGCTTCGGAGGGCAGGCGCTGGCCGGGTTTGTAGACGCCGTCCTGAATCTCCGCGAGGAGTGCTTCGTAGATGGCGCGATGGCGCGGAATGTCGGGAGTGGAGCGGACAGGTTCCAGGTCTGAAGACGTCTCTTCCGGCGCGTGCGAGGGCATGTTCGGGTGAATCCTCAATGAGAGGCTCAATCAGATCGGGCAGAGCGCAGCCTCTTCATCCTTACAGTGCTAAAGCGGTTCAAAGTGGTGCTGAGGCGATAAGCGCATGCTTCAGCTATGGCTAAGGGAAGGTGGACAGAACATTTTGCCTGGATCAGTTCTAACAGTTCGAGACGTGCAGTCTTCGTATCTCTTGGATGCACGCCTTACAACCTTTGTATTGCTGTCGCCTGATCAGCGGATAGGTGGCTCTGCTTGATGTTCTTTCCGGTATGACGAAAGCAGCGCGTTTGAAGTCGCAGGTGTGAGGCATTTTTGCCTAGGCAACTTCCGCTCCTGCGTTCTCCCAGTCAGGACGGAGGGAGCTGCGCGAATGCTATATTTGCTCCGCGAACGGAAAGAGGTAAGAGATGGTTGCTGAAGTGGATTGGGCGGGGCGGATGCTGCGTGGTTGCGACTCGATCAGAAAAGGCCTGGTGGCGCTGCTAGGCATGGTTGGTCTGGTTATGACAATCGGGTGGCCCGGCGCGCCGGCGAGAGCACAGGAGACGCCAAAAGCAGCTAACGCCGGCGACGTCTGGTGGAGAGATGCCGTGGTCTACGAGATTTATCCGCGGTCATTTCAGGACTCGAACGGTGACGGCGTTGGTGACCTGAACGGGATCACGTCGCGGCTCGGCTATCTGCAGGGTCTGGGGATAGATGCGGTCTGGATCTCGCCGATGTATCCTTCGCCGCAGGTGGATTTCGGTTACGACATCTCGAATTATGAATCGGTTGACCCGCAGTACGGCACGCTTGCGGATATGGACAAGCTGATCGCGGAGGCGAAGCAGCACAAGATTCGCGTGCTGCTCGATATGGTGCTGAACCATACGTCGGATCAGCATCAGTGGTTCCTGGAGGCGGCGAGTTCCCGCACGAATCCGAAGCATGACTGGTACGTGTGGAACGATGGCAAGCCAGCGGATGCCCCTGGGGTAACGGCGTATCAGAGACGCTTTGAGCATGACGGGCGAGTTCCGCCGAATAACTGGGTCTCCGGCTTTGGCGGAAGTGCGTGGGAGTGGGTGCCGGCCGTGCATCAGTTTTACTATCACGAGTTTTACAAGCAGCAGCCGGACCTGAACTGGCGCAATCCTAAAGTGGAGGCGGCGATGTTTGGGGCCATGCAGTTTTGGCTGGACCGCGGCGTGGCGGGGTTTCGGCTGGATGCGATTCCGAACCTGTTTGAAGATCCGGAGCTGCGGGATAACAAGGAGTTAGGCGGTCTCAATGCTCAGGGCGACCCGCGAGTTGACGACTCGTACACGAATAATCTGCCGGAGGTGCACGATGTCATTCGGCGGATGCGGGCTATGGTAGCGAAGTACCCCGGGAACCGGGTGCTGATTGGCGAGACCTACCTGCCGAATACAGCTGAGCTGGACAAGTGGTACGGGGGCGAGGCGCACGACGAACTGCAGCTTCCGATGGATATGCTGCTGGGCTTCCACGGAGAACATGACAGGCTGGAGGCAGCAAACTTCCGCGCGCATATCGAAGAAGCGGAGACGCAGTTGCATGGTTCGCAGCCGCTGTTTGTCTTCGACAATCATGACAATGTGCGGGCGATTAATCGCTATGGCGACGGCGTGCACGATGCGGAGATCAACAAGCTGCTGGCGACTGTGCTGTTTACAAGCAAAGCGGCGTCGCTGATGTACTACGGCGAGGAGCTTGGGATGGTGACGACGACGCCGACTCGCAAGGAAGAGGTGAAGGATCCGATCGGCATCACGGGTTGGCCGAAGGAGAAGGGGCGCGACGGCGAACGCACGCCGATGCAGTGGGATGCAGGACCGCAGGCGGGGTTTAGCACGGACCCGCACACGTGGCTGCCGGTTGCGCCGGACTACAGGACAGTGAACGTAGCGGTTGAGTCGAAGGAGCCGGATTCGCAGCTGGAGTGGTTTAAACGGCTGATCGAGCTGCGCCGTACCAACGCGGCTCTGCATCGCGGTGAGATGGTGATGCTGGACACGGCGAATGCGAACGTGCTGTCGTATGAGCGGAAGGCAGCGAGCGGGGCGGTCGTCGTGGTCGAGATGAACTTCACGGCTACGCCGCAGACGGTCTCTCTGGAGGTTCCGGGGCAGGTGACGACCTTGGCTTCGGATGATCCTGCGCTGCAAGGGGCGGCTTCGCTCAAGAACGTAACGCTGGCGCCCTATGCGTCGTGGATTGTCAGCGTAAAGTAGGTGCTGCCGAGCAGCACTGATTGAAGATAGTTAGACAGGATGATTTTGTTGCGAATCAAGTGGAGCGTTGTTTCAGTTTCGGTGGTGCTTCTCCTGACGGGTATGCTGCGTTGCGAGACCAGCTGCCTTGCACAGACTGCGGTTGAGCAGAAGCCGGTGCAGGTTCCGGCGGCGGCTCCGCATGAACAGATCGGGCAGTATATCCGGCACGGCTGGAATGAGCTTTCCCGTTCGATGAGCGAGTGCAAGAGCGTGGTGGACCCGAAGGTGAAGACCTTGCCGGTGATGTATCTGCCGTATGGAATGGAGGCACCGCCGTCGGTCAAGGCCATGGAGACGGAGTGCCATGTGGAGGTGCGGCATCTGCCGCGGGCGATCCACCACCTGGGAGAGGTGTTGCCGCGCGAGTTGCCGGAGGAGGGTCTGCTTTACCTGCCGAACCAGTACGTGGTGCCGGGCGGGCGCTTCAACGAGATGTACGGGTGGGACAGCTACTTCATTCTGCTGGGGCTCGAGCATGATGGCCTGGCGGATCTCGGGCGCGGGATGGTGGAGAACTTCTTCTTCGAAATTGAGAACTATGGGGCGATTCTGAATGCGAACCGTACCTACTTCTTCACGCGGTCGCAGCCTCCTTTCCTGACATCGATGATCCGCGAGGTGTACGAGCATCCGGTGGCAGGAGCGCAGCCGGATCAAGCCTGGCTGGCAAAGGCCTATGGCTATGCCGAGCGGGACTATGCGCTCTGGCTCTCGACTCCGCACAAAGCCGGCGATACCGGGCTTGCACGCTATGACGACCTGGGGGAGGGGCCGGTGCCGGAGATGGCAGATGACTCCAACTACTATCCCGATGTGATTCGTTGGCTGCTGGCGCACCCGGGGGTGCATCCGGAGTACCTGGTGAGCAGCTCGGATCGGCCGAATGCCGCGGAGGCACGGGGTTTGGCGCTTGAAAGCTGCGACGTCAACGTTTCAAAGGTCTGCGCGGCGGCTGTGGTGAGTGGGCATCGGCTCTCGGCCGCTTATTACAAGAGCGATCGCGCGATGCGGGAGTCGGGCTTCGATACGAGCTTCCGGTTTGGCCCGTTCTCCGGATCGACGAGCAACTATGCGCCGGTCTGTCTGAATGCGCTGCTTTATAAGTACGAGCGGGATATGGCGGAGTTTGCGCAGACACTGGGCAAGAGCGGCGAGTCCGCAGAGTGGGCGCGCAGGGCCGAGGCGCGCAAGACGGCAATCGACAAGTATCTTTGGGATGCGACTTCGGGCATGTATCTGGACTACGACTTCACGACCGGGCAGCGATCAAGCTACCGCTTCGTGACGATGTATTACCCGCTTTGGGCGGGAGTGGCGAGCGCGGAACAGGCGGCTGCTGTCGAGAAGAAGCTGCCGCTTTTTGAAGAAGGCGGCGGGCTGCAGACGAGCGACTACCAATCCGGCGTGCAGTGGGATGCGCCGTTCGGGTGGGCTCCGATTACGTGGCTCGCTGTGTCGGGGCTTGATCAGCGTGGTTTTCATGAGGATGCCTTGCGTATCTCGAACAAGTTTCGCGCAACCGTGCTCGAGAACTATCAACGCGATGGCACGATTCGGGAGAAGTACAACGTCGTGAGCGGCAGCGCGAACGTGCAGGTTGCGGCGGGCTACAAGAGCAACGTGGTGGGCTTTGGATGGACGAACGCGGTCTACCTGAAGATGGGCGACCTGGTGGGAGCTGCGAACACGAAGGCCCGGCCCTGAGAAGTTGGTGCGGGCATCTCTCGGGGCGGACTTGTCCGCGAACAGGCTCTCGATGAAGGCTGAGCCGTCTGAGCGTTAAGACAAGAACAGGAGAGGGCTGCCATAGGGCTGCCGTGCCCGGTCTGTTTGCGCTTGCAAGCCAAGGCGCAAGGTCCTTAGGATGGTAGGCCTGATGATGAAAGCGAATCGGGGTTTGGGGTTGTTCGTGTTGGCCGGCTGTCTGGCGGCTGGCGTTGTGGTCATGCCGGGACATGCGGGGGCGCAGGCGTCCCATGAAGCGGCAGCGCCGAGTGGGATTTTGACGCGGGATCAAGCCGCGGGCTTGTTGCCGGACAAGGTCTTCTACCGGGGGCAGAGTGCGACGGTCCAGGGACGGAACTCTTCCGGTGTTGGCTTTGGCGGGGGGCGTTTGATGCTTGCGGCCGTGGTCGATACGAGCGGCTACTCGTCGGCGATTGCGCAGAGTTACCAGGCCTACCTGATCACGGAGGTTCCACTCAACTTTGGCAGTCACGTGCTGGCGCCGGGCTCCTACGGCTTCGGCTTCGTGGCGGGCGACAAGATGGTGGTGATGGATGTTGGGGCAAACGTGCTGTTTGAAGTGCCTACCGTAAAAGATGCGGAGCTGAAGCGGCCGAATCCGCTGCAGATTCTCGCAGATCCTGCGAAGACGGGACATTATCGTCTGTATCTCGGACGAAGCTACGTCGTATTCTCGCAGGCTGCGGGAAAGTAAAAGCTGCGATAGCGTCAGTGGGTAGGGGCGATCTTTTCAGGCGTGAATCACCTGGGCAGAGAATCGCTCCATCTCTTCGAGTTGCGGGCTGGACTGGAGCAGGACGAGGTCGCAGCCAACTGCTTCGAAGTCAGCGAGGCGTTGCTTGACGGCTTCGGGCGTGCCGATGAAGCCGGAGCGCAGGCCCCGGTTGGAGACGCTGTAGTCTTCGAGCGAGACCTTCTGCTCCAGCTTCGAGCCGGTGATCCATTGCTGGTAGTTGGCGTATCCGCGTGCTGAGGCTTTGACGTCGGTGATGCGGGCGACTTCCTTCTGGGCTTCGGCGTCAGAGTCGCGGATGATGGCGTAGCCGGCAACACCGTAGGTCATCGGAGGCAGGCCGAAAGACTCGCGGCGCTGGCGCATGTCGGCGATCTTGGCGGCGACAAGGTCGGGTGGGTCGCCGTGCATGAGGTACGCGTCACACTTTTGCGCGATGAGGTTTTTGGCGGTTTCGGATTCGCCGCCGGCGTAGAGGGTGGGGCGCCCGTTCTTAGGCTGTACGGCCTGGGGTGAGCCGGAGAAGTTGCGAGCGGCGGCCGGCTTCGGGCTGAGGATGTTTTCCTGGACGTTGTAGAGGGCGCCCTGGTGCGAGAAACCCTGTCCTGCCTGACCGCCGGTCCAGCAGCCGTCCAGCACGTCGATCCACTCGGCGGTGCGGGCGTAGCGCTGCTCGTGTTCGTCGAAGGGAATACCGTATTTCGTGGCTTCGTCGCGCCACCAGCTGGAGACGACGTTGAGGCTCAGGCGACCGTCCGAGATCTGGTCGATATTGGCGGCCTGCTTGGCGAGCAGCGCGGGGTTGTGGAAGGTGGGACGGACGGCGACCATCAACTCCAGCTTCTCGGTTACGGCGGCGAGCGCGGCTGCGGTCGACCAGGCGTCGAGGGATGGGGCTTCGACGCCCTTGATGTCGTTGAGGTTCAGCTCGGCGATGAGGGTGAGATCGAAGCCGAGCTGTTCGGCGCGCTGGCAGAGGGTCCTGGTGTAGGCCCAGCTTGTTTCCATCTTTTCGTCGTCGAGGTTGCGGAGCCACCCGCCGAAGACGGGGAGCCAGAAGCCGTAGCGCATAGGTCAAGAACCTTTCAGGAGCAAGTGCAAGTGCGCCCTTACGCGGGCGGGCGGTACTGCGTATGCTGGGAGCTTCGCGTGGGTACAGCTAGAGAGCTGTGGCTAGTTCGTGGGGTTTGACGGCGTTCGCTTTGGTGGACTCGCGTTCAAGCCAGTCGACGAGTTTGGCGAAGGGGTCGAAGCCGATGACGTTGGGACCGTCGGCGACGAAGTTGCTGAGCGCGTTGATGTCGTAGTAATAGCGCTGGGCTGGTTTGCCTTCTTCAAGGCGGGAGTCGGTAATGTATTCGACACCGCCGATGTCGATGGAGCTTGCGGCCATGATGCGTTCGACGTCGGCGATGATCTCGGGCGACGGGGTGTAGGCTTCGACGGTGATGCCGGACTTCGGTGCGTCGATGGCGCAGGCGGCGCGGTTGAGATCGACGCCGGAGGAGGTTCGGCAGATGTCCGCGGGGCAGAGGTCGAAGGTCTCGCCGGTGATGTGGACCTTGATGGCGTAGAGGTACTTGCCGTTGAGAACTTCAACGCGAACGATATGGGCGTCTTGTGCGGGGATGAACTCCTGGACGAGCGCGGTGGAGTCCATGCCGAGGGCGAGGGCGTCAGGATCAGATGGCGGTAGCTTGGCGGCGGCTTCGAGTTGGGAGATGTGGTCGAAGCGCTTGACGCCGGCGCCGCTGCCTCCGATGTTCGGCTTGACGACCACTGGAAAGCGGAGGCCGTCTGTGGCTGCGGGAGCCTGCAATGCCCGGTGGATGACACGGGACTTCGGGTAAGGCAAGGAGAGTGAATCGAGGAGCGCGAGCTGGCCGGCCTTCGAGAGCTCCGAGCGATACCCGGCGAGACCGTTGAGGACGCGGACGCCACGCGATTCGAGGTGTTCGAGGAAGCCGAGGGTGTAGAAGATCTGGTCGCCGTGATCGCGGTTCCAGGCCGAGGGGCTCATACGGTTGAAGA
>CAXTNM010000066.1:3578-26847 GCA_964245715.1 uncultured Acidobacteriaceae bacterium | reverse complement strand
GTCAACATTGGGACGATCGGACACATTGACCACGGCAAGACGACGCTGACGGCGGCGATCACGAAGGTTTTGTCGAAGCACAATCCTTCGAACAAGTTTCGTTCGTTCGACACGATCGACAATGCTCCGGAAGAGCGTGAGCGTGGTATTACGATTGCGACCTCGCATGTGGAGTACGAGACGCCGAACCGCCACTATGCGCACGTCGATTGCCCCGGTCACGCGGACTACATCAAGAACATGATCACGGGTGCGGCGCAGATGGACGGCGCGATCCTGGTGGTCGCGGCCACCGACGGCCCGATGCCGCAGACCAAGGAGCACGTGCTGCTTGCGCGCCAGGTTGGCGTTCCGTTCATCGTGGTCTTCCTGAACAAGTGCGATGCGGTTGAGGATGAAGAGCTGATCGAGCTGGTCGAGATGGAAGTGCGCGAGCTTTTGTCGAAGTACGACTATCCTGGCGACGATACCCCGATCATCCGTGGTTCGGCGCTTGGCGCTCTGAATGGCGAAGCCCAGTGGGAAGCGAAGATCGACGAGCTGATGGATGCGGTGGACAAGTACATCCCGCAGCCGGAGCGTGCGGTTGACCTGCCGTTCCTGATGCCGATCGAAGATATCTTTTCGATCTCAGGTCGCGGTACCGTCGTGACGGGCCGGATCGAGCGCGGCAAGGTTAAAGTTGGCGAGGCGTGCGAGATCGTGGGCTTTGGCGACACGCAGGCCACGGTCTGCACCGGCGTCGAGATGTTCAAGAAGCAGCTCGATGAGGGCCTTGCGGGCGACAACGCCGGCTTGCTGCTGCGCGGTATCGCGAAGGAAGCGGTTCAGCGCGGCATGGTGCTGGCAAAGCCGGGATCGATCAAGCCGCACACCGACTTCAAGGGCGAGGTGTATGTGCTGTCGAAGGAAGAGGGTGGACGTCACACGCCGTTCTTCAACGGCTACCGTCCGCAGTTCTACTTCCGGACGACCGACGTAACCGGCTCGGCGAAGCTGCCAGAAGGCACCGAGATGTGTATGCCGGGTGACAACATCCAGCTCGAGATCTCGCTGCATACGCCAGTAGCCATGGAGAAGGGCCTGCGCTTTGCGATTCGTGAAGGCGGACGCACCGTGGGCGCCGGTACGATCTCCGAGATCATCAAGTAAGCACTTGACAAGACTAACGAGGGCTGCCGGTAGAAGTAGAGGTTCTTCGCCGGCGGACTACTCCAAACGATCTTTGTACGTAGAAAGAAGTGATTTATGGCTGGACAGAGAATCAGAATCCGTCTGAAGGCGTATGACTACCGCGTCCTCGATACGTCGACCGGTGAAATCGTCGAGACGGCGAAACGTACGGGCGCTCAGGTTGCGGGCCCCATTCCTCTCCCGACGATGAAGAACAAATACTGTGTTTTGCGTTCGCCGCACGTGGACAAGAAGTCCCGCGAGGCCTTCGAGATCCGCACGCACAAACGTTTGATCGACATCCTCGAGCCGACGCAACAAACCGTGGACGCGCTCATGAAGCTCGACCTTCCGGCGGGCGTGGACGTGGAGATCAAGACGGTTCAGAAGTAATTGTCAGACGCTTGTCGTCTGATGTGAGTAACAAGGAACGACCGGCAGTGCCCTCTCTCCAGGTGCGGCATGATGAGGAAAGGAAACGACGATGTCCGTAGTAGGAATTCTCGGCAAGAAAATTGGCATGACGCAGATCTTTGACGATCGCGGGGACGTTCATCCTGTCACTGTACTAAAGGCGGGCCCGTGCGTGATTACGCAGTTGAAGACCATGGCCAAGGATGGCTATGACGCTGCACAAATCGGTTATGTCGACTTCGTCAAGGCCTCAAAGATCACCAAGGCGATGAACGGTCACTTTGCCAAGGCGAACGTTCCGCCGGTCAGAGTAATTCGCGAAGTAGGTATCGAAAAGCTCAACTCCGGTCCGGGTAGCGACGCAGAGGCTGCGGGTGTCAAAGCCGGCGACCGCATCCTTGTTGATATCTTCGAGAACGAGCGGTTTGTCGACATTATCGGCACCTCCAAAGGGCGTGGCTTTGCTGGTGTAATTCGCCGGCACGGATTCGGCGGCGGTCCAAAGTCCCATGGTCATATGTTCCAGGTTCAGGGTTCCATCGGCGCTTCATCGTTTCCCTCTCGCGTGTTTCCTGGGCAGCGTATGCCGGGTCACATGGGTGCGGCGCAGATCACGGTTCGCAATTTACGTATCCGCGCGATCGACCTCGAGGACAACCTGCTCTTGGTTGAGGGCGCGGTGCCCGGGCATCGTGAAGCTTACGTTCTGATCTCGAAGGCCAAGGCGCCACCGAGAGAGCGGCGTGGATTCGCAGGTGCGGCCACGAAGGACGCGCTCAAGGCCTCGAAGAAGGCAGCTCCCAGCAAGAAGAAGTAAATCAGGTATCAGAAAGACAGCAGCCGCGCTGATGGCGGACAAGCAAACGGAAGGCCTGCGGCATCGATCGCGGGCGAAGAGAGAAGACAAGATGTCAAACATCAATGTGGTAAATCTCAAAGGCGAAAAGGTTGGGGACTTCGAACTCCTCGACGAGGTTTTCGCCGCTGGGATCAATGACGCTTTGCTCTGGGAGGCCGTGAAGCACTACCGCGCGGCGCTCCGCCAGGGTACTGCTGCGACCAAGACTCGTAAGAACGTTTCGGGTTCGGGCAAGAAGCTTTGGAAGCAAAAGGGCACGGGCCGCGCTCGTATTGGTTCGATCCGTTCGCCGCTCTGGCGTTCGGGCGGTACGGTTCACGGACCGCAACCCCGCAGCTATGAATATGCGTTCCCGCGCAAGAAGCTGATGGGTGCGTTACGTTCGGCCATCGCGGCTAAGATCGAAGATGGCAAGTTTACCGTAGTAGACACGCTGAACCTCGAGCAGGGACGCACCAGGCTGTATGCAGATGCCCTGAAGGCGCTGGGCACAGGCAAGACGGCATTGATCGTCGAATCAAGCCAGAAGCTGGAAGAGAATCTGTATCTCGGCAGTCGGAACCTGCAGGGTGTCGAACTGGTGCTTTCGAGCGAGGTGCACCCATATGACCTTCTGCGGTACGAGAGCGCGATTTTCTCGAAGGATGCGCTTGAAGCAATCCAGGAGACGCTGAAGAAGTCGGTCAGCAAACGGTCGCTCGCTGAGACGCGCGCCGAGAAGGAGGTCGCATAATGCCGACCCTATATACCGTGATCCGCCGGCCCCTCATTACTGAAAAAGGGATGACCGTGAAGGAGACGCAGAATACACTGGTGTTCGAAGTTGCTGAGAAAGCCACCAAGACCGAGGTGAAGCAGGCTGTCGAGACGCTATTCAAGGTAAAGGTTTCGAACGTCCGCACCGCGATCGTGGAAGGGAAGGAACGTCGCCGCGGCAAGTTCGCCGGCTACCGTCCTGACTGGAAGAAGGCCTATGTTCGCCTGAAGGAAGGCGAGAAGATGCCGGATTATCTGAATAGCATCTAGATGCCAGTTGTCTGGTGTTTGTTGTGAGTAAGTGCGACTCAAGAAGTACCTAGCCCGGCTGCAAACAAGTAAAGCCGGGCAGGCAAGGGAAAAGCGATGCCGATTAAGAGTTTCCGACCGATTACACCGACGCTGCGCTTCCAGACGAAGCTGGTGAACGACGATATCACGACCGACGAGCCGTACAAGCCGCTGCTGACCGTGAAGCCCCGCACGGGTGGCCGCAACAGCACGGGTAAGATGACCATCCGCCACCAGGGCGGCGGCCACAAGCAGAAGCTTCGTTTGATCGACTTCAAGCGCGACAAGTTCGGGATCCCGGCCAAGGTTGAGACGATTGAGTATGATCCGAACCGCAGCTCTCGCATTGCGTTGGTGAGCTACGCGGATGGCGAGAAGCGTTATATCATTCAGCCGGTTGGCTTGAAGGTTGGGCAGACGATCATGTCTGGCGCCGAGGCGGATATTCTGGTAGGTAACGCGCTTCCGTTGAAGAACATTCCGCTCGGTACGATCGTGCACAACATCGAGCTTCGTCCGGGTAAGGGCGCGCAGATGGCACGTTCGGCGGGCGCGCAGGTTGGCCTGGTTGCCAAGGAAGGTGACTACGCTTTGCTGAAGCTACCCTCCGGAGAGACCCGGAGGGTGTTGGTAGAGTGCATGGCAACGATTGGTCAGGTTGGCAACACGGATCATGAGAATGTGACCATAGGTAAGGCTGGGCGCAATCGTTGGAAGGGTATCCGCCCCGCCAACCGCGGCGTCTCGATGAATCCGGTCGACCACCCGCACGGTGGTGGTGAAGGCAAGACTTCTGGCGGACGCCATCCAGTCACTCCATGGGGACAGCCGACGCGAGGTTACAAGACGCGGAACAACAAGAGAACGGATACGTTCATCGTGACCCGGCGTAACAAGGGCAAGTAGGTCTGGTACCTGGGCTCAATAAGCCTGCGGGAAGTAAAAGCAACACCAAGTCTTGAGGCGGTACTTCTTAGGCTGATTGCCGTAGGCAGTGGCCGCCAAAAGATTCGTCGTATTCAGCAAGTAAGGAGTTTCACGATGTCGAGATCTACGAAAAAGGGTCCGTTTGTTGACGGCCACCTGATGACCAAGATTGAAGTCATGAACCAGACAAATGACAAGAAGGTGCTGCGCACCTGGTCGCGCCGTTCCACCATCTTTCCCGAGTTTGTGGGTCACACAATCGCGGTGCATAACGGCCGCAAGTTCATCCCGGTGTATGTGACGGAGAACATGGTCGGACACAAGCTGGGCGAGTTCTCGGCGACGCGTACGTTCAAGGGCCACTCGGCTAAAACGGAAAGCTCCGCAAAGCCGCGCTAATTGCTGCACGTAAGTAGACGCCGGGCAAGCCGGTGCACGGGATTGAAGGATAGGATAATGGCGAAGTCAGTGGCAAAAGTTCGAGAGTTCCGCGCTGAGGCAAGGTTTCAGCGCACCAGCCCGCAGAAGGCCAAGTTGGTCCTTGACATGATCAAGGGCCTGCGGGTTGAGAAGGCGATTAACACGATTCACTTCAGCACGAAGCGTATGGCGCCGGTAATCGAGAAGGTGCTGCAGTCGGCGATTGCCAACGCAGCCTACGTCTCAGATGAGCAGGGCCTTAATGTTGATGTCGACAACCTGTATGTGCATACCGCGATCGCGAATGAAGGTCCTCGCATGAAGCGGATCCGCCCTGCCCCCATGGGCCGTGCTTTCCGCTACCAGCGTCGTCTCTGCCACATCATTGTGAGCGTGGCTGAGAAGGGCAAGGTTGAAGTCCCGTCCGATGCGAAAGCCCCCCAGGGTGTTGCAGCGAAGGGCCAGAAGGCCGCAGCGAAGAAGCCTGCCGCCAAGAAGACTGCAACCAAGAAGGTTGTGAAGGCAAAGGCATAGAGGGTTGGAAGTCCGTCCTAGTCTTTCGAGGCTCAGGACGGTAAACTAAAGGTTTGGCAGTCTGAAGCATACGCCCCGCCGGCTCAACCGGCCGGGGGGATTGAGAGTAAAGGGAAGCTATGGGACAGAAAGTCCATCCGTATGGGTTTCGCCTCGGCATCAACAAGCCGTGGAAGTCGCGTTGGTTTGTGGAGCGTGGCTATGACAAGCTGCTGGTCGAGGACGTTAAGCTGAAGGCTGAGTTGCGTGAGAAGCTGAAGGCCGCCGGCGTAAGCTCGGTCGAAGTTGAGCGCCCCGGCAACAAGCTGCGTCTCATCATCCGCACAGCACGTCCAGGCATCATCATTGGTCGCAAGGGCGCTGAAATCGACAAGCTGAAGGCCGACATTCAGAAGCGTACTTCGCGCGAGGTGTTCATTGATATCCTCGAAGTCAACAAGCCTGAGCTTGATGCGCAACTCGTCGCCGAGAACATTGCGCTGCAGCTCGAGAAGCGCGTCAGCTTCCGTCGCGCGATGCGCAAGTCTGTTGACTCAGCCCTGCGCTTCGGCTGCAAGGGTATCAAGGTCCGAGTTTCGGGCCGTCTGAACGGCAACGAGATTGCCCGGTCGGAATGGTACCTGCAGGGTCGTTTGCCGCTGCACACGCTGCGCGCCGATATCGACTATGGCTTCGCCGAGGCGAACACCACCTACGGAATTATCGGCGTCAAGACCTGGGTCTACCGTGGCGATATCTATGAACAGAAGAAGCGTCGCGACCAGGGCGTTTCCACTCCGTCGGTTGCGGGTGCGTTCACGGCTTAGAAGCATAGACCAGGGCTAGCGATAGACCTGGCCAACAAGTATCAGTTAGGGGAAGCTTTATGTTGATGCCAAAGAAGGTCAAGTTCCGCAAGCAACAGCGCGGGCGCATGAAGGGTAAGGCCTGGCGCGGCTCGGATCTCTCGTTTGGGGATTTTGGCCTGAAGGTTTTGGAATGCGGTTACATAACGGATAGGCAGATTGAAGCTAGCCGTATTGCAATGACGCGTTTCATTAAACGCGGCGGGAAGGTGTGGTTGCGTTTGTTCCCGGATAAGCCGATCACAAAGAAGCCGGCCGAAACCCGTATGGGAAAGGGTAAGGGTGCTCCGGATCATTGGGTGTGCGTGGTGCGTCCTGGCCGCGTCCTGTTTGAGATGGAAGGCGTGGCGCCTGAGATCGCGAAAGAGGCAATGCGTCTGGCGGCTCACAAGCTTCCATTGAAGACGACGTTTGTACAACGCCACGATGTTAAAGTTGTCGCGGCTGCTAAGTAAGAAAATCGGAAAGAATTTGCTTTGCCGTTCAGGCGAGGAAGGACACAGAACATGGAACTGGATAAGCTTCGCAACCAAAGCGACGAAGAGTTGATCACGACCGAGAAGTCGGCTGGAGAGCAGCTCTTTAGGCTTCGCTTTCAGAAGAGCCTGGGCAACCAGGAGGGTGTCAAGAAGCTTCGCGGGCTGAAGTTGGACATCGCCCGCTCGAAGACAATTGCCCGTGAGCGCGCGATTGCGGCCAACAAGGCCGCGAACCCCGTGGTGAAGAACGCGGCGCCGGCGAAAAGCACGCGCACCGAGCGCAAGAACGCGCAGAAAGTGCAGGCATAACGATGGCAGAGACACAGAACACTCCTGTTGAAAAAGCGACGGCACCTCAGACCGAGCAGGTACAGGGTCGGCGTAACGAGAAGATTGGCGTCGTGGTTTCTACGAAGATGCAAAAAACCATCGTGGTGGAAATTGAAATGCGCAAGGCGCACCCCAAGTACAAGCGCGTCATGAAGTCCAACAAGAAGTTCTACGCGCATGACGAGCAGAACTCAGCACGCGTGGGCGACGTGGTGCGCATCCGCGAGGCTCGGCCGCTTTCTAAGCTGAAGCGCTGGTCGCTCGAAGAGATTGTGCGTCGTTCGACCTTGTCGGAGCCAACGGCTCCGAAGTCTGAAGCCGTGGTTGCTGCCAAGTAGTTTCAGTATAGGTTTTAGGCCGTAAAGGCCAGGAGAATTTAATGTCAGTACAAATGCGCACGATGCTCGACGTTGCCGACAACTCCGGCGCCCGGAAGCTGCAGGTCATTTTGCCTCTGGGCGGAGGGCTGGGCAAAAAGGCCGGTCTCGGCGATGTCGTTACGGCAGCCGTGAAGGAAGCTTCGCCAGATGGCACGGTCAAGAAGGGTAAGGTCGTAAAGGCTGTGATTGTTCGTACCCGCAAGGAATACCGTCGCCGCGACGGCACCTATATCCGCTTCGACCAAAATGCCGCCGTCGTGATCAACGACGGTATGGAGCCGGTTGGCACACGTGTCTTCGGACCGGTCGCCCGCGAGCTACGCGAGAAAAAGTTTCTAAAGATCGTGTCGCTAGCACCTGAAGTTATCTAACTGCAAGAAGGTCTAACTAGGCGGATTCCGGCTCCGACAGACTGCCGAGGAAAGGGTTTTACATGCCAGTCCGCGTCAAGGAAGTTATAAAGCACAAGATCAAGATCAAGCGCAACGACCAGGTTGTCGTGATTGCTGGAAAAGACAAGGGCAAGAAGGGTCGAGTACTGCGCGTGCTTGCGGAAAAGAACCGCGTCCTAGTGGAAGGTGTCATGCTCATGAAGAAGCATGTAAAGCCAAACCCGCAGAAGAACATCAAGGGCGGTATTGCCGAGCAGGAAGCGACCATTCACCTGTCCAACGTCATGCTGCTGGATTCGGAAGGGAACAAGACCCGCACCGGCTCACGTGTGGATGGCGACACCAAGGTACGCGTGGCGAAATCGAACGACAGCGTCATCGCTGAGAAGAAGAGCAAGAAGTAAAGGTCATTTCTTGACAGTGTCATTCAATCCCGGCTAAGACTGCCCAGTCGGGATTCGCTCTCCAACAGCCAGCAATCTTTCCGTGACATAGTTCCCCGGTCTACGGTATACTGAAAGACGGTTCACCCTACGAAACGGTGCACACGTATATGCTCGAGCGTCAGGCGCAGGCGTACTCCGAAACCGTAGAGAAAGCGAAGTAGAGAGACATGGCATCACGTTTTCGCGAAAAATATGAGACTGAGATTAAGGAGTCTCTTAAGAAGGATCTTGGCATCACGAATGTGATGGCGGTGCCCAAGATCGAGAAGATTGTTATCAACATGGGTTTGGGTGAGGCGACCCAGAACGTGAAGATCATGGATCCGCTGGTTGCGGATTTGGCGGCGATCGCCGGGCAAAAGCCAGTCACGACCAAGGCGAAGAAGTCGATTGCTCAATTCAAGGTACGCGAGGGCATGCCCATTGGCGCGATGGTCACATTGCGTGGCGACACCATGTACGAGTTTTTGGATCGTCTCATCTCGATTGCGCTTCCACGCGTGCGCGACTTCCGCGGAGTGAGCTCAAAGAGCTTTGATGGTCGGGGTAACTACACGCTGGGGCTGCGCGATCAGCTTATCTTCGCCGAGATCGACTATGCGAAGGTGGACAAGCTTAAGGGCATGAACGTGACGATCGTGACGACCGCCAAAGACGATAATGGGGCGCGCGCGTTGCTCAAGGCGTTCGGTATGCCGTTCCGCGTGGGCGCGTAAGGTTCTGCTGCCTCAAGGTTGACGATTCTTAAAGGTTGAAAGAAGACAGGACACGTAGATATGGCAACTACTGCAAAGCGCGTCAAAGACGCAAGGAAACCGAAGTTCAAGTCTCGCCAGCACAACCGCTGCCAGCTCTGCGGTCGTCCGCGGGCGTTCCTCCGCAAATTCGGTGTATGCCGACTTTGTTTCCGTTCACTCGCGCTCAAGGGAGAGATTCCGGGTGTAGTGAAGTCAAGCTGGTAGAGTTTGTTGGTGTAAGTGCTGCACTGCAATACACATTTCCGCTGGTTCCTGCAGAGACACTGTGGGCGAACGGGAGATGAAGGAGAGTAGATGAATCTGACCGACCCAGTAGCGGATTTCCTGACCCGCATCCGCAACGCAATGCGTTCGCGCCATCAGAAACTTGATGTACCCGCAAGCAAGCTGAAGGCTGAGATCGCCCGTATCCTCAAGGAAGAGGGCTATATCGCAAACTATAAGCCGACCGAAGAAAACGGCCAAAAGGTCCTGCGCGTGTATCTCAAGTACAACATCAATAATGAATCAGTCATCAAGGATCTCAAAAGGATCTCGCGTCCTGGTTGCCGGGTTTACCAAGGAAAGAACGAGATTAGGCGCGTTCAGGGTGGACTCGGAATAGCCATCCTTACTACGCCGAAGGGCGTAATGACAGGCCGGCAGGCGCGGCGCGAAGGCGTTGGCGGAGAACTGTTAGCCGAGGTCTGGTAAGTAAAAGTAATGGTCAAGTTTTCGCAGCGGGCTGCAGTGGAATGCTGGCAAAAAGATGCCGGTAGGACTCGCAAGCCATTGAAGGATAAAAATGTCTCGTATTGGTAAAAAGCCGATCGCACTCCCCGCAAACGTGAAGTATACGGTAGACGGGAACACCGTATTGGTTGAGGGGCCGAAGGGTAAGGTCAGCGCGCTTATCCCGAAAGGTATCTCGCTTGTGAGAAAAGAAAACGAGCTGCTCGTCGAACGCGAGAACGACTCACAGGCAGGTTTTCACGGGCTTGCGCGCGCACTTGTGTTCAATGCCGTCACTGGCGTTACCGCCGGGCACACGAAAGAACTCGACATCGTAGGTATTGGTTATCGTGCTGAGCTCAAGGGAAAAGGCATGGTCGTGTTCACGCTCGGCTACTCTCACCCCATCGAGTTTCCATTACCTACCGGGATCGATGTTGCCATCGACCCGAAGCAGTTGCACCTGACAATTTCAGGCATTGACAAGCAGAAGGTCGGTCAGGTCGCTGCCGATATGCGTTCGTTGCGCAAGCCCGATCCTTACAAAAACAAGGGTGTGCGCTATATGGGCGAGAAGTTGAAGAAGAAGGTCGGCAAGACCGGAGCGAAGTAATCGCTGGTGGCCTCAAAACTCTGAGAGCGAGGCTACCGCAAAATATTACCGAACGTGCGTAGGATCTACGTACGCTACTAGGAAGGAAATGGGAAATGATTAGTCCACGTCAGCGTAATGTTATCCGTCAGAGGGTACACACTCGCATCCGCGAGAAAATCTCCGGTACGGCCGCTCGTCCGCGCCTCAATGTCTATCGTTCGCTCAACCACGTCTATACCCAGTTGATCGATGACGCAACGGGAACGACTCTGGTTTCCGCGTCGTCCAAGGGTAAGAAGGGAGACGAGCAAAGCTACGGAGGCAACGTCGAGGCGGCGAAGGCAGTAGGTAAGGCAATCGCAGAGAAGGCTCTCGCCAAAGGAATTAAGAAGGTTGTATTTGACCGCGGCGGATATCTTTATCATGGTCGCGTCAAGGCTTTAGCCGAAGCTGCACGCGAGGCTGGGCTCGATTTCTAGTCGGCGTTTGACAGTAACTTACAAAAGACTTTTCTCAAGAAGAATTATAGGAAAACAATAATGGCTATGCGCAAGAAAATCGATGCCAACCGCCTTAACCTCAAGGATGAAGTCGTCTCGATTAACCGCGTGACGAAAGTCGTCAAGGGCGGTAAGAATATGTCATTCGCTGCGCTGGTGGTGATCGGCGATCCGGCGGAGGGCGTGGTCGGCTATGGCTCGGGAAAGGCGAAAGAGGTTCCGCAGGCAATCCGTAAGGGGATTGAGGCGGCAAAGAAGAACCTTTTCAAGATTAATCTTACGGAGACGACGATTCCGCACCAGGTTCTCGGCCATTTTGGCGCAGGCCAGGTGATGTTGAAGCCGGCTCCTGAAGGTACCGGCGTTATCGCAGGAAAGACGGTTCGTGCTGTCATGACCTCGTGTGGCGTGCAGAACGTGCTCACGAAGTCGCTCGGTACCGCAAATCCGCATAATGTGATCAAGGCTACGTTCGACGCCCTTATCCAACTGCGCGATCGAGCGGAAGTTGCGGCTGGCCGCGGCAAGACTGTCGAAGAACTCTAGATGAAGCAAGCAGGTTCCGGATACCGTGACCTGCGGAGAGGTGAATTGATGGCAAGCGAGAAGACAATAAAGTTACAGTACTTCCGCTCGATGATTTGTGCACCGGAGAAGCAGAAGCTGACCATCAAAGGTCTAGGCTTTACGCGGCTGAACCAAGTTATCGAACGTGAAGATACACCATCGATCATGGGCATGGTGAAGAAGGTTCCGCACCTCGTCCGAGTCGTCGAGTAACTACAGCTACTAGCTCTTAGCTTCTAGCTCCTAGTAAGCATGCCGCGCTGGCGATAGCGGCCCTAACCAATGCGAGTCGGACATCCTACGAGTTGTCCGGCGTTGAGCGAGGATCAATGGCAATCAGGAATCTATCCAATCTGCGTGCGCCGAAGAAGGCGAACGAAAATAAGAAGCGTGTTGGTCGAGGCATGGGTTCGGGCATGGGGAAGACCTCGACGCGCGGACACAAGGGTCAGGGATCGCGGTCGGGTTCTAGCCTAATGCGAGGCTTCGAAGGCGGCCAGATGCCCCTGCATCGTCGTCTCCCGAAGCGTGGCTTTACCAACATCTTTCGGGTTGAGTACACAATTGTCGGCCTCGATCGCCTGGCTGAACTGCGTGCCGCCGGTAACGAGACTGAGTTCACGCTTGAGAAGATCACTGAGTTTGGGCTGCGCCGAAAGAAGAACGCCCTGATAAAAGTGCTCAACAACGGAGAAATCACCACCGCGATCACGGTTCACGCACACAAGTTTTCAAAGTCTGCCAGGGAAGCGATTGAGAAGGCTGGCGGCACCGCCGTTGTCATTGGTGGAGAAGTCGAACCTACCGTTTAGTTCTGAATAGCCGCAGCTCGTGAGGGAAGAGCCTCTCAGAGCTGCGGCTTTTCGACTTTGCAGTAGGAACGCTTAGAATAGAGAAATCCTCGTTTAAGTTCTGTAAGTTGTAAGAAGGACGCCAATGCTCGAGAAGTTCGCAAACATCTTCAAAATCGAAGACCTTAGAAAGCGTGTGCTGTTTACGCTCGGCTTACTTGCGGTGTACCGCCTGGGCGCACACATTCCGACGCCAGGAATTAACGCGAAGATGCTCGCGGAGTTCTTCAACCAGAACTCAGGCTCGGCACTTGGGCTGGTGGATCTCTTTTCAGGTGGTAATCTCCGCCGCCTTACGGTCTTTGCCCTCGGAATTATGCCGTACATTACAGCGTCAATCATCTTCCAACTGCTGACGGTGATCTATGAGCCCTTGGCGAAGTTGCAGAAGGAAGGCGAGATGGGGCGCCGGAAGATCACGCAGTGGACCCGCTACGTCACGGTACTTCTTGGCATTGTTCAGTCGACTGCGATTGCGCTGACCCTGACAAATACAAGTACAGGATCTTCCATGGTCACAATCCCTAAGCTTGGCTTCGTGCCTATGTGTGTGCTGACGCTAACCGCTGGAACGGCCTTTATCATGTGGCTGGGCGAGCAAATCACCGAACGCGGGATTGGTAATGGAATGTCATTGCTGATCTTCACCGGCATCGTGGTCGGATTGCCAAAGGGGGCCGCGGATCTTTACCAGAAGGCAACCACGAACGCCTGGGGTGGCTTCACGCCAATCGGCATTCTCCTCCTCCTTGCGATGATGGTGGCAGTTGTTGCCTTCATCGTCTACGTGGAGCGTTCAGAACGTCGGATTCCGGTGCAGTACGCAAAGCGAATTGTCGGGCGCAAGATGATGGGTGGCCAGTCGACGCATTTGCCGCTCAAAGTAAATTCTGGCGGCGTGATGCCAGTTATCTTTGCGACCTCTATTCTTTCAGCACCCTTGCTACTTTCGGGTATGAGTTTCTTTGGTTCTCCGAAGCTTTCGGATACTACAATTCTTGGACCTATTCTCAGGTCGATCGCTCCTGGCGAACCTTTGTATGAGCTTCTGGTGATCGTCGCGATCATCTTCTTCGCCTATTTCTATATTTCGATCGTGTTTCGTCCAGACGACATCGCAGACAACATGAGAAAGTACGGTGGCTTCATTCCGGGCATACGCCCAGGTCGGCGAACGTCGGACTTCATCAATGATGTCCTGACGCGGATAACTCTCGTGGGCGCGATCTACCTGATTATTATCATGTTGATTCCCACGATGCTGATCAGCGGTATCCACTTCAATCATCTTCCACTCATCGGCCCGATCTTCGATAAGCTGCCAGCCTTCCTCACGAGCGGGCTCGGACTAAACTTCTACTTCGGTGGTACTTCTTTGCTGATCGTAGTGGGCGTCGCGATGGATACAGTGCAGCAGATCGAATCGCAACTGATTATGCGTCACTATGACGGCTTCTCACCGAAATCCGGACGAATTCGCGGAAAGCGAAGTTGGTAAAGGGCTGCGACGACGTTGAGTGAGACTAAGACGACCAAAGGGGCACCTCAGGAACAGAATAGGAGTCTTTCTCCATTTGTTCCGGGCCCGGTGCTGCTGATCGGCCCTCCTGGAGTGGGCAAGGGAACGCAAGCGAAGCTGCTCATGGCGGAGTTTGGTATTCCACAGGTGTCAACCGGTGATTTATTGCGTGAACAACGCAAGTTGAGGACGCCTCTTGGGAACATGGCGGATGAACTAATCAAGCGGGGGAAATTGGTACCCGATGATCTGGTCAATTCCATGGTTGCGGAGCGGCTGCGCCAGCCCGACTGTGAGCGTGGCTACATATTGGATGGTTTTCCCAGGACGCTCGCGCAAGCTGCGTGGCTCGATCGACACGTCGCTCTGACCGACGCCAAATATCCGGTTGTCGCGCTGTCGCTTTCGGTCGATCCCGGAGCTTTGCTCCGGCGAATCACGGGGCGGCGCATCTGCCCGCAGGGCCACATTTACAACATCTATACGCAACCTCCGAAGGTGGACGGCATATGCGACATTGATGGCGAACCGCTCGGCCAGCGAAAGGATGATAGTGAAGATGTTTTCGCTGATCGCATGAAGATCTTCGAGCAGGAAACCGCTCCAGTCATACCTCACTATGAGGCTCAGGGTCGATTCGCCAGAATAGACGGCTTGCAGGACGTGCAGCAGGTGACCATCGCGATCAGGGTAGCACTACGCAAGATGCGTTTGCGAGAATCGGAGTAAGCATGGCGATCATGATTAAAACGCCGCAGGAGATCGAAAAGATGCGCCGCTCCGGGCAGATTCTGCGGCAGGTGCATGAGGCGCTCAAGCCACTAGTAGTGGCGGGCGCGACAACCCAGGATCTCGAAAACGCGGCCAATGCGAGGATCGAATCGTTCGGCGCGAAAGCCGCGTTCAAGGGCTATCACGGTTTTCCGGCCGCGCTGTGTACCTCGCTCAATGATCAGGTGGTTCATGGAATGCCAAATCAGAATACGGTCTTGAAAGACGGAGATATTCTTTCTATCGACTGTGGTGTGATTGTTGACGGCTTTTATTCTGACGCCGCGGTGACGTACGCCATCGGGACGCCCAATGCGAAGACCAAACGCTTGCTCGCCGTGACGCAGGCTTCGCTTGAGGCTGCAATTCAGGAAGCTGTTCCGGGTGGACGCTTGTTCGATATATCGGCCACCGTACAGGAGATGTGCGAGGCTGAGGGTTTCGGCGTGGTGAAGGAGTTTGTCGGTCATGGAATCGGCCGGGCCATGCACGAAGACCCGCAGGTGCCTAACTTCGGGACGCGCGGCAAGGGGCCGCGGCTTAAAGCGGGTATGGTCCTCGCGATTGAACCAATGATCAACGCAGGTGGGGCCGAGGTGAAGGTGCTGAAGGATGGGTGGACTGCGGTAACGGTCGACGGGAGCTATAGCGCGCACTTTGAACATACCGTGGCTATCACCAAGGACGGGCCGCTCGTGTTGACGCGTTAGTCTGTACGCCACTGTCGCAAAATGCTAGAAGTTGGGGTAATATTGATGATGGTGCCTCAGGCGGCCTCACGGCGCCGTATGCGCAAGCAGTTTTGCTGAAGCTGTACAAGGAGAATCGTTTGTCGAAGGAAGATGCAATTGAAGTGATGGCGGTCGTTGTTGAGACCCTGCCGAATGCCATGTTCAAGGTGGAGCTTGAGAACAAGCACCAGGCTCTCGCTCACGTCTCTGGCCGCATGCGCAAGAACTTCATCCGTATTCTCCCCGGCGACCGGGTTGCGATCGAGTTGAGTCCTTACGATCTCAACCGCGGTCGTATTGTTTATCGCTACAAGTAGTCAGGTAGCAAGGGAACAAGGCCACTCAGGGATATATAACAAGATTTGCATGTAGCCTGCATCGCTTCCATGCGGCTGCTGTAAAAACCGTGGTTCTTCGCGGAAGTCGCGCGAGGCCTCACTGATTTGAGAAGGGATTTCCAATGAAGGTACGTGCGTCCGTCAAGAAGATCTGCGACAAGTGCAAGGTGATTCATCGCCGTGGTGTGGTTCGAGTAATCTGCGAGAATGCCAAGCACAAGCAGCGGCAAGGTTAGGACTCAACGTCTGGTGTTGTCGTCAAACGTTGCCGAGCCTTCCTCAAGAACCGGAACCTTTGGGCTAGTTAGCTGGATGTAAGGCTTGCGTTGAACCTGAAGTTTCAGACCGGAAACAGAAACCCGCTCTCCGGCATAAGCTCCGGAAGCCGAACTAAGAGAAGGAACTCACTATGGCACGTATTGCCGGGGTCGACGTACCGAATAATAAACAGGTACGCATTGGGCTCACCTATATCTATGGCATTGGAGATTCGCGCGCAGCGAAGATCCTCAAGGCAGCCGACATTGATCCGATCGTCAAGGTCGGGACGCTCGACGAAGACCAGTTGAATGCGATTCGTCAGGTGATCGAAAAGGAAGGGCAGATCGAAGGTGACCTCCGCAAGGAGATTTCCCTCAATATCAAGCGTCTGATCGAAATCCAGTCCTATCGTGGTCTTCGTCACCGCCGCTCGCTGCCCGTTCGCGGCCAACGCACTCACACCAACGCTCGCACCCGCAAAGGTCCTCGCAAAGGAACGGTCGCCGGTAAGAAGAAAGTGACGAAATAATGGCGAAGACACAGAATCAGCAAAAGAGTGGAAACAAGGCGGCCGCTGGTAAGAACAAGAAGTTCAAGAAGCGTGAACGCAAGAATGTACCCTACGGTCTAGTCTTCATCCAAGCTTCGTTCAACAACACCATCGTGACCATCACCGACCAGACCGGCAACACACTGAGCTGGAAGTCGTCTGGTTCGCTTGGCTTCCGTGGTTCACGCAAGGGTACTCCGTTCGCGGCCCAGCAAGCTGCAGTCGGAGCCGCTAACGCTGCTCGTGACCATGGCTTGCGTTCGGTTGACGTGCGTGTTTCCGGGCCGGGTTCAGGCAGGGAGTCTGCTATCCGCGCACTTGCAACTGCGGGTATTGATGTTCGCTCGATTCGTGATGTCACGCCGATGCCGCATAACGGCTGCCGCCCACCCAAGCGCCGCAGAGTTTGATCAAGTAGCCTCCAGATTCTGGCCTCTAAGTCGCGTCGAGAGGTCAGCACCTGGCTGCTGAAGCTGTTCCATGGATCGGGACCAGAAGGGCAGATGCCTGTAAACCGATCGACACCCGATTTAGGAGATAGAAATGGCTCGTTACACAGGACCCGTTTGCCGCATGTGCCGGCGCGACGGCGTGAAGCTCTTCCTCAAGGGACCCAAGTGTTTCACCGAGAAGTGCCCAGTCGAGAAGCGGAACTTCCCTCCAGGCCAGCATGGTCAGTCACGCAAGGTAAAGAAGGTTGTTGGTTATGGTTTGCAGCTTCGCGAAAAGCAGAAGGCAAAGCGCATCTACTTCACGCTTGAGACGCAGTTTCGTGCCTACTACCAGAAAGCTTCGAACAAGACTGGTGTGACCGGCGATCTTCTCTTGCAGCAACTCGAGACTCGTCTCGATAACGTCGTCTACCGCATGGGACTTGCGACTAGCCGCCGTCAGGCTCGCCAGGTGGTGCGCCACGGACACGTCGCAGTCAACGGTCGCAAGGTAAACATTCCTTCGTTCCAGTGCAAAGTCGGCGATGAGATCGCGGTGCGCGAAGGTTCGAAGGCGCTCGGCATCCTTGAGACAGCCAAGCAGTTTGCCGGTGGTCTTCAGGCTGTGACCTGGATCGACATCAACCGCGATGAGTTGAAGGGCAAGATTGTCGCTTTGCCGAAGCGCGAGGACATCCAGTTGCCAGTGAATGAGCAGCTGATCGTAGAACTCTACTCGAAGTAGTTTTGAGCAGCCGCTAGCTTCTAGTTCCTAGCTTCTAGCTAGGAGCTGGGAGTTGGCGGCTGAAAGTTGTTTTTCTAACCGCGTGATCCGGCTTCCGCAAAATGCATCGCGGGAGAGATGGAAAAGGAGAAGTAACCATGCTTTGGAGAGGTTTTCAGAAGCCCAAGCGTCTCGCCGTCGATAACGAAACTCTGACCCCGAAGTTCGGCAAATTTAGTGCGCAGCCCTTCGAGCGCGGCTTCGGTACGACGATCGGCAATGCGCTCCGGCGCACGTTGCTTTCATCGATCGAAGGTGCAGCCGTAACTGCGGTTCGCATCGAAGGCGTTCTGCACGAGTTCCAGTCGATCACCGGCGTGGTTGAGGATGCCACCGACATCATCCTGAACCTGAAACAGATCCCGTTCAAACTAGCCGGCGACGGTCCGAAAGCGCTCTACCTGCGTTCTGACGTAGCTGGAGTCATCACCTCAGGCATGATTGAAGCAGATGGTGACGTCGAGATTCTTGACCCTAACGTTTATGTCTGCACCATCTCCGAAGGCGGCAAGATCGACATGGAGATGCGGTTGAAGCGGGGCCGCGGCTACATCTCGGCCGATAAGAACTTTGACGGCGACTTAGGTCTCGGCTTCATTCCGGTTGATTCGGTTCACTCGCCGGTCCGTAAGGTCAACTATGTTGTCGAGGCTGCACGTCTCGGTCAGATCACCGACTATGACAAGCTCACAATCGAGATCTGGACGAACGGTACCGTTCTTCCTGCGGACGCGCTTGGTCTCTCCGCCAAGCTGCTGAAAGATCACATGACCATCTTCATCAACTTTGAGGAGGAGATGGAGGCTGGTCACGACGGCGGTCTCGATGGCCCGGCGATCCGCAACGAGAACCTCAACCGTTCGGTTGAGGAGCTCGAGCTTTCTGTGCGCAGCTATAACTGCCTGAAGAATGCAAATATCGCCACCATCGGCGAACTCATTCAGAAGACCGAAGCCGAGATGCTGAAGACGAAGAACTTCGGTCGCAAGAGCCTGAATGAGATCAAGGAAATCCTTGCTCAGATGGGACTTTCACTTGGCATGAAGATCGACGAGAATGGCAACCCGCAGCCTGGTCCGACCTCTGTACTTCCCGCCGCCACGCTGGCCGCCAGCTATGGCAGCTTTGATGACGACGATGAGGATGATGAGGACGAGGATGATGATCTCGATCTGATCAATGAGCCCGAGAACTTCTAACTACAAGGGAGTCGAAGGTCTTCGAGGCCATCGACTCCCTCTGTTTTGTGTACGAGCTCTTCGGAGCGACCATCAGTAATCCGATACCCGCAGAAGCGGGAGTCGAAGGAGATCAATACCATGCGTCATCGTAATGGCGGCTTCAAGCTAGGCCGTAATACTTCTCATCGTCGTGCCATGCTGCGTAATCTGGTCACGTCCATTATTCTCAACGACCGGGTTGAGACGACCATCACGAAGTGCAAGGCTTCTCGTCCTATTGTCGAAAAGATGATTACCCTTGGCAAGAAGGGTGATGTTCACTCGCGTCGTCAGGCTCATTCTTACTTGATGACGGATGAGGCAGTCACTCGCTTGTTCACGACCGTAGCTCCGCGCTACACCACGCGTCCGGGCGGATACCTCCGAATTGTTCGGACATATGCTCGTAAGGGCGATGCAGCCGAAATGGCAGTCATCGAGCTGCTTGGAGCGGAGCAGGAGTTGAGCGAGAAGGCTCAGAAGCGCGCAGAAGCTCGCGAAAAGAAGCGCGAGGAACTGCAGAAGCAGATGGAAGAGCAGAATCCTGGTGAAGAAGGCGATCCAAACGCTGAAGTGTAACAGCAGCCTCTAGCTATAAGCATCTAGCTGAACTTGAATGCCCAGCATCCTCGCGGATGGTGGGCATTTTTCTTTGATTCTGATCTCTAAAGCCGTTTGGCCTAGCGCTTGATGAAGAACATGAGCCAACTGGCGGCAATGGTGCCTCCGACGAGGCAGAGGAAAGTAAACGCACCGAAACGGATCATCATCCTGGGTTGTGCGCGTTGCGTGATGCCGAAGACGATCGAGGTGAAGAGGGCGAAGAGGAGGACGGCGCCGAAGTGGGTGATGGTCATGAGGCCTTCCTTCCGCTGGCGAGCGAGTGAGCGTCAATGGCGGACACGATGTTGAGGAGGCCGGCGACAACGATGAACTTAGTGCCATAGTCCTCGGTTGCGGTGAAGGCGGTTGCATGACCCCAATCGAGAGCGCGCGAGAGAATGTAAAGGAGTCCGCTGCCAAGCTGACCGACGAAGCCGAGGATGTCGATCAGATCGCCGGTGTTGGTCTGATAGATCTTGCCCGCGAGGCCGATGCCGATGGCGAACATGGCAACGATCGAGAGAAAGAGGAGTGCACCGCGGATCGGCTTCTTCAGGAGGAAGTGGCCTGCTCCCGGGATCAGCCATCCGGCAACGAGGCAAAGCAGCGGGGAGGTGGTGGGTTTGGCGGCTGCGGGAGCCAAGGGTTTGGCAGTTACGGAGGTGGCCATCACCGTCGATGATAGCAGTTTCAGAGGCGGAGGAGCTCGGTCTGGGTGCGACCAGTGACGTCTGCTCGGCTGGGATAGGTGATCATGTTGATCTCGGAGCGAACGCCGAAGGAGCCGGGGAAGTAGAGACCGGGTTCTACGGAGAAGCAGGTGTGCGGGAGGATCAGGCGCTCGTCGTGGGTTTCGAAGTTGTCGAGGTGGGCTCCAGCTCCATGGAGTTCGGTGGCGATGTTGTGGCCGGTGCGGTGGGTGAAGGCATCGGCGAAGCCAGCGGCTCGGATCACGTTGCGTGCGGCTTCGTCGGGCTCCCAGCCTTGCAGCGGCTGGTTGGTGGCGAAAGCTTGCTGGACGGTCTGGATGGCAGCGTCGCGGGCGCTGCGAACGGTGTGAAAGATCAGGTCTTCGTGCTCGGTCGGCTCACGGTCGATGACACCTGTCCAGGTGATGTCGTACCAACAAGCTTTGGGGTCGTTGGCGAGCCTGGACCAGATGTCGATGAGGAGGAAGTCCCCTGAGCGGATGGGCCGTGAGTTGGCGAGGGTGGGTTCGTAGTGCGAGTCGGCGGAGTTTGGGCCGCAGGAGACGTTGGGACCATGAGCGGTGACCATTCCGGCTCGGTTGATGCGTTCTGCGAGCCACTGCACCATGGAGAACTCGTCGGTTCCAACGCCTGCGCGGGCGAGATTGCCGATGTGTTCGAAGCCAGCGGCGAGGATCTCGTCGAGTCGCTGTTGGGCTTCGAAGTGGGAGGCGATCTGGGCTTCGGTGAGAACCGCTTCGAAGCGTGAGACGAGGTCAGCTGAGGAGACGATGGTCTTACCGAGCTCGTGCAAAACCTCGACGGTTCCTGCGTCGACCATTCCGAGATACATGATCGCATTGCGTGGACTGTACTGCATCGCGATGGTGGTTGCATCGGTGAGGAGGTTCTTGAGTTCGACTTCGAGTTCCTGCCAGGAGGAGTATTCGATTTTCGTTCCGGGAAGCGTGTCGAGGCGTCCTGTCTCGATGCGATGGACCAGCTTGCGCGGTGAGCCAGAAGCGGGGATGAAGTAGAACCAGCGCCGCGTGACGTGGGCGTTTTCGTCCAGACCGAGAATGCGGTAGGCGAGCGGATCGCGGTGATGGTGATCGTAGAACAGCCAACCGTCGAGCTTCGCGTCCCGTAGAGCGGACTGGATTTCATCAAAGTTTGTCATGGATGCCAGGGCCCCCCCGTTTACTTTGTAGTAAATTGATCTTTGCTTTGTTCAACATAGACGACTGCACCCTGGTAAAATATTCATAGCAAACGACTTGCGGCTAAAACATTCATTCCATTGGAGTTAGAGGCGTGAGAGGCCAAGCTCTCCAGGGATCTTACGAACCCTACTATTTAAAGAATATCAGGTTGGCATGGGTTAGGTGGACATGCGTAAGTCCATTCGTTTGAGTGGCTTAGGAGTCGGAGGGGCTTGACATGCGAGTTTGCTGAGGTATTTAGCAAGTTTTTGTTGAGCCATCGGAGCAATACCTTCCGAAAGTGTTCCATTCCGGGAAAGGAATCGATGGGGCATCGGTCGCCTGGGAGAGCTCCCTTCGGGTGTGACTCGGGTTTCGAGGAGTTTAGTCGGGTGTGGTTGAGTGTGATGTGAGAGAGCCTTCTGCGTAGTGGCTGCGTGGAGGGTGAAGCTATGATCTTTCAGTTTTCAGTTTTCAGTTTTCAGTTTTCGGTTTTCAGTTTTCAGTTTTCGGTTTTCGGTTTTCGGTTTTCGAATTCGGATTTGGTCGCCGTTTCGTGAGTTGGTGGGAACGAGGCGGGGAGAGCTTGCGTAGTTGGTGGTGGCGACGACAGCGGTGGTTGATGCTGTCCGTCCAAAGGGAACGATGCGGGTGATGTGGCAAGAGTGGATGGTTGTTGGGCTTGGTTTGCTATGTGGGGCCCTGGGGGCGCAGGAGAATAAGCCGACGGTGGTACCGGAGGGGCGGGGGGCGGTGCAGGCGCCGACCGATGTGAAGGTTCCCCTGCTGACACGGCCGGTGCGGCTTTCAGATTTTGAGGGGATGGCTCCTTCGCCGGCGGTGAAGGACGAGATGGCGGAGATTGGTGGATTTATCCAGAGCGCGCCGACGGATGGAAAGGCGGCGACGCAGGATACGGTGGCTTATATCGGACATACGACGACGACGCTGTACGTGGTGTTTCTATGTTTCGACACGGCGCCGGCGATGATCCGGGGACACCTGGCGCGGCGGGAGAACGTGCTGGCGGATGACAATGTTTCGGTGCTGCTGGATACGTTTGAGGATCATCGCCGCGGCGTCTTGTTTCAGTCGAATCCGGTTGGCGTGCAGGCGGACGCGGCCTGGACGGAGGGGAGCCAGCCGGATTACAGCTATGACCAGGTATGGGATTCGGATGGACGGGTGACGAGCAAGGGGTGGATGGCGGAGTTTGCGATTCCATTTCGCAGCTTGACGTTTCGTCCGGGTGAGGCTGGGTGGGGCGTAGTGTTGACGCGGAACCTGCCGCGGAACAGCGAGACGGATAACTGGCCACATATCTCAACGAATGTGACGGGCACGCTGCCGCAGGAGGGAACGCTGCGCGGGATTGAAGGAGTGACGGGCTCGCACAACTTACAGTTGAACCCTTATACCCTGGCGCAGAATGAGAGGACGCTGGATACGCGGGATCCCTTGTTTCCTTACTTCAGCAATCGCAAGTTTGAAGGAACCCTGGGTGGGGATGCGAAGGCGATTCTCCAGGACAGCATTGTTGTGGATGCGACGGTGAACCCGGATTTCAGCCAGGTGGAGAGCGACCAGCCGCAGTTTACGGTGAACGTGAGATATCCGGTTTATTTTCCAGAGTTACGGCCTTTTTTTCTGGAGAATGCCAACTACTTCTCGACGCCGATCAACCTGGTTTATACCCGGAATATCGTGAATCCCGAGTATGGCGTGAGAGTGACGGGGAAGGTGGGCGGAACCAACGTAGGATTGCTGGCGATTGACGACCGCGAACCCGGGGAGACGTATGCGCCGACCGATGCGCAGTCTGGAAAACGCGCGCTGTTTGCGGTCGGGAGAGTCTCGCAGGATCTTGGCAAAGGTTCGAGTGTGGGCTTGATCTACACCGATGAGGAGTTTGCGGGAGGCTGGAACCGGATTGGCGGCGTGG
>CAXTNM010000066.1:0-3568 GCA_964245715.1 uncultured Acidobacteriaceae bacterium | reverse complement strand
ACGATAAGTGGACGGCCCTGGGGCAGGCAGTGGAGAGTTCAACCTACACGCCGGGAGTGGCTAGTCTGGGCACAACGGCGAGCTACTCGGCGGGACCGGCGAGTTACCTGGAGTTTACGCGGCAGGGGCATGCTTTCAACTTCGATAACACGACCAAGGACTACAGTACGGGGTTTGGGAGCCAGGTGGGATTTATCCAAACTACGGATTTCTACCAGGATCAGAACCACATGAACTACCAGTGGTACCCGAAGCATAGCCTGCTTCAGAGTGTGGGTTTGGAGAGCAATCAGCAGGTGGCATTTGATCACCAGGGCAACCGGGTTTACCACTACTCCACCTTCGATCCTTTCTTTGCATTGAAGGGGAATACGGTGGTGGCGCCGCTGGTGGGTGAGAACTCGGACACAGTGGGGCCGCAGGATGGATATGCTATTCCGGGAAACATCAACTTCACGGAGAACTTTGTGGGGGGTGTACTGCGCAGCGCGCCGTTGCGGCAGCTGAATGTAAATATTGTGACGCTGCGTAGTGGGAACGTGAACTATAACCCCGCGGGAACCACTCCTTCGCTGTTGAACCAGGATTATCTGCAGGCGCTGATTACGGTACAGCCGTTTCGGCAGCTCACGGTTGATAACACGTATCTGTTGGATCGAGACCATGAGGCGCATGGCGGGCAGGATGCTTACGAAAGCCAGACACTGCGCACGAAGATCAACTATCAGTTTACGAGGGCTTTTTCGGCACGGGTGATTGTGGAGTATGACTCGACGCTGGTGAATCCCGCGGAGGTCTCCCTGCTGCGGACCAAGGAGGTCAGCACCGAGGCGCTGTTGACGTGGCTCCCGCATCCTGGGACGGCGATCTATCTGGGCTATAACAACGACGTTCAGAATCTTGATCGGACGCTCTGTAATCGGCTGGATGGAGGCGGATGCGATCCGAGTAATACGGTGATGCCGAGGTCGTCGAATTACCTGCAGGATGGACGACAGATCTTTTTGAAGGCCAGTTATCTGTTGAGGTTTTGAGGAGCAAGGCGGCCTGATGCTGGCCGGCCGCCACTGCGTGGACTTTTTGAGACGAATCCGCAGTATTAGAGGTCCGCGAGGGCCAGGTCGCCCGGCCGAATGGGGAGCCTGCGCAGGCGCGTACCGGTGGCGTGGTAGACGGCGTTGGCGATGGCCGCGTTCATGCCGGTGATGCCGATTTCGCCCACTCCCTTGATGCCGAGCGCGTTGATCTGCGTGTCGACCTCGTCGAGCATCTCGGTGGTAATATCGCCGATGTCGGCGGCAACCGGGACATGGTATTCAGCGAGGTTCTGGTTGACGAAACGGCCGGTGGGGATGTCGATCTCGGTGGCCTCGTGGAGAGCGGAGGAGATGCCCCAGATCTGGCCGCCCTGCAGTTGGGCGTGGGCGGTGCGGCGGTTCATGATGCGGCCGCAGGCGAAGACGCCGACAGCACGCGGGACACGAACCTGGCCGGTGGTGCGGTCAATACGGACCTCGACGAACTGGGCCCCGAAGGCGAACTGCATGCGGTCTTTGAGGTTGGAGCCGCCAAGGAGGAGGGGCTTGCCTTTGCGCACGAGCGCAGGGCCAATGAGTGGCGGTGCTCCATGTGGGGAGTTGGAGGCGCGAACGGCGAGGGGCAGATTGCGGAAGGCGCGGGGGACGAGCGTGCTGAGGGGTTCGCGGAGGTTGCCGTAGACGGCGTGGGAGTCTTCGAGGCGGATACGCTCGGAGGATTGGCGATGGAGCGGGCTGCCGGGAGTGACAGCGGCGTTGCGTGCGAGGCGTGCCCGGATCTTTTCGCAGGCCAGGGCGACTACATTGCAGACGGAGGCGGTTGAGTTGGAGCCGGCAGCAAGTGGGGCTGCGGGCAGGCTGGAGTCTCCGATGACGACTTCGACGGAGGAGACAGGCAGGCCAAGAAGGTCGGCGGCGGTTTGAGTGAGCACGGTCCAGACGCCGGTACCGATCTCGTGCGCGCCGATTTCGATTTTGGCTTTGAGGTCGAGGGTGAGGGTGACGCGGCACTCAGCGGGAGCCATCTGCGCGGGGTAGAAGGCGGTGGCGTAGCCGAAGCCGACCAAGTCGTCGCCGCTTCGCATCACGGCAGGTTGGGAGGCGCGATCAGCCCAGCGGAAGAGTTCGGCGCCACGGTCAATGCACTGGAGGAGCGAGCGGCTGGTGTAGGGCTTGTTGGTGACGGTTTCGACCATGGTGTCGTTGCGGCGGCGGAGGTCGAGAGGGTCGAGTTTCAGCTTCCAGGCGAGTTCGTCCATGGCGCACTCCATGGCGAACAGGTAGGGGGTCTCGGGTGGGGCGCGCATGAAGCCGGGTGCCTGGCGGTCGGCTTCGACAGCGTGAACCCGGGTGCGGACGTTGGGGCAGGCGTAGAGGCGCGCGGTCGAGTCGGAGCCGGCTACGGTGAAGTGGTCGGTGCGGGCGGCCAGCTCCCAGGATTCGTGGTCGAGGGCTGTGAGGAGACCGCCGGGGGTGGCGGCGAGGCGGATGTGGTGCCGGGTTTCAGCGCGAAAGGTGCGGAGGGTGAAGCCTTGTTCGCGGGTGGCGACGAGTTTGACGGGGCGGTTGAGGCGCCTGGCGGCGAGGGCGATGAGCGGAGTGTGGGGGCCGAGTTCGCCGCGGGAGCCGAAGGCTCCGCCGATGAAGGGGGAGAGGAAACGGACTTTGGTGGGCGAGATGCCGAGTTGTTTGGCGAGGCCGTGCTGAAAGCCGCGGACAGCCTGGGTGGACTCGTATACGGTGAGTTCGTCGCCGTGCCAGACGCAGGTGGCCTGGAACAGCTCCATTGGGTTGTGATGGTTGGCGGGAGTTTCGTAGATGGCGTCGATCTGGATGGGTGAGGACTTGAGGGCGGCTTTGACGTCGCCGGCGGAGAGTTCGGTTTCGCCGAGAGCTTCGGGCTTGGCGTCTTTGGCTTTGGGATCGTTGAGGTGGGCGACGGGCTCTTCCAGTTTGTAGACGATGGTGAGAGCTTCGGCAGCCTGCTCGGCGATTTCGGGAGTTTCAGCGATGACGACGGCGATGATCTGGCCGGAGAAGGAGATCCTGGTGGTGATGAGCGGAGTGACCGAGTGGGAGCTGTAGCCGCCGTCGAGGAAGGTCTTGCCGGGCTTGACGTCGCGCTTCGAGACGTTCTCGTGGGTGAGGATGTCGAGGACACCGGGAAGGGCGCGGGCGGCGGCCTGGTCGATGGATTTTACTTTGCCGCGCGCGATGGTAGAGGTCACGAGAGCGGCGTAGGCGAGACCTGGGAGGATGTGGTCGGCGCCGTACTGTGCGCGGCCAGTGACCTTGGCGAGGCCTTCGACGCGGGGAAGCGGGGAGCCGATGATGCCGTTGGTTTGCATGGGATCCATCTGAAGCCTTTCCGGGTGGTGCAAAGGCTGAGATGCGGACGGGAGGGGATGGGGTACGGACGAGGTACGAAGGAGTGTTCGTGTTGTGGGTTGTTTGATCGGAGATGTGGGTAGAGCGTTGATCTATCAGTTTTCAGTTTTCAGTTTTCAGTTTTCAGTTTTCAGTTTTCAGTT
>CAXTNM010000065.1:0-27025 GCA_964245715.1 uncultured Acidobacteriaceae bacterium | reverse complement strand
CTCCCTAACCGCCCTATAAACAGGCACATAGAGGCACAAAAGAGTTGACTCATCCACCCCGCCCCACCCGCTATACTGTTAACAGAGCCAAAAACAAAGCCCCATGCCATCCGCATGGGGCTTTTGCCGATTTGAGGACCCGCCGAACCAGGAACCCCTCCCAACAAGTAGCCGTAACCCTTTTATTTTGAATATTTTACCTGTAAACCCAATGGATGCAATATTTTAGCGACCACGATCGCGCTAAGTCGTTGCATCCACTGAGCATTTAACCAATCAGTTACTGGGGGGGGTGCCTACTCCACGGCTCCGGGATAGATCCCTTTCAGCGGTGCACTTCGCTCCTTATCCAGTTCAGGATGAGGAAATGGCTTTCGCGGCATCATCTCCTCGCGCTGCGCCGTGTTGTACAGAAAAATAGCCTCGACCACCGCCGCCTGCTCGAGATCGAACGCATGCAGCCGATCGTAGGTGTCCATATCCGAGTGATGCGTCCGCGTGTCGTAGTCCATTGGATCCTGAATGAACTGGAAACCAGGCAGTCCCACCGCGTCGAAGCTCAGATGATCCGTTCCGCCCGTGTTCCGATAAGAAATCGTGGAAACGCCAAGATCCTTCAAAGGCGCGATCCACTGTGCGAAAATCGGCCCAATCGCAGCATTCTCCTGCGTATACACGCCGCGAACCTTGCCCGTCCCATTATCCAGATTGTAGTAAGCGTCCAGCGTCTCCCACTCTTTGGTCGTCGTCAGCGGCCCATGCTGCCGAGCGTATGCAGGAACTCCCGCTTCGCTCGGAGGATCCTGGAACGTCCCAAAATGGTTCTTCACATAGCCCAGCGAGCCATACAGACCCTCTTCTTCACCCGACCACAACGCGATCCGCAGCGTACGTTTCGGCTCCACCTTCAATGCCTTCAAAATGCGCATCGCCTCCATCGCCACAATCGAACCAGCTCCATTGTCGGTTGCCCCAGTTCCCGAAATCCATGAATCGAGGTGTCCTCCCACCATCACAACCTGGTCCTTCAACTTCGGATCCGTTCCCGGAATCTCAGCCACAGTATCGAAGCCATGCTCGTGATCTCCGGTAAACTTCACGTCGATGTTCAGCTCCACCGTCACCGGAACCTTCGCCTGCACCATCCGAGCGAGACGGTTGTAATGCTCGATCATCATCACCGCATTCGGAATCGTGACCTTGTTCTCCGGCTTCTGAGCCGACTGCGCCAGATCCGCTCCGTTGTCGTCGAAGATAATTCCGGTTCCGCCGCCGTCGCCTCCATCGCGCGACGGTGTAATGATCGCCACAACGCCTTCGCTGACGAACAGCTTCAAAGCCTGCGTCCGCAGCGCAGCCAGTCGCTGCCGTTCCGCCCGCATCGCAGTCAGATCCGGAGCTCCCGCCCGACGCTCGCCGGTCGGATACGTCTCCATCTCAGCCAGCTCCGCATCCGTGTACCGCTTGAACAGCGGTTCCGTGATGTCTGGAGTCGTCCTGGTCGCGCCCAGCAGCACGATCTTCCCGGCCAGCTTGCCCTTCAGCTCATCCAGCTTTGCCACTGCAAGATCGACATAAACTACCTCACCCTTCACCGGCCCGCTCGTCGCCGGAGACCAAGGTGCAGCCTGCAGCCACAACGGCTCGGGATCAGGAGAAACCATTCGCGCCCACGTATTGATCTGCTGCCAGCCCATCCCGAACTCGCCCCAGTCCTCCAGGTGCGCATTCTGCAAACCGATCGCAGTCATCGTGTCCCTGGTCCATGCATTCGCCTTCGCCATGTTCGGCGAACCAGTCAGCCGCGGCCCGATCCCATCCGCCAGCGCCGCGCCAAATTCCATCACGTGCGAGTGCTTCAATCCCTCCTCGCGGATCCGCGCATACATCGTCAGGTCGATGTTCTCAACCGCAGGCTGAGGCCCGTAGTAGGACGGAACCTTCCTCTCCTTCTGCGCAACCGCAGACGAAACCAGCAACGTCAACAAACCTGGAACGACAAAACGACGAAGACACGAAGGCATTGGGGGAGTCTCCTTGGCTGTTTGGAAGAGTTTGGAGCCAGCAGAATACCAGACAGCCCTGAGTCCTCTGGGTCCTTTCCATCCTTTTCCTCCGCGTCCTCTGCATTCTGTCTGTGCAATTGGCGAAATCAAGGCGAATATAATGGAACCGTGACGGCGAGCGCACAACCCGATCGCTTCCGTTTCCTGCATATCGATCTCAACAGCTTCTTCGCGTCCGTCGAGCAGCAACTCCATCCCGAATATCGCGGTAAACCGGTCGGCGTGTGCGGCACCATGGCAGATACCGGAGCGCTGATTGCCGCAAGCTACGAGGCCAAGGCGCTCGGCATCAAGACGCTGACCAAGGTCGGCGAAGCCAAACGCATCTGTCCGGAGATCATCCTCGTCAACGGCTCGCACTCGGTCTACGCGCAGTTCAGCCACAACATCTCCGCCGCCGTCGAGCGTTGCTGCCCGGTCGCTCACACGCCGTCGATCGACGAGATGGTCTGCGAGCTGATTGGCCGCGAGTGCGAGCCACCGAACGCACGCGCTATCGCTCTCTCGATCAAGCAGGCCATCAAGGATGATGTCGGCGAGACGCTCCGCTGCTCGATCGGCATGGCACCCAATCGCTATCTCGCGAAGATCGCGAGCGACATGCAGAAGCCCGACGGGCTGATCGGTCTGCTGCCATCGCAACTTCCACGCGCCATCGAGCACCTCGACTTGCGCGACCTGCCAGGCGTCGGCGCCCGCACTGAAGTTCGCCTGAACAACAAAGGCGTTACGTCGATGGAGCAGCTGCTTGCGCTCGACCGGCCTGCGATGCACAAGCTTTGGGATTCTGTTTGGGGCGATCGTCTCTACCATTGGCTGCGAGGAGCTGAAACCGGTGACGATGGCGCTCCTGTTCCGAGCGATATTCAAAAGAGCCTCGGCCACTCGCACGTGCTCGGCCCCGAGTTCCGCACCGACGAAGGTGCCTGGTCAGTCGCGCACAAGCTGCTGCACAAGGCTGCGATGCGCCTGCGCATGGAGCACTTCTACTCTGGCCGCATGGCGGTTACGCTCAAATACGCCCTGACCCGCGAGCAAGCTTCCCGTACCACCGCGAAGCAGCACACCAGCGGCATCAAGCATACGTCCTGGGGCATGGAAGCAAAGTTCGAGGAGTCACAGGACACGCTGACGCTGCTCGATGTTCTGCGCAAAACCTGGGCGAAGCGGCCACGCGGCCCCGAGTACGAACGTCCCTTCTTCGTTGGCGTCACGTTGCGCGAGCTGATCCCGGCGAGTGAGCACCAGGACGGACTCTTCGCCGGCCAGGACAATCGTGCCCAGCTCTCGTCCACCATGGACAAGCTGAACCTGAAGTACGGTCATACCACGCTGCACTTCGCCGGCATGCTCCCGGCACGCGAGACAGCGCCGACGCGCATCGCTTTCACCCAGATTCCGGTGCAGTACGGCGTTGAGTTCATGTGAGCCTCGCGTGCTTCCACTTGCTCATATGCGGATGACACTTGTCACCCCCGTTTCCTGACTCCAGCCACTGCCATTGCGTCTCCGCGGCAAGCACACTTCATCCTGTAAGCACTTCAGGAGGTCAGGAATGGTTGCAACGTATGAAGCTACCCAGGTTCCAGTGAGAGGCGCTGAAGCCGAGCCCATCGCCTTTCTCGACAGCGTCACCAAGAAGTACGGCAACGTGGTTGCGCTCGATGGGCTTTCGCTTGCGCTGCGTCCGGGCGAAATCGTTGCACTGCTTGGGCCGAACGGCGCGGGGAAGTCCACTGCAGTTCGGCTCTTGCTTGGGCTTTCGAGTCCGACGTCAGGAACTGCGCGCATCTTCGGCGGCAATCCACGAGACGCGGAGACGCGCACCCGCATTGGCGCCATGCTGCAGGTCGCCAGCGTGCCCAAGACCCTGAAGGTCAAGGAGCACATTGATCTCTTTCGCAGCTACTTTCCCGCGCCGCTTTCGTTTCGCGAGGTCGTGCGCGTTGCGCAGCTTGAGGGCATTGAAGACCGGCTCTTCGAGAAGCTGAGCGGCGGTCAGAAGCAGCGCCTGCTCTTCGGCCTGGCTGTCTGCGGTAATCCCGAAATCGTCTTTCTGGACGAGCCAACGGTCGGCATGGACATCGAAGCGCGACGCGGACTCTGGACCCAGATTCGGTCGCTTGCTGCGCAAGGTAAGACCGTCTTGCTGACGACGCACTACCTTGAAGAGGCTGACGCGCTCGCACACCGGATCGTGGTCATCAACAAGGGAAAGGTGGTGAGCGAAGGGACGCCTCAGGAGGTTAAGGGACGCTTCGCCAGCCGCAAGATCAAGTGCGTCACAACGATGTCGACTGCGCAGCTTTGGGATTTGCCAGGCGTCCTCGACGTTGAGCAGGTCGGCAACCACATGTGCATTACGGTGGCCAATGCCGAAGGCGTGCTGCGCGGGATGCTGGCTTCTGATGCGCAGCTGAGTGAACTGGAAGTCGTCAGTCCGGGCCTCGAAGACGCGTTCCTGGCGCTCACGCAGAACTAAGCACGGTTCAGAGAAACGCAGATTCCCTGCGCATCGATCAGCAAGCTTCAAAGGAGATTGCAATGGCTACTATGGCTACAAAGTACGGTTCAAGGACGGTGCGGCGGAGCTCCAGCGCAACGCTGCGGCTATTTGGAAACGAGACGAAGTACGAGTTTCTGAAGCTCTGGAGAGCAAAGTCGTTTTCGCTTTCGGTCATCGGCTTTCCTGTGATGTTTTACGCGCTCTTCGGTATCGCCAATCGCGGTAACTATGACGGCGGCACGGAGGTCTCGAAGTACATGCTTGCGGGCTACTGCTGTTTTGGCATGATCGGCGCGGCGCTCTTCGGCATCGGTGTGGGCCTGGGCAGCGAGCGTGCGGCCGGTTGGCTGGAGTTGAAGCGCGCCAGCCCCATGCCGCCCATGGCTTATCTGATCGCGAAGTGCATCACCGCCCAGGCTTTCGGCGTCATCATCGTTGGGGTTCTGGTCGGAGTTGCCACTGTATTTGGCGGTGTCCGCCTTAGCGTGGGAGAGCTTGCCGGCCTGCTCAGCATGGCGATTGTAGGGACAGTCCCCTTCGCGGCAATGGGTCTGCTGGTTGCATTGCTTGTGCCGCCGGCTGCAGCGCCTGGTGTAGTCAACCTTATCTACCTGCCGATGTCGTTTATGGGTGGGCTTTGGATCCCGATTCACTTTTTGCCGAAGTGGCTGCAGAAGATCGCGCCTTCGATGCCCACCTACCACCTGGCGCAGCTAATGGAGACCGTCTTCGGCTACCAAAAGGCGGATAGCGTGGCGAGCCACCACTGGTTCGCTCTGGCCGGCTTTCTGATGCTGATGCTCGGACTAAGCTGGGCAGTCTTCCACCGCGCGGAACAGGACTCGTAGAGCCGGCGGTCTGATCTGAGTCGTTAATAGGACACTCTCGACGAGTAAGTTAGCTGTGCGGTTAGACTGGCGGTGAGCGATGAAAGACAAACACTACAACCCGGAGTTCCACCAGAGCTTTTCGGGCCTAACCGGCGTGAAGCGCCTGGGTGCGAACTACATCTGGCTGGTCTACTCAATCTTCTTCTTCATCGAGGCTGCCACCCGCCACAGCCTGGTGTATTGGGCCGAGTGCCTCGGGGTTTACGCGGCGTTCCTCCCCTTCTACATCTGGTATGTGGAGACGAAGCGACCGGAGTTCCGGCTGCCGCTGGTCGTGGTGATCTTTCTGTTTGGCGTTGCCACGCTGCACTGGAACCCGGGTGGCACATTCTTCGTGATCTTCGCTTCGGCACTGTGTCCGTTCGCTGTCCGACGGATGCGTTCTGCGCTCCTGCTGATGGTTGCGGATGCAGCAATCGTCGGCGGGATGTGGTTCTGGTTGAGAGAGAATCCTATCAACTTCACCATGGCTGTGATCTTTATCTTCATCTGCGGTCTGGCGAATCTCTTCATGGCCGAACAGAAGCGTTCGCAATGCAAGCTCGAAAAGGCGCGGGAGGAGAATGCGGCGCTGGCGCAGGTGGCGGAGCGTGAACGAATCGCCCGCGACCTGCACGATGTGCTCGGGCATACGCTGAGCGTGATCGTTCTGAAGGCTGAACTGGCTGGGCGGCTGATGGGCCGGGATGATGTTCGCGCCGCGGCTGAGATCGCCGACGTCGAGAAGACCGCGCGGACAGCGTTGGCCGAGGTGCGCGAGGCGATCGGCGGCTACCGCGCCAAGGGGCTGCAGGCCGAGGTCGATATGGCGCGCATGACGCTGGACGCCGCGGGCGTCACGCTGAGGTGCGAGACCATGCCGCCCACGCTGAAGGCTCGAGAAGAGACGGCTTTGTCGCTTTCTGTGCGCGAAGCAGTGACCAACATCGTGCGTCACGCGCAGGCGACCGAGTGCACGATGCGCTTCACCGTGGCGCAGGATGGTTTTACCACGCTTGAGGTTGAAGACAACGGCCGCAAGACGGTCGTTCGCGAGGGCAACGGTCTGCGTGGCATGCGGGCGCGCGTGGAGGAACTCGGCGGACGATTCCGAATCGAGCAAGCGTCGATCCAGGGGACGCGACTGGTAATCGAGTTGCCGGGAAGCGCACTGGCTTTGGCAGGCGAAAGCTAGGAGCGCCGACGGATAAAAGAAGCAAGACAGCCAAAGCTGGTCTGGACCGAGGCGCTTGGGTGTTGAGATGGGAGACTTGTGGCGATCAGGGTGGTGCTGGCGGAGGATCAGGTGATGGTGCTCGGCGCTCTCGCGGCGCTGCTGGAGCTCGAAGGCGACATCCAGGTGGTTGCGAAAGCGCCGAATGGGCGTGATGCCTTGAAGGCGGCGGAGACGCTGAGGCCGGACGTGCTGGTGACCGATATAGAGATGCCGGGGATGACTGGGCTCGAGGTTGCTGCGGCGTTGAAGATCAGCCGGCCAGGAGTCAAAACCATCATCCTGACGACCTTCGCGCGGCCAGGATATCTGCGGCGGGCGTTGGACTCCGGAGCGCGTGGCTACCTGCTCAAAGATCGGCCTGCGTCGGAGCTGGCGGACGCGGTGCGGCGGGTGAACCAGGGATTGCGGGTGGTCGATCCGGCGCTGGCCGCTGAGGCCTGGAGCGCGGAGGATGATCCCCTGACCGATCGCGAACGGCAGATTCTGCAGCTGGCCGGGGATGGGCGATCCAGCGGAGCGATTGCGGCGGAGTTGCGGCTGTCAGAAGGGACCGTGCGGAACTATCTTTCGGAGGCAATTACCAAGCTGGGAGCCGAGAATCGCGTAGACGCCGCGAGGATCGCGCGCGCCAAAGGGTGGCTGTAAAGAGCATTCTTCCGGCTCTCATCCCCACCTGCCAGTGGAAGCTTACAGGCGTGAAGACTTCGTGTGTCGATCCGCGTTCTGCTGCAGCGCCACGATCGGTGGTCTTGCGAATGGGATAACTGTCGTGGGTTGAGGCGCATCCGAAGGCTAAAGCGGAGGCGCGTGTGATGAAAAGTTTGAAGGTTGCTGCGTGGGTTGGGTTTGCGAGCGCGTTAGCGGTCACAGGTTGCAAGAAAACAGACGATAGCAAGGCAAATTTCACCGCGGCACTGAACCGTTATTATGCGCAGCGTCCGGCTTGCCTCTGGTCCGATCCGATCAAGTTTCCGGTGCAGGCGGATACAAGCGACACGAGCAAGACGCAGGGATACGACGCGCTGGTGGATGCGGGATTGCTGACGCGTTCGACGGCGGAAAAGAAGGTGTTCATCATCGGGTCAAAGCAGGTGACGAACTACGACATTTCGGATAAGGGCCGGAGTGAGTGGAAGGCCGATCCGCAGCAGCCGGGCTACGGAAATTTCTGCTACGGCATTATCAAGGTTACGAGCCTTGATAACTACACGCCAACGGCGGCGCAGCCTGGCGCCACGACGCAAGTGAGTTATCACGCGTATCTGACAGATGCTCCTTCATGGGCGCAGGCCCCCGAGACGCAGACCGCGTTTCCTGAAGTGAAGGCGGATCTGGCACAACCAATTGTGACTTCAGCAACGTTGACGGATATGAGCGGGGGTTGGGCCGTGACGAGCAAGCCGCAGGGCGCATCGGGCAGCAATCAACATGGTTCGACAACCCCTGCGGATGGACAGGTCGTGCAGTAAGGCCAGGGCCCGGCGACGCGCGTCATCGTGCTGATCTGCAAAGATTCTATGCCGATCGGCGCGATGGGCGAGCGAGGTCCAAAGCCGCACGAAGCGCTCGCCGCCCTCGCGAGGTCAGTTGCCCTTCAGGCTAAAGTCTTATTGATCCTCATCCATGGGTCCAGATGGTGCGGCCATCGTCTTTGCATAATCCTTCATCTCGTACTCGTGCGGCGGGGTCGAGGCTGCGAGGTAGCGGACGAAATAATCCCAGCGCCGTCGCGTCATATACTGGCTGCCTGCTCCATAACCATGGTGTTCATTCGGGAACAGGATGAGGTCGAAGTCCTTGTTGGCTTTGATGAGCGCGTCGACGACCAATAGTGTCTGGTTCATCGGCACATTGTCGTCGGACGTTCCGTGAGCCAGCAGCAAGTGACCCTTCAGGCTACTCGCGAAGTTCTGGTTGGCTTGTGAGTCGTAGTTCGAGGTGCCGTCTGGATTCACCACTTCGAGGCCAGCCCACTTTTCAGCCCAATCATCTTCATATTCACGATTGTCGTGGTTGCCAGACTCGGCGATGCCAACCTTGAAGAAGTCGGGGAAGTGGAACATGGCGGCTGCTGTGGCGTTTCCCCCACCAGAGTGCCCATAGATGCCGGCGCGTGCGAGATCGATCCATGGATAGCGGTCGGCGAGCTGTTTCATGCCGGCTACCTGATCGGGAATCGTGTTGTCGCCCAGGTTGCCGTAGTAGGCCTCATGGAAAGATTTCGAGCGGAAGGGAGTGCCCATACCGTCGATGCACACCACGATGAAACCAAGTTCCGCCAGTGATTGCAGGTCACCATGCGCGGCGGTGAAGGCGCGTGAGCCGCACGAGCCGGTCTGCGGGCCCGGATAGACGTGGTTGATGATCGGGTACTTGCGCGAGGTGGAGAAGTTGGTCGGACGGAAGAGAAACCCGTACAGATCCGTTTGACCGTCGCGAGCCTTGACCTCGATCTGAACCGGCGGAATCCACCCCGTGGCCTTGAGCCTCGTGATGTCTTCGCGGGTGACATCGACGACGATCTTGCCGTGCGCATCGCGCACCACGGTTACCTGCGGATCGATGGGCGTCGAGACGACATCGACGAAGAAGCGGTTATCGGGCGAGGGGGTGATGGCGTTGTCCATCTTCTCGGGTGTGAGCAGTTCGAGGCCGGAGCCGTCGAAGTTCACGCGATAGTACTGGCTGAAGTAAGGGTCAACGCCGGGTTCCTTGCCGACTCCTAAAAAGAAGATGGTGCGTGCGGCCTGGTCGACGCTCAGGACCTGCGTTACGTTCCAGTCGCCATGCGTGATCTGGTTCTTGAGCTTGCCGGTGGAGGCGTCATAGAGGAAGAGATGGCCCCAGTTGTCGCGCTCTGAAAACCAGAGAATCTCGTTTGATTTCGAGAGATATTTCCAGTTCACCTTGTCGTTGCCGGACTCGAAGAACTTGGGCACGGTCTCGCCCATCACTTCGCGGACGTCGCCGTTCTTCGGATTCGCGATGCGGAGCCACTCCTGCTTGTGGTCGCGCGCGGTGGAGACGAAGGCGAGAGAGTTGGAGTCGGCAGCCCATTGGACATCTTCCCAGTTGCCGCCGCGGCATGCTATGTCGTCGCAGAGCGAGCCGCGGTGCTGGTCGGGCGGCATCTTCAGGCGCACCACCTTAGGCTTCTCGGGCTTGTCCATGTCGATGATGACGCGCTCGATCATGGTGACATCTTTATCGCCGACGAGCGGGTACTTGAGCGTGGTGAGCTCGGGATGGCGATTGGTGACGGAGACGACGTACATCTCGCCGGTCTTACGCTGATCCTGCTGGAAGGTTGCGATGCGCCTCGAGTCGGGGGACCATACGAGGATCGCCTTGTCGGAGTGGGTCCAACCGGCGTTGTCGGTGGCGTAGCCGAAGTTGGGGATACCGTCGGTGGTGAGCGCGTACTCCTTGCCTGTAGGAAGATCGCGCAGCCAGAGATTCCAGTTGCGGATAAACGCGGCTTTGGTGCCGTCGGGCGACTGGATCATAGGCTCGTGGTTGCCGTGGGGCTCCGGTGTCGTGACAGGTGCGGCCTTGCAGACGCCGGCTGCCGAAAGATCGCAGGTAAGCTCCTGGCCGTGGAACTCGAGATTGACGGTTTGATCATTGTCAGCCAGGGCGAAGCCCGCGATGCGCAGGTGGTAGGCGTCGAGCGGCTGCTTCGAGAAGGGCTGCAGCGCGGAGGCCAGTTTGGCCTGGTCGAAGGCGGGATGCTTGGTGTTCTTGATCGGGTCGATCAGGATGTAGGTAATGCCCTTGGGGCCGGTGTCGCGATACCAGACACGGGAGTCTGGCAGCCATTGCGGATCGCGGACAGCGTGCAAGACGAGCGGATTCACGTTGTAGGACATGAACTTTTCCGCCTGGGCGTAGTCGGCGTCGGTGTAGGTGCGGCCGGTCTCCTGGGCGCTGACGGAGAAGATGGGGGAGACGAGGAGTGCGGCCAGGAGGGTGGTGGTTACGGCAGGCTTCAAGTGGAGTCTCCGGAGATCGGCGAACTAGGTGGAACTTGGTGAAAGTAGTTTACAGGGCGTCACGGAGGCCCTAACGTTGGACGGATCGTACGGCTCGTTCTCGAGGTATGGCGATCCTCACGGCGACTCCGGAAGAAGCGGCTCGGTGGGCGTGCGGGTCGTAGGCAGCGCATGCAGCAGCTGGCGCAGGATGCCGGACCACACTGTCGCGTCGTTCGCGCTGTTCGCCATGCGGCGGACGAGCCTGCGAACCACTGGCTCGCGAGAGTTCGCCGGGTGGCGTCGTGCGTAGTCCGATCTGGCCAGCACTTCGAGCAGCAGCGTCGTGAGGCGTTCTTCTTCGGCGGAGGTTGCCGTCTCGGCGCCTCGGACTTGCACCAGGGGATGATCCACGCTCGCCGTCTGGGTCTGCGCGATCGTGTAGAGACATACAGCGGCAGCCTGTCCGAGATTCATCGAGAGATGCCGCGGCGCCGAGCGCGTGTTCATCGGGATCGTCAGCAGTGCGTGACAGTGTGAGAGCTCTTCGTTCGAGAGGCCCGTCTTTTCGGAGCCGAAGAGCAGCGCGACCTTAGCGACCGGCGATCCGGCAAGGTGGGCTTGAAGGATTGGCGTGGCCTCGGTGAGGGTGTAGAGCGGTTGTTCCAGCACCCGGGCGCCCACGGCCGTGGTGCCGAGGACGAGGGTGCAGTCGGCAACAGCTTCGGCAAGGGATTCGGTTTGCTTCGCGTCTGCAAGAACGTTGTGCGAGTGAACGGCTGCCTTCCTGGCATCCTGCTGCGCCTCCAGCTGAGCGGCTTCAAAGGGAGCATGAAAATCGTTGACGATGCGGAGATCTTCGTAGCCGAGATCATGCATCGCCCGGGCTACGGCGCCGATGTTGCCCGGATTGCGAGCCCGGACGAGGACGGTGACGAAACGGGATTGTTGCTCGGGGAGCATCTCGCTATGGTAGCGGTTGGGAAGCGCACGCAAAAGCTGGAGCGAACGCTGAAGAAAATTAGAGGAGGGATGAGAAAACGGCCGGAGCTCTAAGAGCACCGGCCGCGAGTGAGGTTGAGAGAAAATTACCTTTTCGGATGGTCTTCCTTCGGATGTGGGGCGTCGTTCCGTTCCGTCCGCTGGGCCTTCTGTTGCACCTGCTGTTGGTTTCGTCCCTGGCGGGCAGCAGCTGCGGCGTCGTTGTTACCGTTATGGTTGTCGCGGTTGATCGAGTTCGAGACGTTGTTCTGCCGCTGGTTAATTTGCTGACGTTCTTGCCCGTTCAGACGTCCGCCGTTGGCTGCGCGATCTGCCTGCGCCTGGTTCTTGATGCTCGTGTCACGATTCTCGACATTACGAGCCTCGCCCGGTGTCATCTGGCCGTCATGCACCCCGTTATTCACGCGCGCCTGCTGATTGCCCTGGCGGTTGTTAACCTCGTTGCGGGCGCCGAAGCCGTCACGCTGCGCCGGCGTTCCAATGTGGGCGGCCTGCTGGCGAAAGGCTGCGGGGCTCGCCGCAGCGGTTACGCCGGGATGCCCGCCGTTCGCGTTGAAGCGCTGCGCCGGGGTGTTGGCAGCAGTCTGGAAGTGCTGCTGCTGCGCCTGTGTAGGCTGCATGTGCTGTTCGCGGGCAAACTGCTGTTCCTGCCCGGTGGGCCGAGCGTTATAGCCCCCGGGACCGTTAAAGCTCGCGTGATTGACAACACTATTGTTGATGACAGTGCGGTTCACGTAGACGTTGGTCACATGGACTCCGCCGAAGTTGTTGACGGCCGAGTTATAGGAGAAGCGTCCGCCGACCCAGAGTCCGCCGCCGAAGCCTACACCGCCGTAACCAAAGCCGTAGTTGATGCCTCCGTAGTAACCCACGTGCGGTCCCCAGTAGCCGGCGTGAAAGCCATAGACGCCGCCATCATATCCCCACCAGGCTGGAGTCCAGAGAACGCCGACGGTCGGTGGCTGGACCCATACGCCGGGCACCCAGTAATAGCCGGCATCGTCGGTATAGGACCAGTATCCGGGAGTCCAGATATAGCCCTCCGCAGGCAGCGGCGGCTGCACATAGACGGGCAGCGGTGGCGGCGCGGTATGAACCGAGATGACAACAGCGAACTGCGCGAACGAAGCCATGGGGGCCGCGAGAAGCAGGGCTGCCCCCAAGGCGAGTTTGCTTGCAACCTGGCGTGCGATTTTCCTAAAGATCATGGATTGTCCTCTTTCGCTACTTCCGGCGAGACGTGCCCGGGAGGCTGGATCTCATCTCCGGCCTGCCCTCTCTGGAACACGTCTCGACCTTGGAAGTTTTCCTCACGTCGCTCTTTCCGAGCGCATACAGCGCAACGACAAAGCTACGATTTAGGCGTGAAGTCGCGAAGCTCGTTCACCTTGTTCTGGTCCAGATGTGTCAGCATATCCACCACCAGATCGACCATCCGATCGAAATCATGCCGATTCACAATGCCGTTATGCGCGTGGGTGTACCGGACGGGCACGACAAGATTAATGGTTGGGGTACCACCGTTCGAGGCCTGCATCTCGGCGGAATCATCGCCATACCCCTGCACCAGATCGAGCTGCAGCGGAATGTTGTTCGCTGCGGCAGTCTGCTTGGTGAAGGCGACCAGGCTGCGGCTTGGAAGGGTGCTCGAGTCATACAGGAAGAGCCCCGGTCCGGCGCCGAGTCTGGCTTGCGTCTCCTCGGGGTGGGTTCCTGCGGTATCGCCGGTAATGCCTCCTTCTATCGCAATGCCAATATCAGGCTTGACGATCTGGGCTGCCGTGCGCGCGCCGCGCAAGCCGACTTCCTCCTGCACGGTCGCAACGTAGACGAGCGTGTTCGGGTGCGGCAGCGTGGCGGTCCGGCGCATCGCCTCGAGCACCACGGCGCACCCGATGCGGTCATCCCACGCCTTGCCGAGATAATTTTGGGTTCCGTTGAGCGCAAGAAAGGGCGAGTCGGGGACGACGGGATCACCAGGTTCAATCCCCATGGCGGCGGCTTCAGCTGGATCCTTGGCGCCGATATCCAGATAAAGCTGGTCGCGCGGAAAGACCTTCGTGCGCTCGTCCGCGGGCACGACGTGGATGTCGCGGATCCCGGTCACGGCGTGGATCGGACCTTTGGAGCCGATGACGATCCAGCGTTGATCGGGCAGCGCCTGGTCGAGCCAGCCGCCGAGCATCTGCATGGTCAGAAAGCCGCCGGGGGTGATGCGGCGCACCATGCCGCCGAGCTCGTCCATGTGAGCGTCGATCATGATGCGCGGCCCGGTGGATCCTTGTTGCGCGATCACCGAACCAACGCCGTCAAACTTGATGGGAGCGGTCGCAAACTGCTTCATCTCAGGCACCATGATCGCGCGCACAGCGTCCTCGGCCCCCGGAGGCCCAGGAGCATCGGAGAGACGCTGCAGGAGCAATTCGGTGCGGTCTGGAGTGGACTGCTGGGCAGCAAGTGTGGAGGCAAGCGGAAGAGCGAAGGCAGCGGCGACCAGGAGCGATGGGAAGGTTTTCATGGGCGAAGAATAACACTGCGTGGCATTTCAGGCGTCGGCGGAAATATGACAACGAATACAGACACATAGATTTCTGCATTGGAAGCGCGACGAACGGCATCTCATAGGAGTCTTTGTGAAACATGCCGAGCGTAGCTGCGTCCATGGGATGAGAGCGGATGAGGAGTTTATGGTGATTGGGTCTTGTTGCAAACGGGTTTTGTTGATGGGTGTGATGATGGCCGGAGGTACGTGGGTCCTGGCGCAGGAAGGCCCGGTTGATCTGCCGGACGCGCCGGACATGGTGTCGTCGTCGCTGCAAAGCTCGTCTCCGCAGGATGCGCAGCAGAAGGGGGCTCAGGGAACAAATTCGGAGTATGACGGGAAGCAGACGAAACGAATCCTCGGCATCATTCCCAACTTCCGCTCGGTGAGTGCCGATCAGAAGTTGCCGCCCATGACCGTCAAGGAAAAGTTTAGCGAGGCGACGCAGGACAGCTTCGACTACTCCTCCATCTTCCTGCCGGCCGCGGTCGCAGGCTACGATGACGCACGCCGGGCTACTCCGGAGTTCGGCCATGGAGGCATCGCGTACGGCCGTTACCTATGGCACACAGCAGTCGACCAGACCGTTGAAAACTATGCGGTGGAGTTTATCGGCCCGGTGATTACCCATGAAGACCCGCGGTACTACACCAAGGGACGCGGCGGTTTCATCAAACGCACTGAATACTCTTTGAGCCGCGTCGTGATCACCCGCTCGGATAATGATCGAGAGGTCTTCAACTCGAGCGAAATCTTCGGCGCGCTGGGTGCGGCCGGCATCTCGAACCTGTACTACCCGTCGCGGGAGCGTTCGGTTGGGAATACGATGGAAACCTTCGGTACCAGCATCGGCATCGACGCGCTGACGTTTATGTTCCATGAGTTCTGGCCCGACATTAACGGCGCTCTCTTCCACATGAAGGACTAAGGCGGCCCCCGGCCCGGACCTGATAGTCACAGGGTCCGCTCCTCTAAACTGAGGAGGAGCAGATGGCGGAGAATTTTGCGCAGGTCGTGAAGTCGCAGGTCGACATCGTCAAGATCATTGGCGACTATGTGAAGTTGCGGAAGACGGGCGCGCAAAATTACTCCGGACTTTGCCCATTTCATAAAGAAAAAACCGGCTCCTTCTCAGTCAACGCCACGCACGGCTACTTCTACTGCTTTGGCTGCCACGAGAAGGGCGACGTCTTCACCTTTGTGATGAAGATGGATGTGGTCAGCTTTCCGGAGGCGGTGCGAGCCGTTGCGGTCAAGGCCGGAATTCCGCTGCCAAAACGCGAATTCTCTTCGCCCGAAGAGGCACAGGAAGCCGGCGTTCGTCGGCAGTTGATGGATTTGCACGAAGCCGCGACCCAATACTTCGAGGCGATGCTGAAGTCGCCGGGCGCGGCACGGGCGCGAGAGTATCTGACCGGGCGCGGCGTCAACGCTGAGACAATTGCCAAGTTTCGCATCGGCTATGCGCCGGACGACTTCAACGATATGCGCGAGCGGCTGAAGAGCCACTTCAGCGACGAGGCAATGCGGGTAAGTGGCCTTTTCTCCTCGAGCGAAAAAAACGACGAAGGTGCGCCTCTCGGCCCACTCTATGCGCGATTCCGCAAGCGAATCACTTTTCCAATTGCGAGTGAACAAGGCAAAACGATTGCCTTCACCGCCCGGGCGCTTGAAGAGGTAGATGAAAAGGGACGTGCGGTGGCGAAGTACCTCAACTCGCCTGAGACGCCGCTGTATACCAAGGGCAATGTGCTCTTCAACCTGGATAAAGCGAAGAGCGATATGCGCACGCTCGACTTCGCGCTGCTGGTGGAAGGCCAGATGGATTGCATCTCGGTGTACATGGCCGGAGTCAAGAACGTTCTGGCGACGTCGGGCACCGCCTTCACCGAAATGCAGGTCAGGCTGCTCAGCCGATTCACCAAGCGAGTGGTGGTGAACTTCGATCCCGACCTCGCCGGGGCGACCGCAGCCGAGAAGTCGATTGCACTGCTGACAGAAGAAGGCTTCGAGGTGAAGGTGATCGCACTTGAAGGTGGGCTTGATCCGGATCGATTTGTGCGGGAGAACGGTATACAGGCCTACATGGCTGCGCTGCGGAGCGCGAAGCGTCACTCAGACTACCTGATTGATCGCGCGCGGCAACTGTTTCCAGGGCGATCGGCAGAGGCCAAAGTGAAGGCGATGAACTATCTGCTGCCTCATATCCGGCGGATGCCGAATGCGATCGCGCGGGCGGAGTTTGTCGACGACGCGGCCCAGAAGCTTGGGATCGACTCAGCACTGCTGCGCCAGGAGATAAAGCAGGCCGCCGCCCAGCGGCTGGAGAGCGTCAAGGCGTACAGGCCAGCCCCCGCGAGCGAGACAGAGCGGGTTTTGCTGCGCGTACTGGTCCTGCCAGAAGGCGATGAAGGCAGGAACGCAGCAGTGGCAGGTCTGGAGGAGCATCCTGAGTGGTACGAGGGGATGCCGTCCGCGCCGTTGATCGATGCGCTGGTGCATGGTGCCGTTCCTGCGAATCCGCTCGATGCAGCGCCGGATGACGCAACCCGCGTGATGCTCGCAGAGGTGCTGGCTTCGCAGGTCGATACGACCACCGTCAGCCAGGCGCAGGCGCGGGGAGAGGGGCAGAGCGCTGCAGAGCAGATCGAAAATGCGCTGCATGCCCTGCAGGTGCGGTATCTTCAGCGGCGGCAGCGGGAGATGCGCGCTTCAATTGCGGAAGCGGAACGGCGGGGAGACGCGGCGATGGTCGAGACGCTGACCGTGGAGAAGATCAAGGTGGATCGGGCCTTGCGAGGACTCTAGAGCCTGCGTGACGACGGCGGTCTTTCATTGCACAGACAAGTCCTGGGCGACGTGGGCTACTGCTGGGTAGAGGGGTGTTCCTTGCAGGGCAGAAAAAGCGTGAACACGGTGCCGCTGTGGCCCGGTCGATCGCTCGAACGGACGCGGATCGAGCCTTGATGGCGTTCGATGATGCCTGCCGAGATCCACAGGCCAAGGCCGGTGCCGTTGAGGTCCTTGGTGGTGAAGAAGGGTTCGAAGACGCGGCGCATGGTGGCCTGGCTCATGCCGTGTCCGGTGTCGGCGATGGTGATCCGCACTCCCGGCCGCGGATTGAATGGGTCCTCACCGGCGAGACGAAGGTGCGCTTCGTGCGCGCGGATGATGAGCCTGCCGCCCGTGCGCATCGCGTCAATCGCGTTGGCAATCAGGTTGTTCAGCACCTGGCGTATATCGTTTTCAAAGCAGAGAATGCGGGTGTGGGTGAGGTACTTCGCATCTACCTTGATATTGGAGTTGGTGAGCCGGCCGGTGTAGAGGCGGACGACGGCGTTGACGAGGTCGCCGGGCGTGACCAGGGTGGGCGCCACGGCCTGACGATGGAAACGCAGGGTCTGGGTGGCTATCTGCGAGACACGGGAGAGCTCCGACTGCGCCATGTGGACGTAGACGCGAAGATCCTCGGGAAGCTTCTCGTCGAGCGAGATCAGGTAGAGCAGGTTGGTAATGGCTTCAAGCGGGTTATTGATCTCGTGCGAGATGGAGCTTGCGAGGCGACCGACGGCGGCAAGTTTTTCGCTCTGGATGAGGGCGGCTTCGGCGCGTTTCTGGTTGGTGATCTCGATCGAAGCAGTGGAGATGGCGCGAACACTTCCATCTTCGTTGAAGATGGGAGAATAATTGACGCTCCAGTAGCGGCGTTCGCCGGGGCGCGGGTTTAGTTCGCCCTCGAGAAGCTGATTCCGCACTGGAATGCCGGATGCAGCCGTGCGCATCAGGTCAAAGACCTGCGGAATGCGATCCGGTGAGGCAATCTCGGCGAGTGGCTGTCCAAGCAGCTGTTCACGGGGTGCGCCAAGCATCTGGGCTTCATATTCGTTGAGGTTCATAAAGACGAAATTCACGGGATCGAAGAGAGCAAGCCCGATAGGAGTCGTGGAGTAGATCGTCTCCAGTTCGGCGCGACGCCGCTCCGTCTCCATCTGCTCGGCGCGGAGGGCTGCCGTGTAGGTCTTCGTGTCGTGAATGTCCTGTCCGACGCCAAGCCAGTGAAGGATTGCGCCGGATGCGTCGCGGACGGGCGCCGCACGGAGGTGCCAGTAGCGATGTTCACCGGTGGCTGCGTTGCGGATTAGGGCTTCGGTATCGTAGTCCTCGCCAGTGCTGACAGAGTGAGCCCAGACCTGCCGCACGCGCTCGCGTTCTTGAGGCGCAAAGGCCTCGAGCCAGCCGTTCGGCCCAACGTGGCCGGGCGTAAGGCCGATGTAGGCCATAAAGCCATGATTGGCGTAGGTGATATTGCCCTGAGCATCGCCCATCCAGATCGCTTGCGGATTGAGGTCGGCGAGCACCCGGTAGCGAGCCTCTGACGCGATCAGGTCCTGCTGGTCGAGATGGCGTTGCGTGACTTCGATAAACATTCCTCGGACGCGTGGAGTCCCGTCCAGCATCCGGAAGGCCTCTCCGCGGGATTCGATCCAGATCGTCTCGTGGCCGCGAGCGCTCACGCCAAATTCGACAAACATGGGCCCCCCGGCTTGAAGAGAGCGTGCCATCTCCGTCTGCAGCCGCTCCATGTGGCCAGGTAAGAGGATGGGGATGAACTGCTCGAGCGTGGCCAAGTGTGCGAGAGGAAGTCCGAAAACTTCAAATGAGCCGGGCCCGTAGAGGATTGATCCGGAGGCTGGATTGAACTCCCAGGTCGCCATACGAGACGCCGTCTGCACTGAGGAGAGGAGTTCCTGCTGCGCACGCACAATCTCGTCATGGTTCCGGTGCTCTGTGATATCGCGGAAGAAGACGACGATCCCATCCTGCGCCGGCTCTGAGGTAAGCGCGAGCCACGCATTGAGCGGATCGGGGTAGAACACCTCCGCGTAGCCCGCTACGCCTTCGTTCATACTGCGTTGGTAGATCTCCCACGCCGGTCCGCCGATTGCGACCGGGAACTCTTCCCAGATGTTCTTGCCGAGCAGCTTCTTTTCCGGGTCGATCAGTCGATGTGCATTCGCGTTCAGGTAGGTGTAACGCCACTCGCGGTCGAGCGAGGCCACCGCATCGGAGGTGACTTCGAGCACTTGGGCGAGTCGCTGAGCAGTCTCCTGCTCGCGCAATTCCGCTTGCTTTCTTTCAGAGACGTTGGAGAAGAAGATGATGATGCCTTCGTCTGTTCCCTGGGTGTAAGGCTTCGCCTGGACGCGGAACCACGTGTTCAGCGGGGCACCGTTGAAGGCCTCGAACTCCGTAGGCTGGCGGGTTGCCATCGTCGTGCGGTAGGCAGAGTTGAAAGGTTCTTCAGCATTCCCAGGAAAGAGTTCGAAGATGTTCTTGCCGAGAACGTCGGCAAGACCGACCATCTCGAGCGCCCGCTGGTTGGCAAAGATGAAGCGCCACCGGCTGTCAATCATGACGACGCCATCAGGGATGGCTTCGAAGGCAAGACGAACCTGTTGCACGGCCTCCCCCTCCCGCTTCTCGGCTCGCTTTCGCTCGGAGATGTCGCGGTAACAGAGAGCGATCCCTTCATCGGTGGGCATCACGTTGATCTCTACCCAGAGTTCGAACGGCTCGTAGTAGAAGTCGAACTGCTCGCCTTGTCCGGAGATCATTGCAGCGCGGTAGCGTCGCTCGATCTCGGAACCGACCAGGTTCGGATAGGTCTGCCAGAAGTCCATCGTTGCGAAGAGCTCAGAATTCAACCGCGAGATGCGGATAGCTTCGGCATTGGCGTAGGTCATCCGCCAGGAACGGTCGATGCAAAGGATGGCATCCGGAAGCGAATCGAGAATACCTGCCAGACGCAAGGCCTGACGATCCACCGTTGCCGGCGGAAAGGAAGTAAAAGCAGGCGAAAGCGAAAGGGGAGGCGTCGTGTTGCTCATCGTGTGGCGCTTACCGTAGGAGCAAGCCAATTCTACAGCGGTTGAGGAGCGTGGCGACGAATCCCGATTACCCGGATCGTGTCACGAGAGACTGCAACTTTAACTCCAACGCTGCGACGCGATTCTCGAGCGAGGAGATCATGGAGCGAAGCACCTCCAACTCAGGTGCAATAGCAGGCGCGGCAACGGTCTGAGTCGCTGGTTGATCGGCTGGATTGCCAAGCAGATGCGTCCACCGTGCTTCGCGGGAGCCAGGCACGCGCGGCAGAACGGCTACCAGCGGTTGCTCGCGGGCAGCCAGCCGATCAAGCGTGGATTGGAGCTGGGCAAGATCATCAAACTGGAACATGCGGTCGGAGCGGCTGCGAAGTTCGCCCGGTGTCTGCGGTCCGCGAAGCAGCAGAAGACAAAGCAGAGCGTTCTCGTCGCGGCGCAGGCTGAGCACTGTGCGGATCCGGTGCTCGAACTTCATCACGCGGCCTCCATCGCGCGCAGGCGTGACAAGCTCGTTCGCCTCCAGAACGTCCAGTGCATCGCGTACCTGGTCTTCTGTGAAGTCGGTCACAGGTTCGCGGCTGGAACGCTGGTTGGCCGCGTTGACCAGTGCGTTCAGCGAAAGGGGATAGATGTCAGGAGTGACCATCTCCTTCTCCATGAGAGAGCCGAGGACACGAAGAGCTGAAAAGGCGAGGTTCATCTCACAACGGTATCAAGTTGTAGGAAGATCATCGGCATTAGCCTACGTGACACAGACATTACATCCGAAATCCTCCCTGGGAGTTTCCTTGCATTAGACTGATAGCACGGAATGGGGATTGCCGAAGTTCATTCAGCAATGCCATTCTGACCGTAGAGAACGGCTCTCAACGGTGGTAAGAAAACAACTCCAGGAGTGTGGATGCGGACTTCTTTTTTGGCGAAAAGGCTGGCCATGGCAGCAACAGTGGCGGCGATTTGTTGGAATGTGGGTGGGAACTCGGCAGTAGCAGCAACGTCAGCGAACAGCGGCGTGGCAGGGACAGGTATCTCCGCGGCCTCCGGTATTCAGTATGTTCTGCACCTGCATCATCTCCACACCGGTGAAGATCTGAATATCGTGTACAAGGTGGGCGATCAGTATGTTCCCTCAGCGATTGCGAAGTTGAATTACTTCCTGCGGGATCATCGCACCAACGACGTCAGTCACTACGACCCGAAGGAGTTCGACGTCCTGCACCAGGTGCTGGCTAAATTAGGCAGGCCAAACGCGGTCATCGACGTGGTTTGTGGCTATCGTACTCCTTGGAGTAATAACTTTCTGCGCACACGTTCTGCTACGACGGGTGTCGCGAAGAACAGTCAGCACATGCAGGCGAAGGCAATCGACATCCGCATTCCCGGAGTGGCGACCCAGACGCTGCGCAATGCGGCTTTGTCGCTGCACGAGGGCGGGGTCGGGTACTATCCGATCTCGCAGTTCGTGCACGTTGATGTCGGTCCGGTGCGGCAATGGACCTTTGCAGGTCGCGGCGAATAGGTATCTGTCACAAGGCAAGAAGAAAGGCCACCCTCAGGGTGGCCTTTCGCTTTGGCTGCCCAGGAGTCGCTTAGGCGCTCATCGGGCGGTCCATCTTGTCCGAAGCTCGTCGCATAATCTCGAGCTCTGCAGGAGCGAAGTTGTCCAGCGTCACCGGCCCGACGGCTACGTATCCCGGCGCATCGCCAAGCGCCTTCGAGATCTCGTTCCAATGGAAGAACGGCGAAGTTGTCGGCACCAGAATCATCTTGCGAGCAGGTTCCGGAACGAGGAAGTACACGATCCAGGTAGTCAGTGACAGACAAACGGCAATCCCGCCGATGGTCGAGCAGAGTGAATACAGACCTGGAGAGTAGGATATCCATGCTGAAGTGATCAAGTCAGTCGCTGCCATAATGGCCAATCCCAACGAGACGCCAAAGATGCGGCTCCGCTGAGAGAGGCCCATGGGATGGATAGCTATGCAGACAAAGACAAGCATACAAATCGTTAGAACGCTTTGCGTCTGCTGCAACTGGCTAACTACACGCGTGATGAAATTAGTACTGGTGAGATGCGGACCTACGGCGATGGAAAGTGCCAGCGCAACGGAGATGAAAGCCGCCCAGCGAAACATCAACATCCCCAATCTCTGCAGACCTTCTAGCGGCTCCATCGCAAGGCGGTAGATGCTCAAGATGATCCCAAAGCCTAGGATGGCTTCGATCGCGTCACTTGCCCAGTAAATGTAGAAGTATGCGTCGTAGGCTTCGCGAGGGGTAAGGTGAAGCGATTTCGCGCTGTGCAGCAACGGCAGCATAAGGCATATCGAGAGCAGCCTCATGCCTAGGAGGGTGACCAGGAAACGGTACGGCCGAGCTTGCCTCGCATGCAGGATGGAGATCAGCCCGAGCGCACACAAAGTCGGTTCAAGCCAACTCAGAAGCGTCGCAAGACCAATCACAAAGAGTCCTCCCACCGGTCAGCATAGCGCAGTGGGAGGACTTCGGAGAAGAAAAAGGTTCGACTTTCGTGTTAGTCGATCACGCAAGCCTGAGCTTTGCAGATTCCGCAGCCATCCTTGCCACCTGGATCACACGAAGGGATCGGAAAAGCGCTTACCTTTGCGGTGACAGCCTTTGAAGAGTTGTTCATGTGAGAGGAAGCAAAGGCACCAGTAACGACGAGTGACAGGGCGAAAGCGCGGACGATGTTCTTCATGGTGGGTCTCCTAGGGATATGTATCTAAAGTGGTAGCCTGTCACACTTGCTTGGACAGAACTTATGGTGTAACCATAGTATGGAGTCACCCCCAAGTCCAATCGAATGAACTATATATAGGTATAATAAATAGGATGGATTACTGAGGTAACTCTGGTCAGTCAGACGTTACAGGCGCAGGAGGCAAAAGCGATCGTCTTCTCTGCTCCCTGGGTGCTCTTTATGACGAGAAGACCAGCTGACCGACCAGGACGGCGTTCAAAGCAATAATGATCACAACGATCAGCCAGCCGGCGGATCGGGTGAGAAATGTGCTGGCGAACGTCTCCATCACAACCGTGCGGCTTGTCAGCAATAACAGCGGAACGAATGCGAACGGAAGGGTGAAGCTGAGGACAACCTGCGAAAGAACAAGGATCCTCAGTGGGTCAAGGCCTATCGCGATAATCACGATTGCAGGGATGATCGTGATCAGTCGACGTAGATAGATCGGGAACTTGATATCAAGGAAGCCTTCGATGATGACTTGGCCGGCCATAACTCCAACGGTTGAGCTTGAGAGACCCGAACAGAACAACGCGACGGCGAAGATGATAGCTGCCGCCCGGCCGAAGAGCGGCCCTAGGGTGTGATAGGCGTCCTGAATCGTGGGCTGAAGGGTGCTCGAATGCACAAAGGCGACAGCAGCCATCAGGATCATTGCCGAGTTGATAAGCCAAGCGCCGTTCATGGCGATGAAGACATCCACGAGTTCGTACCGGAGAAAGCGACTCAGGATATCCTGCCGCCGAGCAGCAACGGCAAGGTGTTCCTGCGCTTGTGCGTGGATGGTCTCGTTGGCCGGCACAGTATTCCCGGTTAGTTCCTTGAGTCGGGGTTGGACGAGAGCCGAGTGCAGGTAGATCACGTGGGGCATAACGGTCGCACCGAGCATTCCAACTGCCGCGTAGATCGAGTTATGGAAATACTGCGGAGAGGACGTATCAAGCGTTGGAATCAGAGTCGCCAGGAACGCATGATGCCAGTTTGGGTGCACCAGGAAGACCTCGAAGCCGTAGCAAAGTCCAATGATCCCAACCAGAAAGATGATGCCGCGTTCCAGCCAAAGATGACCCGCGAGGTCAAGCGCAAGAATGCCGAAGACCAGAACTGCTGAGATAATAGCCGCGATAAGAAGTATGGTCGTCGGTGGAATGCCGCGGGCGTAGAGGAACGGGCCAAAGAGTAGATCGAGTCCGATCGCGGCACCGAGGAACTCGGCGAGATCGGTGGCGATCGCGGAGATCTCGGCTGCTGCCCAGAGCAGGTACGTGTTGCGTCGCGAGAAGTGCTTTCGGCAATTTTGCGGAAGCGTTAGGCCAGTCACGATCCCCAACTTGGCCGAGAGATATTGGATCAGGATCGCCATGGCGTTCGACCAGAGCAGAACCCAGAGAAGACAATAGCCAAACTGACTTCCTCCCAGGATGTTCGTGGCGAAGTTCCCAGGATCGATGTAGGCGACTGAAGCCACGAAGGCTGGACCGAGATAAGACCGAAGACCATTTGCCTTTGGAACGAGCGGGAAGACTGTGGCAGGTGGGGGAGCCATGTCAGCCGGGGTAGCTTCTAGTTGAGGAGGGTACAACTCAGACATTTGTAGGCTCGCCTAAGGATTAGGTATACCTAAACCAACATAATGAGTCAAACTGAAATAGGGTGGACTTCGGATCCCGCAGAAGGAGAAGCATTCGATGGCGGCAGGTCGGCTAGGCCGGGAGAATACGGAGTCTGTCGATAACTATCTTAAGGCGATCCTCTCGCTCAGCGGCATGGGAGCTGAGGGGCGACGTGTGACCAGTACCGCGCTTGCGGAGCGGTTAGGAGTCGCGCCTGCGTCGGTGACGAATATGCTGCAGAAGCTCGCGGGCGCCGCAATGCCACTGGTTGAGTATGAAAGACATCGAGGAGTGTCGCTTTCCTTAGCTGGCAAACGACGCGCGCTCGAGGTCCTTCGGCATCATCGTCTGATCGAAACATTTCTATACGAGGTGCTGGACTATCCGCTCGAAGAGGTACATGAGGAGGCGGAGAGACTGGAGCACTTCATTTCGGAGCGGTTCGAGGAGCGAATCGCCGCAAAGCTGGGCTATCCAACGAAGGACCCACATGGCCACGCCATTCCGACAATGGAAGGCGAGATGACGGCGCGGGCTTCGATCCTGCTGAGTGATGTGGAGCAGGATGGAACCTTTGTGATCGACAGCGTGTCGGATCGGGATGCGAGCACGTTGCGCATCATCGAAGCGTGTGGAATGACTCCGGGAAAGCGGTTGAAGGTGCGCAAGGCCAGTCTGGCGGAAGGATATTCCGTGAGCGTTGGCAAGTCTTCGAAGGCGTTTGAAGTGCCGCGCGAGGTCGCGGGCGACGTGCGGATTGTTCCGGAGCCTGGCGAGAGTGGGAATTCAGAGTCATAGATAAGGATGCAATGAAGATTCTGGTGATTGGCGGTGGTGGGCGGGAACATGCCCTGGTTTGGGCTCTACGTGGTGCGGGTGAAGTGGTGTGTGCGCCGGGAAATGGCGGGATTGCAGCCTTGGCTCGGTGTGTTGCGGTTGACGTTGCCGATGTGGTCGCGATGACGGCGCTGGTGAAGCTGGAACAACCTGGGCTTGTGGTGGTTGGACCTGAAATTCCGCTGGCTGCGGGTCTTGTGGATGCGCTCGAAGAGCTTGGAGTGAAGGTATTTGGCCCGACGCGAGCGGCGGCGCAGCTGGAGTCGAGCAAGCGCTTCGCGAAAGACTTCATGAAGCGTTGGGAGATTGCGACGGCAGCGTATGAGGTATGTCGCTCGATCGACGAGGTGAAGGCAGCGTTGGGTGCGTTCACCGCGAAGTTAGTGGTAAAGGCAGACGGGCTGGCAGCGGGTAAGGGTGTCGTGATGTGCGAGTCGCACGAGGAGGCGCTGCGCGCGGCCGAGGAGATGTTTGATGGTGCGCTGCTGGGAACGGCGGTTGAGAGCCTCGTGCTTGAGGAGATGCTGGCGGGGCCAGAGGTTTCGTTCTTTTCGATCTGCGATGGGAAGACGGCGAAGACGCTGGCGTTTGCGCAGGACCACAAGCGCGTGGGTGAGGGAGACACGGGGCCGAATACGGGAGGAATGGGCGCGTATTCGACGGATGAGTTGGTTTCGGTGGAGATGGCGGAATGGCTGCGGGTACATGTAGCGCAGCGGGTGGTCGATGGGATGGCGAAGGAAGGGATGCCATTCCAAGGGGTGCTGTTTACAGGATTGATGATGACTGCGGAGGGGCCGAAGGTTCTCGAGTTCAACACGCGTTTTGGTGATCCGGAGACGGAGGCGATTGTTCTGCGGCTCGAGACTCCGTTGATCGAGATTCTGGAGGCTGCAGTCGAAGGGCGAGTCGGCGAGCTGGAGATTCGGTTGAAGTCAGGTGCGAGTGCGTGCGTGATCGCGGCGAGTGGTGGCTATCCGGGCAAGTACCAGTCCGGGATAGTCATTTCGGGACTGGATGAGGTTCCGAAGGGGGTTGAAGTCTTCCATGCAGGTACTGCTCGGACGGGTGATGGGTTGGTGACGGCTGGAGGGCGGGTGCTGGCAGTTTCGGCTGCGGGAAGCGATCTACGCGAGGCGCTCGGCAAAGTGTATGAGGCGCTGGATGGAATCTCGTTCGGAGGGATGCACTTTCGCAGAGACATTGGGTGGAGAGCCTCGGCGTAGGGTCCCACCCCCCCCTTTGTAGCCGTCGGTATAAGTCTCGTGTTTTGTTCAGCTTGCAAATTTACTACCTGCAAAATATTGCAAACAATACGGTTACGGGTAAAATATTCAAAGGAAAGGACTTAGGGCCTTCTTCTTGGGGAACCCGAGACAAAAACCTAATAAGTGGGCCGGGGCGTGCGCGAGGGTGGGTTCGGTTGCGCGGGTTGAGTCCCCGTAGTTAGTCTCTCCCTCAATTATAGTGGTTCCGGAAGGGTCGCCGGGACAGCGCTATCTTGTTCTCAGGTAAAGACTTAGATAGGCTGGAGGCTTGACATGCGAATTTGCTGATGTTTTTGCAGGTGTTTGAGGAAGAATTCCTTTGTCGTTCAAAGAAAAGCGGTCCCGATATGGGAACAAGAGCAATTGACTTAGAAAACAGCTTTGAGGATCGCCTCGATTGGGAGCGTTGGAGGTTGTAGGACGTGGTCCTTCGTCGAGGTCCCGCGGTGAGGCTGCGGGACCCCG
>CAXTNM010000064.1:0-28780 GCA_964245715.1 uncultured Acidobacteriaceae bacterium | reverse complement strand
CCTACGACCTTTGGGTTATGAGCCCAACGAGCTACCGGGCTGCTCCACCCCGCATTCCGAATATAACTCTTCCGTGAATGTGGGTCAAACCCTCGCGAAGCGGCGGAGTCCAGGTGCTCCAAGAGGCTGCGCGTCGAAGCCACGGTTCGCGGATCGTTCTACACCCTGGGCGGAAGCCGCAGAAAGATCCAATAGATCCGCAACTTTATCTTCAGACTTGAGTCTGCAAGAACAGCGTCCTCGAGGGTGCAATGGCATCGAAGACATGTCGGAGGGTGGCATTTATGCAACATGTGAATCAAGCTTTTACAAAGAGATTTGAGGCAACAGGGTCGAGCGCAGCGGCTCGTGAAGGATTTTGGAATCTGCAGATGCTCCGCGTGACGACGCGCACGGTCTTGCTGGCGGGTATGCTGACCGCGGTAGGGGCGATTCCCGCCCTGGCACAGGAGACGATGCCGGACTCGCAGGTTGAAGCGAACGTTCTGAAGGCTTTGGCTGGTGATCAGGCTCTGGCGAGCCAGAGCATCACGACCAATACTGTGTATGGCGTGGTCACACTGACTGGAAATGTCCCGGATGACGCTGCGCGCACGAAGGCGGAGAATCTGGCAGCGAATGCTCCCGGCGTGAAGAAGGTTGTTGACGAGTTACAGGTTGGAGCTACGACTTCGGCACAGTCAAGCGCTGGCGGTCAGGGCGCACCCGCCCCAGGTATGGTTCTGCAGTCAGATGGGACCTACGCTCCGGCTCAGGGTTTGGACGCATCCGGCGCGCCGACGCCGGGAACCGCGCCTGCCGCAGGTGCCGTGATGAACGATCCGGATCATGACCAGGCTGCTTACAGTCAACAGCAAAACGGGCAATCTGTGGGTGGACAGCCTAATGGGAACCCGCAGAATGCAGCGAACGGCGCTTATCCGCAGCAGAGCTACCCGCAGCAGCAAAATGGCTACCCACAGCAGCAGAATGGCTATCCGCAGCAGAATGGCTATCCGCAACAGAATGGCTATCCGCAGCAGAACGGTTACCCGCAGCAGAACGGCTATCCGCAAAATGGCTACGCTCAGAACGGTTACCCGCAGAACGGCGCAACGCCGCCTTACGGTGGTCAGGAGGCGGGACAGGCTGTAGTAGTTCCCGTTGGCACTACCGTTCGAATTCGCGTCAACCGGTTACTGGCAAGTGACAGGTTGAAGGCGGGCGATCACTTTGATGGTCAGGTCGCCAATGATGTCACTGCAGGCGGCTTCGTTGCCATTCCGCGGGGCGCCTCGGTTCAGGGCGTCGTCGTGGATTCGAAGTCTTCCGGTGCGATCTCCGGGCGCGGCGAGCTTTCTTTGCAACTAACGTCGATTTCAATGGGGGGCAAGATCTACCCCGTGACTTCGGATATATGGGAGCGCAAGGGGCCAGATAAAACTGGTCAAACGGTAGGCAACGCGGCTGGGCTTGGGATTGTCGGCGCGCTGATCGGCGGAATCGCGGGGCGCGGTGCCGGCGCAGCAATTGGCGCGGGTGTGGGCGCGGGAGCCGGTGTGGCGGCTTCGGCCGCTTCTCCGAAAGGCCAGGTGGTGATTCCGCCTGAGGGCATGCTGACCTTCAACCTTTCGCAACCGGCCACGGTAGCGACTGTATCCGAGGCCGAGATGCAGCGACTGGCATACGGGGTTCCGACCGGAGCGCCACAAAGACAGCCGATGTATGCGCGTCCGTATCCGGGCTATTACCAGGGTTACCCGCCACCTCAGCCCGCAGGATATCCTCCGTACTAATCTGCGATTGATGACTTGGAAGGCCCAGGGCGAGGATGCTTGGGCCTTTTTGTTGTTCGATCCGCAGAGCCAGCCGCACTCCGGCTGATTTATACTTTAGGCTTGCAAAGGTAGCCTCTGCGCGGGCCGCTCACTCCTCTCCGCGCGACCTACGGCTGCGACAGTTTGGCCGCACATTCGTTCGCCTCAGGCGCGCACGAGGATGTTGCCCCGAAAATCAAGCGTGAAGTAAAGGTCGACCATCGAGCATGATTCGCATTCTGCAGCAGAACAATCAGACCATCAAAGTCCTCTTCGCCATCATCATTGGCCTTGCCGTCGTCACCATGGTGATCACGCTCGTACCCGGCATCTTCGACAACGTTGGTGGCTCCGGCGATCCGAACTTGTATGCCACCATCCACGAGCCGGGGTTCTTCGGCAAGATCTTCGGTGCTTCAGAGACGGTGCAACAAACTGATGTGCAGAGGCTGGCTCAGCAGCAGATTCAGCGCCAGGGATTACCGGCCATGTATGCGCAGTTCATGCTGCCGCAGGCCGGCCAGGCGCTTATCCAGCGGAAGATCCTCCAGCTGGAAGCCGACAAGATGGGCCTGAAGGTTTCTGACGCGGACCTCGCAAACCAGTTACATCAAGGCCAGATCGGGCAGGTTCTCTTTCCGAACGGCGTCTTCATTGGCCAGGACAAGTACATGAATCTGATCCAGGATCAGACCGGGATGACCATCGCCCAGTTTGAGAACGCGGTGAAGGCCGATATGGAAGTCGACCGTCTGCATGAACTCATCACGGGCAGCGTGAGCGTGCCGGATAATGAAGTCCGTGAGTCGTACCGGGTTTCGGGCACCAAGGTCAAGTTTGACTATGCGGTCATCACTGCGGCGGACCTGGCAAACACGGTAAATCCGTCGGACGCGGACCTACAGGCGTTCTTCAAATCAAATGCGGCACGTTATGCCACGGCTGATCCCGAAACCCGCAAGATCCAGTACATTTCGTTTGGCATCGACGACCTTCCGGGTGGTGCGCCGAAGGTGACGGACGCGCAGGTGCAGGCGTACTATAACTCCCATCTGGCCGATTACCAGGTCAAGGATCAGGTGAAAGCTCGCCATATCCTGATCGCTGTGCCCGAAGGCGCGGACGCCAAGACAGATGCGGCCGCGAAGGCGAAGGCACAGGGCATTCTCGACCAGCTTCATCACGGCGGCGACTTTGCGGCGCTTGCCAAAGCGAACTCGGACGACCCGGGATCGAAAGATAATGGGGGCGATCTCGGTTTCTTTCAGAAGGGCAAGATGGTACCGGCGTTCGAGCAGGCAGCGTTTGCGCTCCAGCCCGGCCAGATTTCGGGCCTGGTCAAGACCTCCTTCGGTTACCACATCATCCAGGTGGAAGAGAAGCAGACAGCGCACACCAAGCCTTTGGCCGAGGTTCAGTCCACAATCATGCCAGTCATTCAGCAGCAGGAGGTTGGCTCTGCGGAGCAGGCCTATGCGAATCAGTTGACCGATCAGGCGAAGAAAGAAGGCCTGGAGAAGACGGCCGCGGCACATAACCTGCACGTCGTGACCTCCGATTACGTGCCGAGCACGGGCACGATTGCGGGCGTCTCCGACGGTTCTGCAATGCTTGCGGCTGCGTTCAGCGCAACCAAAGGTGCAGCTCCGCAATCGGCATCTGTCGGCGATGGATTTGCGGTGTACCAGGTCGTTGACGTCAAGCCGGCACACGCGCCCACGTTCGACGAGTACAAGGCGCACATCCTGGCAGACTACCGGCAGCAGAAGGTGCCGGAACTGCTTGACGCTGAGTTAAAGAAGCTGGACGACCGCGCCAAGGTCCTGGGTGATCTGCACAAGGCCGCAGCCGAAATGAATATTCCGGTGAAGACCTCGGACCTCGTCGGCAAGGATGGCCAGGTGCCGGATGTCGGTGCGATGACCGGACCCGCCTCGACGGCATTCTCGCTCGCCAAGGGAGCTATCTCCGGCCCGCTTAACACCGGGCAGTCGGGAATCGTTCTACAGGTGGACGACAAGCAGGAACCCAGCCCGGAAGACATTGCCAAGAACTTCGAGCCAACCAAAGAGCAGATGCTCGGAGAGCGTCAGGAAGAGGTCTTCCGCGTTTACCTTGGCAATCTGACTCAGAAGTTTGAAAAGGCCGGCGCTGTACGGATGAAGACCAAACCGGCGGGTGGTATTCCGCTCGGTTCCTAAGTTTCAGGTCCTCTAGATACGACCCGCTTCAGCTGATGGCTGAGGCGGGTTTTCTTTAGCCGTCGTATCCTCGAACGAGTGCATCTGAACCGCTAGAGGGATTTGGAATGGTTGAAGAACGCGTCTCTGGAGTACTGCTACACATAACCTCATTGCCTTCCTACGGAGGCGTCGGTGACCTCGGTCCCGCAGCCCGAGGGTTTGTGGATTTTCTGGCTGCGGCCAAGCAACGTGTGTGGCAGGTCTTGCCGCTGAGTCCGACCGGCTATGGCTCCTCGCCCTATTCCGCGCTCTCAGCCTTCGCGGGCAATCCGCTGCTCATCTCGCTTGAGCTTCTCGCGGAGCAGGGATGGATCTCGTGGGACCGGATTCAGGGGCTCGCGCCGCATGACGGCCCTGCAGACTTCGGACGTGCCACCCGTGAAAAGCTGCCGCTTGTTGAAGAAGCAGCAGAAAACTTTCTCGATCGCGCCAGCGACGAGCAGCGACTAAAGTTCCAGAAGTTCTGCAATGCCAACGCATCGTGGCTGACCGACTACGCCATGTTCACGGTGCTGCGGAGAATGAACGCGTATGCGTCCTGGCACGAGTGGCCGGAGGAGTATGCGCGACGCACCGGCGATGCCATTGCCAAGCTGATGAACGAAAAGGGGCGCGAGCTTGCGGTCGAGCAGGCCGTCCAGTATCTGTTTTCCGAGCAGTGGTGCGCCTTACGGGACTACTGTCAGGAGCGCAACGTCCGCGTGCTCGGGGATGTCGCCATTTTTGTCAACTACGATTCTGCCGATGTGTGGACGCACCCGGAACTCTTCGAACTGGATGATGATCTTCGGCCGATTCGAGTCTCCGGGGTTCCGCCAGATTACTTCTCGGCCACCGGCCAGCGATGGGGCAACCCGCTCTACCGCTGGGATCGCTTGAAGGATCGCGGCTTCGACTGGTGGGTGGCGCGTATACGTCGTTCCCTGGCACTCTACGACATCATTCGGCTCGATCACTTTCGCGGCTTCGAGGCCTACTGGTCGATCGACGCGAACGAAGAGACTGCCGTCAACGGCCAGTGGATCAAGGCTCCGGGCCACGAACTCTTTCAACGTCTGCGCGAGTTGCTGGGTGAGTTGCCCTTTGTGGCGGAAGACCTCGGGGTGATTACCAAAGAAGTCGACGAACTGCGCGAGTTCTACGGAATGCCCGGCATGCGCATCCTGCAGTTCGGGTTTGCGGATCGTGGCGGTCACCTCTACCTGCCGCACCGGTTCGTCCCCAACACTGTCGCTTATACTGGCACGCACGATAACAACACGACGCTCGGCTGGTGGCAGGAAGATGTAACCCCCGCTGAGCGGGAGAATGTACAGACCTACCTGCAAACCATCAACTACGACGGCGATATTGTATGGGCGATGATCAGGGCGGTCGCACGTTCGGTCGCGAACTTTGCCATCTTCCCGATGCAGGATATTCTTCATCTCGGGTCCGAAGCGCGTATGAATAAGCCCTCCGCAGGGGAAGGGAACTGGACCTGGCGTTATGGGGCCCATGCTCTGCATCCAGACTTTGCAATGAAGCTGGCGAAGCTGATGGAACTGACCGACCGCGACGGGTATGAAGAGCCGATCGAGGGAAAGGCCGCCGGTCAGCCGACCGAGGAAGCGTCGAAACGAGCAGAGCTGAGCGCAACCGTTTAGACTGATGAGAAGACACGCAGCATGAATTGGGAGTTCGAATGCCACTTTCCGGCGAAGCAATCCGCACCATGAACTACGTTGACGACATCTCCGTAACCCTCCGCCGCATCTTGACGACGCTGCCTTCGCTCACTGAGGAAGAACGCCAGCGGATTGCCGAGTACATCCGGGTCTCCGAGCCGAACTACGACTCCGTTCTGAACCACATCGCAGGCAAATAACAATGCGCATCGCCGTGATAGGTGCCGGCATACAGGGACGTGCTTTCGCGCTCGCCTGTGCCCGCGCCGGTCATGCCGTAGTGCTTGAAGACGTGATGCCGCACAAGTTGCGGCAGGCCGGCGAGGAGCTCGCAGGCCTGGATGCCGAAATTCGCTTTGCTCTCACGGTTGAAGACGCGGTTTCAGATGCTGATCTCGTAGTCGATTTTGTACCGGATGAGCTGGAGTCAAAGCTTGAGATCTGGGCGCTCATCGATCGCATGGCTCCGCCGCGGAGTGTCCTCTGCACACCAAGCGAAGTCCTCAGCATCACCGACCTGGCCTCCTGCACCTATCGTGCGGATCGCTGCGTGATGGTGCGCGGCACCCTGGGCTCAGGGGGCGACGTCCGTGTGCTTGCGGCCAAGAGTACATCCGCGCAAACATTGCAGCTGACGCAGGAACTGTTCGCGACGCTGGATCAGGCTGCCTCGGTTGAGGCGGACCCGGACCTGCCGCAACTGCTGAAGAATATGCATGCCGTCATGCTGTAGGCTGGCTGCAGTAGGATCTCACTCGGAAGTGGACGAGTGCTACTCATGTTCATGAACTCTCCAGCGGAAGCCACGCAAAGAGCGTACGCACCTGAACCTTTGTGTCATCCGGCTTTAGCTGTAACTCATCCTCGATCGAAGCACAACCTTCCTTCTCGCGCCGAAACGTCTAAACTTGGACTTATGGAAGTTCTCTATGGCGTGCACCCGGTGGAAGAGGCCCTGCGTGCCGGCGGCCGCAGGCTCGAGTATGTGCTTGTCTCACGCGAGCGCACCGCGGTGCGCGGGAAGGCTGCCGAGGGAGGCGATAGCCGCACTGCCCGGATCATGGAGCTGTGTCGCGCGGCCAACGTTCGCGTCTCGATGGAGTCCAAGGATCAGTTAACCAAGATCGCGCGTACCGACGCTCACCAGGGGGTGGTCGCCGCCGTTCGCGAGCGAAAGTTCCTGACCATCGAAGACCTGATCGCAGCCAAACCGAACTACTCGCACAAGTTCTTTCTCGCGCTCGACGGCGTGGAAGACCCGCATAACCTTGGTGCGCTACTGCGTTCAGCAGACGGCGCCGGCGTAGACGGGGTCATGCTGCCCGAACGGCGGAGTGCACCCATCTCGGCAGTCGTCGCGAAGACGAGTGCTGGCGCCAGCGAACATGTGCCGATTGCGCGCGTCACGAACATCACACGCGCGCTCGAACAGTTGAAGAAGGCGAATACGTGGATCATCGGGCTCGACGAGCGCGGTACCCCGGACTACACCGACTTCGACTTCTCGACAGACTGCTGCCTGGTGCTTGGCGCCGAAGGCTCCGGCCTTCACGATCTGGTGAAGAAGACCTGTGACCACCTGCTCCGCATCCCCATGGCGGGCAGCGTCTCTTCGCTGAACGTCTCGGTAGCGGGCGCGATCGTGATGTACGAGGCGCTGCGTCAGCGCACCAAGAGCGATGTTCTTACCCCAACGGTTACAAAATCGGCAAAACCCCGCAAAGGATTAGGCTCTTGACGATAATGAGTGCGCGGCAATCCTTGCGCGGCAGCTTTATTGCCGCTTCGGCTGCCCTGATGATCTGCGCCACGATGCGTGCGCAGGAAGCGCCCGCGCAGCCGCAGCAGCCGGATCACGGCAAGGTAGTCTTCTCGACGAGTCAGGCAGAGGCGCAGGCCGCCAAACAGCCCGACGTGGATGCCTTCCCGAAGCCGCCGATCTCAAACGACGAGCGTACCGCAGTGGCGATCCTCTCGGACGATCTCGATCTCCATCTAACGCCTGCTGAAGCTGGTGAGGAAGGGCACGCGCTGCTGACCATCAAGAATATTTCGTCTACTCCTGCGACGAGAATCCCTATGCAGATCTCGAGCACCCTTCGCTGGCAGTCGGTGACTCCTGCAGGCAAGTCACACCAGACGTTCACGATGACGCAATCGCCGGTCACGACCGATACGGATCACACTGGCTACGCGCAGGAGGCGGTTCTCACGCTCGATCATCCACTTGCGGCCGGAGCCACCATCACAGTATCGGCGTTTTACTCTGGCGCGATTTCAGCGTTCACGGATCGTCTGGAACTGATCGGTACACCGCATGAGAAGGCGATCGAAACCGATTGGGATGCGATCGTACCCACGACGGATGAAGCCTCCACCGCCCTGCGCGGCTTCGGCGAAGTGCTTTGGTACCCAGTGACCGGGCCGACGGCGCTCTTTGGCGAAGGCAACACTCTGGTGACGGCAGTGTCGGCCCAGCGACTTGCGGACACCGCCTCGATGATGCGTTTACACCTGACCGTGCTCTACGGGGGTGATCCACCCGACGCCGCGATCTTCAATGGCGGTCTACGTCCTTTGGATAAGACTCCCGATGACTCTAACCAGGTCGTTGACAACACCCGCGGCGTGGCGACGGCGGAGTTTCCAATGGCTCTGATCGGCTTCAGAACGCCTAGCCTCTTCCTGACCGCGCAGCATGCCGGATCGGCGGGCAGTCAGTTGATTTCGGCAGTCACTCCCGTGCCTGAAGCAGCTGAGCCCTATGCCGCTGCCGCCGACGCGCTCGCTCCCATGTTCCACGAATGGATCGCTCCGGCGCCGCTCACCCCGCTGCTTCTCCTTGAACATCCGGGCATGCCGTTTGAGGATCATGCCTTCATCGCGGCGCACCTGAGCGCAACGGCCCAACCGGACTCGATCGCACCCGAAATCGTGCGCGGGATGGCTCACGCCTTCTTCTCGACGACCGCGCCAACAAGTCTCTGGCTCGACCAGGGAGTGCCGGAGTTCATGTCGCTGCTCTGGACCGAACGCATGAGCGGTCGCGACGCGGCGATCGCACAACTGGAGCAGAATGCCCTTGCTATCTCGCTCGCCGAACCGGATCGAGCCAAGAATCCGAACGCTGCCGGCGTACCGCTCACGCAGGCTGGTACGGATGTTTACATCCGGCTGAAGGCCGCTGCGGTCTTGTGGCAGCTTCGCGAGATTGTCGGCGAAGATCTGTTTCGCAATACGCTCACCAACTACCGGCACGCTCTTACCCTGGCACCGACGCTCGACCATGATCCGGCAGCCTTCGAGCGCTCGATGGAGAAAACTTGCAGTCGTGACCTGGCATGGTTCTTCAACGACTGGGTATACGCGGATCGCGGTTTGCCTGACCTGGTGATCGCACAGGTGAACCCAAGGCCGATTCTGCCGAAGGATGGTCGCGCCTCAGGCTACCTGGTGGCTGTGGACGTCAGGAATGACGGCGACGCCGTGGCCGAGGTGCCTGTGACGGTGCGGTCAGCCGGCGATGAGCGGCCGTTGACTGCGACCTCACGCCTGCGGATCCCTGCGCATTCCACCGCGTCGACCCGCATCGTCTTTGAAGGGACACCTGATAGTGTCCAGGTAAACGACGGCACTGTACCCGAGATCGCAGCGTCCACGCACACGTTGCACATCAATATACAAATCAGGTAGCTCAAACACGGGCTGTCGTCGGCAAGATCTCTGGTTGCGATTAGCAAGTCCACGAAGAATTGGCTGCAACTACGTCTTCCAGTGGTGTATTCCTGCTCGCCAATCTGCACTCTTGATCCGATCTGCTCTCTTATGCGGAGAGTCTCCTTTTCGCTAGAACTGCCGATAGGTGAGACCAGGGCAGGAGCGAAGATGGATAGGATATATCGTGTTCTATATTGCAGCCGCAACTGTATCGATGGCACTGCGGATCGACAACTTGACCAGCTCCGAGGCATTCTTGCAAGCTCTCGCCGGAACAACGAAGCCGTCGGCATCACCGGAGCTCTTCTTTTCACCCATGGCATGTTTGCACAGGTCCTGGAAGGCCTGCTGGAACAGGTGGAGTCGACCTTGGAGCGCGTTCGAAAAGATATGCGGCATGCTGACGTCATGGTGCTAGAGTCCGGCTTTGTAGACGCTCGGGAATTTCCAGAGTGGTCGATGGCCTTCGCAGGGTCAACGGACCCGCACTTCGCGGAGTTCGCACGGACAGCACTGCCGGAGGAACGGTCCGCGTTAGGAAAGCAGATCGGCGAACTGCTTCGTTCCATAGTCGTGCAGACAGAACTGCATGCTTAGAAGAGGTGGTTCTCCGTTACGGCTGAATGCAACATCTACTCCTGGTCAGCGGATAGCTTCGCGCCGGAAGGGTGCATTCGGTTTCACCGCTTCTTTGGCAGGTACCAGGGGCGTGGAGAGAAATGCGGGCGCAAAACACTCTACACTGGGGGTATTGCGACGCCGTCCAATCCGTTGATTTTTGTATCCGCCGGCGAGGCCTCCGGCGATCATTATGGCGCGCAGATCCTGTGGGCTTTGAAACGCACACTGCCTGCGGCAAACTTCGTTGGCCTTGGCGGTCATGAGATGGAACTTGCAGGGCAGCGGCGCATCGTGAGGGCCGAAGATGTAGCGCACATGGGAATCACCGAAGTGCTGCGACATGCTCCCTACATTTACGGTCAGTATCGCAAGCTGATTGGTGCAATTCGGAGCGAGAAGCCGCAGGTTGCGGTGCTGATCGACTTTCCCGATGTGAACTTCAGGCTGGCTCGAGAATTTGCGAGAAGGAAGATTCCCGTCATCTGGTTTGTCTCTCCGCAGCTTTGGGCCTGGAAGCGGCGGCGTCTGCGCTGGGTGCAGCAGCGGGTTTCGAAGATGCTCGTCATCTTCCCGTTTGAAGAAGCTTTTTACCGCAATCGGAAGGTAGATGCGGAGTTCGTCGGTCATCCTTTAGCCGAACTGCCGCTGCCCACGATCCCGCGTGAAGCCTACGCGGCACACAACAATCTTGATCCGGCGAAGCCCTGGATCGCGCTGCTACCGGGCAGCCGCTGGCGCGAGATTGAGGCAAACCTGCCGACGATGGTCGAGATGGCTTGTCGTCACCCGCAGGACTGCGAGTACATTCTGCCGGTTGCCTCGACCATCGACCGGAAGCGACTGGCGGACTTTGTGGCTGGATGGATTACGCACTATCCGGACAAGTACGGCGGTTACGATGCTTCAATTCCGTTACCGTACATTCACCTGGTTGCGGATGCGCGCGAGGCGCTATTCCATGCGCGAGCGTCGGTCGTCGCGAGCGGCACGGCAACGGTACAGGCAACGGTGATAGGAAATCCATTTGTCGTTGTCTATCGGGTCTCGGCATTGACCTTCAAGCTGGCGAAATCGCTGGTCTGGTATCCACCGGAGATCTGGCCGACCGAGCAGGGGACGGATCGCGATGGCAACCTGCCGATCGCCATGGTGAACCTGCTGGCAGGCCGGAGAATCGTTCCGGAGTTGCTGCAGGAGAGATTTAACCCGGACGAACTGTACGAGGCTCTGCTGCCGCTGCTTGAAGACACTCCGGCTCGAGCGAAGCAAATTGCTGCGTTGGCCGAGTTACGTGAGCGGTTGCGGACCATTTCGGGAGAGACTTCTATCGAGCGGGTTCGGGATGCGGTGCTCGCGGCAATCCAGCCGGTAAACAGGAACATTGATGCTGCACACATAAGCTCGCTTTCGGCAGGGAACGGCTAAACAGCTCGTTTTCATCACCTCATCCGTTCTCAGGCTATTTACGTCTAATCTGGTGACGAACCACGCCTCAGAGGTAATCTTGCGCATGTTCCTTCGCCCAGTTCAATTGGCCCGATCCGCCAGTGCTCTCTTTCTCGCGCTCTTTTCGTCTGCGGCGCTGGCCGCTCCCGCGCGCCCACAGCTCAAGGTGACTGCTTATGTAATTAACGCTGAACTTGATCCCGCGGCCAACAAGCTGACGGCGACGGCGCAGGTGACGTTCACGGCGCTCGACGACCTGAATGCGCCGACGTTTGAGTTGAACAATGGGCTTACGCTCTCTGCCGTGACTGACGCGCAGAACAAACCGCTGACGGCTGAGCGTCTGAGCACTCAGAATGCGGTGCGGTTTGAGCTCCAGAATCCGGTGCCCAAGGGAACAAGCACGACCTGGACGTTCACGTACGCGGGCGTGCTGAAGGGTGCGGACACGAGTCCTGTTGAAGGCATCAAGTTGGCGTCGATCGAGGATCCGATCTCGATCCTGTTGTATCCGGGACGTTGGTTTCCGATGTCGCCGACGGGGCTTTACACGGATCGTTTCACGGCGGAGATGCACATCAAGGTTCCTTCCGATGAGCGGGTTGTAGGTTCAGGACCTGTTGGGACACCGAAATCGGTTGGGAACGAGACGCAGTATGACTTCAGCTGGACCAAGCCTGGATTTCCGGGGACGATTGTCGCGGGCAAGTTCATTGCGCCGCAGCATGTTGATAACTTTCAGATCTATACGCTCGATACGCATAAAGCAGGTGCGCTCGGATTTGGGCACACAGCGGCGCAGGAGTTTGAGTTTATGACGACGAACTTCGGCGAGCCGGAGACTGCGAAGATGCAGATCGTCGAGCTGCCGACTGACTCGGTGTCCGCTTCGTGGGCGCCTGGACTGGTGGCGATTGCGGGAAACAGAATTGTCGATCACAACTCGCAGCGTCTGCTTGCGAATACGATCGCGCATCAGTGGTTCGGGTCGGAGATGTCGCCTTATTCGCTGAACGATGCGTGGGTTACGAACGGTATGTCGCGTTACGCGGAGCTGATGTACCTCGAAGACACGGCGGGCAAGACAGCGTTTCAGAACGCGATTGTGGACGTTTCAGCAGGTGCGCTTGCTTACGATACCGATCCGCTGACGACTTTGGGTCGACTGGATCCGTTCAGTCCGCAGTTTCAGTCGGAGACGCTGGAGAAGGGTGCGATGGTCTTCCACATGCTGCGCTGGGAGATGGGAAACGAGGTATTCACGAAGTTTATCCGCAACCTGCTTTCAGACTTCACGGACAAAGGCGTGAAGAGCAGAGATGTAGAAGATGTTGCGCAGAAGATCTCGAACCTGGAGCTTGAGCCTTTCTTCGCGCAGTGGATCGATGGGACGGGGGCGCCGCAGTTTACGGATAAGTACACGGTTTACAGGCTCGGAAACAACAAGGGATTCCGAACGGTTGGTGCGATTGCCCAGGATCTCGACTTGTTCAATATGCCGGTTGAGTTGCGCATTGAGACGGACGGTAAGACCGAGATTCGCAGGGTGGATGTTTCTGGGACTGATTCGAGCTATTCGGTGGAGACGTTTGGACGTCCGCGGAAGATTACGATCGATCCGCAGTACTGGGTGCTGAAGTCGACTCCGGATCTGGCGGTCAAGGTTGCGGTGCTGCGCGGACAGCAGCTGGTGGCTCAGGGTGATCTGACGGGCGCGCTAGCGGAGTACCAGAAGGCGCTTGATGCGAACAAGACCTCGTCGCTTGCGAGTTACCGCATCGGTGAGATCTTCTTTCAGCAGCGGAACTATCAGTCGGCTGCGAACTCGTTTCGTGATGCGCAGCGTGGCGATCAGGATCCGCGCTGGACTGAGGTCTGGTCGCATATTGAGCTTGGTCGCATCTTCGATGTGACTGGACAGCGCGAACGGGCGGTCAATGAGTATCGACTCGCGATCCAGACGAATGACAATACGCAGGGTGCGATCAACGAGGCTCGGCAGTTGATGGCGCATCCTTACACGCGGGAACGGACCGATCAGTAGGGGGGTACCCCCCCCCCTTAGTTTCTCCAAAATATTCAAAGCAAGGGGTTTACGCGTAAAATATTGATTCCAGAAGGTTTACGGGTAAGTTCTTGAAAAGAAAGGGTGAATCCTGATGAAGTAAGCTCCGGCGGAAGTCTCGGGATCACTTCAGTCTCTACTTTAAGGATAGCAGGTTGGCGAGGGTGGATAGGACATGCGATTTTCGTGTGTAACCTCATCATTCGAGGCAGGATCGGTCGTTGACGCAAATTGAAAGCCCTTGACAGCTTCTGCGGCCAGGGCTGTGTAAAACTTCGGATGGTTCGTGCCGAGAGCGCTCATGTGAGTGTCGGGAGGGCTTTCCATGCGGGACGTCAACACGACTTCGTTGTGTCTTGCCCGGCGTTCTGTGGAAGGAATAAAATCGCCACGCGGCGCCGGTACTGTTGCTTTCAACAAGGGCACGTGCAGCTCAATCAAAGTCCTGCTCCAGGGATACGCTTTCGAGCGGAACCTGGGCAGAGGGATTCCGGGCTCATGACCATCCTCGATGCGTTTGCCGGCAGCTACGGGATGTTCTTCCGTTTGCTGTCAGGCAGGGTTGCCGGGCGCAAGCCTGCTCACGGCGTGCTTGCGGCAGTGGTGCTGGCGTGCTCAGCTTTCATCTGTCCGACTGCTGAACTTGCCGGCCAGACAGCAGAGACGCAGGCGTCTATCCCGGTTTTGAGGTTGAATGCGCGCCAGGTGCTGGTCGATGTTGTGGTGACCGGGAGGCGCGGCAAGCCGGTGACGGGGCTGCACAAGGAAGACTTCCAGGTCTTTGAAGACGGGAGTTCGCAGGCGATCAGCTCATTTGAGGAGCATACGGGCACGCCCTCACCAGAGGGCGAACAGAGTCAACCAGCGACTTCTGAGCCGAATATTTTTACAAATGTTCCCCAGGTGTCCTCGAATGGCTCGCTGCTCATTCTTTTGCTGGATTCGCTGAATACACCGGAGGCAGATCAGAGCAGGGTTCGCGGGGCGATGCTGAAGTACCTGCAGAGCCTTCCACCGGGGCGGCAGATTGCGATTTTCACCCTGGGTTCTGAACTGCGCTGTATCCACGGCTTTACGGGTGATCCTTCGGTGTTGACGGCTTTAGTGAAGGGTTCTCGGGATGGCGTGCAGGTGGCGGCTTCGCCTTTGCTTGCAAGTAAGCAGCAGAGCGTGGCTGATAGAACGGCGGTGGCGCAGATTGCTGATTCGGGTCATGCTTCCGCGCAGGACGGTTTTGGAAACTTTTCCGATCATGTTGCTTCGTTTCAGCAGACGCAGGCTTCGCTGCTCGAGAGCGGCCGAAAGCTGACGACACTCGAAGCTTTTCTGGACCTGGCGCATTATCTTTCCGGAATCCCGGGTCGTAAGAGTGTTGCGTGGTTCTCGGGTTCATTTCCTCATGTTGTTTACTCGGCTTCTGAAGCTACAGACTTCTTCAAGGCACAGCGGGACTACTCCGAAAAAGCGAAAGCGACGGAGGCTGCGCTGGAGGCCGCGCGTGTTGCGATCTATCCGATTGCGGCTGGAGGTCTCGATACAGGATCGTTTTTCCAGGGCGACACGCAACTCACGTCTCATAAGCCGATGGACGCACAGCAGGAGACGCACGACAGCCTGGCTGCCGATGGGAAGGTCCGTAACGATGCCGAGGCCAGTATGGACGAAGTGGCCCAGGCGACGGGTGGGGTGGCGATTTATAACACGAACGACCTGAGTGGAGCGGTTGAACGGGTCGCCGATGAGGGGTCGCACTACTACACGCTCTTCTATACGCCCACGAGCACCGCAGCGGCGACACAGTACCGGAAGATCGTGGTGAAGCTCGCGAGTGGTCATGACAAGCTGGCCTATACGCGTGGTTACTATGCGAAGCCGGGTACGGCTGTGAGTGGGACGGAGGCGACGCCGGCTGACGATCCGTTGGCCTCGTATCTTCGCCCGGAGGCACTTGATTCGACACAGATTCCACTGGCTCTGAAGGTGGCAGTGGCCGGCGCGACGGACAAGAAGGTGACTCTTCAGGGGAGCGGCCGTGCGGGTGCTGGTTGTGTGGGCGAAAGCCAGACGCTCGACCAGAAGTTTAGCTGCTACACGGTGAGGTTCAATGTCCGGGCCGGGGGACTGCAGTTTGATAGCTCTCAGGATGGCTTGCATCTGGATTCGCTTGAACTCAGGCTGCTGGTGTTCGACAAGAACGGCAAGACGCTGAACGGGATTACAAGTAAGGTGAACCTGAAGCTGGACGATGCGCGTTACAGGTATGTTCTTGCTCATGGCACTCATCTTGAGCTGGAGATTGCCGTGCCGAAGGATGGCGTCAGCCTGCGCGGCGGGGTGTACGACCGCAACTCCGGTTATGCAGGAACGCTGAAGATTGCGCTGGCCAGTGTGGTCAATGATGAGCCGGCGGCTGCTGTGAGCAAGGTTGCCCTGGAGCCCAGCGCTACGCCTGCGAAGATGGCGGCTCCGGAGGTGGCGAAGGCTTCATCGATCGATCCGCTGGCTGAATCGGCTGGGATCATCAATGCACGAGAAGACGCGGTGGCTGTCGCGTTGCCGCAGCCTGCGGTCGAGGCTGTTCCTGTAGAACCTGAGATCCCCGTAGGTAAGAGCGCGGCGGCTGCCAGGTTCTGGACGTTACCTCCGGGTGAGGTGAACAGGCTGCTGAGCTCTTCGCTCGGCGACAACTCTGAAAGGTATGCTCGTCTGCGAGCCGACTTTACGAAGTTCGGCTGCACGGGGAGCCATCTGAGTGAGGAGCGGGAGAAGAAGCCAGGTCAGAACCTGATCTGCCTGTTGCCGGGCACGGAGAGCCGGACGATCGTGGTGACGGCACACTATGAACACCGCGAGAATGAGGCTGCCGATGCGCAGGACTGGAACTCCGCCATCCTGTTGGTGAGGCTCTATAAAGCGCTGCAGGCAGAGCAGCGGCATTACAGCTTCGTCTTCGTGGCGTTAGGTGACGATGCGGGCGAGAAGCAGTTTCTGAGCAGTCTTGGTTCGGCGGATCTTCAATCGCTGGTTGCCGTTGTGGCGCTGGATGTACGGGCTTCGGGGCAGCTGGACTATGAGCTCTCGCAGGCTGTACCTCATGCTTCAATGCAGGGCCTGGTCACCGATGATGAGGCATTACGCGCGAAGGCGATCAGGAACGGCGAAGAGACCAAGAAGATTCTGGCGTCGACGTTGACGAGGTCGGCACAGATCAACCGGTTGGGTCCTCCGCTTGCGGTGGAAGCTTCGCGCGGAGTGGCTAATTCGCAGCTCGTTCGACACGGTACTTATATTCCGTCGATCTTGATTTACACGGCGGGTAAGCCGCGCGATGTGGTGGGCGCGGGGAGTGTCCCGCAGGGGGCCGGCGGCGCAGGGATCTTCGATGTACTGGGTGCTTATCTTTGCGGGCTGGATACGAATTTAGCGACGCAATGAACTCAGTCGGTAAGAGCGCCAATGACGCGTGGACCGCCTGGCTGAGGGTGGCTCGATGCGTGCCAGGTGGGTGAAGGCTTGCGAGATGTGGGTGGCGTGCCAGGCGTCCAGCATGTAGGCGCTTGCCGATGATTGAAGCAAATACAACTTTGGTGCAATCCGTTGCTGGTGATGAGGGCGTAACGATACCGGTCCCCCTCTGCACTTCGTTGACGGAAGAGTGATTCCGCCCAAGTACCCATGTACGCGAACTATGCTTCTTGAGGAAATCCATGAGCTTCGAAGTTTTGAATACTCCGTCTTCCGATCTGCTCGCCGCGCGGGTGGATCGTCGCCGTTTCTTCCGCCAGTCTGGTCTTTTGGGTCTCGGTGCCGCGACGTCCGGCTTGCTGCTTCCGCATGCGTTCGGCCAGACTGCCGCACAGCAGGCGACGGAGCAGGCGCTTGATACGGTAACCGAGATCTTTACGGCCGCGCTGATTGCCGAAGATCTCGCAACCACCTTCTATTACAACGGCCTGGTCGGCAAGGTACTTCAGGATCCGGCGCTGGCGGGTTCGGGCGGCGGCATCAACGACATCACGAACGGCAACCAGCCCAACCTGCAATATATCCAGGCGGCGCTGACCGAAGAGATCAACCATGCCAACCTGTTCCGCAGCCTGCTGGGCGGGAAAGAGTCGACTGGCGATCCATACCAGGTGTTCTACTTTCCGAACGGGACGTTCGATACGATTGGCAGCTTCACGACGATTCTAAACGCGCTTGAGAATGCCTTTATCGGCGCTTACCTGAATGCGATCCAGGAGTTCGCGTACCTGTCGGCCCATGTGACGTCCGAGAGCAAGTACACGGCGACGCAGCTGCAGTATTTCGCAAAGGTAGCCGCGTCCATTATGGGGATCGAGTGTGAGCATCGTGTGCTTGGCAACGTGATTGCGAATATCAATCCGTCGAACAATTTGAACTACGAGCAGACGGATGGGCTGGATGCGGTTTATAACGGCGCTCACTCTGCCGTTGCTGCGCTGACTCCATTCCTCTCATCTTCGACAGGGCCGGGCTTCTCGTTGCAGACTGCACTTGAGGGCGCGTCGAAGGTTGGGATCGTCGTTCCGGGCGGACCTCCGACGATGTAATCGGAGCTAGAAACGCCTGGTTTGGATGAATTGTCCTTGCGGCTTCACTTGAATGTGCGCGAAGAAGGAAGGCCCCAGGTAAGGCAGATGACTGCCCGACCTGGGGCTCGCGCCATTGAGGTTGACGGCTTACTCGTAGCGAAGAGCTTCGATGGGGTCGAGGCGCGAGGCGCGAAGGGCAGGGATCATGCCGCTGATGAGCCCGACGATGATGAGGATGACCACCGAGACGACGACGGACTGCCAGGAGATGATGAGCCGGATGTCGGCGGCTTCGGCGTTCGAGGCAATGGCGCTGTAGAAGGGGATGCGGCCGACAGCGGCCGAGACGATGTAGGCGAGGGCGATCCCGAGGCCTCCGCCGAGCCCGGTGATGACGAGGGCTTCTGAGAGGAACTGCAGGAGGATGTGCTTGCGGCGGGCGCCGAGCGCTTTCTCGACACCGATCTCGCGGGTGCGCTGCTGGACGGAGACGAGCATGATGTTCATCAGGCCGATACCGGCGATGCCGAGCGTGAGGGTGCCGATGAAGGCGAGCATGACGGTGAGAAGGGTGCTGAGGAGACGGAACTGTGAGAGCTGTTCCATGATGTTGGCGACGAAGATGGCGTTGTGGTCGGTGGATTTGAAGTCGTGGGTGGAGGCGAGTACCTGGCGGGCGGCAAGTTCGGTCTTGGCGAAGTCGCCGTTGTAGCTGAACCAGATGCCGTCGAGGTACTTCGTATCCTTGATGTCGGACATGGTGGAGAAGGGGACGAGGACGCCGCGATTGATATCGTCGTCTCCTTCCTGCATCTTGGGTTTCTGGATGCCGACGACTTCAAACGCTACGCCGGCGAGATGGACGGTCTGGCCGAGGGCGTACATGCCGGAGAAGAGTTTGCTTTTGGCTTCGGAGCCGAGGACGCAGACGTGCGCTCGCTGGGCTACATCGGCGGGGGTGAGGGCGCGACCTTCGGCGATGTCTTTTTTCTGGATGGTTTGGAGTTCGGGGTAGATGCCGTCGACGGACCAGGTGAAGGAGTGCAGGTCATTCGAGACGACGACGTTCTTGCTGACGTCGGCGGAGACAAGGATGACGCCGGGAACCATCTCCTGGATGCGTTCGACGTCGTCGACGGTGAGCTGGATTTTCACGCCAGCCTTGGCGCCTCCGGCCTGCTCGCTGGTGGTGCCGGGGAAGATGCCGATTTCGTTGGTGCCGAACTGCGCGAAGATCTGTTCGCAGGCGTGGCCGAAGCCGGCTCCGTAGGCGAGCAGGAGGACGACGGTGGCGATGCCCCAGGCCATGCCGACGATGGTGATGGTGGTTCGCCGGCTGTTGTGGCGCATGGCGTTGAGAGCCTGGTTGAAGATGTCGATGAGCATTCAATCCTTCCTCAGGGCTTCTACGGGTTCGAGCATAGCGGCCTGGCGTGCGGGGTATACGCCGGCGATGATGCCGCAGAGGCTGAGGGTTCCGACGGCGAGGGCCGCGGACCAGGGTACGAGCTGGGGTGGGTCGAAGCCCTGCATGGCGCCGCCCACGAGAGCGTTGAGCAGAGCCATGAAGCCGGCGGCTCCGGCGATGCCGATGAGGCCAGAGAGGCCGGTGAGGGCGAGCCCTTCGAACATGAACTGGGTCATGATGGAGCGGTTGGTGGCTCCGAGGGCCTTGCGGAGGCCGATCTCCTTGGTGCGCTCGCTGACGGTGACGAGCATGATATTGACGATGCCGACGGCGCCGAGTGCGAGGGTGACGATGCCGACGCCGCCGAGGAAGACGTCCATGGCGAAGAAGATGACGCCGATCATCTGGTTGGATTTTATGGAGTCCCACTCTTCGAAGGCGTCCTTATTGGAGGGGTTGAAGCCGTGACGCTGACCGACGAGGCGATGGACTTCGGACTTGGCCGTTTCGCTCTGGTCGTCGGTAGAGGGCTGGTACTGGATGGAGCTGATGGCGTCTTTGGCGATGTTCTCGCCTTTCCTGGGGTAAAGCTCGAGCATGGTGGAGAGCGGGATGTAGACCTTCTGGTTGTTGCCATTGTTGTCGCCGTGGCCGACCTTCTGAGCGACGCCGATGACCTCAAAGCGCGCGCCATTGATGGTGATGAAGGAGCCGACAGAGCGTCGGGCGTCGAAGAGGAGCTGATTGTTCTTCTGGCCGAGGACGACGACGCGACGGTTTTGCGCCTCGTCCTGATCGTCGATGAAGCGGCCGGCGGCGAGCGGGAGATTGCCGATCTGGGGGTAGTTGGGTTGGACTCCCCAGGTGACTCCGCTGGCGGAGGAAAACTCGCTGACTTCTTTGAGGTCTTCCCGGCTGAGGATGGCGGTGGCATTGCGGACGTGCGGAGCCTGGGTGCGGATGGCGTCGGCATCGGCGACGGTGAGCTGGTAGGGGATCATGCCGGAGTGCTGGTTGCCGACGGCGGGGATGGTTCCTCCCCATTCCCAGATGAAGTCGGTGCCGATCTGGGCGAGGTTTTTGCGCTGACCGGAACGAAAACCTTCTCCGAGGCCTACGAGCAGGAGCAGCGAGGCGACTCCCCAGGCGATGCCGAACATGGTGAGGAAGGAGCGCAGGCGGTTGGACCAGATAGAGGAGAAGACCTGCTGCAGGATGTCGCCGAAGGATTGCACTGAAGGCTATACGCGGCGGGGTGCTTCAGAGTTCCTCTGATTCGCAGGATTTCGTTCGCATGGAGTCCGGCGAAAAAGAGAAGCCCGCAACCATCACGGCGACCTCTACGGCTTTGACCGCCTCGACCCTCTCATGCAGCATCGGCCCACCGCCGGACACGTCGCCAACACCGTCGTCTAGAACTCCAATTTCCCTGTAATTATGTATGTTCTGCGGGATAGTGTTTATAACCGCAAAGCCGAGTAGGCCGAGGGAGGGAGGCCTCTCCTTCCGAGAGAGTCGAGCTATACTCCTTGCAATGGAGAAACGCCCGTACTACCCGGCGCTTGACGGCCTTCGCGCGCTGGCGGTCACCGCAGTCTTCGTCCAACATTATTTCGTCAGTCTGCTTCCGCGGTCGTTGGAATACGGATGGATGGGCGTCGATATCTTCTTTGTACTTTCTGGATTCCTGATTACCGGAATACTGTACGACAGCCGCACGACTGAGGATAGATGGCGTGATTTTTATGTACGCCGTTCGCTGCGAATCTTCCCTCTCTACTATGGCATTCTGCTTCTGGTCCTGCTCACAGCGCCTCTCCTTCACTGGCGCTTCTCACTGCCCTGGCTCTCGTTGCCGGCCTATGTCTTCAATTTGATGCCTACGAAGCTTCCCGGACCTCCACATAACACTCTCGGACACCTCGTGGGGATTATTCGTGGCAAGACCTTTGTCAATCTTGACTTCGACCACTTCTGGACGCTCTGTGTCGAAGAGCAGTTCTATCTGGTCTGGCCAGCTGTCATTTTCGCGGTCAAGGATCGCAAAAAGCTGCTCAGCATTCTGATGGTGCTCGTCGTGTGTGTTCCGGTGCTTCGGTGCGGCCTTATGATGACTGCCTTTGGCCACGCGCATCCGGAGCGAATTGTGCGAGCCACCTACGCTCGCATGGATTCCCTTCTGCTTGGCGGAGTGGTCGCCCTGCTCCTGCGTGGACCGGCAGCTGAACGGGTCATGCGCTGGGGTCGCCGGCTTCTCGTCATCGGTGCAGGCTCGTTCATCGCGACCGGTCTGGTGGCGGTTTACGCGCTCCACCAGTCCTCCTCTTCTGATCCTGAGACGCCGTGGATTACGAGCGTGGGCTTCTCCATGGTCGCCGTTGCGGCGTGCGGTCTTCTTTTGCTTTGCCTGCGGCAGGGTTCGTGGCTCAACAGCGTCCTGCAGGCTTCCCCTCTCCGGTGGATCGGCCAGCGGTCCTACGGCATCTACATCATCCACATGATTCCGATTCAGCCGGCACTCGTACTGGCCAACAAGGTAGCCGGCCGAATGAATCCGGCACCGGCGTATCTGATGCCAGTGACGATACTTCTGCAGGCTTTCTTTGCGCTGCTGGTGACGCTTATTGCCGCCACGCTGAGCTATCGTTTCTTTGAACAGCCCTTTCTCAAACTAAAGGATTATTGGACGCAACGCCCGCCCCAGGCCGCTACCCGCACCATCCTTCGCGAAGATGTTGCCGGCACTTAGAGCCCTTGCTGGCGCAGGCGTTGCCGGTCATCTTCCCGGCTGAGGATGGCGGTAGCATTGCGGACGTGCGGAGCCTGGGTGCGGATGGCGTCGGCATCGGCGACGGTGAGCTGGTAGGGGATCATGCCGGAGTGCTGGTTGCCGACGGCGGGGATGGTTCCTCCCCATTCCCAGATGAAGTCGGTGCCGATCTGGGCGAGGTTTTTGCGCTGACCGGAACGAAAACCTTCTCCGAGGCCTACGAGCAGGAGCAGCGAGGCGACTCCCCAGGCGATGCCGAACATGGTGAGGAAGGAGCGCAGGCGGTTGGACCAGATAGAGGAGAAGACCTGCTGCAGGATGTCGCCGAAGGATTGCACTGAAGGCTATACGCGGGGTGGTTGCTTCAGAGTTCCTCCGATTACAGGATTTCGTTCGCATGGAGTTTGGCGCAAAAAGAGAAGCCCACGCGTGCCGAGCTGCCGGCGGCGCGTGGGCTTTCTTTGATGTTCGAGCTTAGGCAGTGATGGTATCGCGAAGAGCCTTCACCTTATCATGAGAGGCCTGAATGTGGGTCTGCTGTCTGGTCAGGAGCTGACGCAGGGTGGGGTCGGTGATGTCTCCCTCGAGCGCTTCCTTATAGGCCTTCTTGGCGGCGTCTTCGCCCTGTTCAGCGGTCTCGAGCAGGGTGTGATCTCCACCGCCGAGCTTTGCTTTCAGGTCACCCCAGACGCGATGAATGGCGCCGACACCGGTGCCGCCAACATCGGTGCTCTCACCTTTGCCAGCCAGCGCGCTTTCGAGCTCGTGCGCGAACTTAGCGCGCGTGGAACCTTCCTCAAGGAAGAAGGATTTTGCCTGCGCGTTCTTCAGGTGCTCGCCGACGTCCGGGAAGCCCTTCGCTCCATCATGGAGCACTGCGATGACTGCCTTTACGAGTGTTGATTGATCTGCCATGGAATCCTCACGTATCTACAAACAGGACGTAGGATGCAGCTTCTGGCCGATTCGTATGGCCACGTGCGGAGTAATCCTGCTCCAATTTACCGAGGCATCGCTGGCATAGTGATCGATGAATCGGGCTTTGGCTGTGGCGTCAAGGGGACGCCGGGCTTTGCTGAATCGCTCTGGCCACTTACCAGGGTGTGGAGATTTGAGAACAGGTGCGTTCCGGCGAGGCTCCATGGTCCGAGCGCGAGCAGGTAGAGGAATGTCGCGGTGATGGTTGGCGATCGGGCCCAAGAACGCAGAGCCGTTTTCGCCTCGTTCCCCGGTTCGGTTGGTCGCTGGCTTTCCTGATGGAGCAAGAGGATGTAGAGGGAGATGTTGATACAGAGCGCTGCCATCCAACGCATAATGTCGTGCCCGAGCGGAATTAGGAGAAGCGGGATGAAAAAGCTGGCGATGATCAGCCTTCGGATCGTAACGGTATAGCGTTGTCTTTGAAGGGTTCCGGAGAGCAGCCGCCAGAGAGCGACTCCATAGGGAATGGAAAGCAGCAGCGACAAGATAACGCGACCAACCAGGGAGTGGGTGTAGCGTTCTCTCACGAACAAAACCTGTTCTCGCAGAGTATTGTTCAACGGGATCATGACCGCGGTTTCGATCGGCATGTCCGTTCGCTGTTGCGCGTGTGCGACCCATTCAGCCTGCGGCCCGTGGTATCTACCGTGGAACAGGATGGCGAGGAAGCAGGCGCCGATTACGGCGAGATGAAGGCTGAACCCCAGGGCGCTGATTTTACGCCGGTGCAGCAGGTGCAGGAGAAGCACGAGCAGCAGGGGATAGAACATCAGGAGAAATGCTTCGTGGATGGCGAGCGCGACCACGACAAGGAGCGTAGCCAGCACCAAGCCGGCTGAGTTCTGCAACTGGATGAGCGTGTAAGCAGCGAGTAACACGACGACGTACAGGATGTTGTCGAGTTCGCCTCCCATTGCAGCCATGTGAGGCAAGAAGGCTGGAGCGGCCAGGAGAAACGCCCCGAGCAGCCGTTCTTCAAGCGTACCGAACAGGATGGAGCGGAAGACCAGGTAGGTCAGCGCGACTCCGCATGCAAGTACAACGGCTTCGATGAGGAAGATCTGGTGCCAAGAGATGAAGTGGATGTGCGATAGAAGCTGTCCGACGAGCGCGCGCCGCATGAACCCGTGATGGTAGTCAAGGAACCAGTGAGAGGGGCCGTAAGTGCGCTTGTCGGGTGGCGCGTTGACATGCCGGATGACGAGCAGCAACGGCAGCAACGCGTAGCACAGGGCAGGGAAGCTCCATCTGCCGACAGGTTGAGAAGCTTCTTTTGGAGAGTTGCCCGATTCGGCACGAAGAATGGCCATTCTGTCCTCTTTGTGGCTGAGTAAGTGGCCCATGTGTCGTATGTGACTCGCGAAAAAGGCTTTGCGGTTAATACCCGAGAGTACACGTTCTTTACCCGATGCGAGAGATATAGATGGTCAGAGTCTCGTCTGATCAAAATTGGTGCCTGAGCCACTAGCAATTGTTTGTGGATTTAGGATGGATGTGACGGGTTTGCCGGGAGACGAGCCGATGGCTGTGACGGATGAGCGGAAAGACGACGTAGCGGAGCAGCAGCAGGCGGTTCTGGCTGTCGAGAGGAAGGCCGAGAGCGAGACGCCGCTCGAGGCGCTGTCGTCAGTGTGCGCGGTACTTGCCATTGGGTTGTTCGTGATGGTGTTTGTGTTTCAGAATTATGTTATTCCGTCGGGTTCGATGGAGAAGACGCTGCTGATCGGGGACCATGTGCTGGTAGACCGGATCACGTTTGCGCCGCCGTCAAAGTGGGCTCCGTTTGTGCATTACCGGGAGCCGAAGCGCGGAGACGTGATTGTCTTTCTGAAGCCGAATCCGGAGACGCCGGACCTGATCCTGGTGAAGCGGCTGATTGGGGTTCCGGGGGACCATATTCACCTGCTGCATGGGGTGGTGTACCTGAACGGGGTGGCGCAGAAAGAACCGTATGCCGCACTTCCGCGTGAGGATGGCGATGATGAGGACCACTACACGCCAACGCGCGACGACTTTCCGGCGCAGGGTGTGCCGTATGGAGCGACCCAGGTATGGACCGAGGAACTGCCCTCGCATATCGTTGATGGCGACCTGGTGGTGCCGCCGGGGAAGGTGTTTGCGATGGGAGATAACCGCGAGCATAGCGCGGATGGACGGTTCTGGGGCTTTGTGCCGCGGGAGAACATTCTCGGGCGACCGCTCTTCAACTATTGGTCGTTTGAGACGACGGCAGATGCGATGGATGAGCAGCAGGCGAGCGTTGGGGCTCGCATCGGATCCTTCTTCACGACGGGTCTGCACTTCTTTGATAAGACGCGCTGGAAACGTACGCTGCATTTGATCCAGTGATGCAGAACGCAGGTTGAGGCAGGTTCAGGACACGATGCAGGAAGCCGAACAGGTGCGGCACAATACCGCCGTTGGGAGAGTGGAGTCGGCGCCCGACGAGTTAGCGCGTGCCGACGCGATGATGGCGGCGGCAGGCTACAGCGCGGCGGGTGGTTACGCCGATGAGATTGAAGCCGAGGATCTGGAGCCGCAGCCGCTCACGCCGGAGTCCCGGCGGCGGGTGATTGCTGTGATTGCGCTGCTGGTGGTCGTGGGAATGGCGGCTGTGCTGCCTCCGCTGATCAACGTGAATCGCTATCAACGGCGGATTGTGACGAGCATCAGCACGAGCCTGGGCCGTCCAGTGCACCTGGACTCTGTCACGCTGAATCTGCTGCCGCTGCCTGGCTTCACGCTGACAAACTTCGTGGTGAGCGAGGATCCTTCGTTTGGGTCGGAGCCTGTGATTCGGGCGAATACCGTGCGTGCGACACTGCGGATGCGGTCGCTTTGGCTGAGACGCCTGGAGTTTTCAAGAATCTCGCTGGCTGACCCTAGCGTAAACCTGGTGCGGAGGCCGGACGGCCGTTGGAATATCGAGAGTATTCTGCTGCAGGCGGCGCGTATGCCTGCAGAGCCAACGGCGCAGAAGAACGCCGGAGCGGCACCACGCTTTCCTTACATAGAAGCGACCGGCGGCCGAGTTAATTTGAAGGAAGGGCTGGAGAAGAAGGCGATTTCATTGACTGATGCCGAGTTCGCGTTGTGGCTTTCGGCACCGAACGTCTGGAAGTTGCGGCTTGAGGCGCAACCGGCCCGCACGGATACAGCAGCGACCGATACCGGAACGTTTCGGATGGAGGGCACCCTGGGCCGGGCAGAGTCGCTTGGGTCGGTTCCGGTGGATCTGCATGCGGAGTGGAATGCGGTGCCCCTGGGTGCGGCGAGCTGGGTGGTGATGGGCGGCGATATGGGCGTGCGCGGCGATCTGAACCTGCGCGCAAGCGTGAAAGGCACGATCGGCAGCCATCGATTGACGAGCCGGGTAGAGCTGCACAATCTGCGTCGCGCTGACTTTCTTCCGGCACACACGTTCGATGCCGATGTGGATTGCCAGGCACAGGCAGATGGGATGTTCCACCTGTCGGATTTGGTGTGCGACTGGCCTGGGGCGGGCAAAGAGAGTGGTTTGACGGTTACCGGTGAGGTTCCGGATACGCGGCAGTGGCAGGGGGCGCGGGTGCAGGCGCGCTGGATGAAGGTTCCGTTAAGCGCGCTGATCGATGCGATGCGGGTTGTGAGTTCACGGGATTCAAGTGCGTTGAAGGCGAGCGGCCTGTTCTCGGGTGAGTTGAAGTGCTGTGATGAGGCGACGGCGCTGCTCGCTTCCGGTAGTTTCGCGGTCTCGCCGGCCCGGCTGGTGATTGGCGATGGACCGCCTGTCATTGACACCGCGAACGGGTTAGAGGGAGAGCTTGCAAATGGAGTGTTGACGGTTGCTCCGATCCCGCTGGCGCTGGGTGGCGCGCAGCCGGCAACGCTGACTCTGGCCGCGGATAAGAGCGGGTTGAAGATGAGGCTGACCGGAGTAGTGCTGCGCTCGCAGTTGATGGAGCTTGCGAAGGCGCTCCCGGTGTTTGGCGATGGTCTCTCTGTGGCGTCCACGGTGCCGCCGGTAACGGAGAAGAGCGCTGGCAGGACGGCTGAGATCAGGAGTGCAGAGACGCCGATGCGGTTGGATCTAGTCGCGACGCGGAGCTGGGGTGGAGGGCAGGTGTGGGAGCCGGTCGCGGTGAAGAGGGTGGAGCGGCGGCGATAGGGGTTCTCTTGCGTAAGGAATGATCTATCAGTTTTCAGTTTTCAGTTTTCAGTTTTCAGTTTTCAGTTTTCAGTTTTCAGTTTTCGGTTTTCGGTTTTCGGTTTTCGGTTTTCAGTTTTCAGTTTTCAGTTTTCAGGTTTGAGTTTTCGGTTGATGCTGATGGTGTGGGTGCCGCTGTGGTTTGGGGCGCTGATATGCTGCTTGCATGACAAAGAGCGTTGGGCTTCTGGCGGGGTTGCTGGTTGGAGTTTCGTGTGCCTCTGGGCAGGGAGCAGGGCTGGGTTCCGGGCCGAAGGTGGTCGTGCTGAAAGCGGCAAGGATGCTTGATGTGCAGGGCGGTCGCGTGATATCGCCGGGTTGGGTGGTGGTGACGGGGAATCGGATTACGGCGGTAGGCGGGAAAGCGCCGACCGAGGCTGAGGTGATCGACCTGGGGGATGTGACGTTGATGCCGGGGATGATTGATGCGCATGTGCATCTTTTTCTGCATCCGGGCGCGGAGGATCTGCAGACGGTCGAAGAGTCGGTACCAAAGCGTACGTTGATCGCGATGGACCAGGCACGGCTGGACCTGATGGGCGGGTTTACGGCCGAGCGCGATATGGGGACTGAGGGTGCGGGTTCGGCGGACACGGCGGTGCGCGAGGCCATCAACTCCGGACTGTTTCCCGGGCCGCGCATGCGGATGAGCGGAAACGCGGTGGATCTGCTGGGCGGCCATGAAGATGCGAATCACTACAATCCGGCGCAGCATGTGCTCTCGAATGCAGATCGTGCGAACAACATCGATGAGATCGTAGAGGTGATTCGCGAGCAGCGAAAAGAGGGCGCCGACTTTACCAAGGTCTATGAGACCGGTCCGGATACCTTTGTCGATGGGATCTTCAAGACGCCGTATCAGTACACCGAAGAGCAGCTGAAGGCGGCGGTCGCAGAGGCGAAGCGCTATGGGCTGGGAGCCGGACATGGCGTCGCGGTGCATGCGACGGGTGAGCCGGGCACCGGGTATGCGGTGGCGGCGGGAGTGATGTCGGTCGACCATGCCTACCAGTTGAGCGAGGCCACGATGCGAGCGATGCAGGAGAAGCAGATCTACGCGGTGCCAACGTTTGCCATTGCAGAGTACTTTGCCGATCATACCTCGTCCCCGGCGATGGCGCAGAGGGAGCGCGACGAGCAGGCATTTCATGCAGCGGAGTTCAAGAAGCAATTGGCCGCGGGCGTGCCGATGGCGGTGGGGAGTGATGTGGGTCCATTTCCGCATGGAACCCAGGCGCGGGAGCTGGAGCTGATGGTGCAGTACGGGATGTCGGCTGCGGATTGTCTTCGGGCGGACCTGATTAACGGGGCGAAGCTGCTGGGG
>CAXTNM010000063.1:0-29104 GCA_964245715.1 uncultured Acidobacteriaceae bacterium | reverse complement strand
TTGGAGGCGTATGCGGTGGCTGCTGAGAGTACTGTCAACGCGAGGACACATTTCAGGAAACGAGGATTCATGTGACTACCTGCCTTTCATTTCTATGTTGTTGATGTTTGGATTACTCCGCATTCGTGAAGACCACGAAGCGCAAGGTGCCGTCTCGTTCGATCTGTAATACCGCAGGTGCGTTAGAACCAAGACCTGCAAGTTCTTGTCTCAGGCCGGCGACTGAAGAAACTGGTCGATTGTTCACTTCGTAGATGATGTCCGCTGCTTGCAGTCCGAGAGCGCTTCCTGTCCCGCCCGCGGTCAGACCGACTATGAGCAGTCCTCCTGGCTTGCGTTGCTCTGGAATGAGTTTTGCAATGTCGGCATCAACTGTGACGGCTATGATGCCCAGCTTGGCCACTATGTCTCCCTCTAAGCGATCGGGATCGAGAAGATTCTCAGCATCTCGGGGGCGTCTAACAATCGTCACTGGTATGTCCTGCAATGTGCCATTCCCGCGAGTGACGCTGAATAAGACAACGTCTCCAATCTGCTTGCGGAAGAGCAACAAGGAAAGGATCCTAGGTCAGATACAGCTCTGTTGTCCAATGCCAGGACTATGTCGCCGGGACGGAGGCCCGCTTTATCTGCGGATGACCCGGGAAGGACGTCCTCTAGAATCACGCCGGAAGAAGTCTTGACCTGCAGTCCCGTTGCCAGTTCAGGCGTAATTGCCCGAGCAATGACACCAATCGCACCACGGCGAACGTGACCGAGGCTCCGTAGCTGCTGGTATACAAATGCGAGAGTATCCGCAGGAATAGAGAAACCAACTCCTTCATTGCCTCCAGACTCAGAGGCGATCATTGTGTTCATTCCGATGACCTCTCCCTGGATGTCGACTAGGGGGCCGCCAGAGTTGCCTGGATTGATGGAAGCATCCGTCTGAAGATAGCTCACCGGACTACTCAAATTCAGCTGCCGATGGAGTGCGCTGATGACTCCGAGGGTCATGGTGTTCTCGAGGCCAAGCGGACTGCCGAACGCAAGCGCGATCTGGCCCACGTGCACGGAATCGGCTTTCGCGAACCTCAGCGCGGGAAGCGACGTAGCCTCAACTTTGAGCAACGCGACATCTGTGAGAGTGTCCTTGCCCACGATATGCGCAGGGAGCCGACGCGAAGCAAGAGGAAGCCCTTCAGCGTCCCTCTCGCTGGAGTTCACCGCCACAGAAATCGAGACTGCATGTTCGACCACGTGAGCGTTTGTAAGGATGAAGCCGTTCGTGTCCATGATGATGCCGGAGCCTACTCCCTGTTGATGGGCAATCAGAGAGGTTCCTGGAGAGCTTGGGTCCGCCACTTCCGCCAAACCCGATACTTCGATCTTGACCACCGATGGTTGAACCCGGATTGCCAAAGACCTTAATTCGTCATCCATTGCCCCCAGGGCTGAAGGTGCCTTGCGTTGCGGGTTGGGGACTTGCATCTGGCTTACCGCCGCTCCCGGACTGAGGATGGCAATGGCAAGGAATGCAGGTGAAAGGCGGTGTGCACTCGGCAGAACAAAAGCACGAAGGACTCGCATCATTGCTGACCACCCTTGAAGAAGCTAAACAACAAGATCGCGAAGATGAGACTGCTGACACCTACATAGAGAAGGTTGCGCTGGCGGGTGAATCCGATGATGCACAAGAGGACTCGTGCCACAGGCGTTGCGATCAGAAGCAGTAGACCAAGTTGGATCACGCTCCTGGGAGTAAAGTTAACCGCGCCTTGTACTATCCCCATTACCGAGCGGAGCCCGGGGTCTCCCGAGTGAAAATGAGCGTAATCGGGCACAGCGCTGAAGAGATGGTTTTGCAAAAGAACGCCGCCCAAGATGACAACGGACGCGGACAGGATGATACCGATACGAAGGACGACTGCTACTGATATGTCTAGATCCTGATCGCTTGGCTTCGTCATCAGATCCTCCCAGTCATGCCGTTGAAGATCATCTCGCAGCCAAGAAACAGGATGACTACGGCAAAGAGACTCTTCAGGGTGGTCACCTTCGCCCGTACTAAGAAATGTGTTCCAAAGAGCGATCCGGCAAGAACACCCAACATGACTGGCATGGCGATCTGCGGATCAATGTAGCCTCGTGATAGGTAAATCCCCGCGCTGGCAGCTGCGGTAACCCCGATCATGAAGTTGCTGGTTGTTGTCGAGACCTTGAATGGCAGCTTCATTGCCTGGTCCATCGCCAGGACTTTTACCGCGCCGGAGCCGATCCCCAACAATCCTGACAACGTGCCCGCACCAAACATGATGCCAAATCCGAGGGGAACGCGTTGTGCGGTGTAGGGCTCGCCGCCCCCCGGCCCTGGATAGACTCCGTTCAGCTCAAGCTTTGTAGCCAAGGCGTTCGGAACGGTGGCTCTATGGGGTACATCTTTGTCTCTTTTCTGAAATGACGACACCGCAGAGTAAAGCAGAACCATGCCAAAGACGATGGCGATCCAGTGGTTAGAAACCCTAGTCGCGAGATATGCTCCGAAACAAGCGCCAAGCGTGGTCGCTACTTCAAGGAACATTCCAATCCGAATGTTCGATAGTCCCTCTCTTACGTAGGCGACGGCGGCCCCGGATGACGTGGCGATGACCGAGACCAAAGAAGCGCCGATGGCATAGCGGATGTCCATCTTGAAGAACAGTGCAAGAACGGGAACGAGCACCACTCCGCCCCCTAACCCCGTGAGCGCGCCCAGGAAGCCGGCAACGAGAGACGTCGCGAATAACAGACCTGAGAACTCCAACACGGTCATTGTGCTTATCCCTTGTTCGCTGGAGCTAAGCTGCGTACCGTGACAACGGGGCAGGTCGCTTCCGCCAGCACCTGGTAGGCAAAGCTGGTGTGAAGATGTCTGCCGAGTTGTGACTCGGCGTGGACCCCGAGGACGATCAAGCCCGCACTCTGAGATTCCGCTCGTTCGACGATCTGATCGAGCGCCAGACCACGATCAAGTTGGAATGTTGGTTTGCACCACTCCACGTGGCTATCGTCGAGTTCAGCCTTCATGCTCTCGCAGTAGTCCTCCGCCAGTTCTTGTCGCAACCTCTCGTTGTGTTCGGCGACGTTCGGCACGAGGACACAAGCGTCTACAGGAACGGCAAATTCTTTAGCGAGGAACAAAGCCATCGGTGCCGCGGCAGTCGCTTCCGATGTGAAGTCGGAGAAGTAAAGGATCTCCTTCAAGTGCTCTTCGATCACGAAGCCGGACAGAACATGAGCTCCGATGGTTAGTGTGGGACACTCCGCTCCAAGCAGGATTTTCTCGGTGTTGGAGCCGATTAAGAGGTGATCAAGTCCACGATGCACGCCGTGGGTTCCAAGGACCAGAAGGTCTGCGCGGTAGGTCTTCACTGACTTTATGACGGTCTCGCAGATTCGGCCGTCGACCACGTGCGTTTCTACCGAGAGGCCCAAAGCGCGCACACCATGAGCAAGCTTCTCCAGACGCTGTTCGACAGCTTTCCGAGTCATGCTTGGACCAGAGATCTCAATTTCTGCCTCCCTCGCAGCTTGCGAGAGCAAAACAACGTGCAACATGACGATTGTTGACTTGAAGTGCTGAGCGAAGCAGACGGCATAGTCGAGTGCCAGCCTTGAGTTCTCAAGGAAGTCTGTTGCATAGAGGATTCGGTCGATCTTGATCTCGGTTCCCATACGTGTCGTCCACCCCGATAGGGGAGTTTTGTGTGAGCCCTCTCGAAGGGTTTAGGGGGCAAGTTGTCCGCGAGCGTAATCCAGTGTTCGCAGGGCGAGAAGATAGTCATAGCGGGCATTCACAGCGGCGACGGCAGCTTGGGTCGACTGCAGTTGTGCCTGGGAAAGCTCCACGATGGAACTGAGGCCCAACTTGTAACGGGTTTGAGCCAATGCGAGTGCCTGCTCGGTCTGGTGGCGGAATTCGTCTGCTACGCCGATTCGCCGAAAAGCCGTTTGAGCGTTCAGAATTGCAACACGAACGTCGCGGCCGATATTGTCCGAGAGTTCGCGGGCTTGTTGTTCAGCAGCTTTCGCGCGCAGTCGAGCCTCTTCAGTTTGGGCTGTGATGCGGAACCCAGTAAATGCCGACAGGGTTAGATTCACGCCTCCAGCCGCATACCAATCAGGTACGAAGACGTTAGCTGGAGCCGCAGGCGTGATACCCCCCGCCCCAACGGCTGTAAGACTTGGAAGATGCTGTAGAGCTTGCGCTTTGGCTAGCTTCTGGAATGATTCAGCATTGAGCTGGAGGCTTTTCAGATCCGGGCGCTCAGCTTCCGCAGCCGCAGTAATGCCGGCAGTGCTGGAAGTTTCGGGCGGCGGAGGGGCGGCCTGCTCTGGATCTTCGACTGCTTTATAGAGGGTGTCCGCTGGGGTTGCGAGCAGAGCGGCAAGCATGGCACTGGCTGAGGCAACCGAATTCTCAGCATCAAGCTCGAGGAGTTGTGATTGTGAGAGATCAGCGGACGCGACGTTCAGATCCAGGTCGCTCTTGAGAGCTGATTTCGTCAGGGCCGACGTCAAGTTCTGGACGTCACCCCGAGCGCTCACGGTAGCCCTTGCGACATCTAACAGCGACTGCGCATCGAGAAGTCGGTAGAAAGCCTGGTCAGTAGCTAGGAGCACGTCCTGCTGCGTAGCGAGGATAGTCTGGTTCTGGGCCTGTTGTTGGAGCTTGTTGGTAGCAACCAGGAAACGCGTATGGCCGAAGTCTGTGATGAGCTGAGAGAGCGTCCCGCCCGCTCCGAAATGGCTGTAGAGGCGTGACGAGGTGAGGCCAGCCCCGGCTCCGATACGGCTTCCATCCTTCGCCTCTTCGCCGGTGAGATACCCGGTGAGTTGAGGTAACGCTGCGGATCGCGTCTCCCGGGTGACCTGACCGGCAGCAAGCGCCAACAACTGGCTGGCTGTAATGCGAGGATTATTCTTGAGTGCCATCCGCTCGGCATCCGAACGGGTGATCGATACGGTGGGAGTCGTCGGGTTGACGAGCGGTGGCGGCTGTTTCCCCGATTGCGGCCCCCGACCTGTCGGTGTTGACTGTCGCTGAACGGAGAGTGCGAGCGTCATCGCCTTCGGTGCGGAAGGGAGATCAGCTTGCTGAGCAACAGCTAAGATCGGAACGCTGACCACGGATAGCGCAATCAGGAAGCATGAAAAAGGTGATCTCACGCGTGTGCCTCCTGCGCAGCAACCTTGGCGCTTCCCTGCCGTGCCTCGATTCTTCTGTGGATCAGCAGGTAGGCGCTCGGCACCAGGAATACCGTAACAACACCGGAGACCGTTAGTCCGCCAAGAATGGCCCTTGCAAGCGGAGCGTATTGCTCGCTTCCAGCTTCGAGCGCCAGAGCCATTGGGATCAAGCCCAGAACCGTTGCCAGCGTTGTCATCAGGATCGGACGCAGACGAACCTTGCAGGCCGTGATGATCGCTTCCTCGAGCTTCAGTCCCTGGCTACGCAGCTGACCGACAAACTCAACGATGAGGATGCTGTCCGAAACGACGATTCCAGTCATCATCAGGACCCCCATCAAGCTCATGATATTGAGCGTCGTGTGCGTGAGGAGAAGGAACAGGATCACCCCCGAGATGCCAGGCGGGATAGCCAACAGGATGATGAAGGGGTCGACGAAGGACGCGAACTGCGCCATCAGAATCAGGAAGACGAGGACAATCGAAAGGATCAGCCCGATGGCGAATGATTTGAACGACTCATTCATGTTGTTCACCGAGCCACGAACTGTCAGCACGGTGCCATGTGGTGGGTGCGCATCCTTCACAATCTTCTGAACGTCAGCGCTAATCGTGGACAGGTTCTCCGCTTTCGGCATAACGTACACGTCGAACACGCGACGGAGTTGATAGTGATCGACCTCAGTTGGGGTATTGATCGCTTTAATCGACGCAACTGACTCGAGCGGTGTCGTGTTCTTCCCGTCGGCAGATCGCAGCGGAATTTGCTTGAAATCATTCAGTGTTTGGACTTGGGTCTCTGGATACTGCACCGTCAGCATGTAGTTGTTCCCACTCTTCGGATCGATCCAGTAGCTTGGCGCAACCTGCCCGTTTGAGGTCATGGCCGTGATGACACTATCGACAATCGTCTTCGGTGTCAGCCCTTCAAGGCTGGCTTTCTGACGGTCGATGTTGAGAGCCAGGCCGGGATAATCAATGTCCTGCGGAATCAGGACGTCGCTCACTCCATGAAGAGCCTGAAACTTCTGTGCTAACTGCTGCGCGACTGCATATCCGCCTTCCATGTTGTTGCTGCTTACCTGGATATCGAAGGGAGCCGGCAAGCCCTGGTTGACAATGGAATCGACGAGACCACCGGACTGGAAATAGGTCTGCACTTCGGGAAGATCGGACGCAAGCTTTGCACGCACTCGCTTCATGTACTCGAAGCTGCTGAGACTGTGCTCTTCGTTCAAGCTCACTTGGACGAAAGCCGTGTGCATGCCGGAGTTGGGAGTGTAGATAGCGGAAAGATCGGGAGTAACTCCAATGTTCGACACGATCATGTTCAGATCTTTGGCATCAACCACGGAACGGACATCATTCTCAACGCGGGAAATGTATTGGTCGGTTAGCTCGATGCGGGTTCCCGTTGGCGCTTTCACACTGATGACAAACTGTCCCGGATCAGTACGTGGAAAGTACGCATGTCCCAGGAAGGGCGATACCGCGAAACTGAGCAATACGAACCCGGAGAAGACAACCACCACCAATACCGGCTTATCGAGGCAGTAGTGGATCGCGCTGTCATATTTCGCCTGCAACCAGGAGAAGCCCTCGTTGAAGTGGTAGACGACCCGTGCGAAAAGGTTCTTATGTTTCCGGCTGCCGTGCATGTGTTCGGGAACCGGGTCACCTTGCTCTGCTGATTCGTGCTCCGTTCCATGCCCCGTCTCCTTGATGAACTTTGAGCAGAAGAGTGGCACCACGGTCATTGCAACCACGTAGGAACAGAACAATGCGATCACCACGGCAAGGGCGAGCGCCGTGAAGAGGTATTTGCTCACGCCGGTGAGAAGCACAACCGGGAAGAAGACGATAGCCGTGCTGAACGTCGCCGCGAGAACTGCCAGTGCAACCTCCTTGCCGCCTTCCTCGGAAGCCTTGATGCTGTTTTCTCCCATCTCGAAGTGGCGAAAGATGTTTTCCAGCACCACGACGGAATTATCAATCAGTCGCGAGAGCACCAGTGCCATACCGCCCAGGACCATCGTGTTGATGGAGTCGCCGAAAGCATTCAGGATCAGGAAGGTTGCAATGCAGGAGATTGGGATTGAAAGCAGGACAGCAACGGTAGCTCGCACGTTGCCGAGAAACAGCAGAATCATGATGCCTGTGAGACAAAGGCCAATGGCTCCTTCGCTGATCACGTTCTTGATCGCAGTTTTCACAAAGACCGATTGATCGAAGACCACCGCAGTCTTCAGCGACGCTGGGATATCCAGGAGATGAGCCGTCGCTTTACGAATGCCATCCACAATTGTGATGGTGTTTGCACCACCTCCCTGCTTGAGCACGGGAATGTAGACAGAGTGCTGCCCATCGACCCTCACGATGTTGGTCTGGAGTTGTCCCCCGTCGACGGCATGCCCTACGTCACCTACCAGGATTGAAGCGTTACCAACTGTCTTCAGGGGAATGCTGTTGACATCGTTTGGAGTTGCAACCTGGCTATTTGCATAGATGTTGTAGTCCTTCGGACCAATGCGTACGTCACCAGCGGGCAGGATCAGGTTCGAATCATTGATACTGTGCACGACATCCATAACGCCAAGCTGGGACGCTTGCAAGTTTAGCGGATCTACGTACACCATAATCTGCCGGTAGGTTCCACCGTAGGGTTGAGGCACAGAGGCACCCGGCACATTTGCAACCTGGTTGCGTACCGTAAACTGCGCGGCATCCTTGAGTTGCGTTTGGTTCATACCTGCGCCCTTGAGTGTGATCAGGCAGACAGGGAGGTTAGCTGCGTCGAAGCTGAGCACGACGGGTGGCAGGGTCCCTGGGGGAAGTCGGCGAAGATTCGCCATAGCCAGGTTGGATATGTTGCTTACCGCGGCGGTCGGATCAGTGCCGGGCTGGAAGTAAATCTTGATTAGGCTGACTCCGCTCATAGAGCGGGACTCGATATGGTTGATGTTGCTGCCTAAAGTAAAGAAGCGTTCATCACTGTCGGTGATGTCGGACTCGATCTGTTCGGGCGGCATGCCGGAGTAGAAGGTAGCTACCACAACCACAGGGACCTTCACCGGTGGGAACAGGTCAACGGGCATACTAGTGATCGCGGCGACACCCACGACAACGATAATGAGGCAGACCATCAGAACGAAAAATGGATAGCGAATCGCGAAGGAAGACATCGGCTACTGATCTCCCTTCTGGTTCTCTTTGTGGTAATTTGCGAGATCATTGGGGGCCGCTTGAGGTCTAACCGCTTCGCCTACTTGCAATGTTGAAAGGCCACCGATGATGACACGATCGCCAGCCTGGACGCCCGAAGTGACCTCCTGCGAATTGGCACTGGCGATACCCAGCACAACAGATCGCTTTTGGACGTGGTTGTTGCTATCGACCAGCATCACTGACGGTTGGTCACCCTGGATAATTCCGCTGGCCGGCACGATCAACGTATTGTCCTTCTCTTCGAGGTTGAAGGTGACGTCGGCATACATGCCCGGAGTCAACGTCAGTTGGGGATTCTTGATGTCTACTTCGGTCATCATGGTGCGCGTGGAGTTGGATACGTCTCGTGTAAAGCGCACTACGGTGCCGGGAAAATCTTGACCGGTGGCCTGAACGTGGACCGTGACCGTGGAACCTTCGTGAACCATGGGAACATCTCTCTCAGGTACTGGCATGCGGAGGCGAAGCACATCGCTTTGGGCAAGTCGAACGACAGCCTGGTTCAGGCCTTCAGCTGTCCCGGCCGGGATCAAAGATCATGGGGGGCGAGCTTGCCGAGCTCGGTCTCTTTGGCATAGCGCATCACGAGATTCCAGATGGCCTTTTGATCCCGGATCTCGTCTCCGACGATGACTCCACCTTTGTTGACCGGCCGGAAGAGCCCGCCTTCGGTAATGCCCGCGGCTTTGGCCCAGAGATCGATCCGCGCTTTCACCCCGGCCGGGATGGTCACCAGGCGCAGCCGCTTGCCTTTGCCGAGCAGATTGGGGATCACCCAGCGGGATTGTCGTTGCTGGAGGTCTTCGACGTTGAGTCTCAACAGCTCCGCTCTTCTCAGGCCGCATCTGAGAAGTAGCGCCAGGATGGCCCGGTCCCGCATGCCGGAGAGCGCGTTCGAGTTGGGGGCGTTGAGCAGATCGTTGGCTTGTTCTTTGGTCAGCCAGTTCCCTGCCCGGGTGCCCAGCTGCTGGACTCCAGGCACGCGCTCGATCGCGGCCGCGGCGTGTTGCTCGAGCATGCCGTTGTCGGCCATCTCGCGGGCGAGCTTCCGGATCGGCGCCAGACGGAGGTTGATGGTCGAAGCGGCAAGATCCTGGCTGACCAGCCCGGCTCGGTAGGCCTGGACCAGGGCTTTTGAGAAGACGGGCGCTTCCCTTCCCCGCACCCAGGCGAAGAAGGCGATGAGGCCGGTCCGGTAAGAGCGCCGCGAGTGCTCCGAGGTGACGCTGGTAAGCGCAAGCTCGAGCAAGCGGGCCTCAGAGTGGTCCGTTTCGGAGTTTGGGTGGCCAAGCACGAGAAAATCATCGTATAAATACAACCCTGATAACGGACATTGTCGTGGGTAAACGTTAGGACACTCGTAATTAGTTATTGACAGGGGAATAGCGGAAGGCTGGTCAGCGCTTGGGCGATGGAAGGCGACTGTGACCCCGCTCAGCTAATGAGCAATACGTGCGAGATAGAGTGGCCCCTTCGGTCAGGCAAGCAAATTGAGATTCCGGAGGTCGACCGCGGCTCTTGGTTCTTTTTGCAACTCGCCAGAACATTTATGAGGGCCGAGCAGACCCCATTCTTGGATTGGTTAGCAGCAAAAGTTTAGCATCCAAATTCTCAAGATCGAATCCTAAGACACGGAGCGATACTACGTTTTATGATCCTCTATTATCAGGGCTGGGACGTACTTCTGAGTTTGCTGTCTGGGGCAAAGTCAAAGAAATCCCGAACAGGAATGCCCAAAGTGATCGAAAAAGCCTCAATTGATTCGAACGAAGGCGCATTCAATCCACGTTCTACAAGGCTGACGAAATCAACAGAGATGTCCAAAAGCTCAGCAAACTGTTCTTGGGTCATACCGCGTCGTTTGCGGAAGGAACGCAATTTCTTACCGAATTGCTTCCGCAAAGTGCTCATCCATGGAGCTTGTCGAATCTGCCTCTTACGTAACACCGAGCGATACTACGGATTTAGGTAGTTCTTTCCATTTTTTCTATGGGCGCGATGATGATTTGCATGCTGAAAGTAATCTGCTTCACCCGAGGTTGTACATGAACCGCGAAGCTACAGCCTATTTCCTCGGCGGGTTGACCGATGCTTCGAACGCGAATGACGCCGCGTCGGATCTCGATGGCTCGCTTCCGGAAACAGAAGCGGATCGCTCGACGGACGAACTGTTGCTGTCGCAAGTCGGCTTGGGATCACGGGATGCTCTTGGGCTTCTATTCCAGCGGCACGCTCGCGCCGTATTCCATGTCGCCTACCGGATTCTCCGGGACAAATCTGAAGCCGACGACCTTCGACAAGAAGTTTTTCTTTATCTCTCCGAGCGGTCGCAACACTTCGATGCTCAGAAGGGTTCGGGGTCCTCCTGGATCATTCAGGTGACGTACCATCGCGCGATCGACCGGAGACGCTACCTGGATTTTCGACAGCACTACAGCTCCGAACAGTTCGACGAACAACGGATGCCTACTACCACGGAACAACCTTCCGTAGAAGCGATTGATGGAAGAGCGATTCGGGATCGTCTGAAAGATCAACTCACAGAGGATCAACAACAAACACTGGAGCTTCACTTCTTCGAAGGGTATAGCCTCCGCGAAATTGCAGAGAGAAACGGGCAAACGGTCGGCAATGTCAGGCACCACTACTACCGGGCGTTGGAACGGCTGCGCTCCCATCTCTTCTCCAAAAAACGTAGCTAGAGTGAGAGAATGGATGGCAAATTGCACCCTAAGGGAACTGAGCCAGTGAACCCTCAACTTCATGACGAGTTCGTTGCTCTGGTCGCACTCTTCTACTCCGGAGAACTCACAGACGAAGAGTGGTCGCTGCTGCAAGTGCATCTTGCCTACTGCGACACCTGCCGGACCACGTTTGAGCAATACAAGCACATCGCCTCGGATGTGATTCCTGCAATGGCGGCAAGCGCCGCCGCCGAACTTGGCAACCTGCCCAGGGAATCGGATCGCGACGTCGCGGAGGCAGAACGGCGGCTGATGACCAAGCTAGACTCTGCCGCCTCCCCCAAGCCTCAACCAACGCCTGAAAAACCTTCATGGCGGCTATTTGCCGGTGCTCTGGCTGCGTGTGCTCTCGTCGTCCTAGCGTTCGCCGGTGTGCATCTGGCTCGCCAGAGATCGCAGCCATCGACATCCTCGGGCTCGCCGGTTCCTGCTGCCGTACCTGTGGCATCAACGGTGGAGGCGACCCCGAACGAGGAAATGAGGCGGCAGACGGAGCAGGCGCAACGGGAAGTGGCGAACCTCCAGCAGCAGTTGGCGGCGGCGAATGAACGGGCGCAAACAAAGCTCTCCGATCCGGCCCTTCAACGCCAACTTGAGACCGATCGCACACAGCAGCAACAACTTGCCGCCGAGAAAGACGCCCTCATCCAGCAACTCGCCACTGCGCGCGCGGACGTTCAATCGCTGCGGGACCAGGTCGCATCCGCTCAGTCCACCGCAGACCAACAAGTTGCACGTACCACGGCCCTTGAAGCCAAGGTCCGTGAACTGAACTCCACCCTCGATGAAACCAGTACGGCTCTCAGTGACAAAGACCGCATCCTTGCTCTCGATAAGGACTTCCTCGCGCATGACCGGGACATTCGGGACCTCATCGGCGCACGCAATCTTTACATTGCCGACATCTTTGACACCACCGAGAATGGGAAAACCGCAAAGCCGTTCGGCCGTATCTTCTATACGAAGGATCGTTCGCTGGTTTTTTACGGCTTCGATCTCGAGAAACAGGCAGGGCTAAAGCAGTCCGTTGCCTTTCAGGTTTGGGGGAGCGGCAGCGATAAGCAGCCCACGAGCCTTGGCTTGTTCTATCAGGATGATAGCCAGAAGAGATGGGTTTTGCGGTGCAACGATGCGAAGACACTGGCGCGCATGAATATGGTCTTCGTGACCGTCGAGCCCCCAGGCGGCAGCGCAAAGCCAACCGGCAAGCAGTTGCTTCGAGCCTACCTGCAGATTCAGCCGAATCATCTTTGATTCCTTATCATCTTTAATACGCGAACGCGTTGGTACACCTTTGGTCGGCCATCCGTAGACGGAGTGTACCCACTTCACTCTTGGTACTTCGGAGCGCCGCGCAATGAAATACTGTCTTCTTCTCTTCTGGGTCTGTTTTCTTTCTTCCCTTGCAGTCTGTCAATCCACGAATGCCACCATCAGCGGCGGCGTGACGGACGTCACGGGCGATCTCATCCTCGATGCCGATGTTGAGATTGCCAATGACGCAACCGGGGTGATCTTCTCCGCTCGAACAAATAACTCAGGAATGTACCTCGTTCCGATCCTGCCTCCGGGCCGTTACCACGTACAGGTCTCGAAGCAGGGCTTCAAGACCATCATCAAAGCAGATGTCGTTCTAAATGTTCAGAGTGCCGTCGCCCTGAACTTCATGCTCCCCGTGGGCGCTACTTCAGAAAGCCTCACGATCGATGCCAGCTCGCCGGCGATGAATACGACGGACGCAAGTGTCAGCACGGTCGTCGATCGGAAGTTCGTCGAGAACCTCCCGCTGAACGGGAGAAGTTTCCAGGATCTGATTTCCATGACCCCTGGAGTCGTGACGCAGAGCCCCCAGAGCTCAGGGCAAGTAGTGGGCGTTGGCGGCGACTTCAGCGTCAATGGCCAACGCACACAGTCCAACTACTACACCGTCGATGGCGTGACCGCCAATACCGGTTCGGGCAATGGTGGTGGCGTCGGAGAGGCGGCCACCGGAGGAACGCTCGGCGGATCGACGGCACTCGGAACGACGCAGAGTCTGATATCTGTCGATGCCTTGCAGGAGTTCCGCGTTCAGAGTTCCACCTACTCTGCCGAATTCGGCCGCTCGCCGGGAGGCCAGTTCTCGCTGGGAACACGTTCCGGGACCAACTTCTTTCACGGCAGCGCGTTCGACTATCTCCGCAACAATTTCTTCGATGCCAACGATTGGTTCAACGATCACTTCGGGAAGCCGACGCCCGCGCTTCAACAGAATGATTTCGGCGGCACCATCGGAGGCCCGCTGCGGATTCCTCATCTGTACGACGGTAGAAATCAAACCTTCTTCTTCGCTTCGTATGAGGGCCTTCGTCTGACCCAACCTACTGCCGCCGCGATCCAGTATGTTCCGGACCAGTTCATGCGGCAACAGGCTGTTGCGGCGATACGCCCTATTCTGAACGCCTTTCCTTTGCCGAACGGAATGGATTATGGGACGGCTGCAAGTCCCAATCTCGCGCAGTTCATCACGGCGTTCTCTCTGCCCAGCACGCTCAATGCAACCAGCGTTCGGATCGACCATACGCTTCGTCCCAAGGTTGCGCTCTTCTTCCGCGTCGGCAACACACCGAGTTCCACCGTATCGAGGCCATACTTCGCGCGAACCACCACGAGCGTCAATGCGCAGAGCTACACGTTCGGGGCAACAGTCCAGTTGTCGAATCAGGTTACAGATGAATTCCGGCTCGGCTATGCTCGCTCCGACTCAACGCAGCTTGGGGTGCTGGATAGCTTTGGCGGTGCGACCCCGATTGATCTGGCTGCGGCAGTCGGAGCCGGTGCCTATCAGCAGGCGCAGCCTGTGATCTCAATCTCGATCACCGGGGTCGGATCGCCGTTGCTGACGCCCTACAACGGACGCAACGCCAGCCGGCAGTGGAATGTCGTGGACACAGTGAGTGTGCTGAAGGGGGTTCATGCACTGAAGTTTGGCCTGGACTATCGCCACATCAAGTCTCCGATCGCACCGCCGACGGTGGAACCGTATGCGATCTTCCTCAGTCCACAAGAACTCCTGAACGGTGCACCCAGCCTGCCCTACGTATATAACTTCGTTCCTGCAACGCCCCTCTTCAATCAGGCTGCGGTCTTCGCCCAGGACGAATGGCGCGTACATCCTCGGCTTCATCTCTCCGGTGGAATCCGTTGGGAACTTAACCCACCTCCCACCGAGCAACATGGCCGGGATGCCTACACGTTGCTCGGAGATATCAATAACCCCAGTACCCTCGCGCTGGCGCCACAGGGTACCCCGCTGTGGAAGACGACCTGGTATAACTTCGCTCCCAGGTTAGGAGCAGCGTGGACGGTCCATGATCAACCTGGAGCTGAGACGGTGCTCCGCGCGGGCGGAGGTGTCTTCTTTGACTCGGCCAATGAAGTGGCATCCCTGGGGTATAGCGGCCTTGGGTTTCGGTCGTTCCAACTGCAAAGCGGCGCACAGATCCCGTTCACAGCGAGTCAGCTTGTCGTTCCAATCTCCGTGACCGCGCCCTACACCAGCGGCACCATCACCGCGTTTCCATCCCATCTACAGTTGCCTTATACGCTTCAGTGGAATGTCAGCTTGCAGCAGGCACTTGGAAAGAACCAATCGCTGACACTCTCCTATGTGGCAGCCGAAGGACGGCGGCTCACCGGTCTGCAACAAAAATCCTTGGCCAGCCGCAATCCAAACTTCGGCATAGTGCAGTATTTTGCCGCTGGTCTCACCTCGAACTATCAGGCCTTGCAGGTGAGGTTTCAGCGCTCGGTCGCCAAAGGTATCCAGGCACTTGGTTCCTACACCTGGTCACACACCCTCGACTTCGGTTCGAACTCGAACGCCCTCCCCCTTCAACGAGCCGATGCCGACTTTGACGTTCGCAATAACCTGCAGGGAGGAATCAGTTGGGAGATCCCCGGTTCCTATGATTCGAAACCTGCCAGTCTGTTCCTGAACAACTGGGGCGTCGATGCGCGCCTGAGTACCCGTTCAGCTTTCCCAATCACGCTCAGCGGAGCCCTCACGACAGACCCCGCCTCTGGAAGTCAGTATTTCGGCGGGCTGAATCTGGTGCCCGGAAAGGCAATCTATCTGTACGGATCGCAATATCCAGGAGGTCGCTCGATCAATAAGGCGGCGTTCAGCCTGCCGGCGACGGGGACAGCCGGAAACGCTCCCCGTAACTTCCTGCGGGGGTTTGGAGCGACACAGGTCAATCTCGCCGTCCGACGCGATTTCCCGCTGCACGATGTGGTGGTGCTGCACTTCCGTGCGGAGACCTTCAACCTGCTCAACCACCCGAACTTTGGGTATGTCGATCCGACCTATAGCGATGCCACCTTTGGGCAGGCGACCAAGATGCTGAACGCCAGCCTTGGCACCGTCGCGTCGCAGTATCAGCAAGGGGGCGCGCGTTCGATGCAATTCGCCCTCAAGCTGAGCTTCTGAGACCTCGACGCAATCACTCCTCTTCCAATCGTAATCTGACGCCTTGCCCGGCTCCCATCCCTCATGGAGTTGAAGATGAATGCACGCCTGTTTTTCGTTGCTCTCACTGTCTCAGCTCTACCCTTCTTGTCTGCGAGAGCCCAGGAGGAGCATTCGTTTTCCGTCAAGGACGATATTGCGATGGTGCGGTTCAGCGAGCCGTCGTCCGATCCCGACATCCCTGGCAGCGACACGGCGAGGCCGTCTCCGGATGGAGACTACGTTGCCATTGTCACCACCGAGGGGCTCCTCGCAGCGGACAAGATCGAATCCGACCTATCGGTCTTTCGCTGCAAGGATCTGTCCGCCTTTCTCCAGGGAGCGGGGCCACGTCCGCAGCCGCGTGTGATTGCCTCGATCCTCTCCTTTCCACACCGGGAGCAGCCGGTCGCGTATGCGCCAGTCATCAAGGATCTTCTCTGGTCTTCAGACGGCAAAGCCATTTACTTCAGGGGAGAGAATGGGGCAGGCGCTTATCAGCTCTACCTTGCCAAGTTGGATGGCAGTGGGTTCGAGACGCTCACTCCCGAGGACCAGAGCGTCGATCGCTTCGACGTTGCCGGAGACACCCTGGTGTACAGGGCATCGATCCTTGGCGACAGGCATGGCCGACCCGATCGCTCGATCAATGCGGACGCGCTGGTGGCGACTGGCTCTCGCATTCAGGACCTGATCTTTCCGGATCAACTCAGCACTCTTGAGCCGGAAACCTTTACCGTCTCGGTCTTGCGACATACCAACGGTCGCTGGACCGCTCGACACACACCGGGCTATTCCGTTCGGGATATGACCTATCTCTCTTCGTTCTTTCCCTTTGCGCTCTCTCCGCACGGTTCCAAGCTCCTCGCACTGACACCGGTCTTGTCGATTCCGAACACATGGAAGCGGTTCGAACCGGTCACCGGATATGAATACCTTCGTCTGACACCCGACTTGGACGGCCACCGCACGAGTGCCAACGAACCGATGCGACCGCAACAGTACACCCTGATCGATCTCACAACTGGAAAGCTGACTTCGCTCGTGGACGCTCCCAATGCTCGCAGCCTGGCGTATTACCTCGACAGCAGCAAGGTCGCGTGGGCTGCGAATGAAAAGCGCGTTCTGGCGACCAACACGTTCCTTTCGATGGCGGAGAAGGATAGCTCCGACGGACAGAAACCGTGCGCGGTCGCCAGCTTCGATCTTCCGTCGCTGGAGGCGCGTTGTCTTTTCTTCGAGGGGCAAGACCTCAATCCCTCTGGGCTGCATGTGAGAGACGTGTCCTTGGGGGCCACGAACGATGAAGCCGTGGTGACCCTGACGCGAGGGCCGAAAGAGTTGGTCGTGCAGCGGTACCGCTTCCATGAGAATGGCTGGAAGCTTTCTGGAACAAGCTCTATGGACGACGCGAGAACCGCATCTGTGGAGCAAGAACCGTCAACCGTGCCCGGCAAGCGAGACGTTCATGTCTCGGTTCGACAGAGTCTGAACGAGCCGCCGACGCTCTGGGTATCCAACCATCAGACCGGGGAAGCCCGCGCACTCTGGGACCCCAATCCCCAATTCCACCAGATGCGCTTCGGGGAGGCGTCCCGCTACACATGGAAAGATGCAGCAGGCCGTGATTGGTCCGGCGTGTTGGTCAAACCCGTCGGTTTTGTAGAGGGGAAGCGATATCCCCTGGTCGTGCAGATGTATTCCTATGTGGATGGGCAGTTCTTGACCGACGGCCTCTATCCGACAGCCTTCGCGGCGAGGCAACTTGCCAGCGTGGGATTCGTTGTCCTTCAGATCAAGAAGAAGGCCGATACTTTATCCGAAGCCGATCCCCAAATCCATCTGGAGGGCTACCGCAGTGCAATCGAGAACCTCGCTGCGGCTGGCATGGTCGATCGCAGTCGTGTGGGCGTGGTGGGCTTCAGTTGGACCTGTTGGTATGCGGTCAACGCTATCATCCAAGACCCAAAGCTCTTTGCGGCGGCGACGATTGCCGATGGGCTCGACAACAGCTATATGCAATATCTGATCTTCGGAGTCGGGTCCCCGCTCCGCCGTCAGATGGAACGGATACGGGGGACAAGCCCATTTGGGGATGGGTTGAAGAAGTGGGTCGAGGAGGCTCCTGGTTTCCATCTCGATCAGGTGCAATCACCCGTTCGCATTGAAGCCATCAATCCCGGCTCGGTGCTTCAGGAGTGGGAGCTGTATGCCTCGCTCCGCATTCAGAACAAACCAGTCGATCTCATCTACTTCCCGCATGGCACCCACATCCATCAGAAGCCGATGGAACGCCTCGAATCGCAACAAGGGAACGTAGACTGGCTTCGATTCTGGCTGCAAGGCTATGTCGATCCAGATCCCGCGAAGCAGGCGCAGTACAAGCGTTGGCAGGCATTGCGACCGACCGCGACAGCGATGCAGCCTCCGCAGGCTTCCACCGCAGACGATTCGTTAACCAGAAAGAAAGTCCAGCCTCTCCCGTGAGTCCGGCAAAGGCTGGACGGTTTTGAGGGGCGTATACCGCCCCGTTACTCGTCTGCCTGGTACGCAGCTCCATTGGTCAGGAGGTTGCTGCCGGCTTCGGATTGGGGCGCGATCTTCACGCTCTTGATGGTGGATATGGCGTTGAGGGTGCTGGTGATCTTCGGTTGGATATAGCGCATGGGATGTTCCTCGTTTCGTGTTCAAATTTCCGTTCACGTCGGCTGACCCACACCGGCATGAGCGGATCTCGTGAGCCGCCGTCAGGCGGTCAATCTTAGACCGGCATCACTGGTACGAACTTGGCCACCGTGAACCATGGACCGAAGCCATAGTTCAAGGGCGATCGTTCGAAGCATCGCTTGCCAATGGGCCGGATCTCCTTCTGCGGTCCGTCGCAGGGAGCGTTGCAGTGTCTCCCGATCAATGAGTCCGGCTTCAGCGAGCATGGGATGGGCGAACAGTTTTTCCAAGCCGCGATGCGCCTGCTGAAGAGCGTGGAGCGGCGCTCGAAGTTGATAGGCCTTGCGCCGCCTCTCCAGCACCTCGGTCGGAACGATGTGTGCGAGTGCCCTCCGCATAAGCGAACGCCGCCGCCCCGGTCGCAGGATCTGTTCACGGGGAATGCTGAAGAGGTAGTTCACCAGATCCTTGTCGAGGAAGGGATACCGGTACTCGGGCCGCACGAGCAACTGCGGAAACAGATGAGGAAGGGTCTCCATAACGGACCACCACGAATGGCAGTGATCGAGGGCATGAGGTGTGGTCCCTAGACGGGAACGAAAACTCGCGTAGGGAAACTCCATCTCGCGGCTGCGGTTCCGCAACGACGGAGCGATCCACGGCGGAACCTCACGTCCCTTTGGCTTCGAACGGAGATAGAGAGACGCAGCATAGCCCGCTGTACGGCAAAGAGTAAACAGAAGCGGACTGCGATCGACAAGCGACCATGCTATGGACTGGCGTAAGAGGCTACGGACCTTGCCGGAGGCCAGGTAGTCGGCAAGTTCGGGCAGCGGGTCGGGGATGCCGCCTAACACCTCGTCACCTCCGATTCCGGAGAGGACGCTCGATAGCCCTTCTGCCACACGCCGTCACGGAACCGGCGCTCTTGTTCGATTGAAAAGCTGTCGGCACCGGGGAGCAGATACGTTCCTTCCGCTCCGTCGTATGGCGCGAACGTTCTCTGCGAAAAGGCCATATCGAGGTGGGTGCCCACCTTCCCCCGTCTCGCTTCGGTAATGGAAAAATAAGGCTTCTCGTTCAAGGAAGCTTCTGCGTCGTCGTAAAACGACACGGTGTCGAGAAGTTCTGACTTTGGATGAGTCGACCGGCGGATTTCATCGGACATGCAGACGATGGCGGTTGAATCCATCCCTCCACTCAGTTGAGCGAGAATCGGAGCTCCTGGTCCAGTCCGCCGTGCGACCGCCTGGTGGAAGAGAGTCAGGAAGCGCGCTTCATAGTCCGCGTCTGTGTCATAGAGATTTATTGCCTTGACCGCAGGAGTCCAGTGCCGATGCAGGCTGACTCTGCTGCCGCGAATCTTGACGTAGTGAGCTGGCGGCACGGAACGGACACCTTCATAGGGCGTGAGGTCGTATACAAAGCTTCCGGCAAGGTAGCAGGCTGCGTAATCGTGCGAGAGTCGCAAAGGCATGTCCTTTGTCCGGAACGCATCCAGATAGGTGGCCCATGTCACTTCGCTTTGCGCATGATGGAAATAGAGCGTCCTGGTGCCGGCATGATCTCTTGCCAGATAGAGGCACTGGTCGTTCTCGGACCACAGCGCTAACGCCCAATCCCCGACGAGACGGGAGAAGCAGGCTTCACCCCACTGGGCAAAGCTCGCGAGCACAATCTCCGAGTCCGATCGATCTTCGAGCCTCAGATCCCTTGAGAGTTCCTGATAGTTATCGAGGCGACCGTCAAAGCAGAGTGCATCACGATGAGGTCCTTGGGTCGGACCTTGCTCTACGGCGGAGCGCAGATGGCTGAAATACGGATGGAGTCCCATCGCAAGCCTGCCTTGGACATGCACCGAGCCTGCCCCGGTGGCGTATCGCTCCATGACGGAGCCCAAAGATCGCAGGCCCGATGAAGTGATTGAATTTCCGCTTTCTTTCAACACACCGTAGATGATGCTCATCACGCACCCCGCTTAACAGCGTTCCAACACCTGGAAGATCTCCGCGATGTAGGGCTTGTCGTTGACGACCTTTCCATCGACCTCGACCCATGCGTGGGAATGGAATGGAAGCAGTTGCGCGCCGATCACCATCTCCGCGCTCCAACCGTGACCGCGCAGCAGGACTGCCGTCGCTGCGGATCGCTGGAGACACAGCACGCGCTTGAAGTAGAAGACACACGCAAGATCGATGGCGTGCGAGAGCTCGCGCTCGCTCGGCTGTCGATCTGCCACAGCGTGGAGCCGCTGCTTCCGCACCACCGCGTGTATCCGTTGAAACCCGCGGACACGCATCAACCAATCGCAGTACAGCAGTAAAAGCCAGCTTTGAACGACATGTCGTGACATGAATCCTCCAACTCTTCGATCAAACGGAGAGTGCCCTGCGCAGTGCTGGCTGCCGTGCCGCCCGATCCATAGAACGCGCAACGCTTCGGACATAGGCTTGTCTTCGTGGATCGTCTCGTAGTGGTGTCCGAAACCAATCTCCTCGCGCGAAGATCGCCGATCCAGCAGCCACGACAGGTGCCAATGCAAAACCTTCTTCGAGACACCTCGGATCGCATATCCCGGACATCGCCCCTCTGTACCTCTGTTTGAGGTGTTTGTCACAGGCGAGTTTGAGGACTTCGTCTTTGATCGGATTGAGTAGGAGGAGATGCTCCAGAGTGACAAGCGGGTTCCCCATATACGTCTCACACCAATCGATAAAGACACAGCGGTCTTGCGCCACAACGATGTTGCCTAGATTCATGTCCCCATGTAGAACCGTGTCCGGGACATTCAAGTCCTCCATGCAACTGCAAACATCCTCGAAAAGCTTCTGAAGCTCCAGCAACCGCTTCGCCTCGATACGTGGCACCTTGGTGGAGGTCTGTTTGGCCATCGCCTCTTCCATGTAAGAAAACAGCGCATCCGCTTCGCTCCGCAACACATGCGTTCTGTGGTCCACCGCGCCTGCCTGGAACAAATCCCATTGCGATTCCACCGTGCGGATCTGTAACGCGGCGAGGGTATCGACTGCGGCTTCCAACACACGTAGAACGCCGGATGCTTCGTTCGGCAATATCGCGATACCGTCGCCTTCACCACGCATGAGCCAGGCATTCCAGGCGGGAATCTCCGCCACGACTTCAGGAACAAAGCCTCGGCAAAGTCTAGAGAGTAGCGACAAGACCACGCGTTCGTGATTGTTGGGCGCTCCGGTTGCTTTGAGCCAAAAGTCGCCTTCGTCTTTCATCCGAAAGCGCACCAGGGAAAAGGCTCCGCCCACGTTGTATTGATCCGCATCCGCCACAGAAGACACTTTCTTGCCTGTCGACTCCTCCAGGTACGCGATGGCTTCATGGATCCAACCGATGCGGGCGAATGGGCTCACGATATCGCCATCAAGCATCGCTTGCAGGAGGATGCGCTCCTGTTCCGAAAGCTCGCAGCTTGGAATCTGTTCCGATCGGACACTTCTGAATTCGTGAGGAACTTCGCTTTCCAGGAGTTCCGCAATCGCACAGGGCGACACGCTGTCGCTCGTCTCCAGGATGTCCAGGATGACGACCGCAAGTCCCCACTTGTCACGAAGTCTCACCTGCAACTGTCTGGCGGGACGTGTCCCTTGCTCCACGAGGATGCGCACCAAACAAACCTGGCCTTCACTCTCCAACGCATACAAGCCGCGCGATTCTGGATGCACGAGAACAACGCGATATGGGTTCGCATCTTGATGGTTTGCCGCAGTCATGGCTTACACCTCTGCATCGTCAGTGAGACAACAAACGCTGCGCCCGTAATGCCGCAACGAAGCCGGCCACATCGCGCGCCACAACCTCAAGTGGTTCTCCCGTGTCTCGGGACAGGCTGGCAATGATGCTCTCCAAGCTGTCCCCTCGCTCCAACCCTTGCCATACGTAGACTCCTGTCGAGTTGAGGGTTGCGATGGAGCCCAATTGGGTGTCGAGCACAGCCGCTCCATCCTGGTTCGCGATGGTTCGCAGATGAGAGTTGTTGTTCATGATGGCCTTCGGTAGACCGTTGGTCGTAATGCGGGACCGTCGGTGAAAACGAGCTTACCCCTGCCGCATTCCCTCGCAAGGGAAAACTTGCCATTTGGCCAAACATACTTCGCCCCCAGAAAACACGGGGTTTCCAGATGCTGAGAGCCCTATTCTGTGTGCAGGAAAATAGCGTGTTTCGGCCAAACTTACGCAGTCATGCCAGTGTGTGCTCCGTAGTCCTAAACGGGCACGGCGACGCCGGTGACCCGGCCAAAATTACCCAACTCCTCCGGGTCGAACACGATCCTCGTATTGCCCTCTTGATGAGTGGTGAGGAGCGCGAACCGGTTTCCATCTCGTTCAAGATATCCGCAGAACGTCTCGATCCCTCTGCGAAGGACGTAGATGGGTCGCGACCATCCCTTCTTGCTCCAATCGCTCCGTGTGTCGGGCATCGCAGTGAGTTGCTCAAGCAGCAGCCAGGAGCCAGGTGTGATCTGCGGATGAAGTCCTCGGATCGAACTCCCCTGTGCCAGTCGCACGATACTGTCGTCCCAGCGGCGCAGCTGGGGAAACTTTGTTCCCAGCAGCGGAGGCCATTCTCCGAATTCGTTGCGTCGCCTGTCCCAAACATCTTTGGGCGTGGGAGCATTCGCTGCCGGGCGCGACGTGGAGAGTTCATCAAGGTTCTTCGTTGCCAGCAAGGTTTCGAGCGAGAATCGGTTCGTGTCGCGAATCATGTAACCGCTCGATTGCAGTGCGTCGGTGTAACGCGCAAAGTGACTCAGCGTCAGTTGCAGCAGTGCATGGACGTGCGGCTCGGATGTGCCTGGACTCCGATAACGTCGCGATGTCCGCTCACTGAGCTTCGAATTCAATTCCGTCCTGAGGATGCTTTGAACATACTGCTCTTCCTGCTTCGATCGCCGGAATCGTCTGTGTCCAGTGGCGAGGAGACGGTCGCGTGTGCGATGTTCCCAGGGAAGGATGAGGTCGGCGGTGCCTTCATAACCCGCAAGCGACAGTGGGGAATATTCGGGTACCGGCAGGCGGGCGGAAAACATGCGAATACGTCCGGCAATCCTTACGGCTCTCGGGTAAGCGAACTCTTGAGGCCCGCTATAGGTGCGCTCCAGGGATAAGAGTTGCAGCCTGCCGCGACCGACAACGCAGCGACTACATCGGTACCCGTTTGGAAACTGAAGCAGATAGATGGAACGCGGGTTGGGCTGGCGCGTCTCCTCTTCGTCAATAGGCTCCACCAGGGCCATCGCTCCCGGAGGCAAGCTGGACCCCAGGCTGTCCTCGGTTCCGACATGAACGTAAAACGTGCCCGGTCGGCGCCATGCGGAGCCTTTCAACGCTCGCATGGGGACATTGCGTTGCCACCCCCTCACTAACTCGCTGAGCGTCGCGTCGAAATCGAACGCCTCCGGAGGAGCCAGTTCCAAAGGCAAATCCATAAGGAGGTCGCGTTCAAAGACGTAAGACTCCACGATGTGAGTACGTCCCCCGTTCAGCCGCAGATCGTATTCGCGGATGGCCGCCAGGTCATAGCCGAACAGGCGGTGCGCGCCCTGCACCGTCAACGAAAACGCGTCCGCAACCTCAAGCAGCATACTCAGCATGGGATGATCTCCCGTCCGGCGCAGGTTCGACAGGAGGTTCTTGGTGACGAGTTCACGTCGTTCCAAGGCATTACGCTCGCGGTCATTTGATGGCTTGATCTGCCGATGCAGATCCCGCAGATGGACCAACGCATCGATGATCTCGGTCCGTAGAACGTTGCGATACACAGCGAAGGCTTCTCCTCGAAGAACTCAGCGACGGGGTTGTGACCTTGCGACAATGAGGACTGAAGGGTCAAACACTGTTACGTGAACATCGCGTACATGACTGCTTTCCGAGCGAAATGAGCCTACTAAGTACCCTAGTCCCGAACCGCCAGGAACAGCTTATAGCCACCTCCTCTCTCCTTCTTGCCTTTGTTAGCAAGTTTGCCTCCGCCTTTCAAAATCCGCAAGAAGACACGCATTTCGGAAACAGTCAAGATATCTCTTGCGGGGAGGAGCGATCCTCCTCGTCTCCAGCCGCTACGCGTCTTCCACAACCCAACTGAGCGGGCCTGTTCCCGCCCGCGAAGGCGACCCTGACAGCTTGGGCTGACGCGTACGGATGCGGAAACAAAACCTCGCTGAGGTGAGCGAAGCGAGACACTGTTTACGTTCCGAACGGAGAGATGATGGCCCACAAGCCCTTGCGGAAGAAGTGGCTCTGGCTCAAGGTCATGGCTCGCTAAGCCCGGTCTTAGATAAGGCATCTCGGTGCCGCCGAAGCGTTGTGAATTGTATGGTCCGCCGTCAGATTGCAAGCTATTCCTTTGGGGTGAGTGTTCGGGTCTGCGCAAACGTACCCGGCCCGTTGGTGCAGCTTCCGCTCCTGGTCATAATGGAGTCCGCGCGCCGCTGGTCTACAAGGTGGTCGAACTCGTAGGGGTTCTCGTTGCCACACAGGCTTAGGCAATGCCGGTTGAGACCATTCACTCACACATCAATTTGTCTCGCAAACTCGAGAGGAAAACTCTCTTCGTCGTCATCGGAGGAGTGCGAATCGCGAAGTGATCTCAAGCCGGAATTCTGGACGTCTTCTCCATGCCTCGCTTATGCCATCACGAAGGCGGGTGCGCCGTCGTGTTTGCCTTTGCTGAGGATGGCCATGCGTTCGAGCCATTTTGTCGGCAAAGGCGACAACGGTGACGTTGTGATGTCGCCTTGCAGACAGGCTGGTCAGCCACTCACCGAGAGCGAGGGATTGCACTCGATGCGTTTCATGCCGGTAAAGAACGATTCGCACATGGATCTGCGGGCTCTGCTCCGTGGACGAGATCGTTCGGTTGCGAGAAGGGCCGCTGTGATGAACCAGATGCACGGAATCCTGCTGAATCTTGGGACAGTGTCGCTGAGGAACTCGTTAACCCGACAGGTCCATACACCTCTCGAGCAAGAGGCTTGGAAATGGGTTCATTGAGCCTTCCTCGAGGCGGCGGTCGTTCGGGCGGAAAACAGTTGCTTTGGCTCTGTGCCTGATCGTAATGAGTGGAGAGAAGTGGCGTCGTTTTCCTACTTTGGAAAGGTTTACGAGTGGGCGGGATCCCCTTCTTTTTTCATTTCTAGCGGCAACACTTAGAAGCCGGATAAATCAAGTATTACCTGGTTTAGCCACGTCATGTGAAGCCAGAGCCCGCCAGTTCTGCTTGGAGTAGACCCACTCCGGACCGACCCCAAGCATAAGCGCCGCTCTCGGAGATAACGTCCACGATTTCTTGAAGAGCAAATCCGTATCCCACTCCGTCGATTTCCGCGTGTAAAACGGAGAAACCCCTGCCTCAAGTTCAAGCCAGTGTTCGATCGGCGTCGTTTCGGCCGCCAGACTACGGGCGAATGTAGCGGCACCACCTTTGGTATTCCAACTCGTGGATGCGCCTACTTCAAGAATGGCTTTTGGGTCATCATCTTCAACGACGTGTTTTGGACCTTTGGAGGACCGGGAGTTTCTTGCTCGGGAACAGGTATGCAGAAAATAGGATCAGGCACGCAACGAACGGCGTGAATAAGTATTGATGCATGATCTTCTCTAGGTTCAGTTGTGGTGTGTGCGCGTGACAATACCCGGAACCGATCCAGCTCGATGGAGAGCGCCGGACAGGCCAAAAACCAGCGAGGCCGCTCGCCCGGCACCCTTCGTAGTGCTCCCTAAGACTCCGCAAACCGGCTAGCTACCTGTTTTCTAAGGTCCAGCATCTTCTCCAGCGAGTAGTAGCGGCCCTCTCGCACGATTCCGCCGACCGCATGCAGGTTCTGCACGCTTTCGAGTGGATTCGCATTCAGAATCACCAGGTCTCCCTTCTTGCCTTCGCTCACGCTTCCCATGGTGTCCAGCTTGTTCAGGAATTCCGCGCCGTTACAGGTGGCCATTTGCAGCACCTTTAGCGGACTCAGACCCGCGGCTGCCAGCAGATCGAACTCCTGGTGAAGCGCCACCCCCGGCACAAGCCAACCCCCACCTCCGCCGGCGTCCGTTCCCGTCGTCATCTTGACGCCTGCATCAACGAGCACGCGCGTGATGCGCAAGGAGAGTTCGTTCTGCTGCCGTATGGTTTCGCGGAAGGCAGGCGTCAGGCGTTCGCTATACTGCCGCGTCGCCTCCGCCCAAAGGTTGCGATTTTCTTTCGAGACGTACTGCAGATCGGGCGAGTCGGTGAACTCCGGTAGAAAGGCGAACTGCATTGTCTTGTTGCGGATCAGCGTCGGGCACATCCAGGTTCCGTTGCGCGCGAAGGTCTCGGCGAGTTCCTTGCTCTTATCTTCGCTAAAGCTGTCGATAAGCCGCTGTGTCTTGCTCAAGGCCTTGGGGTCCATGTTCAACCGCAACAGCATGGGATTGGCGATGGCGATGCGCGTTTCGTCCCCCATGCCTTCCATGGAAAGCTTCATCGCCGCGGGCGGCCGCAAGCGCAGCAAAAGCAACAGCAGAGGTTTGTACTTGGAAGTGTTCAGCAGCAGCGAGTCAATCGGCCCGAGATGTTCGACGAAGCGCAGCCCGGCCTTCGAGGACTTCACGATGTCCACACCCGGCGACATGTGGCCGCCGTACGGCAGGCCGAGCCGGTTGGCTTCAGCAAGGGAAGCCGCGAAGACCTTTGGTGTCACAAAGATGGTTTTGATGAAGTCTGCGCCTTGCTCCTTTTGCCTGCGCACCTCGGCGATGGAAGCCTCGGGTGTGGCAGCGTTCGCCGAAGTGAGAATGTCGCCCGGCATGGCCAGCAGCTCCGGGGTGTCCGGACCGTAGTCGAGCTTGCCTTCGCGCCGCTGTTGCAGCAGCGCAGGTGTGCCGGCCATCTGCCGGGTCCCCGTAATGCCGTAGGACAGCAGCATGGATAGGGCGTTCCCGGGGCTAGGATCCTGCATGCTGTGCGTGTGCATGTCCAGGAAGCCAGGTATGACGAACTTGCCGCACGCCTTCGTGACGGCGACGGCGGACTCGCCGTTAGCCGCTTCTGCGGACGTGACGCGCCGAATCTGCCCCGATTCGATCCAAACGGCTTGATGCGGCGAGAGGGACCCGTCCCTGGGATCGACGATAGTTACATCTGTCAGCACGAAAGGTTGGCTCGCTGCGCCTGGTGGAACACTTTGTTCTGAGGGCATCACTCTCCTAAGCGGCTAGTGTCTTGGAATCAGGGCGGCTGTTTCGAGCACAGGTTGACCTCGCCCACATTTACATGGTCCGACTACTCAATGATATAGCCACTAATTCGGGCGACATGGCGAACCTTCCCTGCTTTCTGAGTGGTAATTTCAAGCAGGTTTTTGGTATTCGGTGCAAGCAGCCTCGGTGATCTCAGGCACAACGTGTCCGTGAGAATCTTGGTTGCTCGTCCTTTTGAGGCCATCGAAGAGGCAGGTACCATCGCCTTTGTCGCTCCATACACGACCTGATTCGGTTCAGTCTTCAGCTGCCGTTGGACGCCGCGTGAATCCATATCGCGAGCGCTTTTCACGATCGGGAAGCGGAGCGACAAGACCAAATAGAACTCGCCGTGATGTTACACGGACCCCTACACCGGCTCCGGAAAGCGCTATCATCAGAACAGACGAGGCGGTTGCTGTTGCGCCTGGGCAAGCCTGGGAGCGTGGAAGATGACGATGGAATCGCGTGAAGTACGCTTGCGGAGCCGGCCGGAGGGGATGCCTCTGGCTGAGAACTTCTCGTTGGAGACGGTGACGTTGGGCGATCCGGGACCCGGTGAGGTACAGGTCCGCAACATGTGGATGTCGGTCGACCCGTACATGCGCGGACGCATGCGCGACCAGCCTAGCTACGTTCCGCCCTTCCAGCTGGGTGAGGCGCTGCAGGGCGGCGCGGTGGGCACTGTGGTGCAGTCGAACTATGAAGGACTTGCTGTGGGCGACACGGTTCTCTCGATGTTTGGCTGGCGCGAAGCATTCAACGTCCCAGGGTCGCTGCCGGAGGCCATATTTCGCAAGGTGGACGCAACGAGTTTCGCACCCGAGTTATATTTGAGCACGGCTGGACTAACCGGCTTGACGGCGTGGGTGGGACTGCTGAAGGTGGCAAAAGTGCAGCCGGGGGATGTCGTCTTTGTGTCGGGAGCAGCGGGAGCGGTTGGGTCGACAGCATGCCAGATTGCAAAGCTGAAAGGGGCTACGGTTATCGGGTCGGCGGGCGGATCTGCGAAATGCGAGTACCTGCGCAGCATCGGAGTGGATGCCGTGATCGACTACAAGGCTGCGGGAAGCTTTCTCGACACCCTGCGGCAGGCGGCGCCAGACGGCATCAGTGCATCTTTTGATAACGTGGGCGGAGAACAGTTGGACGCGGCGTTGCTGGTTGCACGGCCATTTGCCCGGTTTGCCTTATGCGGGATGATCGCAGGCTATAATGGGCAGCCTTATGCCATACGCAACCTTGGGGTTGCGGTTGGCAAGCGGCTGCGACTTGAAGGCTTCATCGTGTCTGATCACTTCAGTGCGATGCCAACTTTTCTAAAGGAGATGACCGAGTGGATTGCGACGAAACAAGTTGTCTCGGCTCAGACCGTCGATGAAGGCATTGAGAATGCAGTGGCAGCGTTCTTGAAGCTCTTCACGGGAGAGAACTCCGGCAAGATGCTGGTGAAGCTAAGTTGATTTATTAGCCCTAGTGTGCTGTCCCAGAGATACGTGAACAAAGCCGCGCAAGCTTTTGGAAGATG
>CAXTNM010000062.1:27797-29126 GCA_964245715.1 uncultured Acidobacteriaceae bacterium | reverse complement strand
GGATGGTCATGATCGCCGGGGATTCGTGCGGGGCGGGGGCGTGGTCGTGGTTGTTGAGAGTGGCGTGATGGTGTGCATCGATTTCGGTCGGAAGTGGGAGGCGTGAGGAGCCGGCAAAGACGTAGTAGAGCTGGCGCGTCATGTAGAAGGCGGTGAGGAGCGCGCCGAAGACGCCGAGGTAGAAAGGGATCTGCGAGGGCTGCCAGAGGTGGGCAGCGTGAAGGATCTCGTCCTTGCTCCAGAAGCCGGAGAAGAAGAGCGGAAAGCCGCTGAGGGCGAGCATCCCGATTGTGTACGTCACGAATGTGACAGGCATGAGCTTGCGGAGTCCGCCGAGATGGCGGAGATCCTGTTCGCCGCCGCAGCCGTGGATCACGGAGCCGGCGCCGAGGAAGAGCAGCGCCTTGAAGAAGGCGTGGGTGAGCAGGTGGAAGATGCCGACGGACACGCCGCCAGTGCCAAGGCCCATCATCATGTAGCCGAGCTGCGAGACGGTGGAGTAGGCGAGGATGCGCTTGATGTCGAACTGGGCGACGGCGGAGAGGGCGCCAAAGACGGCGGTGAGCGCGCCGATCCAGGTGACGACATTCAGGGCGACATGGCCTTCGGCCATGAGGGGATAGCAGCGGGCGACGAGGAAGACGCCGGCGGCGACCATGGTGGCTGCGTGGATGAGTGCGGAGACCGGCGTGGGGCCTTCCATGGCGTCGGGGAGCCAGACGTGCAGGGGGAGCTGGCCGGATTTTCCGGCGGCTCCCGAGAAGATGAGCAGCGCGATGGCGGTGGAGGCGACGAAGGGGCCGACGTGGTAGAGGAGGTGTGAAAGCGCGGAGGTTTCGAGGGCTCCGGCGCCGTGGTTGTAGAAGAGCAGGGTGCCGGTAGCGGAGTAGAGCCACATCATGCCGAGGAAGAAGGGGAGGTCGCCGATGCGGGTGACGAGGAAGGCTTTCTTGGCGGCGGCGGCGGCTTCGGGCTTGTGAAACCAGAAGCCGATGAGCAGGTAGGAGGTGAGGCCGACGATCTCCCAGCACATGAACAGCGAGAGCAGGGAGTTGGAGACGTACATCCGCTTCCCGTCCCCACCCGGCATGACACCATTCTGAGAAGTATCATGTACATAGTAGTATTGGCTACAGCTCGGCGCTACTTCTCAATTGGCTAAAGAGCAGCGTGAGCCTCAGTCGTCGGATATCAAGGCGCAGTAGACGTTCCTCATCGACTTGGCTAAGCATCGATTGCTGGAGACGCTGTCTGTTGACCAGGTCTTGTCCCAGTCGTCTGCTTGAGCGCAGTACTGTGTATGGTTTCAATGAGCACGAATACAAATAC
>CAXTNM010000062.1:23386-27787 GCA_964245715.1 uncultured Acidobacteriaceae bacterium | reverse complement strand
GGTGAAGAAGCGGGTGAAGTTTTCGTCGTGCGCCATGTAGCCGGCGCTGTAGATAAAGATGAGCAGACCGACGAAGGTGACCATGACCAGCATGAGGGCGGTGAGGGGATTGAGGATCCAGCCGAGCTGGAGGGACTGGTTGCCGAATTGAAGCCAGGTGAAGTTGACGACTTCGAGGGTAGGGAGGGAGTGGGCGCGTTGGCTGAGGACGTGGGTGAGTGCGGCGACGGCGAGGAGGAAGGAAGCGGCCATCGAGCCGATGGCAAGCGCGGCGGAGGGGGTGCGGAAGCGCTGCTTGAGCAGGGCGCTGAGGCCTGCGGCGAAGAGCGGCAGGGCGGGGATGAGCCAGAGATAGCGGACGATGAAGGCTGTTTCCGTGGTCATCTGGCTCCGTGGTTGGATTGCTGTGGGATTCGCATGAGGTCGGTCATCCCTTGAGGGCGTTGAGGTGGTCCAGGTCGGTGGTGCGGAACTTGCGGTAGGCGGCGAGGATGATGCTGAGGCCGACGGCGGCTTCGGCGGCGGCGACGGAGATGGAGAAGAGGGTGAAGAGAATCCCGGTGAGGGCCTGGGGGTTGGGGCCGTAGCGCCAGAAAGCGATGAAGTTGAGGTTGGCGGCGTTGAGCATCAGCTCGATGCCGATGAGGACGAGGATGGCGTTGCGGCGGGTGAGCGCGCCAGCGAGGCCGATGGCGAAGAGGAGGGATGAGAGCAGGAGGCAGAGGGTAAGCGGGTTCACTCTCGGACTCCTTCGCGTTCGTCGAGAGCGATGACGCCTGCGCCGATGAGGGCTGCGGTGAGGAGCAGGCCGATGATTTCGAGCGGTACGGCGAAGCGATGCATGAGCGCTTCGCCGATTTGCTGGACGGAGGCGGTGGGTTGTGCGGTCTGCGTTTGCGGATGGATGCCGTGGAGGAAGGACCAGGCGAGGAGAGCGAAGACGAGAAGGGCGATGACGATGCCGGAGAGGGCTGAGGAGGGTTTGTCGAGGCGCTCCTGATTGGCGCTGCGGGTCATCATGATGGCGAACATGGCGAGGATAGCGACGGCGCCGACGTAGACGATGACCTGGGTGAAGCCGACGAACTGGGCTCCGAGCTGGAGGAAGATGAGGGCGAGGCCGAGAAGCCCGAGCATGAGGGCGAGGACGGAGTGGACGAGATTCTTGAGGCTCATCGCGGCGGCGGTGCCGAAGAGGGTGATGGCGGCGAGGATGAGGAAGACGATCGTCATTCGTGCTTTCGTTCAGAGCGGGTGGAGCGCGTGATTGGAGTCAGAAACTTTATAACGCAGTCGAGCTTGTTTTCAGCAAAAGCAAAATACAAATACAGGGTTCTTCGCTTCGCTCAGGATGACGAACTTCATTGGTAAGCGGAACAGTTACAAGAAGCAGATTTCCTCCGGGAATGACACAAGGGGCGTTAGGTGGCGTAGCGGTAGGTGCGGGCTGCGTAACGGACTTTCTGGCCGAGGCCGCGGCCGAGTAGAGCCCAGGAGGCGGCAAGGACGAGGGCGAGCGTGACCCAGCGGATGATGCCGGGAGGCATAAAGTGCCAGGCGCCAGCGACCACGATGTTGATGAGAGCCATGGGCAGCATGAACTTCCAGGCGAAGTTCATGAGCTGGTCCATGCGGAGACGGGGCATGGTGCCGCGAACCCAGATGAATCCGCAGATGAGCGCGAGGAGTTTGAGGAAGAACCAGAGGTAGGAGGGGATGAAGGTGAGGAACGAGAGGGGTGCGGTCCAGCCGCCGAGGAAGAGGGTGATGGCGAGGCCGCTGGTGGCGAACATGCCGAGATATTCGCCGAGGAAGAAGAGGGCAAATTTGAAGCCGGAGTATTCGATGTAGTAGCCGGCGATGATCTCGGATTCGCCTTCGGGGAGGTCGAAGGGGCTGCGGTTGGCTTCGGCGCAGGCGGCGATCATGAAGAGGATGAAGCCGACGATGCCCCAGGGGGTGAAGACGTACCAGTGGGGAAAGATGCCGATGTAGCCGGATTGCGCGGCGACGATGTCGACGGTCGAGAGGGAGCCGGCAGCCATGATGACGACGACCGATGAGAGCACGAGGGGCATCTCGTAGGAGATCATCTGAGCGATGGCGCGCATGGCGCCGAGAAGCGAGTATTTGCTTTTGCTCGACCAGCCGGCCATGAAGACAGCGACTTCCATGAGCGAGCCGATGGCGAAGAAGTAGAGCAGCGCGGAGTCGAGGTTGGCGGCGACCATGTTGCGGCCGATAGGGATGACGGCGAAGCCGAGGAAGGACGCGATCACGATAACGATGGGGGCGCAGAGGTGGACGAGGTGATCGGCGTCGCGGGGGACGATGTCTTCCTTGGTGAGGGACTTGATGCCGTCAGCCATGGGCTGCAGGAAGCCGAAGGGGCCAGTGCGGTTGGGGCCGAGGCGATTCTGGATGCGGCCGAGACCTTTGCGCTCGAGGACGGTGGTGATGGCGAAGAGGAGCGGGAAGACGAGCAGGATGGGGATGACGGAGAGAATGGCTGAGGCGAGCGGGTTGACGGGTGCGGGGATGTAAGAGAGGATTGCGTGCTTCAGGAGGACGAAGATCTGGTCGAGTTTGAAGGCGGTGGTTTGAGGCATTGGGGTGAGAGGTCGTTCGCTCGTGGAGTGGGTCTGGGTGGAGATGGTTCGATGATTTATCAGTTATCAGTTATCAGTTATCAGTTATCAGTTATCAGTTTGGTGGGGGTATGGTTTTGGTGGAGGCTTTGGCTTCGGCGGCTTGCCTGGCTTTGAGCTCTGCGGCGGCGCGGGCTTCGTCTACGGCGTGGGCTTCGGTGGGGTGGATCTCGTTGTAGTACGCGTTCGAGCGGTAGAGTTGTTGCTTGCGCATGAGCAGGCCGCCGTAGCGGTCGGTGGTCGAGAGCTCGAAGGCGGTGTCCATCTTGATGGCTTCGAAGGGGCAGACCTCGACGCAGATCTGGCAGCTCATGCACACGGAGATGTCGATGTTGAAGACATCGGGGTAGAACTGGGGCTTGCCGACAGCGTCAGGTTTTTTATCCTTGGACTTCTCGATGGTGATGCACTTGGGGGGACACTCTTTTTCGCAGATCTGGCAGGAGACGCAGCGCAGGCCGGCTTCGGGGTCGGTGCCGTCGTAGACGAGGAAGGGAAAGACGCGCGCGTTTTCCATGATCGGGAGGCGCTCTTCGGGGAACTGGACGGTGGTGAGACGGTCCTTTTCGAAGTAGCTTCCGATGAAGTTGCGTGCGGTTTCGGTAAGGCCTTTGAGGATGCCGGAGCCTAGCATTAGCGGTCCACCTCACCGAGGACAATGTCGATCGAGCCGAGGATGATGACGATGTCGGCGACGTTGCGGCCGAGGCACATGTCTTCGAGGAGGGTGAGATTGATGAGGCTGGGCGGGCGGACGCGGTAGCGGTAAGGGTTGGGCGAGCCGTCGCTGATGAGGTAGAAGCCGAGCTCGCCTTTGGGTGACTCGATGCGGCCGTAGGCTTCGCCGGGCTTGGGGCGGAAGCCGCGAAGCTTGGTGGCGGGATCCTGGATGAGGCCGGCGGGGATTTCGCGCAGGGCCTGGTTGAGGATGGTGAGCGACTCGCGCATCTCGAGGATGCGGATCATGTAGCGGTCGTAGACGTCGCCGTGGTCGCCGAGCGGGACGCGGAAGGGGAAGCGGTCGTAGATGCCGTAGTGGTCGACTTTGCGGATGTCGTAGTTGTGGCCGGAGGCGCGGGCCATGGGACCGGTGATGCCGGCGTTGATGGCCTGCTCGCGGGTGACGACGCCGACGCCCTGGGTGCGGGCCATGAGGATCTCGTTGGTAGCGAGGAGGTTTTCAAACTCGTCGAGGAATCCGGGAAACCGGTCGACGATCTTCTGGGCTTGCGTGAGCCAGGCCGGCGAGGGGTCGACGCGGCATCCGCCGAAGCGCATGTAGTCGCACATCATGCGCGAGCCGGTGAGCGATTCGAAGAGGTCGAGGATGTTTTCGCGCTCGCGGAAGGCGTACATGAGGGGGGTGCCGCTGGCGCCCATATCCTGCATGAGGAAGCCGACAAGGCAGGCGTGATTCTGCAGGCGGGTGAGCTCGGCGGTGATGACACGGACGTACTCGGCGCGCTCCGGAACCTTGATGCCGGCGAGGGTCTCGACCGAGATGGCATAGGCCCAGTTGTTGGTGAGCGAGCAGATGTAGTCGAGGCGGTCGGTGTAGGGCATGTTACCGAGGTAGGATTCGGTCTCGGCGATCTTTTCGTGGTTGCGATGAAGGTAGCCGAAGACGGGCTTGAGGCGCACGACTTTCTCGCCGTCGAGCACCACGTTCATGCGGAAGACGCCGTGGGTGGACGGGTGATGCGGGCCCATGGAGAGCTCAAGCAGCTGCTTCTCGTGGCCTTCATCGATGGCC
>CAXTNM010000062.1:11291-23376 GCA_964245715.1 uncultured Acidobacteriaceae bacterium | reverse complement strand
AGGAGGTCTGGTTCGCTAAAGAGCTGTTGCGGGTGGGCGGCGAGTGGGCTCATGCTACCCCCTGGGCGGCGCGCCGGACCATGAAGTCGGCAAGCGAGACGGCCTCTTCTTCGGGGTCGGGATTGATGTAGTCGCGGCGCATGGGATGGTCTTCGTACTCCTCCCACATGAGCAAGCGGCGAAGATCGGGGTGGCCGTCGAAGTGGATGCCGTAGAGGTCAAAGATCTCGCGCTCCTGGTATTCGGCGGCGCGCCAGATGGGGGTAAGCGAGGGTAGGCGGTTGTTCTCGGCGCGATCTTGAGTGCGCATACGCAGGACGAGTGGGGATGGTCTGTCTTTGGGTTCGGCGGTGGTCGAGAAGAGGTGGTAGACGGCCTCGAGGTAGTTGCCGGACGTGGTCGTCTCGAGCTCTTCGACTTCTTTCTCGACGCCGTCTATTTCGCGCTTCACTTTGACCTTGGCGCTGACGGTTTTGAGAGGCCAGTCGACACCGGTGACGTTTGAGCAGTGATCGAAGCGGGTAGAGGCGTGGTCGCGCAGGTAGAAAGCAATGGCGGGTGCGTGGAGGTGATCGAGGAGAAGCGAGTGCTGGCCGGAGGGGCTGCCGTTGGGGATGATCTCCAACGTTGCGCCGGGGTGGTTCTCTTCGAGTTCAAGCTTCAGCAATTCTAGATTCATCCGTGCGAAGTTTCCTCGGAGAGCTTGCCGTTGGGGAGAGTGATGTTGACGAGGCGTTCCTGCCAGCCGTCGCGATTCGGCATGGGGACGAGGTTGTGCGGGCCCATTTCGGGAATGGGAAACTCGCTGGGTTGTGCGGCATTGAGGTGACGCGGACGGTCTTTGCCGGTGAGGCTCTGGGCTTCGATCTGGCGCTGCAGCATGAGGAAAGCGTCGATGAGGGCTTCGGGGCGGGGTGGGCAGCCGGGAATATAGACGTCGACCGGGATGCAGCGGTCGATTCCTTTGAGGACGTTGTAGCCGGCGCTGAAGGGTCCGCCGGAGATGGCGCAGGCGCCCATGGCGATGACGTATTTGGGCTCGGGCATCTGGTTGTAGAGGCGTACGACGACGGGTGCCATCTTCTTGGTGACGGTTCCGGAGACGATCATGAGGTCGGCCTGGCGGGGCGAGGGACGGAAGACTTCGGCGCCGAAGCGTGCGAGATCGTAGCGCGCCATGGTGGTGGCGATCATCTCGATGGCGCAGCAGGCGAGGCCGAAGTTGAGGGGCCAGAGCGAGCTTTTGCGTCCCCAGTTGTAGATTTCCTGGAGAGATGTAACGACCACACCCTGCCGCGCGACCTCTTCTCGGAGCTTCTCGTTCATCGAGCCGTGCCTCGGCGCTGTTGGCGCCTGTTTATGGGTGATGCGGTCCGGTTACGTCCAGGTGAGGACGTGCTTCTGACACGCCCATACTAAGCCTTCCACGAGTAAAAGCAAGAACACCAGCATGGCGACACATTCAGCCAATGAAAAGTGAGCGAAGGCGACGGCGAACGGCAGCAGGAAGACGGCTTCGACATCGAAGATGAGGAAGACGAGCGCATAGAGATAGTAGGCGGGTTTGAACTGGGTCCAGCCATCGCCGGTGGATTCGAGGCCGCACTCGTAGACCTGGTTCTTCGTGGGGCCGGGCTTGTTGCGCGAGAACTTTCGTGCCCAGAGCCATGCGAGGCCGAGGGGGGCGGTGGCGAAGCCAAGGCCGCCGAGGAGCAGGATCACGATCGGCAAGTAGGTGAGATTGTTCATGAAGGTCAGAAAGCCGAACGCGATAACTCTAGCAGCTATCAGGGCTGAGTTGCCTAGTTGGGTTCGCGAAAAGAAGTGCTTGTTTGTGGCGACGAAGCCCTATGGAATTCCAAGGAAGCAGCAGAGTCATGGAGTGGAGGGTGCAGTGGGGGGTAGCATGCGATCGATTGAAGGTTGCTGCGACTGGAGAAGCGGCCTAAGCGACGCATAGTTATCCGCTGTGCGAGCTCCAGGTTTTGTCTGAGGAGTTGCAGAGCGTTTCAAGGGAGCAGTCGGCGCACTTCGGGGTGCGGGCCACGCAGATCTGTCGTCCGTGATGGATCAGTTCGTGCGAGAAGGCGATCCATCGATCCTGGGGGATGATCTTCATGAGATCCTGCTCAACCTTCTCGGGTGCGGTGTTGCGGGTGAGTTCGAGGCGGCGGGAGAGTCTTAGGACGTGCGTGTCGACGACGACTCCGACCGCGATCTCGTACCAGCTGCCGAGGACGACGTTGGCGGTTTTGCGCGCGACGCCTGGAAGGCGAAGCATCTCGTCCATGGTTTGTGGAACCTTGTTACCGAACTCCTCGACGACGGCCTTGGCGGCACCCTGGATGGATTTGGCTTTATTGCGGAAGAACCCGGTGGTGCGAATCAGTTCCTCAATCTCGGGGAGGGAGGCGTTGGCGAGATCTATGGGAGTTGGGTAGGTCTTGAAGAGGGCGGGCGTGACCAGGTTGACGCGCGCATCGGTGCATTGCGCCGAGAGGATCGTCGCTACGGTCAGCTCCCACGCGCTGCGATGGTTGAGCGCACATACGACGTCGGGGTAGGTCTTTGCCAGCGCGTCGAGGATGGCGCCGATACGTTCGGGGGCAAGAGGCTTCTTAGTTTTGCCGGGTTTTTGCTTTGGCGAAGCTGGTTCGGAGGCGGCGATCTTTCGAGCTCTTGCGCCGGTTACTCCCTTGCTGGTGTTGCGAAGAACGGCTTCAGTTCGGGGTGTCTTTGCGTTGGACATGAGAGATGATGGCATGAACACAAAGCGGCGAGCTATCCTGGCGGCGGTTCATATAGAGGGACTTAGGCGAGACTTCGAAGTTTGCAAAAAGGGGTTGCACAAAAATCGGTGGAAAAGCGAGGAAGTGAACTAACCTTTTGGCAGGCGCCACTGCGCTTTAGGAGATTCCCCATGCAGAAGTCCATCCGTTCGTTCGCTCTCATTGCTGCCCTCACTGTTGCCGCCGTTCCCGCCGTTCGTGCCGACCAGACTGGCTGCAATCCTCATCCGCAGGTTGTTGCTGCGAGCACTTTTTCCATTCTTGTTTCCACTGTGATCGCCTACCTTGGCGCATAATGAGGGACGAGTGAAACAGATTTTATGAGACTCTCCGTCTTGGATAATGCCCTATGGGCGGCGTCGCTTCTGGGCCACGCCGCCCTTCTGCTCATCCTGTTTCTACGCAAGCGGGCGCGGGAGTTTCCGGTCTTTTCGTTCTTCGTCGCTTCTGAGGTGTTTCGTACCGTCCTGCTTTTCTTTGTGCTTCGGTATGGCACGAAACACGCTTATTTTCTGGCCTACTGGATCACGGGATTCGGCAATTATCTCTTTCAAGTTGCGCTCATTGTTGAGATCGGACGGAACGTGCTTCGTCCGACGGGTCGCTGGGTGTTGGAGGCCAGGAAGTCGTTCCTGATCTTCGGGGCGGTCGGCTTGTTGGTGGCAGCCATCCTGGCTTTTGAGCTCGGGCCTTCCCAGTCGAAGGGCCTGGATCTTTGGGACACGCGGGTGACCGTGTTCACGGCGCTGATGACCTGCGGCCTTTTTCTGGCGATGCTGACCGCGGCCAACCGGCTGGGGCTGCGCTGGCGCAGCCAGGTTTTCGCGATCGGCCAGGGACTATTTCTATGGGCGTTTATTTCGCTGCTAGGAGATGTGGGTCACACCGCATTGGGCTGGAATCGTGATTTTATCGTGCTTGATCACGTAAGAATGTTCACGTATCTGGCTGTGTTGGTCTTCTGGAGTGTTACTTTCTGGTTACCGGAGAGGGAGCGAGCGCAACTTTCTCCAGAAATCCAAGCTTATCTTCTTGCCGCGCACGAAAGGCTGGACTACGATCTCAGTAACGGAAAGCGATACCACTTATGAGCTTCGTACTGACACTTTCGGTCGTTTCTCTGGTAGTAGGGCTGCTGTACGTCCAGGCTTCGAGCAAGCAGAGACGCCTCTCGTCTACTTCGTGGGTTGAACTGGTGGAGCGCCTGGAAGAGGTGCCGATGACTGGCATCCGGAAGATCGCGCTTGACTACCTTGAGCCGACCAAGGGTCAGCTCTCGATCGAGACCGATGAGATGTGGCAGCTGATCGGTGGGGAGCAGGGCTTGCAGCGGATGAAGGCCAATGCCGACATTCTGATCCAGCTGGCAGCTTTCGCCGAACAGTGGAACCGGGACGAGAGCATCGTGGTTGGAGAGCGGATGCGTCGCGAGGGTGTGGCGCTGCGCCGGGCAGTCGGCAAGATCCAAAGAAGCCTCTGGTTTGGTTATGGAAAGGCGACCAGCCCGTTTTTCGTACAGGAAGCCGCAAGCACATACTTCCTTATGCGCCAGCGGATTCTGGCGTTGTACGAGACCAGCCACGCCGGACGATATGGGCGTCTTTCGATTGCGCTTGGAGACATGATGGCTGCCTACGGGCCGGCGATCTAGGCTCGCTCGGAACACGTGTTCTTAGCAGAAAAGACTTCTAAAGATGGGGACTTGCGGTTCGCGGGTGAGCGAGGCAAATCCCCTTTGATGAACGATAGAGGGTGAAGTCTAGCCGAGGCGGTCGAGCATCTCTTTTGCGGGCAGGCGGACGCAGCTGAAGATGGGCGTGTCCTGCAGGGTGTAGAGAGAGATCTCGGTCTCGCGGAGTTGCTGGACGAGGTCGAGGAAGTCTTCCGGGAAGTTGGTCTCGAAGGCAACGACAAACTCCTGGTCGTCGATGCCGAAAGAGTAGGTTGTGTTGAGCTTAACGCGCGGATACATGAGGCCGATGCGGATGTGCTCGTCCATGAGGCGCTTGCGTTCTGCGGGGGAGAGCAGATACCAAGGGCGCGTCTTCCAGAACGGATAGATGAAGATGTACTTCTGGCCGCCTGGCCGGATCGCGCCTCGACCTTCGCCTTCGCTTTCGTCCGGCCGGTCGATCTGATATTGCGAACGCTTGGTCATGGCGAGGAAGTTGTGGGGCGAGCTGAGATAGCCTCCGAGCGGGGTGGCCATGAGTTCGCTGCGCATCTTGTTGAGTTCGTCGACTGCGTAGCCGATCGACCAGAGGCACATATCGCAGTCGCCGCGCGTGCCAATGGTGGAGTAGGTGAGCGAGAGGAACTCGCCGGGTTTATTCCACTTGGTGAGGACTTCGGCGAAGGCAGCTTTGTGGGCGGCTTTCTCTTCCGCTGGCAGTCGGCGCCACTCTGGCATGACTTTATAGAAGCTGAAGCAAACGATCTGGCGTTTGACGGGAGGCGGTGCGTGGTCGTGTTTCTTGGGATCATCGATCGCCACCGGCCGGGTGGATGAGGGCATTGTCTCGACGGCAACCGGACTCGCCACCGCGACCGGGCCGCTTTGCCGGACACGCGGTTCATCGCCAAACACGGCGGTCGCTCGGTCGGGGGGAATAGTCGCGATGACCTTTCGTGTGGTTTCAGCCTCCGGAACTTCGTTACGCGGTGCAATAAACTCAGCCATTCGGATCAGTTCTCCTCAACTTCTCATCCTAGCAAACCCTTTTCAGGAGGACGCCCGATATACTGACGCTGAAGCCCGAAAACAATATGTCTCAGAAAATCTTCGCCGCGCTTGTCGGCATTATCACAGCGACCGGGTACGCCGGTGTCCTCGTCCTGATGGCTATTCAGTCGGCGTGCATTCCGATTCCTTCTGAAGTCATCATGCCGGTAGCGGGATACGCCCTGGCGCATAATCAGCTGCAACTGATTCTGCTTGCGACGATCGGCTCGATCGGCGCGAATCTGGGCTCGATTCCGGCCTACTGGATTGGTGCAAGGGGCGGGCGGCCGTTGATCGAACGTTATGGCAAGTATGTCTTGCTGAGTGGACGCGACCTGGATCTGGCCGAGAAGTTCTTCCATAAGTACGGTTCGATTACGGTGCTGGTCGGACGCCTGCTCCCAATCATTCGCACGTTTATCGCCCTGCCGGCGGGGATTGCGAAGATGAACCAGGTGCGCTTTCATGTTTACACCTTTATTGGATCATGGCCCTGGTGCTACGCGCTGGCGCTGCTGGGCATGAAGCTGGGAGACAAGTTCTCGACCGATCCGCGGTTCAAGTCATTTTTCGAACGCTTCCACCATGGGGTTGAAGCGGTGATTTTGCTGGCGTTTGTTTATTTTCTTTATTCGCACTGGAAGAATCGGGTTCGGACGAGCGAAGCTTAGGCAAGAAGCAGATGTCTGGGCAGGTCAATGGTGGGTTCGCCTGGATTAGCCCTGCACCGGCCGGAATCGGTGGAAGAGGATGAGTGCGACGGCGACAGAGACCAGTGCGATCCACTCGGAGAAGATCCGGATTTCAACGATGACGCCTACGATTATCAGTCCTATGAACGACAGCGGCAGGATGACTGCAAGCGCGAGCGCCAAGCCTCGACACTGAATCCAGCGGCGCTGGAGCCAGAGGAATGGCAGTGAGAATCCGCAGATGCTGGCGTACAAGGGCCACTGGAAGACCTTGAATAGCTCCTTCAGGTTGTAGGTGAAGTGGGTCAGGAAGAGGCCGTTGGCGTGCTCTGCCGTCTTCTCGGTGGGATTTCCGGCGAAGTGGTGGGCCAGCCAGACCTTGATGGCGATCCAGATGAGGGTCTGCATTGAGACGTTCGGGACGATCCACTGCAAGCGCCTGGCGACGGTGGTGCCGAGCTGCTCGAGCCGCACCCACTCCCAGACTGCGAAGAAGACGGTGATGAAGCAGGCGGTTTCGCGGTTGAAGACGGCGAGCACGAAGATCGGGTAGTAAACCCACCAGCTGCGCCGGAGCACGAGGTAGATGCAAAGGGCGAAAAACATCAGCGAGGGAACGTCGTAGGGTGTGGTGAAGGGGTTATCCCAGGAAGAGGCGAGATCGACGAGGGCCATGAAAGCGAGCAGGAGCGCGGCCCAGAAGCTGTAGACGCGATCGCCGGTCAGGCGGGTGAGAGTGCCCCTGGTCGCGAGGAGCGCACCCAGCATTCCGGCGAAGCCGATGCCTGCCATGATCAGCCGGTACGGGTCATTTCCAAGCGGCGGAACATGGGCGGCGAGCTTCAAGACCAGCGGCACCCGCAGCAAAGCGCGAAAGATATACATCGGGAGAATGCGATATTGATACGGCAGCCCGGCCTGGCCCTGGGTATACAGCTTCAGGTCAAGAAAGCTGGGGTGCGATCCATAGCAAAATCCAAAATAGGCGCAGACCAGCAGCAGAAAGAACCATTTCGCTGCAGTGCGCACGGCACCCGGCCTCTCCTCAAACCATAACCCGTTCGCCGCCAAACCCGGACCTCCAAGAGAAGATTTTGCGTGTGTGCCCATTTTACGCGAGCGTGGCATTTGTACCCACATCGTTTGGTATGGGACACTAGAGAGTCCGCAACACGGAACAAATCGCTCCATCAGAAGGGTCGAAAAGAATGTCCACGCCCGAAGTCGCCTTCAACCCGGCGGCCAGCATCAAGCCCCACACAGGAAAACTCGGCATCATGATCCCCGGCATGGGAGCCGTCGCCACCACCCTTATTGCAGGCGTCGAAGCCGTTCGTCGCGGTATGGCGAAGCCAATTGGCTCGCTGACGCAGATGGGCCACATCCGGCTCGGCAAACGCACTGACGGCAACTCACCGTTGATCAAGAATTTTGTCGATATTGCGCCGCTTGATGATCTCGTCTTTACGGGCTGGGATATTTTCGGCGGCAATCTGTACGACGCGGCGAAGACGGCTGAGGTTCTCGATCGCGAGACGTTGGAGACGATTCGGCCATTTCTTGAATCGATCGAGCCGATGCCTGCCGTGTTTGACCAGCATTATGTGAAGCGGTTGACGCCGAAGAAGGTCAAGGTTGGCAAGAACAAATGCGATCTCGCAAACCAGATTCGCAACGACATTGCCGAGTTCAAGACCAAGACCGATCGCCAGGTGATGATCTGGTGCGGCTCGACCGAGATCTTTATGGAGCAGACGGCGGTGCACCAGACGCTTGACGCTTTCGAGAAGGGGCTGGTCGATGACGATCCCGGGATCACGCCGTCGATGATGTATGCCTGGGCGGCGCTGAAAGAAGGGATTCCGTTCGCGAACGGAGCGCCGAATCTGACAGTCGATATTCCTGCGTTGAATGAACTTTCGAAACAGATGAACGCACCGATCTGCGGCAAGGACTTCAAGACCGGACAGACCTTTATTAAGACGGTGCTTGCGCCGGCGTTCAAGACGCGGATGCTGGGCGTGGCGGGCTGGTACTCGACCAATATTCTGGGCAACCGGGACGGTGAAGTGCTCGACGATCCGGAGTCGTTCAAGACCAAGGAAGAGTCGAAGCTCGGCGTGCTCGACATCATTCTGCAGCCGGAGCTTTACCCGGAGCTTTATAAGGATCTGTATCACAAGGTTCGGATCAACTATTATCCGCCGCGTGGTGACAACAAAGAGGGTTGGGACAATATCGACATCTTCGGCTGGCTCGGGTATCCGATGCAGCTCAAGGTGGACTTCCTTTGTCGCGACTCGATTCTAGCGGCGCCGCTAGCGTTGGACCTGGTGTTGTTTATGGACCTGGCGGCGCGTACGAGCACGCTGAGGGGCCTGGGCATTCAGGAGTGGCTGAGCTTCTACTTCAAGGCTCCGGATAGTGCGAAGGGAGTTTACCCTGAGCACGATCTGTTTATTCAGTCGATGAAGCTGAAGAACACGCTGCGGCACATTATGGGCCAGGAGCTGATAACGCATCTCGGGCTTGAGTACTACGGCGATTAGGTGCTGCCGGAAGGGTTGCGCGAAGGAAGACTGGCAAGTACGAGAGGCGGCTGAGAGATCGGCCGCCTTTTTGCTTGCTGGTCTAGTCCGCTGTGACCATGAGTCTTGACCAGAGCTCCTTGATTCCAGTGCCTTTTTCGGCTGAGACGGGAAGGACTTCAGCGATTTCGTGAGTTTTCCGGAGGGCGGCGAGGGACTGTTGGAGCTTGTTCGAGGAGATGCGATCGGACTTAGTGCCGACCACGAGGTAGGGGCGCTGCATTTGCTGAAAGAACCGGATGAGCGTGGTGTCGGAGGCCTGGGGCGGGATATTGGTGTCGACGAGGCAGACACCGAGCGCGAGGGTCTCGCGTTCGGCAAGATAGGGCTCGATAAAGAGGGGCCACTCGCTGGAGATGGATTTCGAGATCTTGGCGTAACCGTAGCCAGGAAGGTCGGCGAAGATGATGGCAGGTTTCGTTTTGTTGGGCTCGTGCAGGGCGAAGAAGTTGATGGCGCGGGTACGGCCCGGGGTGGAAGAAGTATGGGCCTGCTTTGAGCCGAGGAGCGCGTTGATGAGCGAGCTCTTGCCCACGTTCGAGCGGCCGAGGAAGGCAATTTCGGGCGCGCCATAGGTCTTGGATTCAGGGGGGAAGTGCGCGGGCGCGGTGGCAGAGAGCATGAAAATGGGCGACAACTTCATGCCTTCAGTCTACGCGGGTAAAGGGCGGGCTCGGGAGGAACCCGCCTCAATTGGGCCAGCGGATCTGGTTAGCGTGAGACCGCTTCGCGCAGACGGAAGGTGATGACGGACTCTGGCCGGATGACGACGTTTTTGCTTCCGGTGGTGCTACCGACAGTGCCTGCGCCGGCACCTGCGGCTCCGCCGATGAGCGCGCCGCGCCCCCCGCCGGCGATTCCACCGATGATCGCGCCTAGACCAGCGCCGCCGCCGATGAACCCGGCTGTCCGTTTGCCTCGGCCCTTGTCGACCTGCACGTACTCACTCGTCTTGACGGGCTCCTTGCCGATCGCGGTGAGCACGATGGCGATCTCGCCAGCGCCCTTGAACTCGCCTTTATTCTTTTCGTCGACCACCTCGCCTGCGACGGGTGTGCCACGCTCAAAGACGACCGTACCATGGCTGACGACGGGCCGCTCGAGCACGCCGGTGAACCGCTGACCTACATTGTCACCTTTCGAGGAGATCTCCTCGTTGGTGCGGATCGTGACGGAGGTACCTGCTGGAGCGGTCCGCACGGGCGGTGCAACGCGCTCGATGGGAGCCGGTTGGCTGGCATTTTCGGGTGCATTCGTGGAGGCAGCAGCCGGTGGCGGGCCGGAAGGTACTCCCGTGGCCGATGCGGCCGGGGCGACGCCGGTTGAACCGGAGGTTGCGGGGTTTGTGTTTCCCGGGAGCACGGTTCCGTTTGGCTCGGTGACGGTTCCATTCACGTTTGTGACGGAGCCATCGGAGTTGAGCGTCCCACCCGCGGCAACTGCATCCTGCGTGTATTTGCTCGGCGAGGATGCGGCTGGCGCGGGAGCTTTCTTGCTGCATCCTGAACCCAGTCCGACCGCCATCACCGCAACTACTGCAACCAACCGCATCCGTTCCATCGCACACTCCTTGAGACTTATACCCTTAGCTAGATGACGTGCTGCGCAGCGAAGTTGCACATGCGTCAGGCTTTATCCGCGCCTGGATGTTCTCCGGCGCGCTGCGGGAGGAGCAAAATGCAGGCGATCATGAAGACGGCGATGACACCGGTTGAGAGGAAGCGACTGAGGTTCAATCCGCCATCGGCATGGGGCTTCGTCAGGGTGTCGCCCAGGGTTGCACCCAGCGGCCGGGTGAGGATGAACGCGGCCCAGAAGAGGAAGGTGTGCGAGATCTTCGTGAAGAAGTATAGCGCCGCGATGATTGCGATCGCACCGGAGAAGATGAGGACGCCGCCTACGAAACCCGGCCCTGAATCCGAGACCCAATCGCCCAGCGCGGTCCCCAGGGTATTTGAGAACAGGATTGTCGCCCAGTAGAAGGCTTCCACCTTCGGCGAAGTGATGTGGTTGACCGAGACGGACCCCTGCGTACCGCGCCACAGCGTGAGGGTGGTGAGGACCAACGCGAAGAGTAGCGCCGAACCGCCGGCATAGCCGATGCCGAGCGAGCGATCGCAGAAGTCGGCCATGGTTGTACCGGCGAGGGTGGTTGCAACGATGACGCCCCAATAGAGGAAGCGGTTGAAGGTATTCGCTCGGATCTGCGCCGCGACCAGCACGATGAAGGGCAGGAAGAGGATGAGTGTGCTGAGGGCGTAGCCGAGATGCAGTGACATCGACAGCGCATCGCCGCCGGTCTCGCCCATCGTGGTTGCGGCGATCTTGATAATCCAAAAGCCGAAGACGACCTCTGGCACCTTGCTGGAGTGAGCCCACGACGCGCGGTCGTCCGCCGAAGAGAGCCTGCTGCTGGCGATGCCGTCCGCGCCTCGCTGGAAGCAGGGAAAGGGAAGCACTGCAGAGTTCGACATAGGGGACGTTCCTCTCTGGTGATCGTAGTGCTGATTGGACGCGGCCGCGTCGCCTCGGGCTTATGCTGCGCGAAAAGACTTGCCTCCTGCTATGATTCGCTCACGAGATCATAGTTTGAGCGGAGACCGTGGGCAAGCAGAGCGCCACCACCCCATTCCGCACCGTGGCGCGCCTTTGTCTGGCGCTGCTCCTTGTGCTGTCCTGCCGCAGTTTCGCCGGACAAGCTCCGAACACCCCGCTTCTACTGCCGTCGAGCGTTGCTTACGACCTCGCCGGCAACCTGTATTTTGCAGAGACCAGAAACCAAATTGTCCGGCGGCTTAGCTCCACTGGTGTTCTGAGCATCGTTGCGGGCACTGGCACCCAGGGCTATGGCGGCGACCTGGGGCCGGCGATCGCTGCGATGCTGGACTCGCCGAGCGCGCTGGCACTGGATGGCTCGGGCGACCTCTACATCGCCGACACCCATAACCACCGCATCCGGCGGGTGGATGCAGTGACCGGCATCATCACGACCTATGCGCTCGCGGGGTTACCGGTTGCGCTTGCGTTCAACTCGCAAGGCTTGCTGGTGTACGCGGATGCAGCGACCCACCAGGTGCTTGCGGTCGGTAACGGCACGAGCCCGTTGATGCTGATGGCCGGAGGCGGGATCCAGGGCTTTGCCGGCGATGGGGGGCCGGCTACAGCGGCAGTGCTCGATACCCCCACGGGTCTCGCGTTTGACTCGGCGGGTAACCTGTTTCTTGCCGATACTCACAATCATCGCGTCCGGCGCGTGGACGCGGGCGTTGGATGCGGCGCAGCACGAACCATAAG
>CAXTNM010000062.1:0-11281 GCA_964245715.1 uncultured Acidobacteriaceae bacterium | reverse complement strand
CGAGCGGGATCATCACCACGGTTGCGGGCACGGGGCAGCCGGGGTTTTCGGGGGACGAGACGCTTGCAACACGTGGTCAACTTGATCTTCCGCGAGGGCTTGCGATCGACGCCGCCGGTGATCTTCTGATCGCGGACTCGCGCAATCAGCGCATTCGCAAGGTTGATGGGGTGACGGACCTCATGACGACGATCGCGGGCGATGGGACCCAGGCGTTTCTGGGCGATGGCTCACCCGCGGTGGCAGCCTCGCTCGACACACCGCGCGCGATCACAGTGTCGCCGGCTGCGCTTCCGGTGCTGGCGGACTCGGCGAATAACCGCGTGCGCGAGGTGGACAGCAGCCTGAACATTCAGACGATTGCTGGAACCGCTGCTATCTCACCTGCGCGAAGAGCTTCAGTTACCACGCTCACCCAACCCTCGTCGAGCATGTTGACGGCGGTGGTGAGCGCGGCCGGAGGCTCGCCGACCGGCACAGTAACGCTCGTCGAGGGAGGGGCAGCCATTGCGTCGTCGGGTTTGACGGGAGCAACGGGAAACTTCGCAACGAGTATTCTGAGCACAGGTTCGCACACGCTCAGTGCAGCTTACTCCGGCAACGCAAGCCTGCTGCCGTCGACATCGCTGCCTGTGCTCGTCACGATCGGCGGTGCGAGCGCGGCTGACTTCAGCCTGACTGCCTCGGCGCCGAGCAGCGTGACGGTTGCGCCCGGAAGCTCCGCAGCCTTCAGCTTTGCGATCGGGCTGACCGGGCCTGCACTCTCGAGCCCGATCGACCTGGCAGTCTCGGGGGTTCCAAGTGGAGCGACCGCGAGCTTCAGCCCGGCGCTGATTCCGCCGCCGTCCGGCCCTGCTGCTTTCATCCTGACGATTGCTACGCCCGCTTCGGCCAGGCTTAGCATGCCCATGAGCCGAGGGGGGGCGGCGGGCTTCGGGTTGACGATTCTGCTGTTGCCGCTTGGCTTCAGGCAAGGGCGGCGGGGTGTCTGGCTGGTCGGTTTACTGCTGCTCACCGGTTGCGGAGCTCGCGTCAACACCGGCAACTCCGATGGAGCGTCTCCGCTGACGTATAGCCTCACGGTGTCAGCGACGGCTACGAGTCCCGGAGGCGCCACGCTATTGCACACGACGCAGGTTACGCTGATCGTTGATTAGGGGAATAGAGGAAGCTATTCGATTGTGAGCGACTCGCGCGACATGAAGAAGAGGACACCAAGCCCGACGACGAGGACCATGCCGGCCACGCCTTCGGAGCGATGATGTAGCTTGTCGAAGTGCTGCCAGGTGGGGTCGGTGCGAGCGAGTTTGTTGACGTCTCCCCCGGCCTGCAACTGGTCGTTGTCCATCGAGGGGATGATGTTCCACTGCAGGTAAGCGGTCGCGAGAATCATGACGCCGGCGAGCAGGAATTCGATCTCGTAGCGGCCGCGGATGCGCATGGGTGCCTTGCGAAAGAGGCCTGCAGTGGCTGCCAGAAAGATGGCGCCACATACGAGTGCGAGCTTGTCGAAGACCTTGAGCGACGAGCCGACGACGAGGCCAGCTTCCTGGATGCCGGGCAACACACCGAAGGCTGTGGGCGCCAGGATGAACGCGAAGAAGACGAGGCCGCCGATCCACACCACGATCGCAAGCAGTTGCATGAGCCTTAGGAATCCCTGCATTGAGTACCTCGAAGGATGTAAGTGCCTGGGTTCTCTACTCGGTGACGATCTCAGCCGTACTTTGCCGGGCGATGGTGCGCCGGAGCACGATGTCGAAGGCAGCCTTGAGCCTTGCGTACTCGTCCTCGCTCAGCTTACCGGAGAGGCGGTCGGTTTCGACGGCGAAGAGTTCGTCGCGCAGGACCTGGAGCGCGCCTTCGGGGCCGACTGCCGCCACGCGGCTCGCGCCGGCGGAAGGAGCCTTGAGCATGAAGCCCGCGATCGCAGCGAAGACGAAGCCGAGCACGATGATGATCCAGAGCTTGTACTTCGAGACCCAGCCTTCGCGCTCGGCGTCCTTGTCGACTGGCACCCCGAGGCCGCCGCCCGGGCGCGTATCGGTGTTGGGATCGACAGTCCCACCGTTTGAAGCGGGCTGCGCACTTCCGCTGGCCTGGGCTCCTGCACCGGCGTCGCGCGGCAACTGGCCGGTACCGCTTACGGTGAAGGCGAGCGGCTCCGACGGCTGGGCGTTGCGGGCCAGGTAGGTCTGAGCATTTACTTCTTCATCGGCCACGGCCTGGTAGGGCGCGGGATTGCCCTGGGTGAACTTCATGGCTTTCGGCAGCATGAGGGCGATGGTGTCGGTGGCCATGGTCGGGCGGGGCTGGAACTGAAAGCCCTTGTCCGCCGAGTAGGGGATCTTGTAGGTCACCTGGAACTCGGTCTCACCGGGTCGCAGCGGGAAGATGATGGTGAACTTGTTGGGCTCGTTCTCGGGCACGAGCGACTGCTGAACGGCCATGCCGCCGGGCGACTTCGCAGCGAGACCTTCGACGGTCGCGCCTGGCGGCAGGTAGAGCTCGAACGGATGATCGCTCATCAACGTCTCTTCGGGGGAGGAGGCATTCTTGACGAAGAAGTGTTCGACGACGCGCAGCGCAGCGCCATCCGGCTCGGATTCAATCCGCATGACGTCGGCTTCGAGCGAGACGCCTTCCACATTGGGCGAGGCAGTGTAGACGTCGATGTCGACCGACTGGGTTCCGGGCTGGATGGGCTTGAAGTAGTTTGCTTTCTCGTGAGTGACGCGCAGCAGGTGAAGGCCATCGGCCGGCACCTCGATCGAAAAGTGTCCGCGGCTGTCTGTCTTGGTTCGCGCGAGCTCCTGCATACCCTGCGCGAGTTGGAGCAGGACGACATCGTCACCGGCGGAGGGCTTGTTGTTGGTTCGGTTTGTGACGACGCCGGTAACGGTGGCGGCGAAGGCGGAGGTCGCAGCCAGCAGCAGAGCGAAGCAAAACAAAAGACCGTTCTTCAATGCAAACCTCATGGTGTTCCTTCGTTCATGCCTGATCGTACGGAGCTTGCTTGCTGCCGAACGATCATGTACGGGCGGCTGAAGCCGCGTGTTGTTCGGGACTCGCAACCGGACTGAAATCCGGCCCGGTCTCAGAAGCGTAAAGCCTGTGACACAAGCCTGGGGCATGACTGTGTCAAGAGCTGAAGTCCGGCCCGCTATCCTATGCTTGCCGTTGCCGGAGTTTAGCGGGTTCGCCGCACGCCGCGAGATTCCAGCCGGTTCATCTCGGCGAGGACGTTTGCGGCCTCACCTTCGAGGATGCTGCGTTGTTCCTGGTAATCCTGCTCCGGATACTTGCCGGCGAGATACTCAAAATTCAGGTCGCGGAGGTTGGCGTAGATGGATTCGCGTCGCTCGAGCAGGTAATCGACCCGCGTCTTGTCAGCCTGCACGAACGGGTTACGCTCCGGCCAAAACATGAACGCGATGCATGCGAGGGCAAGGCAGATTCCGGCTACAAATCCTGTATCCATCACCACTCCGTATCCCGTCGGATGCGCGCGCGGACGCTGTCGTCCATGGGCACATCGACGTGCAAGCCGGCCGGCCCGGCGGCGACTACCCTGCGATTGGCCCACGTTCTTACCACGAAGGCGGTGCCGAAGATGCCGAGCACAAAGAGGGTAAGCGGGATGATCCACGCGACCACATCGAAGCCTCCGCGGATGGGTGCTGCCAGCACCGTGGCGCCGTACTTGGCGACAAACCAGTTCTCAATCAGGGAGTCGGCGCCAGCCCGGTTTGGTCCGGCAAGCTGATCCTGCAACTCGCCGATCATGCGCGCGGAGTCGGGGCAGCCGACGTGGTTGCACTCGAGCAGCACCTGGCCGCAGCTGCAGACGCACATCAGGTTATGTCCGATCCGTCCATAGCGATCTGCCGAGTCAGCACCGCCTGCTCCAAGCATGACGACTGCAAGTACAGCGACGACGAGACCCTGAACAAACCTGGTTCCAACGCGAACGTTCTGCTTAGTCACCTGCAACCTCCACGGCCAATGGCATTGCCACCGAAGCCGCTACTTCTCGGCGCCTTGGGGTGGCGTTCGGCGCCAGCGCAAGGCAGGTCCCGGCCACGACGATGACGACGCCAATCCAGATCCACGCAATCAGTGGATTCAGGAAGACTTTGATGATGGGGCGGTTTGTATCCGGATTGCGGCCCATGAAGATGACATAGAGATCCGCCTGCGCGGTGGAGTGCAGCGCAACCACGGTCGAAGGCTGGCCGCTGGCATGGTAGAAGCGCTTCTCCGGCGATAGCTGAACCACCTTTTTACCGCCGCGATAGACATCCAGCAGTGCGTAGTCGGTGTCGTAGGTCGGGTTGGAATCCTGGGTGTAGCTCTCACAAACCAGCTTGTAGGGGCCGATGGTGGTGGAATCGCCGAAGCCCATCTCCTGCTCGTGCGACTGGTTGAAGGCGCCGCCCGCAATGCCGATGAACATGACCACGATGCCGAAGTGCACCAGGTAGCCGCCGTAGCGCCGCGTGTTGCGATGCATGAGCGTTGCCATGGAGGCGATGATGTTCTTGCCGGTCTGTTCGCGAACGACGTTTGCGCCGCGCAGGAACTCACTCGAGATGGCGGTGACGACGCCAGCCGCGAGCGAGAAGGCGAGCAGCGAAAAGCTCGTCGCAAGCCAAGAGTCGGGATCCGCCCAAGGGTGAATGCCACCAGCGATGAGGCCTACAAGGGCGACCAGGAACGCGACGCAGGGGAGGATGAAGTTGCGGCGAATGGTGCGCAGGCTGGTGGAGCGCCAGGCGAGGAGGGGTCCGACTCCGGTAAGGAAGAGGAGAAAAAGCCCGATGGGAATGTTGACGCGGTTGTAGTAAGGGCCGCCCATGGTGGTCTTGGTGCCCTGGACATACTCGCTGAGGATGGGAAAGAGGGTGCCCACGAGGACGGTGATGCAGGCGACGAGCAGGATCATGTTGTTGAACAGGAAGCTGGCTTCGCGACTGACCACGCTTTCGAAGCGGTTCTCACTCTTCAGATGGTCCCGTTGTTTGAAGTAGGTAAACAGACAGACGATCAGCACGATGGCCATGAAGCCGACGAACCAGTTGCCGATCGAGCTTTGCGCGAAGGCGTGCACGCTCGAGACGAGGCCGGCTCGGGTGAGCAGCGTGCCGAGCAGGGTGAGCAGGAAGGTGATGAAGATGAGCCAGACGTTCCAGCTCTTCATCATGCCCCGCTTCTCCTGCATCATGACCGAGTGGAGGAAGGCTGTTCCTGTAAGCCAGGGCATCAGGCTCGCGTTCTCAACCGGATCCCAGCCCCAGTAACCGCCCCAGCCGAGCACGCTGTAAGCCCAGTGCGCGCCCAGAAAGATTCCGCAGGTGAGGAACATCCACGTGACCATCGTCCAGCGGCGAGTGATGGCGACCCACTTTTCACCCGGATAGCGCATCATAAGGGCGCCAAGAGCGAAAGCAAAGGGCACCGCGAAACCGACGTAGCCGAGATAGAGCATGGGAGGATGTATGACCATCTCGGGGTACTGCAGCAGGGGATTCAGGCCGAAGCCGTCGGGGGAGAGCGGGCCGGGTTCGAGCGCGAAGGGAGGCGCGGCAAAGTTGAGCAGCGTGAGGAAGAAGACCTGGATCGCGGCCAGGATGGTTGACGCGAAGGCGGTAAGCCGTACGTCTACCTTGTGGCGCATCCGCAGGACGAAGCCGTAGCCGGCGAGCAGGAAGGCCCAAAGCAGCAGCGATCCTTCCTGGCCGCTCCAAAGCGCTGAGAACTTATATGCGGAGTTCAGCGAGCGGTTGGTGTGGTGCAGGATGTAGCTGACGGAGTAATCGTTGGTGAACGACGCCCAGACCAATGCGAATGCCGCGCAGAGTACGGCCACAAAGCTTGCGATACCCGCTCGCCGCGCGGTCTCGAGCAGCCTCTGGCTGCGCGCCATCTCGGGAGTGCCGTTCTTCTGACGCGAGGAGGTCCAAAGCGCCATTGCCCCCACGACGAAGGTATAGAGCGCAAGCACGAGGGCGAGCAAAAGGCTAAAACTGCCAAACTCCGGCATCGGGTGAGCATTCATCGGGAGACCACGTCCTCCCTCTTATTCTCGCACTTAAATAACACTTCGGTGCGATGGCGCACACATCGCTTCCACGCGCCTAAAGCTACTCCGCTGGCTGTGTTGCTTACTGAACCTGAGCGTGTGCCTGCGTCATCAAGCGATGGACACTCGCCAGCAGGTGGTCGGGCAGCAAAGGTTTCATCCGGAAGAGCACGTCGAGTCCTTCGTATTCTTCTTCAGCTTCTTCAAGGCCGCTGATGACGAGCACCGGGATATGCGGGTCCGTTTTACGCAGCTCACGCACAAACTCTGCACCCATCATGCCGGGCATGAGGTGATCTGTGATGACCAGCTTGATCTCCGCGGGGAATTCATGGTTTTGCAGCTGTTCGAGCGCCCGCTGTGGGCTGAGAACCGCGATGACGAAGTAGCCGGCACGCTTCAGAATCGTCTGCCGGGTAGCGGCCTGCACTGCATTGTCGTCGATCAAGAGAATCGCCGAACCGGCGGAGTCCTCACCCATGAGCTCCTGGTCTCTCACTGCCATCCCGTGGTTCTCCTCCCAGTCGTGCTCAGGCGGAGCCTTCACAATGATCTGTGCAGGTTGTGATGCGTCTAAATTAGTTTCGGTCGTCTAGACTACCGGATTAATCCTCTTTGACCTGGTGATGTTCATCGTGGGCCGCAGGCAGAAGTGGCAGGATGATCCGGTCAATGTGCGGCCGTGGCAGGAGCGATCCGCTAAACGCCGCCACTGACCATGGCGGTATGATCGAAAGAGTGGCTCCGCACGGCACTTCCGCCGCCGCCCACGCAGCCGTTCGTTGAACCGGGAGCCCTGATGTCGTTTCTTCGCGTTTTCGCTGCAATCTTTGGTCTACTGCTTGCGCCTGCTCTTGAAGCTCAGCAAAGCTACTCCGCAGAAAAGCCGGTGGGTACAACCGCGCAGCAGCTTCCGGCATATCTAGCTCATGCGGGGGTCGAGCAGCGCCTCGGGCAGCCGCTTCCACTTACCGCGACGTTTACCGACGAAGCGAATCAGACCGCTCCGCTGAATACGTGGTTTCACGAAAAGCCGGTGGTGCTTGCGCTCGTGTATTACAAGTGCGCGATGCTTTGCCCGCAGGTGCTGCACGGCCTGGCTGACGGTCTTCGTCAGACGACGCTGACTGCCGGGAAGGACTACGACGTCCTTGTCTTTTCGATCGATCCTTCCGATACCCCGGCCGATGCCCAGCGTGAACGCCAGAACTTTCTTGGCGAGATGGGCCTCCCGGGCAACGCGCCCGGTGCTCAAGGGGCTGCTGTCCACTTCCTTACGGGGCAGCCTGCATCGATTGCGGCGATCTCCGGCGCGACCGGGTTCCACTATATTCTCGTGCCGGGCCCCGACGGCAAGATGGACCAGTTCGCGCACTCGAGCGTGATCATGTTCGCCACGCCGGATGGGCATCTCTCGAAGTATCTTTCGGGTGTGGACTACCCCGCACGCGACCTGCGCATGGCTCTGCTGGACGCGAGTGCGCACAAGATCTCGAACCCGGTCGATCTGCTGATCTTGTACTGCTGCAGCTACAACCCGGTAGTCGGGAAGTATTCAGTCTCGGTGCTGCGGATCTTGAGCCTGGCGGGGATGTTCTCTGTTGTCGCGGTTCTCGGGATGCTGTTTCTGCTGACGCGCAAGCCGAAGGGCCATGCCACGGCCTAGATGTCCCGATTGTGAACGCCGGCATCCTCTGGAACCAGGTTGAAATCCTTCCCACACCGCAACTTGCGATAATGGCTTATGAAGCGCCGTGTGATCAGCCACTACGAACTCATTCGCAAGATAGGGGCAGGCGGCTCGGGCATTGTGTATCTTGCCACGGATACGCTGCTGCAGCGGCCGGTTGTGCTGAAGCTCCTGAAGCGCGGCGCGTTGACGATTGAACAGGTGCGCACAACGCAGCTGCGCGAGGCGCGGCTGGCCTCTGCGATCGATCACCCGAATGTATGCGCGATTTACGACGTCGGCGAGACCGGCAATCCCTATGGTGAGGACGATGGCGAGGATCCCGAAGCTTACATCGTCATGCAGTACATCCCGGGCAAGCCGCTCGATAAGATCATCTCCGAGGGCGCGGCCAACCTGCAGCTCGTGCTTTCGGCCGGTATTCAGATTGCGGATGGTTTGTCGGCAGCGCACTCGCTCGGAATCTTTCATCGTGACCTGAAGCCCGCGAATGTCATGTTGACCGAAGGTGGTCTGATCAAGATCCTGGACTTTGGCCTGGCGCGTCGGCTGAATATGGACGCGGTTGAGTTTGACCCGAGTGCACCCTCGAAGCCGCGCATGGTTCCTTCGCCGTCGGCCACCTACACGGCGCGCGGCGGGACGCTGGCGTATATGGCGCCGGAGCAGTTTGTCACCGGGCAATCTTCGGTGCAGTCGGATATCTTTGCGCTCGGCCTGATTCTGTATGAGCTTGCCACCGGACGTCATCCTTTCCATCGGCCGGATGCGCCGGAGTTTCAGTCGATTCGCGCCATTCAGTTTGCCGATCCGACGCCGGTTCGCGACATCAACCCGAATCTTCCGCGCGAGCTCGAATCGGTTATTCTGCGCTGCCTTGAGAAGCAGCCCTCGGCCCGGTTCGCTTCGGCCGCGGATCTGCGCGAATCGCTTAAGACGATCATGATGGCGCTGCATCTGGACTCGGTCGGGCTCCCGGGTGAGGCGATCACGCTGCTGCCTTCGCAACGCGCCACGCAGGTTGAGACGGTGGAGGAAGAAAAGCGCACCACGGGCCTGCTCTCGATGCTGGCCGAGCGGTTTCGCGAGTCGGGTCCGGCGAACGCCACGAAGCAAAACACGATTGTGGTGCTGCCTTTTATCAACTATGGGACGACCAACCGTCCGGGTCCGGCGGGGATGCCCGAGACTTACATTCCGAACACCTTCCAGGAGCCCAGCCCGCTCTACGGCTATGCTCTTGCGGACGCGATTGCGGCGCGCCTGGCGCGTATGCCTTCGCTCGTGGTGCGTCCGTCGTCGACCCTGGTCACGGTGCCGACGCAGCAACTTGATCCTCTGGCTATCGGGCGCAAACTGCTGGTGCATTTTGTGCTGGCCGGCAACTTTCTTCGCTCGGAACAAGGCTTCGACCTGAACTGGCAGCTGCTCGATGTGGGCTCGCAATCGGTTCGCGCCGGGGGATCGATCAACGTCGCGAGCTTCGATCTTGTCGCGGTTCAGGCCGAGATCTGCAACGAGGTGTTCGCGACGCTGCAGGGATTGGGAGGCTTGCAGGGCTTTTCATCGCAGACGGGCACGCAATCGCCTTCGCTCGCTCAGGATATATCAGAGGATTATCTGCAGGCGCGTGCGGTGTTGAGCTCCTTTATGTCGCGTACGGGCAGCAGGGAAGATCTCGACCGGGCGCGCGAGCTCTTCACGGCGGTGACTGCGCAGAATGCGGGCTATGCGCCTGCATGGTCCGGTCTCGGGATCACGCATCTGCAGTATGCGCGTCACGGGCTGGGGGGTCAGATGCACGTGCTGGAAGCACGCCGAGCCTTCGACAAGGCTCTTGCGCTCGATGCGGGCTCGGTCGAGTCGAATCTTTATCGCGTTTACATGCTGCTCTCGCGTGGCGAAAAGGAGTCGGCTCGTCACGGGATTGAATCACTGCTGCAAACCGCTCCCAACGACTGGAACGTGCACCTGGTCGCAGGTCAGACGCTGCGTATCGACGGCATGTATAACGAGGCGCTCGAGCAGTTCAACACGTCGCTGCGTCTGAATCCGTCGAACGCGGCGCTGATCTATAACAATCGCGCGCGTGTGTTTCAGTACCAGAATCAGCTGGAACTTGCTGCCGATGAGATTCAGAAGGGTCTGACACTTGAGCCGAAACAGCCGCTTCTGCGGATCTCGCTTGGCTACCAGAGGATGCGCGAGGGAAACCTGGCTGAGGCGATCGAGATTCTGGAGACGGTGACTCGCGAAGCCGCCAGTCTGCGCATTGTGTATCCGACGATTGCGCTCTGTTATGCGCAGTTGGGTGATCGCGAAAAGGCGGCGAGCTTTATCGTCGACGAAACCCTGTCGGCGGCCGAAGCTGACAGTGAGATGGCCTATCGCCTTGCGACCTATTTTGCTCTCGATGGAGATGAATCAGAGGCGCTGCACTGGCTGCGCCGGGCGATTTATCTCGGCAACGAAAACTATCCGTGGTTTGCGATCAATCCGGCCTGGCGCAAGCTTGGAGGGCATTCTGACTTTGAACGGATCCTCGAAGATCTGAAGAAGTCCTATCGACGCAACCAGAAGAACTGGCGTCGCCTGCTGGCGCAGGTGCGCGACTAAGAACGCGCTTTGGTTCGGGCAGTTCAATAGAGATGGCTGCTGCACCAAAGGTGGTGCAACCAGGCTGTGGATTACTATTTTGGTGCACAAAGGCGAAATAAAAGCGAAAATAAGGCATGGCCACGGCGGTGCAGTCTTTTTCGGGGATATTGCGGCGGCAGATCGAGGAGACACTCGCGGCCAAGGGTGGAGCTCGACTCGAGCTTATGCCTCGGCTGGTGCGGAGTGGGCTCGGGACCGGGTTTGAAGGGCTGGATGCGGTGCTCCCGGGCGGATTTCCTGTGGCTGGTACGACCGAGCTCGTGGGGGCGCGATCGAGCGGGCGCGCAACGATTGCCGCGGCCTACCTTGCTGAGAGGACGCGGGAGGGGCTGGTGTGTGCGTGGGTGGATGTGGGAGGCGACCTGACTCCTGAGGCTGCGGCCGCGAATGGAGCGGATCTGGCACGTGTGCTTTGGGTGCGGTGCGGAGGAAAAGAACGGAATGCAGAAGACGCGGAGGTTACGCAGAGCGCGCAATGCAAGGATTTGCGGCTGGTGGGGTATGGCAGGGACAAGAGCATCGGGACACCTGGGGTGGCGAACCGGACCCTGGGTGAGGTGCGGAAGGTGCAGGTTTCGGAGGATCGTATGCCGAAGCGCCGAGGGAGCGCGGTGATTCACTCCCGCGCAGCTATCCTGCCGACGCGCTATGAGAAAGAACGCAAGCCCGGTGCGCCTGTGATGCTCAAGGTGGTGCAGGGCGCGCAGTCGTCGGTGGTGTATGCGAAGAAGCCGTGGGGAAGGCTCGAACAAGGGATCAAGGCGGTCGATCTGCTGGTGCAGGCTGGAGGTTTCGGTGCCATTGTCTTTGACATGGGGGGGATTGGGGTGGAGTTTGCACGCAAGATTCCG
>CAXTNM010000061.1:0-29181 GCA_964245715.1 uncultured Acidobacteriaceae bacterium | reverse complement strand
CCCTGCGGATACTCGGGCACCGCGGCGGCCAGGGCTGCGGCGTCGGACACGAGCTTCACGCCCGCCCCGTTGCACCCCACGTCCGGCTTTAGCACCATCGGCCAGCCGAACCCGCTCGCCTCCGCCAGGGCCACCGGGGCCTCCATCACCGCCAGCCCGAGCGATAGCAGCCCCGAAGCCCCAGGTCTTCGTCGCGCGCAGATTGAACGAGGCCTGTGCTGGTCCGGTGCAGTCGTTGATGGGAGCCTGCGTAGTGATGCCGGCGGTTCCCGGCGTGGCGAAGGTGCCGCATCCTGCAATCGTCTTTACGTATCCGGTGGATATTGGCACCGTTCCCGCCGCCACCAGGACAGCCCGGGTGTTGAACTGGCCGTCTCCATATTCATCCAGGCCGGAAGTGATGTTGTAGGGGGTTCCCGAGAATGCCAGAACGAAGGGGCTCACGTTGATCAGGTATGGCAGAGTGAAGTTTCCATAGAACACGAAGCGGCTACGAACATCGAAGCTGGCGCGACCATAGTCTGCGTGCAGATTGTTTGGCGTGCTGGCGAACGAGCCGACGCCTCCCGTATCCGAGTTTGCAAAGTTGAGCGAGTAGAAGCCGCCAAACGATTGCCGATGGAAGTTACGTATGTTGAAATTGGCGATCAACTGATTCTGGTTGAACTGTCCTTCGGATTCATAGGTGTCGGCGAGGTTGTTGGTGACGGGCGCGTTCCAGTTCGGCACATCGGAGACAAACTGGTGAACGCCATCGATGTGCTGGTAGTTCAGCGAAAGCGTCGCATTCTTGAACAACTGCTGGTCCAAGCCCAGATTCTCCTGAATGCGGTATGGTGCACGCAGGTTGTTCGTCAGCGTATTCACGGTCAGACGGCTCGCCGTGATTGCGCAACCGTAGGGCGCGGCGGGGTCGTTGCCGATCGGGTTGGTTGGGCTGCAGGCGGCGATACTGCTGGTCGCCGCATTGGTCGAGGAAAGCGTATAGGACTGCTCGTTCAACCCATTATTCCGGACGGTTTCGAGCTGATTCCCCAACTGGAACCGGTCGTAAAAGAGTCCGAAACCAGCCCGCAGCACCGTGTTCTTACCCACCCCGTATGCGGTGGAAAGCCGCGGGGCCCAATCATTGTGGTCGTGGATATAGTTTTGTGTTTCGTACCGGACACCGTAGCTGAACGTCCATGTCGGCTTGATCTTCCAGTCATCCTCGGCGTACACACCGAGATCCGCCGTGCTCGTCGAGACCACAGGATGCGGGTAGGCGGTGATGGTGAACGTTGCCAGGTTTGGAGAGGTGGGGGGAGTGGTTGTGCCGCACGCGGAGGCAACATCCGCGTAGTCGCAGATGCTGGTGTATACAAATGTTCCTGCCGACGCCGATGTCGAGTTGTTGTTGTCGTTGGTGTATCGCAGCCTGCCGCCGAAACGGATGAAATTCTTCTTCAGCGCAATCGAGGTATAGTTCTGGACTTCAATGTGGTTCTGCACATCGATCGTTGCGCCGCCGCCGTAACCATATCCATTGAACGAACCCTGCACGATAATCTCCGGGCCGGCCTGGTATGGCAGCGTGTTCGTCACGGGCCGCTGATATTCAAAACGCGTCTCGTTAATCACTCTGTCAGAGATGATCTGGGAGTCGCTCATCTGCAACGTGGTCTCGGAGCTTTGAGTCTGGTAGGCGGAGGACGCCAATGTCAGACCGCTGGTAAGACCCTGGTTCTGCAGATTGTTGTGCTCGTACTGAAAAGTTGTCGTAAGGGTATTTTTCGGGCCTAACTGCAAGTCAAAGCGTGGCCGCACATCCCAGCGAAGCTGCGGCGTGAAGATGGCCGTGGAGTAGGGATTGCCGCCAGCCGTCGAAAAGATCCCGCAACCTGTCTGGCCCGGCAGACACACAGCGCCGGAGCCCTGGCTGGTGGAGTAGATCGACGGCGGATCGACGATGGAGTTGGCCTGGGTCTGACGGTACGAACCGCCCACGGTAAACGAGGCCCACTTCGCAAGTGGTCCGGAGAACTGTCCAAAGCCGAAGATCTGATGATATCCGGGCTGCGTCGCATTGTCGGTAAATGGCGTGCCGGTATTGAAGTCCTTAGTATTGCCCTGAATCTGGCTGTAGAGCCGGAACTTGTCTGTACCCGGCTTGGTAAAGACCTCGATCCGCCCGAAACCCGGCTGGTCATACTCCGCGGAAAAGGGATTGGAATTGATACGAATCTCGCGGATTGAAGATTTGGGGGGCAACTGTCCGCCTGTGAAACCATCGATGTAGATCTGGCCGCCGTTCGGCCCCGAGCTTGGCCCCGCCAAGGCAGTCAACTCGCTTGAAAGCTCGTCCGGGTCGTCCGAAAGCGCGTCCAGGTCCTTCCCTTTGAGCACCACCGCACCCACACCCGCATCCGGATCGACTGAAACATGGTTCTCGTCAGTCGTCACATTTACCACTGTCTGCTGATTCGCGATCGCTAACCTGGCATTGATGGTCGTAGCCGTTTCGCCAATGTGCACACCCTGGCGCACAAAGCTTGCGAACCCGTTCATCGTCACTGTAAGGGCGTAAACTCCAGGCGGCACCCCCTGGAATGCGTAGGATCCATCTGATCCCGATTGCACGACATACGCCTTCCCGGTTGCGGGAGTGAGGGTGAGCGTCGCGCCCGGGATCTCAGCCCCGTCCGGATCGACCACGCCGCCGCTCAGGACGACGGGTCCGCTCTGCGCCTGCACGATCCCCGCTCCCTGTCTGTTGGCAGGAATCGGAGCAGCTGTCTGCGTCCCTGAAGCCTGCCCCTCCGCCGCGCCCCAACCCACAATCGTTGCACAGAGTCCAACTGCGACTGCCTTCGTCACGTAAGAGAACGTGTAGCGGGACAGAGGAGACGTACGAGGCAGATGCATTGACACTCCTAAGATTCGTTCAAACAAGTCCGGCAGAAGAGCTTCTTGAAGCAAAACGAAAGGCAGGTTTAGTGGGGACCGCCGGCACCCTCTCCACCGCCGCCCGCACTCTCCGCTTCACCTCCGATGTTCCAGGGAGAAAGTGTGATCGGCTGCTGGCCGGCAGGTGTTGCGGACAGCACAGCTTCCACGCCCGAAAGCAGCGTGATGGCGGTCGGGTTCGCGTCCGACCCCTGCGAGGCAACAATCATGACTGCCTGCCCGGGCTTCAAGTCACCCAGCGTCTCCGTCGGCAGACGAGAGAGCATCTGCGAAAGATCCAAGCCCGCGCGCCGGCCGGAGTACGCTCCACCCCCTCCGGCGGCGGCACCTGCGCTTCCACCAGCCGGACGAGCCCCGGTTCCGGCCGCAGACGTGGCTGGAGCGCCACTGCCGGCGGCTGCGGCTCCACTGCTTGCGGCTGCCCCGCTGCGCGCTGTAAACCGTGCTGCGATGTCCGGAGGAAGGTTCCGTAGGTCGCTCTTCGACGTAACCGACACGGTCACCGTCTTCCTGGTGGTCAGATCTTTCAGCGTCAGTGTTCCCGATGCCGGATTGACGGCCGAGATCACGCCGGAAAGGTTTTCGAAGGACCCTGTCACGACTTCCTTCGCTGTAATCGAGAGCCGATCATCGGCGATTGTTCCGCGCGCACGCAACTGGTCGCCCGCGTGAATAGCAGCCACCGTACTCGGCTGCGCGTTGGCGAAGTCAACGGAATCGCCGGCGTACCGCTTGAAGACCGTGGCCGGCGTCGTGTTGATGGTCAGGGTCTTTGCGCCAGAAACCACGACGACCGTCGAGCCATCGACCGACTTGACCAGACCTCCCAGGCCGCGCTGCCACTCCCGTTCCTCGGAGGCATGCATCGCGCTGATGTCGGTCGATTTCATGACGATCAGCCGTACCGCTGCAAGGCTGGAAGCATCCGGCGCCGTGCCGGTTGCCAGAACCTTGTCACCGACCGCCACATCTCCCACCGTGGCCGGCGTCGCCGCGCTCAGATCTTTCGCTCCTGGCGGAACCTGGACTACCTTCGCATCAGGTGCGACCGTCACCGTCACCACAGCCCCGGCAGCCGTTTTGATCGTCACCGCACTTCCATCTACCGCGGTCACCGTGCCGGCCTGGCGAGCGGCAGCCGGTGCCTGCGCGAGCAACGCCATCGGCGCGGAAAGCGCCAAAGCAACGAGTGCAGCTCCGTGTCTGAAACGAATGTCCAGCATATCGATTCCTTCTGTCAGATTGTCTGCCGGGGGCTTAGTTCCGGACTGTCAACACGTTAGCGAGTCCGACTTCTGGGGATACGAGACCTGAATCGCAAAAGTTTCCCGTCGCGCCCCCCATATTTACAGACACTCTGTACAAACTCAGACGCGGCGGGAACTCAACGGAGGCCTCGCCACGCAGGAGAAGGGACAAACACCAGAAATCGGGCGAAACGTTTCCTTGAGAGTCTATAACGGACCGCTATCAGCCAGGAAGCTGATAGCGGTGGAGCGGATCCGACAGAACGTGAAACGGCCGGGGATCGGGACCACTCAGATCCGCCTCTACTCTTTCTCCGCCGAGACGATTGCGAAGCCGTCGGGAGGGAGTGTCAAGTGGCCATTCTCTACCCGTGTATATTCGCCGATGCTTGCCAGCAGAAGCTCATACTCCGCAGAAACCTTGAACATACAAGGGCCCGAACCCAGATTCGCAAATACGCTGACCAGGTTCCGATCCATACGCAGCCAGCGGTTCTCTTCATCAAACGTCACCTTGATGTGGCCGCGGTCCCCATCATTCAGCGAGGTAGAATTCCGCCGGATGTGAATCAACCGGGCGGTCCATTCGAACATATCTTTGTGCCGAGCTTCGTCTGCTTCGTCCCAGGTCAATTTGGACTTGGTAAACGTTTCCATGTCCTCTGGATTCGGGATCTGCGATGCATCCCATCCGAACGCCGCAAACTCCTTCTTTCTGCCCTCCGATACCAGCTTTGCCATCTCCGGGTCTTCATGATCGGCAAAGTACAGGAACGGGGTCGAAGCCGCATACTCCTCACCTTGAAACAGCATGGGGATGAAGGGAGCGGTCAGGACGATACCCAAGGCAATCTTAGTCTTTGGAGCACCAATGATGTGCTCCAGCCGGTCTCCGGTGGCGCGGTTCCCAACCTGGTCATGATTCTGGATAAAGCCGATGAAATGATGCGCGGAGAGCGAGTCGACAGGGCGGCCATGATGCCGCTGCCTGTATTCGCTGTATACGCCGTCGTAGACAAACATGTCCTTCAAGGACTTCGCGAGACACTCAAATTCGCCGAAGTCGCTGTAGTAGCCCTTCGTCGTATCACTTTCAACGTGTAGAAGCGTGAACAGAGAATGATGGAAATCGTCAGACCATTGCGCGTCCATGCCGTAGCCGTTCGCCTCGATCGGACGGACGATGCAGGGATTGTTCAGGTCTGACTCTGCGATCAGCACGAGCCGACGTCCCACCGTTGCCGATAGGTTATCGACGTTTGCCGCGAGCTGCTCGAGGAAGTGGACCGCGGAACGATCCACCAGCTCATGCACCGCATCCAGGCGCAGTCCATCCACGTGGAAGTTGCGCATCCACATGAGTGCGTTATCAGAAAAGTACTTCCGAACTTCGTCGGAGCCGGCATCTTCGAGATTGACCGCATCACCCCAGGGAGTTTTGTGCTTGTCGGTTGTATACGGGCCAAACTTGCCCAGGTAGTTTCCGACAGGTCCAAAGTGGTTGTAAACCACATCAAGGATCACGCCGATGCCCTGCTTATGCGCAGCATTCACGAACCGTTTGAAGGCGTCGGGCCCCCCATAGCAGGAGCTCGAAGCGAAGAGATCTACCCCGTCATAGCCCCAGCCGCGGTTCCCCGCCGCTTCTGCTACTGGCATGACCTCGATATGGGTGATGCCCAGATTGTAGAGATACTCCAGCTTCTTGATGGCTGAATCGAAGTTCCCTTCCTGCGTGAACGTGCCGATATGCAACTCGTAAATCACGGCTCCGCTCAGCGGCGGCCCTTGCCAGGTAGCGTCTTCCCACTTGAATGCATGCTGGTCGTAGACTCGCGAAGGCTTATGCACTCCATTCGGCTGCCACAAACTTCTTGGGTCCGGGTACGCCATCTCATCGTCATCCAGAAGGAACGCGTAAGCCGTTCCGGGCCCCGCTTCCTCCACATCGACCTTCCAGTATCCCTTGTCGTTTGGCCCCTGCATCGGATAGATCCGATCCTCAATCTTCACGGAGACCTTCTCCGGAATCGGCGCCCATACTGTAAACGTATGCATCTCTCAATCTCCTTGAACAAGCCTGTTTCGCAGGCGAGCAGTTCTTGTAACCCTTGTCTAAACGCCTACCAGCAAAGCGACGGGGAATCCACCAAGCAACTCCTCGATGCCGATGCTTCCACCGTTGACGAGGTGGCCGGTAAACCAGTTCTTCCAACTTCCAGCTGGCACTTCGAGCGTGGTTCCCGCCCAGTCACCCGCCACTGTCAATGGCAGCCGTGGCGCCAACGTCAGGACCCGCTCTCCTCGCATGAACGCGACGACGCACTGAGCCTTTGCGCCCTTTGCCTGAACCGGAGTATAGGAAGCCGAAGAGCCGAACCATTCCGGATGTTCTCGCCGCAGAGTGAGGCAGCGATGCACGACAAACATCTTTGGCAACCCGGCATCATCTGGATCCGCGAGGCGAGCGGCAATCTCACTCGGTCCGGCAGCCTTCAATTCGGCAAGCATCCTCCGGCGTAGCTCGTAGTCAACGGGACGCCGATTGTCGGGGTCTACCAGTGACAGATCCCACGCTTCCGCACCCTGATACATATCTGGAACGCCGGGCACCGTGTTCTTCAGGAGTGTTTGTGCGAGCGAGTTCAAACGTCCCGGAACCAGCAGCCTTGCGACAAAAGCCTCCAGATCGGTAACGAACTCCGAGTCCGCCAGGATCGCTTCGATAAAGCCATTCAACCCTTCTTCATACTCCGCGTTGTTTGCGGTCCAGGTGGTCTGCTGTTTGGCTTCACGCATGGCTTTTTGCATGTACTGCTTGGTGCGTTCCGCATCGATCGGCCAAGCGCCAATCAGCGTCTGATATAGGAAGTATTCGCTGTTGCGATCCGGAAAACCTCGCTGCTTCCTGCCTTCATTCATTCGGGTCCAGCGTTGAATCGCATCCGCAAACTCATGAGGAATTTCGCTGAGCACCGTCAGCCTGGCCCGGACATCATCCGCGCGCTTGGTATCGTGCGTTGAAAGTGTTGTCATCGTGGAGGGATGCGTGGCCTGCATCTTCGTCTCGTACTCATGGAACTCGGCGATTGAAACGCCATCGCGCCCCGGATCCCCGCCAACTTCGCACATCGCGGTCAGACGGTTGTAGCAGTAGAACGCCGTATCTTCGACGCCCTTCGCCATGACGGGAGACGTGAACTGCTGGAACCGGAGCACGAACTCACTCTCGAGCCGGCCTGTGACCTCAAGCGTCAGCACCTGCTCAACGAAGTCGAACAGGCCGTCATCGATATCCGCACGATTTCCCTTTGCACACTGTACCGCGCTGTGGATGAAGTGCTTGTCCTCGTCCGTCAGTTCCACCCGCTGCGGCACCACGTAGGTCCGGTAGATGGAGAAGCAGGAGGCGATCTCTCGAATCGCGCGGCGGATCTCAGCGCGTGTGTAGTCTCGCTGGTTGCGGTGATTCTCGCAGATGTCCACAAAGATGGACGCCAGCCGATTCACATCGCTTCCCAACGCCTCCTGGGTCACGGCAATCTTCTTCTCGTGGGCAATCGGCGGGAAGTCTACGGGTTCGCCGGTGAATTCGCCATAAACCTTCGTGAGCTGAGCCATGCCCTCGGGCTTGACCAGCAAGCCGAGCGCGACGTTCATGAAGTCGTAGCCGCTTGTTCCTTCGATTGGCCATTCTTCGCGTAGGAACTCCTTGGCTGCCAGAATCTTCTCGCCGATGATCCAGGCTTCCGGTGCAGCTTCGCGCAGCCGTTCGAAGTATTGCTTCGGATCGCGGAGCCCATCGGGATGGTCGACGCGTACGCCATCCAGCACCCCGCGGCGCAGCCACTCCAACACCACCGCGTGGGTCTCCTCAAAGACGTGGGGGCGTTCCATTCTGAGCCCGATCAGGGAATTCACATCGAAAAAGCGTCGATACCCTAACTGCTGATCCGCAGTCTTCCAGTACGACAAGCGATAGTTCTGTGCGCTCAGGAAGGCGTCGAGCGCGTCATGGTCGGCGTTCAACTCCTTGACCGCGCGATCGAGTCCTTCGCATACCCTGGCGTTATCCGCGCACAGATGCTCGAGGATCTTGCCGATGACCACGGTGTCGCGATGCCGGCCAAGCACCGCACGGCGATCTTCGAAGGTTGGGCTGGGTAATCTGCCGAGCGAAGCCGCTGCAAACCGCAGACCATCAGACGCTGCGTAGTCCGCGGCACTCTCCAACAAGCCAGGCAACGAGGTAGGGGAGACGGGCAACATCTGCCCCGCGGCTTCGACCCGGAAGTCGGCGCCTTTGCGCGAAACCTTGATCTCACCCGACTCCAACACGCGACCGTACTGGTCTGCCAGGATCGGCACGAGCACCTTCTCGCGCAGGCGCTCTTCTGCTGGCATCCAGTCGATATCGAAGAAGGAGGCGTATCGGCTCGACTGCCCATTCTCGAGTACGTCCCACCACATGCGGTTCTGGGCACCCACCGCCATGTGGTTGGGCACGATGTCGAGCACCTGCCCAAGTCCATTCTCGCCCAGGGTGGTTGAGAATCGCTCGAAAGCCGTTTCGCCTCCAAGCTCTTCGTTCACCCGCTGATGATCGACCACGTCGTAGCCGTGCATACTGTCTGGCGCCGCTTGCAAGTACGGCGAGCTATAAACGTGCGAGATCCCGAGCTCCCAGAGGTAAGGAGCGATCGCCGCCGCGTCCTTGAATGTAAATCCCTTGTGCAACTGCAGCCGATACGTCGATACCGGCACCTTCACCTTGCCCATGACACAACCCAGCTTTCTCTTAGTCCCTACTTAGGTGCGACCGAAGAAACTGAGGTTGTGTCCCGTTGAAGCCTCCGCTCCGTATAAGGGGTCAGGTCGTCTTGGTTGTGGACTTCGGTTTATACTCCGGACGTCCATCGGGACCTTGCGGCACCCATTCTCCTGCCAGCGTGAATGCTGCATGAACAAGAGTGATATGTGAGAACGCCTGGGGAAAGTTGCCGACCTGCCGCTTCGCCTTGGTGTCCCATTCTTCACTGAGTAGGCCGACGTCATTTTGAATCGCAAGCAGCTTTTCAAACAGAGCCTCTGCATCCTCACGACGTCCGATTAACCAGAGGTTTATCACCAGCCAGAAGCTGCATGCCAGGAAGACTCCCTCACCCGGCGGCAGCCCATCGGGACTCTTCTTGGTGTCATAGCGTTCGACAAATCCATCCTTGGTCAGCTTCTTCTCGATCGCGGCGATGGTGCCGAGGACGCGTGGATCGTCCATCGGCAGGAAGCCCACCAGCCCGATTCGAAGACAGGAGGCGTCGAGTTGCTTCGATCCATAATATTGAACAAACGAGTTCAGCTTCTTATCAAAGCCTTTTTCGCAGACTTCCTTGTGGATCATCGCGCGGTTCTTTTTCCAACGCTCAATATCTCCTCCGCCGTCGTACTGCTCGTAATGTTTAATCGCGCGGTCCAGACCGACCCAGGCCATCACCTTCGAGTGTACGAAGTGCTTGCGTCCTCCGCGTGTCTCCCAGATGCCATCATCCGGCTCCTGCCAGATCTTGCAAAGCTGATCCATCAGGTGCGCCTGCAAGTCTGACGCCGACATCCTGATGTCGTCGGAAGCGGAGGGCATCTTGGATAGCGCCGACGCCACCTCTCCATATACATCCAGTTGGAACTGGCTCGAGGCCTTGTTGCCGATATTGACCGGTTTCGAGTTGGCATAGCCCGGCAGCCAATCCGCCTTCCACTCGTTCAGCTGACGCTCACCGCGAATTCCGTAGATGGTCTGCAACTGGTCTGGAGCACCGGCGATCGCGCGCAGCAGCCAGCGTCGCCAGGCCTCAGCCTCTTCCTGGTAGCCGGCGTTGAGCAACGTCAGCAGTGTGAAGGCTGTGTCGCGGAGCCAACAGAAACGGTAATCCCAGTTTCGCTGGCCGCCGAGTTCCTCCGGCAGAGAGGTTGTGGGCGCGGCCACGATACCGCCGGAAGGCTTGTAGGTCAGCGCCTTCAGCGTCATTAACGACCGCTTCACCGCGACCTCGTGCTTGCCCTTGTAGCCATTGCGGCTACTCCACTCGGTCCAGAAAGTGACCGTGTCATCAAAGGCGGCGTGTGGATCAATGGCCTCTGGATCGACGATTGGCTCATTGCCGTCGTTCCCAACCGAGGGCGCGTAGGTCAGCGTGAAAGCCTGCTCCTGTCCTGACGACAAGGTGAACTCTGCGACGGACTCCATGCCTTCACCCTTGAGCTTTACGGCCGTACGCAGCACCGCCATATCAGGTCCGGAGATCGCACGCAGACCGCCATCGAAGTGCGTTACCCACGGGATCGTGCGGCCGTAGTCGAAGCGGATCGCAAGCTGCATGCGCAGCGCAACTTTACCTTTCGTGCATCGCACCAGCCGCACGATGTCCGAGTGCTTCCCACGTGGTGGCATGAAGTCGATCTGCACAGCTGTCCCTGACGAGGTCTCAAAGGTCGTTTCCACAATCATGGTGTCGGGAAGATATCGGCGCGAGGTCTTCTTCACCTTGCCCTGGGGAGCAAGCTTCCAGAAACCATGGTCGACCGTTCCCAGCAAGCCCGCGAAACAAGCGTTCGAGGAAAATGTCGGCCAGCAGAGCCAGTCAATCGAACCATTCAGTCCTACGAGCGCAGCAGTCTCGCAGTCACCAATCAGGGCATAATCTTCGATCCGCTGTGCCATCAGCGGTTTTTGTGTGTTTTTTTTCGGTCCGAACAAGCAAACCCCCAAGCAGGAAAACTGCTGCATTCAATGTGTGACAACATCCGGTTGATCGTCCGCACAAACCCTGAGCATCAACCCTGCATCTCTTCACTTAGTCATGCGTTGAATCACAAGCTGGAATGTTGGATGCGCGCGCTCTGTCAAACTTGCCTGGGGCCCACGCAATCTTCATTGAACACATGAATCCTGAAAAGTGAAAGCTGGTTCGCGAATGAAGCCGAGCGAGGGTCGTCAACGAGTCGTCATTGAAGAAGTCACACCGCAGGTGAACGCCGGCAGGTATCCTGCCTGCCGCATCTTCGGCGACCAGGTCACTGTAACTGCAGCCATCTTCGCTGATGGCCATGACCTTCTTGGCGCGCGCCTCCTCTACCGCCATAAGTCCGAGCGCCGCTGGCGTTCCGTGACGATGCAACCGGAAGGTAACGACATCTGGTCTGCGGGTTTCGCCGTCAACAAGCTGGGAGCATGGCAGTTCACGGTGCAAGGTTGGATCGATCACTTCGAGACCTGGGTTCGAGATCTCGACAAGCGGCTCGAGGCTCAACCGACCGATGCCAGTCCGAATCTGCCAAAGCAGGATATTCCGCTCGCGCTTCGGATGGGCGCCGTCATTCTCGAACACACCGCAACACGGGCCAAAGGCTCGGACGCTGCACAGCTGCGCGAAGTGGTCGCCTCGCTGCGCTGGATGGCCGATCAGAACGCGGCGTTCTACGAGTCGCCGATCACACCTGAGATCCGCGAACTCGCCGCATACTACCCAGATTTGGCCTATGCCACACGCTATGAACCCGAACTCCCGCTATGGGTTAACCGGGAGCGCGCCCGCTACTCGACCTGGTACGAGCTCTTCCCGCGCTCAGCCTCCCCGATCCCAGGTCGTCACGGGACCCTTCGCGATGTCATCGATCAGCTTCCCGAGATCGCCGCCATGGGCTTCGATATTCTCTACCTGCCCCCAATCCATCCCATCGGCACCGCCTATCGCAAGGGCAAGAACAACGCGACCCAGGCTGAGGAAGGCGATGTAGGCAGCCCCTGGGCGATCGGCGCAGCCGCAGCGCCTGGGCACGAGGGCGGACACAAGGACATCCTACCCGAGCTCGGCACCTTTGAGGACTTCGACGCCCTGGTGAAGGCTGCCCACGCCTCCAACATGGAGATTGCTCTCGACATCGCCTTCCAGTGCAGCCCCGATCACCCCTGGGTCAAGGCGCATCCGGCCTGGTTCATCACGCGCCCCGACGGATCCATCCAGTATGCCGAGAATCCGCCAAAGAAGTATCAGGATATCTATCCCCTCAACTTCGAATCCGCCGAGTGGCGCTCGTTGTGGGAGGAACTCAAATCCGTCTTCGAGTTCTGGATCAAGCGCGGCGTGAAGGTCTTTCGCGTCGACAATCCTCATACCAAGGGTCTGCCCTTCTGGGAGTGGTGCACCAACACCCTGCGCGAAGAGCACCCTGACATCATCTTCCTGGCCGAGGCTTTCACTCGTCCGCACGTCATGTACTCGCTCGCCAAGGCTGGGTTTACGCAGTCGTACACCTACTTCACCTGGCGCACCACCAAGGCCGAGTTGCAAACGTACTTGGAAGAGATCACCAAGCCTCCGGTCAGCGACTTCTTCCAGCCAAACTTCTGGCCCAACACGCCGGATATTCTGCACAAGCAGCTTCAGGACGGGGGCCGTCCAGCTTTTATGCAGCGCTTGATCCTTGCCGCGACGCTGACCGCGAACTATGGAATCTATGGTCCTGCCTATGAGCTCTGCGAGAACGCTCCAGCGAAGCCTGCCGCGGGCAAGACAGAGTCAGAAGAGTATCTTGACAGCGAGAAATACGAGATCCGCCAACGCGATCGCAAAGACCCGCGTTCACTTGTGCCGCTGATCACGAACCTCAACCACATCCGCCGAGCGAATCCGGCGCTGCAATCAAATGGATCTCTCGTCTTCCACCCAGCGGACAACCCGAATATTCTCTGTTACTCAAAGACTGCAGCGGACCCGATGCGACTGGCTGAGAACGGAGGTGTGAATACCATCCTGGTATGCATCAACCTCGACCCACTGAATGAGCAGGGCGGCTGGATTGATCTGAATCTTCGGGCTCTCGGGATCACTGCCAATAGCGACTTCCTCGTCCAGGATCTGCTCACCAACAGTACCTACAAGTGGCATGACCGCAGCAATTATGTTGCGCTTCGCCCCGCGGTCCAGCCAGCGCACATCTTCCGTATTACTCGTCAGGCCGAAGCAACGCCCGGCACATAAGGATGCCCGCTGCTGTGGGCAGCCCTCGAAGTGTGCGGAACGTCCCTCGAGGTAAGTTGACAGCCTTTCGTGGAAGGCGAAGACTTGGAGTGCATGTCTACGAAATCGATTGCCGCACCACCCACTACCAACAGGCACCTGATCCGCTGGGTCGAGAAGATGGCCGACCTCTGCCAGCCCGCGCACATCCATTGGATCGACGGGTCCGACGAGGAGAATGCCTGGCTTTGCGATGGCCTGGTCGCGGCGGGCACGTTCACGCGACTCTCGCCCGAGCTCTGGCCCGGCTGCTTCTATGCCCGTTCTTCGCCCAATGATGTCGCGCGCGTTGAAGATCGCACCTTCATCTGCTCTCTCTCGAAAGATAGCGCTGGACCGACGAACAACTGGGAAGATCCCTTCGTCATGCGCCGCAAGCTCAAGACCCTCTTCAAGGGCTCGATGCGCGGTCGCACCATGTACGTCATGCCGTTCTCGATGGGTCCGATCGGCTCGCCGATGTCGCAGATCGGGGTGCAACTCACCGATTCCGCCTATGCTGTCGTGAACATGCGCATCATGGCGCGTATCGGCACACCTGTCTACGCGGAGATCGACAAGGACTATAAACGCGTGGTGCCCTGCGTCCACTCGGTCGGCGCGCCACTTGCGCCTCAGCAGCAGGATGTGCCGTGGCCGCAGAACGATACCAAGTATATCGTCCACTTTCCTGAGACCCGTGAGATCTGGAGCTACGGTTCTGGTTACGGTGGCAACGCGCTTCTGGGAAAGAAATGCTTCGCCCTACGAATTGCCTCGAACATCGCTCGCGACGAGGGCTGGATGGCCGAGCACATGCTGATTGTTGGCGTCGAATCTCCGGCCGACCAGCAAGGCAGGACTGAAAAAACCTACGTCGCCGCCGCCTTTCCCTCAGCGTGCGGCAAGACCAACTTTGCGATGCTGATCCCACCTGCCGGGTTCGATGGCTGGAAGGTCTGGACGGTAGGCGATGATATCGCCTGGATCAAGCCCGACGCGACAGGCCAGTTGCGCGCCATCAATCCTGAATCCGGCTTCTTCGGTGTCGCCCCCGGCACCAGCGAAAAGACCAACCCGAACGCCATGGCCACTCTGCGCGCAAATACCATCTTCACCAATGTAGCGCTGACCCTGCGGGATGGCGTCCCCGAGGGCGTCTGGTGGGAAGGGATGACTGATACTCCTCCCCGGGAACCTGGGATCACCCTCGAGGACTGGCGCGGCAACGCCTGGACTCCCGCCGCCGGCACGCCGGCCGCGCATCCGAACGGGCGGTTTACCGCACCCGCATCGCAGTGTCCGACGATCGATCCCTCGTGGGAAGATCCGAGCGGCGTTCTCATCTCCGCCTTCATCTTTGGCGGACGGCGACCGACCACGATGCCACTCGTCTTCCAGGCGTTCAACTGGTCGTCGGGTGTCTATATCGGCGCGACGATGGGCTCGGAGACGACGGCAGCCGCAGGCGGTGCGATCGGCAAAGTCCGCCGCGACCCGATGGCCATGCTGCCCTTCTGCGGGTATCACATGGGCGACTACTTCCGGCATTGGCTGCGCATGCAGCGCTCGCTCAACTCCACCCCCCGGATCTTCCACGTCAACTGGTTTCGCAAAGATGAAACCGGTAAGTTCCTGTGGCCGGGCTATTCGGAGAACATGCGGGTGCTTAAATGGATTGTCGATCGTGTGCGCGGCCGGGTTCGCGGCAAGGAGACTCCGATCGGCTGGACACCCAAGTACAACGACATTAACTGGCAGGGTCTCGACTTCAGTTACGACCAGTTTCAGCAGCTCCAAACCGTGGATCGCGAGGCCTGGAAGCACGAAGTGATGGGGCATGAAGAGCTTTTCCTGCTCCTGCACGATCATCTGCCGCCCGAGATGATCTACGAGCGCGAGCTCCTCATCTGCCGCCTTTGAGATCACCTGTCAGTTCCATGCCTGGTGCGAAGCCCGGAGCGCCGGTTTCACGCAGTTCGCACCAGGCGCTATCAAATTGCCGGATTGTAGCCCAGATTGCCGGCTTCAGGGCTTGACGCCACCCACAAAAAGCATTACATTCTGTCTAGGGCATGGCTCCTCGCGCTTGCGTTGAGTCGAGCCGGCCTTAACGAAGTCCACCCACTTCGTTGCAGTACCGGAATAGCCACGCATCAGCCCCCACCGCGCTGCGTGGCTTTCCTTTCTTCAGTTTCCAGGAACACTGTACCTTGGTCTGGATGTTCCTAACGCGCAGCCTCTCGTGCAGAATCAACCGTCAGCTGCACCGTCCCGGTTCTCCCACTCTTCAAATCGAGCACGGCCAGCAGAAGAAATTTCGCTCCCTTGCCCACCTCGATATGCTGGATCACGGGCACCCCAAGCCGCCCCACGATCCCCATCTGCCGTGGATCGAAGTGCGTCGTCACATCATCGACAGAGCTGCTGACAACATCCCCCTCGCCGTCATAGGCAAGCGCGGCGACCTTGATCTGGGCCTCTTGCTTCCCTTCTGCGACGGCTGAAAATTGCAGGTCGCTTGAGTGGATCCCATACTCGACTGTGAGGCGATCCGTCCCATGGGCACCCGCCCCGGGACCACGCTGTAGTTGAACCTCAAACGTGATGGGCGACTGCACCTGGGCGGTGGCCACATCGCCGATCCCGGCCGCCTTGGCGCTGGCCGCAAGCTGCGTGGCCGACGTTCCCGCGGGATCATCCGCGTAGTATCCCTGCCGGTAACTCACCTTGTACGGTCCATCGACCGTCAGCTTCACGGTGTGCCACTTTCCATCCCGCGAGTAGGTCGATGGCCGATAGCTCAAGGTGTAGGAGTGACTCCCAGTCTCGACCGCGTTCGACAAGGCCTGGGCAAGCTCGTTTGTGCTGTAGAACGCGCGACCGCCGGTGGACGCCGCCATCGCATCCATGGCGTCATAGCCGGACGCATCGATAGCTCCTTCGCCGACGGTAGGTGACGCTTCGCCTGCCGGCGGATTCAGCGGCGGACCGCCCTGGGTCACACCACGAACGTCAATCGGAAAAACCTCGACGCGTGCCCGCTCAAGCAATCGATAGGCGACACGCAACGCCTGTTGCGTCTTCTCATAGTTCGCCGGCTCTACTCCATTGCTGAGCGGAGAAACAAAGAGCGGAAATCTGCCTGAAAACCAGATCAACTGCTTCCGGCCGGGCATCTGCCCAAGATACTGGGAGATGTTTGCTACCTCGGCAACCGCATTGTCGAACTGCGCAATCGTTCTCCGGGGGATGGTCGGAATGCTATTGTTGACCGCCTTCACCACCAAGCCACGATTCATCGTGAGCGACTGAACCAGGAGAGGTGCCGCTCCCCCGTAGGTGCGAAATACGGCCATCTGTATACCTGCCGGCAGGGATTCAAGATACTTCAGCATTTGCAAGCGCAGGTACATCTGGTCAGGAATCTCCATCCCGACCGTATCGATCAGCAGCACGACCGTCTGCCCTTGCGGATTTGACTGCGACGCATTGCTGAAGACACCCGGCTGCGCTGCCGGACCTGGAGCCTGCTCGCTCCCGCGCCCGCTTTCGTCGAAGGTGGCGATCTTCTGCGTGGCTCCATCGTCCATCACATGGAACGCACTCTCCGGCAATCCCTTCACCGGACTTCCCTTCGAGTCGGTAACCAGCACATCTTCGACCACCAGCCGTGCCGTGGTTCCGAGCGTAAACGTCTGAGTTGTACCCAATTGACTGGTGCCTGTCTGGTTTCCGCCCGGGGTTTGTGCGGGTGTCCAGCCCGGCGATCCCAAGCTGAGTAGCCCTAACACCGCTAACGCCAGAAACCCGGCCCGTCTACGCATCAAGTCACCAAGGATGAGATCGTCTCGAGCCAATGATCTTAGTGGCTCTGCTCACTAAGACGTTCAGACCTGGTTGCGAGTCTCTGGAATGTACATCTCTGCTATTCTCCAGCAAGTCCAATCCGAGGTCGTCCTCTTTGTCGAAGCTCCTTCCTGTTCTTCTTGCTCTTATATCCACTACGCTCGCAGCGCAAGTCACAAAGCCGACCGGGGTCGTCCATACTCCAGAGGTTGACCTCGCCTACTACTCCTTCGGCGCGCCTTCGGCTGGGTTGCCGGTCGTTGCGGTGAACGGCGGCCCCGGCCTTTCGCACGCCTACATGGTGCAAAACGATCTTTGGCGGCGTGTCGCTCAGCATCGCCTGGTGGTTCTTTACGATCAGCGCGGCACCGGCGCCTCGAAACTTCTCGCGCCCAATGCACCCCAGACGATGGCCGCCCAGGTTGCCGATCTCGACGCCATACGCGCCGCGCTCCACCTGGACAAAGTAGCCCTGGTTGGCGACTCGTACGGCGGCTTCCTCTCGATGGCCTACACCGCGGCTCACCCCGAGCACGTCGCGAAGCTCGTTCTCTCCGACTCCCCTTCGCCGTCGATGAAGGAGATGGTTCACCTGCTGCCACAGGTGTTCCCCGACACGCTCGAATCTGGCGAAGCGGAGGAGAAGCGCCTTGCCGCTGCCGGCACACCCGCTGCCAACGAGGCGGCTGCCCAGGCCTCGCTGGTTAATCACTTCCGGATGATCTTCTACTCGCCCGAGAAACGCGATCGGTATCTGGCGCACATGGGCGACATCGGGTTTGTCCCCGCGGTTGCTGAAGCCGTCTCGACCTCAGCCGAATCGCTGGACCTGAACGCAGCCGTGACGAAGTTCAACTGCCCGACCCTGGTCATCACTGGCCGATACGACATGAACGTGGCACCACTGAACGCCTGGCGCATGGCACACCGGATACCTCACGCAAAGCTTGTGTTTTTTGAAGAGAGCGGCCACCTGCCGGCCTACGAGGAACCCGAGAAGTACCTAAAGGTTCTTAACGAGTTCCTCGAAACAAAGTAGAGGTACGCCTTAGTCTCTTCTACGTCCGCCCATCAGCTGCAGCACGGCCAGGAAGATATTAATGGCATCCAGGTAGATCGAGAGCGCCAGAACCACCGCCGACTGGCCGCCGCCACCCGCCCGGATCCTCGCGAAATCACCAACCGTCAGCAGCGTGAATACGCCGAGAATAAGCCAGGAGTAAGTGTCAGGCCGCATCAAGTGGAAGAAGATGCTGACGACGCCGAGCAGAACCACTCCAAGGAGCGCCGCCGTCCCGATCCCCAGAAGCTTGCGGTAGTCGATCGCGAACAGATAGGCAACGATGCCCATGCATCCCATGCCGAGGCCTGTCGTCACGGCGGCATTGAAGACCAGACCGATGCCGAAACTGCGAATGTACATCTGGATGATGGGTCCGATCTCCCAACCCATGAAGTAGGTCAGCAGCAGAAAGAGCCCAAGCGCAAGTCCCGGGCTCTGCTTGCGCGCAAAGCTGATGGCGAAAACCAGCGCAAATACCGCAATCATGCCCGGCAGGAAGCTCCACGCAGGCGCCGTAGCCACACCCGCGGCCGTAATCAGGAAACCAAGCGACGTAATTGCCAGAACCCTGGCCAGCAGCGGCGCGGTACCAACCCGCTGACCTTCAATCACCAAAGGATATGTATTGTTCATCGATTCAGAACTCCCAATGACTCCACTCTATAAGACGCGTCTTTTGCCACTTCGACGCATGGGGCGCTTTCACCGCAGGAAAGTGTCGTTCGCGCGCGCGTCAGAACCATCCTCCACAGCAGCGGCTTCGTCTGAGCCGGGGCAGAAAGGTGGCAGATGCCTCTTTCGGGACGATCATCCTGCCCTATCCTGATACCCTCAACATGAAGGATTTCCGCTCAACCATGTTTCTGCCCGGCCACATCCATCTAGCCCCCACCCAGCGCGTCCACTTTATCGGCATCGGCGGCATCGGCATGTCCGGTATTGCGGAGATCCTGCTCACGATGGGCTACCAAGTCTCCGGCTCTGACCTCCGTGCGTCGGCCTCGACCGAGCGGCTGGCTACGCTTGGTGCTGTGATCTACGTCGGTCATATCGCTTCGAACGCCGCCTCCTGCGATGTTGTGGTCGCGAGTTCCGCCGTCTCGTCTGCCAATCCCGAGATCGTCGAAGCTCGCTTGCGCCGCATTCCCGTCATTCAGCGCGCGGAGATGCTCGCCGAGTTGATGCGCCTGAAGTACGGCATCGCGGTTGCCGGCATGCACGGCAAGACGACCACCACCAGCATGATCGCCGCGGTACTCTCCGGCGGAGGCCTCGATCCTACCGTCGTCGTCGGTGGCCGCGTCGACGCACTCGGGTCGAACGCGCGGCTTGGAACATCGCAGTATCTCGTGGCCGAAGCCGACGAGTCCGACCGCTCCTTCCTGAAGCTTTCGCCCATTCTCGCAGTCATCACCAATCTCGACCGCGAACATATGGACACCTACACCTCGACTGAAGATATCGATGGTGCCTTCGTTGAATTCATGGATCGCCTGCCCTTTTATGGCGCCGCCACTGCCTGCATCGACAATCCTCAGCTTCGCGCCATCCTGCCGCGCGTCCGCCGCCGCGTCTTCACTTATGGCGAGTCGCAGGATGCCGACTTCCGTCTTCAGATTCTGCCGAAACGACCCGACTGTCATGCAACCTTCGACGTCTCGCTCAAGGGTCTGCTGCTCGGTCCCTTCACGCTGCACGTCCCCGGTCGCCACAACGTCCTGAATGCGACGGCAGCCATCGCGGTCGGTATCCAGCTTGGCTGTACTCCGGCGGCCATTGCCAAGGGTCTCGCCACCTTTCGCGGGGTCGATCGCCGCTTCCAGATCAAAGGCAACGTCGCCGGCATCACCGTCGTCGACGATTACGGCCATCATCCGACCGAGATCCTCGCGACCCTTCGCGCCGCCCGTGACTGCGGCTACAAACGCATTCACGTTATCTTCCAGCCGCACCGCTACACCCGCACCCGCGACCTTCAGCCTGAGTTCGCTGCCGCCTTCGTCGACGCCGATACCGTTCAGATTCTCGACATCTACGCCGCCAGCGAAGACCCTATCGAAGGCATCACAGGCGAAGCTTTAGCTCGAGCCATAGCCACCCACGAAGCAGAGTCCGGCAAGCACATCTCCTACGCGGTCAGTGTCGGCGGAGCGATCGAAGCCCTGGTGGCTGACGCTCGCCCGGGCGACGTCATCCTGACCCAAGGCGCGGGTAATGTTTCGCAGATTGCACCGCAACTCCTCGAAGCCCTCGCAGCCGCGCAGGCCGCCTGACTTTACTTCTTCACCGTAGCCAGCACCATGGCGAAGGTCGGCACCGGCTTCTCGTCGGCGACACTCACACTCATCCGCGCCTGGAACCAGGGATAGAGTGGAGTCGGACCTAACTGCTCATAGTTCGAGTTGAAGTAGTCTTCGACGCGCTGACCTGCGGGCACGGGCGAAGGCTGGTGCTCCAGAAGGCCGTTGAACAAGCCCATCATCAGCGTCACGATCGAGGGGTCCGTCTCACGCCAATACGCCAGCGAAATCCGGTTAGCCCCGGACTCGACTTCATAGTGGGAGTGAGTCGCCATAAACCCGCGACAGGCCTGCCACCAGTGGCCCAGCTCATGCACGAAGATCCATCCATGCGCGGCTTTTTCGAAGAGCGCCTGTACCGCGGCCTCATCCGCCCCCGGCCCTGCAAGCTGAAACATGAAAGCCCGTTCATGCGGATTGAGCAAGGTCCAGTCCGTCGTGCGCAAGGTGTTCGTCTCATCGTCGTACTGCCCAAACGACGGCACATCCTCCACCACAATCGCCGGGGCCGCAATCGGGCAGGTAAAACCGTCGGCTGAAATCTGCTTGATGACACGATCCCGCACAGCAGTCATCTTGACCAGCGTTGCGGCCTTTGCCGTATCCGTCTTCGCCTGGTCGACCACTGGAGCGGCAGGCTCCTGTGCGCCTGAGATCCCCGAGAACAGCATCGCAAGGAGAACTGTCGTGCACCACACCGCAGGCAGGAAAGACGCAGGATCGCGGCGCGTGAAGCTCATAAAAGGCATGCCCATGGAGACCTCTTTTCGAGACTGCTTCCGGTTGCTCCCCCATCCTTGCCGCTGAAGAATGGCCTGTCAACAAAAAAGTTAGTGTTTTCGGATGTATAAGCTTTTACCGCTGTTGGACATCCTGCAACATCTGGAGTGACACGGCGGGCAGGTAGATGCCTAGTTCCTCGCGCGTCCACCACGCGCCGGTCTCTCGTCGCATCTGCGCGGAGGTGAAGCGGTACTGATAGAAGAGTGCTCGGACATGCTGCGGCGGCTTACCCGCAAACGGATCCACCCGCATCATCCGCAGCATCGCCTGGTCGCTCTCGAGCAGGCGCTGAACAAAGCGCAGGAACCAGCGCTCATACCCTCGTACCCGGATCCCCTGCGGCGTCACGGCGACCGTAAACGGCAGAAACCAGATCATCCAATCGAGCCGCAGGTGATACGGCGCGACCTGCGGTGGCATCCTCTTCAGATCACCCGGTTTGCCGCGAAAGCCATACTCCTGCCAGACCGTCTCCGGGCCAACCTCCCGATCGCTCGTGCCTTCGATGACGATCTCGTACCGCTCTTTGGTGACGCTGCCGAACGCCCCGTAGGTATTCACCAGGTGAAGGCGGTTATAGCTGTAGTTCATCCGCTGGTTCTGCGAGAAGAGATTCATGACCGGCTGCCAGCTGAGCATGATCGTCGCCGCTGCCACCGCCCAGAGCAAACTCACAAACCAGAGTGGCCGCGCCGCCATTGTGGGCAGCACCATAGCCGGCGCCCACCGCCATACCTCGTCGCTGAACCCGGCAATTCCAAGCACGGCCGTCAACCAGTTCAGCCACGAGTAGTTCCCACTGACAATCAGCCAGAGCTGATGGAAGATGATCACGGCCGCCGCGACCGAAGCGAAAGGCTGCGGTGCAAACAGGCCAAAGGGTACTATCAGTTGCACGAAGTGGCTGAACAGGACCGCAAAGCGGTGCATCGGCCTTGGCAGTTGGTGAAAGTACCAGCTGAGCGGGTTAGGCAGCGGCTGCGTCTCGTAGTGATAGTAGAGACACGTCAGATCGCGCCAGCAGCGGTCATGGCGCAGCTTGATCAGCCCGGCGCCGAGCTCCGTCCGGAATAACATCCAGCGCAGGATCAGCATAGGCAGGACCGAAGGTTTCATATGCACGGGCCCGAGGAACGCCGTGAAGAACCCCGCCTCGAGCAGCATCGACTCCCACCCGAAGCCGAAGAAGTTCTGCCCCACATTCACGATCGACAGGTAGATCGCCCAAAGGACCAGCCAGGCTGCCAGCGAGACCCAGATCGGTCCCGCCTCCGTCACGCCCAGCATTGCGAAGCCCGAGAGGATCAGGCCTGCCCAGGCTGCGGCGAGTAGGCGCCGATCCGAATAGCCGAGATGGAACAAGCTGGGCGCGTTCCAGAATGGCAAGCCCTTCAGGAACTCACCTACGGGCAGCAAGCCGCGCTCCCCGAGCAGCGTCTTGAATTGATGGATGATGGTCAGGAAAGCCACGAAGTACATGCCGGCCATTCCGCGCTGCAGCAGCAGCCGCGTCTCCTGAATACCGCCGAAATATCCTGAAACCGTCACCTTATCCTCCTATGTTCAAGAGCGAAGCTGCACAGCCTGGAGCTGGCAGCTACCCGCCTCATGGCTGGACGGCCGGCCGTTCTGCCGTCGTCATGGCACCTCCACTTCTCGCCTGTCCGCTGGACTCAACACCTGCTCCACTCGCTGAGAGCAACCTGGTCGAGCCGCGACGGCCGCGTAGCTCGCGCGATACCTCTAAAAATACCCTCCCGCGCTCACAACCGGCCGCGCTATAGTGAACATGGCGATTCGACGCGGCCTTGCTCGGGCTTGCGAACAGCTAAATCTAACGCGAACGAAGCGACGGCGGTGCTGGACTCGCCATCGCGTACCCGCGCCACCTCTCCCGCATATCCAGGCGACGACTTACCGCGTCGCATGCCGGGCTCACCCCAGCTGCGCCGCGACCTGGCCGAAGAATTTACGACCGGCTCCCGCCGCACTTCCTTCGATGATGACCCGCCATCTCCGCGGCGAGCGAAGTCAGGCTTCAAGTTACGTCTGCGCAGCCGCATCCCGCGCTCGGTGGCCGGCCGCATCGCTACCGGAATCGCCATACTGAGCATCTTCGGCGGTGTCTTCTTCACGCTGTATGAGGCTCGCGCCGCCGTCCTCCACGACCCGCGTCTTCTTATTCCTTCCAGCCGCAACGTCGAGATCACGGGGAATAATCACCTGAGCCGCGCGCAGCTTCTCTCTGTCTTCGGCGGCGACGTCGACCGCAACCTCCTCACGGTACCGCTCGATCAGCGGCAGGCCCAGCTTGAATCTCTACCCTGGGTCGAACATGCCACGGTCATGCGTCTCCTGCCGAACCATATTCGCGTCGCCATCACCGAACGCACGCCGGTCGCCTTCGTCCGCCAGAACTCCCAGGTTGGCCTGGTCGATGCACACGGCGTCCTGCTCGACCTCGCGCCCGACGTGCCGAGTGACAAGAACTACTCCTTCCCGGTCGTCACAGGACTCTCCGGTACCGACCCGGTTGCTACCCGCGCCGCGCGCATGAAGGTATTCCTGCGTTTTACGTCGGAGCTTGACGCAGGCTCTAAATCCTCCGGTGACAAAGTCTCAGACAAGCTTTCAGAGGTCGACCTGACGGATCCTGAGGACGTTAAAGCGCTCATCCCAGATAATGGTTCCGACATTCTCGTACACTTCGGCGACCAGGACTTCCTCAAGCGCTACGAGCGCTACCTTCAGAACCTTCCTGACTGGAAGACCCGTTTTCCGAAACTCGCCTCCGTCGACATGCGGTACGACCGCGAGGTCGTTCTCGAGATGCAGCCAGGTGCCACAGTTCCAATTCCCGGCGAGACTGCCGCTGCGAGTTCCGCACCGACGCCTCAACTGGCGCTCCCTCATGGATCGAAAAGAGTGGCAGCAAAACCGGTCCTCAAGCCAAAGGCTACAGCGAAGCCCAGAGTGGCGGTAAAACCCGAAGCTAAACCGGCACCTCGCGCCCATCTTGAAACGTCATTCCCAGTTCATCCGAAGGCGGTCCCACGTCGATGAATCCGAAAACTGAAAATCTGATTACCGTTCTCGACTGCGGGTCTCAAAAGTCCATCGTCCTCGTCGCCGAAGTGCAGGACGGTGTTCTCCGCTATCGCGGCCATGGGATAGAACCCTCGCAGGGCATGCGCAAAGGACTCATCGCCGAGCTCGGCCCTGCCTTTGAGGCGATCAACCGCGCCGCGCTCACCGCCGAGCGGACCGCCAAGGCTGTCATCGAATCCGCAGTCATCGGCATTGGAGGAACCCACGTTCGCGGCATCAACTCGCGCGGCGGCATCTCCATGGGCTCGCGTATGAAGGAGATCACCCGCGAGGAGGTTCGCGCCTGCGTCGACCGGGCTCGCTCTGTACCACTTCCGCCCGACCGCGAAGTCATGCATCTGCTCCCGCAGGAGTTCATCCTCGACGACCAGTCCGGCATTCATGACCCGATTGGGATGGTCGGAAATCGGCTGGAGGTGAACCTGCATCTCTCGACCTGCTCGGGCGGCATCGCACAGTCGGTCATAACCTGCGCGAACCGCGCGGGCCTCGAAGTCGAAGATACGGTCTTCGAAGGAATTGCTGCTGCCGAAGCTGTCTTGTCGGCGGACGAACGCGAACTTGGCGTCTGCCTCGCCGATATCGGCGCATCGACCACCGAGCTTGCCGTGTTCTTCGAGGGTTCGATTGCGCATACCGCCGTGCTTCCGATCGGGGGCGACCACTTCACGAACGATCTTGCGGTCGGCTTACACGTCTCGGTCGAAGAGGCCGAAGAACTCAAGCGGCTGTACGGTCATTGCGTCGTCACCAGCGTGCCAACGCTCGCCGAGATTGAGGTCGGAGGACACGTGCAGGGCATCAGCGGAGCGGGGCAGCAAGCACGTCTCGTCCGCCAGCGCTTTCTCGCTGAGATCCTTGAACCCCGCGCGCGCGAGCTGTTCACCATGCTGCGCAATAACCTACGCGAGGGCGGAGTGCTTGAGGCGCTTGGCGCAGGCTGCGTCTTTACCGGAGGCGGAGCCAATCTGCCAGGGCTGCTCGACAATGCCGAGTCGCTCTTGCGCGTTCCCGCGCGCATCGGCTCACCGGTCCCGCTCTCCCGCATGCCTGGCGAGCTTGTCAAACCGGAGTTTGCTGCTGCTATCGGGATGCTGCTGTACACGCATCGCACGCAGATTCGGCGAGCTCACGAAGAGCATCACAGCCTGAAGACGAAGCTCCGCAGTATCTTTGCCGGCAGCTTCTAACTGGCTTCACTGCAGAGCTCGGTCGACACGCAACCTTGCCATGCGAGGCTACAAACCGTACGATGGGCTCCTACTTTTACAATGCGCAGCAGGAGCGCTGAATCCGCATGCCGAAACATAAGCCCTGGGTTCTCGCCACAGTACTTTCTCTTCTCTTAGTTCTCTCATTTCAGATTCTCCATGCTATTCAGGGACAGTCGCTGACGTGGGATGAAGGGGACCACATCTTTGCGGGATACGAGACGTGGAGGACTTCGGACTTCGGCCTGAATCCGGAACATCCTCCGCTCGTAAAGGGTCTGGCAACGCTGCCATTGCTTGCGCTGCACTTGAAGGTGCCACCACTGCAGCATCGTTTCTTCAAGGATGAAGCGTACCTGGACGGTCGCGAACTGTTGTTTCGCAATCAACCTGCTTACTCGCCGCAGTTCCTGACGTTTCTGGTTCGGCTGCCGACACTGCTGTTCACGCTGATTGCGGCACTGCTGGTCTTCGCAGCGGGACGCGAGATGTTCTCGACCGAAGTGGGACTGGTCGCGCTTTTTCTGTTCACGTTCGAGCCGAATCTGCTGGCGCATGGAGCGTATGTCACGACCGACATGGCGGCTTCGTGCACGATCTTCGCGACGGTTTATGCGCTTTGGCGTTACGTGCAAAAGCCTTCGTACACGCGAGTTCTGGTGGTTGGGATCGCGGCTGGATTCGCGCTGGCTGCGAAACATTCGACTGTGCTGCTCGCTCCGATCCTCGTCTTGCTGATGGTTGGAGAGATTGTGGTTGGAATGATTGCGCAGCGACCGAATGTGCCGCGACAGGCGCTGAGGCTGGCTGGCGTGCTTGCTGCGACGATCCTGGTTGCGATCGCGATTTTATGGGCGTTTTACGGGTTTCGGTATAACGCTCGACCTGCACCACTGGCTCTTTCGCCGACGCTGGTTGGATACACTGCGCCGTTGGCAGCGAATGAAGCTCGCGGGATTTTGTTCGCTGCGCGTTGGCATCTTCTGCCTGAGTCGTGGCTTTATGGGCTGACGGATGTGAGGACGATGGCGAATGACATGCCGAGCTACTTTTTCGGCAGAGTGTACAACCATGGAATCTGGTATTACTTTCCCGCTGTGTTTCTGATCAAGTCGACGCTGGCCGAGCTCGCGCTGCTGGCGTTGACGCTGTTCGCGGTCGCCAAGGGATGGCTGAGGAACTATCGCGCTTTATGGTTTCTGACTGCTCCACCTTTGCTGTATTTGTTGTTTGCGATGGGTTCGCACTTGAATATCGGCGCTCGGCACATCTTGAACTTCTGGGTGTTTGCTGCGGTGATTGCTGCGGCTGGAGCGGTGACGCTGGCTCGGCGATCGCGCGGCTGGTTGATTGCTGTAGGTGTCTTGCTGGTGCTTCATGCGGCGACGACGCTCTATGCGGCTCCGAATTACATGGCTTATGCGAACGAGGCGTTTGGTGGACCGTCGAAGACTTACAGGTATCTGACCGACTCGAATACGGACTGGGCTCAGCAGCTGGTTGCGACTTCGGACTATGTGCGCGAACACCAAATTCATGACTGCTGGATTGCTTACTTCGCGGCTCCGTATCTGCTGCCCTCGGATTACGGGATTCCGTGCAAGCGGCTGCCGACGTTCGACTCACTTGTCGAAGCGCATGATCTTCTGGAGGTTCCTCCGGTGATTACGGGGCCCGTATTTCTGTCGGCTGGCGATTTGAATGGATTCGAGTTTGGGTCTTCGGTGCTGAATCCGTATGAGTCGTTCCGGGCGCTGACGCCGACCGACACCATCCAGGATGGGATCTTTGTGTATAACGGCACGTTTTCGGTTCCGTTGGCCGCAGCGCTGACGCATACACAGCGGGCGCAGGAGTTGCTGAGCGCGGGCGACACGACCGGCGCGCTGGCGGAGGCTCGGACGGGCGAGCAACTGGCTCCGACGGAGTTGACACCGAACCTGACGCTGGCGAAGGTGCTGTTCGCGACGCGCGATGCGGGTTTGGCTGCGGAGGCGCAGCAGGCGATTGCGCGCGCTGAGGCTCGGATGCAGGCGATGGATCCGGCGACGCGGGCGCAGTGGCAGGTGACAGTCGACAAGCTGCGAACGGGTTCATAGTGGGTTGAGTGGATCACAGAAGGCTCCTTCCTGAGGGGTACCCCCCCCGGGTAACTACTTGGTTAAATGATCAATGGATGCAATGACTTAGCGGCTTGGTGCCAACCAAAATATTGCATCCATTGGGGTTACGGGTAGAATATTCAAAACAAACGACTTAGAAGCGAAAAGCCTCACGCTTGCGGCGTGAGGCTTCTTTAATTCCAGCTGTTCTCTAAGGATAGCAGGTTGGCGGGGGTAGATCGGTCAGGAATCTGAGGGGGCTTATCTTGTTTGGAATGTTGAAGATGGAGGGTTTGCGGGACCGTCAACCCCTTGACAAGGATTTGCACAGGGCGGGGAGCGAGGAAGACCGTCGAGTGGCACCCGCCCGGCAGAAGGCGCGGTTGTTGCCGTTCCACGCTGTCATGTCGCCCGAGAATCATCGGAAGTCATTCAGATCGAGGACGATCCTGTTACGGCGCCAGTTGCCCGATAGCGTCCGCTGATTGTCGGCGTTGCGAGTACGCCTGCGCGATGCCGAGGGGCTCTTTGTTGAGGAGCTGTCGGGTGTCCACGAGCCAAACCACTGAGGGAGCCCAGCGTGAAGGCCTGGCGTACCCAGGAGCGGGATGACGAGGAATTCAGGTAGCGAGGGTTTCGTTGGCTTCGGGGCTGTAGGGTGCGTGGCGTTGAATGCAGATTCCCTGCGGGAATGACAAAGGGGGGAGGATGGTCAGTGTGCACCTGGCTCTTCGCCTGAGGCTGTTATGGTGCGGGCTTTCAGCCCTGAGGGTGTATGGCCGCGCCAAGATGAAGCCGGGGCAAAGTTCTGTCAGCGTAGGCTGAAGTACACTTTCGGCATGGGAACCGCGACTCACATCCCGCTGGCCGAGTACCTGGAGACCAGCTACCGGCCGGACCGCGACTATGTCGACGGCGAAGTGCTGGAGAGGAATAAGGGAGAGAAGCCTCATTCCGCGCTACAGATGTTTCTGGGCTTTTACTTCATCAGCCAGCGGGACTTGTGGCGCGTGACTCCTCTGTCCGAGCAGCGCGTTCAAATCGACGCAACTCGCTTCCGAATTCCGGATGTCTGCCTGGTTTCGGTGGACGCGCCGGACGAGCTGATTCTTCGCACGCCGCCTGTACTGTGTATCGAGATTCTTTCGCGCGAGGACCGGATGACGGAGACGCAGGAGCGGATCGACGACTACCTGGCAATGGGGGTGCGTGCGGTCTGGGTGATCGACCCGTGGCGGAAGAAGGCGTTTCAGGCTGCGGCGGATGGGAGTCTGCTGTTTGAGCCGCAGATGCTGCGGGTGCCAGGAAGTCCGGTGGATTTGGCCGTTGCCGCGGTGTTCGAGGAGTTGGGGCGAATTCGGTTCGAGTAGTGCGGTGCATGAGACGGTCGGCCGCGGGCCGATCCCCACTGTGGCCACGAGGAAGGCGTGTCGACGATGGGGGACGCGGGTGTGGTAACGCGACAGACGCAGATTCCCTTTGGGAATGACAAATAACCTGGTGGTGGTTTGCCGGGGTG
>CAXTNM010000060.1:0-29448 GCA_964245715.1 uncultured Acidobacteriaceae bacterium | reverse complement strand
CAGGCCACCCCCGAGCCTCCGAGAGAAGCGCCCTACAAAAGACATACAGACTTAGGAAGGCTTGGTTTCCTTGCTGGGGAGCGCGTGGCTACGCGCAAAAAGACTGCTCTCGGGGCGTTGCGGGGTATCCCCGCTGAGATGGGGGCGAGAGGAGCCGGTGTTGGGCTCTGTCGCAGGGAAGAGACTTCTTCCCGAAAGAAGTTGGATTGAGGGGGATTGCCGAGCTAAGTGTTTCTTGCGCCCACAGGATAGGAACTGTGAAGGGGTAATAATTCAAGTGCTCTAAGAGCGACTAAAATCGTTTTGTATGTTTTGGGCCATGCTGTCACGAAGCTGAAGAAATAGAGAGGAATTTGAAGATGGCGATTGATCGTAAGAACCTGAAGTTGCTTTCGGCTTCCCTGACTGAGCCTCTTAGCGCAGACATGCTCGTTGGCTCTTGGCAGAACGAGCTTGGGTCTGTCATGGCGATTGAGACCTTCGACGGCAGGAATTTCACTGGGACATATAAGACTGCCGTAAGCGCCGGGGGTGGGTCTGTGACTGGTGTGCTGGCTGGCACGGTTGCTGGTGACGCGATCGCTTTCACGGTGAATTGGAGCGGCGCTTTTTCGTCGGTGACGGCGTGGTCCGGGCTTCTACTGGGAACAGCGGACAGCCCGGTGGTGTACACCTTGTGGCACCTTGCGGCGACTCCAGAAGAGGATTCCGAGTATTGGCTGGCGATCAACGCTGGCGCGGATCTGTTCGTTCCGCGTGTCGATTAGAACCTTCTGGCATGTTGGGCACGCGAAGATAGCTAGCTCCGTCTGGCATTTTGCATAAGAGGACCGGCATGACAAAGTTCCTTCTGAATTTGCAGCACAAAGGGGCTGGTTTCAGTCCTTGCGTTGCCACTTGCTCAATCACCGGAGACCCGGTTAAGTTTCAAGGTTCGCAGAGGGAGTTTTACCCCGAAAGCACCTTGATTGCTGCCCTTGAAGGCTCCGGGATCGCAGAGCACCGGTTTGCTTCCGCGGTGCAGATTCTTCGTTCTGGTTTCGGCGGCAGCTTCTTGGAAATAATTGAGGAAGAGGGCCAAGAGCTTGGTGTCCTGGCGAGGGTAGCGAGCTAGTCTTTCGGCGTCGGCCCGTTGTGAGTCGTTGAGGGCAAGAGGGAGGCTACATGGGCTTGACGAAACGGTTTATGGAAGAAGAGGAGGCACGAGCTTATTACACGTCGGACGACAGTGTGTGCGCTCGTTGCTTTGAGGACGCTGGCATCAGGGCCTTCATTTCCCATCATGTGAGTGAACGTGGATGTTCGGTTTGCGGAAGAAAATCAAAGAAATTGATTGCGGCGTCTGCTGACAAAGTCCTTGACTTTATTTTTGATAAGTTGCATCGGCACTATCAAGATGCATACGGCAACGCGCCGTACGACAACGAAACAGGGGATTACGCTCTAACGACCTGGGATACGGTCGAGTTGTTGTATGAGGTACTGGAGGGCGCGGCGCCTTTCGAGACTCTGGAATGGGTTGAACAGCACGCGAAGGGCGATGTGACGTATTGCCGGCGCGACTGGCAGATCATGTCTCCGGGAGAAGCTCTTGAGTCTGGTTGGGAGCGGTTTTCTCAAGAGGTTCGGGAGAAAACGCGCTTCATGTTTTTCGACGAAGAGACTGACGATGGTGGAGAGCCGTTCTTGGTCCGGCCTGGCCAGATGCTGGAAGAGCTTGGAGAAGCGATCCGAAGGTGCGAACTGCTCACAACGCTAAAAATGGGAACGCGGATTTTCCGTGTACGAGCCCACAAAACAGGAAAGTGCTACACGACGGGTCCTGAGCTTGGCCCGCCGCCACCGGCACTCGCCAGGACTTCCGGCCGCATGAACGCGCCGGGGATTGTAGTAGCCTATGCCGCTTTCGAGGGTGAGACCGCGTTGGCGGAGGCGACCGGTAAGAACCGGGAGTGTTCTCTAGGTGAATTCGAGTTGTTGCAAGATGTTCGGGTCGTCGACCTGACAGAAGTGCCCGATGTTCCATCGATCTTCGAGAGCGGTCCGCGAGAGTCGCTGCAGTTCTTGAATCGCTTTGCTCAAGATGTCTCGCAACCGTTCCAGCCGGATGATGAGGCTCACGTGGAGTACACGCCGACGCAGGTTGTTTCGGAGTATTTGCGGCATCGATTCCGCGACAAGCTCGGGAAGCCAGTCCGTGGCATTTTGTATCGAAGTGCGAAGAAACCCACAAAAAAGAATGTGGCCTTGTTTATGACTGCGGCGGAGGTTGAAGGTGCGGTCTCGGATCGTTGGAACAAGAAAGAGCCGCTCATCAAGCTGGTACGCGCCGAAGAGCGTGTTCGCGGCGCGAAGTGACGGTGTCTGAACCCTTTCGTCCGATGGATATGCGAAGGTCTGCATTTGGGGCGTTGCTGGGTGTCCCCGCTGAAGGGGGTGGCGGTAGACCGGCGCATGTGGCCGGGCTGGAGACAGGGGGAAGTTTCCCCCTCCTATGCGGAGAGGATCAAGGGGTTAGTGATGGAGTGCTGGCTGGTGTAGGAGACGTACAATTTCTAAGCGTTGGAGGACTTGTAGTACGGAGATTTGGTATGCAAGAGATGAAGCTAAAGGGAATGAAACAGTACGCTCCGGTGAAATTTGGGGAGCCGTTCAACCCGAAATCCGTGGAAGCGTCCAGATGCGTCGGAGACAGGCTGCAGCGATACGCCGGCGAAAAGAGGAAGAGGCAGAGGACGCCGAGATAGAGGCACGGCAGGTTGCGGAAGAAGAACGTCTCGCGAAGCGGGGTTTCTTGGAGAAGATGTGGGATCGGATCTTCGGCTGACGCTTGAGTAAAGTGCAGCGAAGGGTTCTCGAGGAGAGCGCAATGTGTGGTCGCTATGTACGGCGAGGAGATAAGCAGAAGATTGCTGAGACATTTCGAGCGGCGCCACAACCGGCAGAGCTGCCGATGCCGACTGCTGATTACAACATCGCCCCGACCACGTACCAGCCGATCATTCGCGAAAGCAGAGAATCGGGCGAACGTGAGATGGTCCTTGCACGCTGGGGATTGGTGCCGTTTTTTACGAAAGAGCTCAGCGACATCAAAGGTCTTTCAACGATCAACGCACGGGCGGAGACGATCACGAAGGCTCCGACCTGGCGCGAGCCGTTCAAGAAGCGCCGGTGTTTGATACCGGCTTCGGCGTTTTATGAGTGGCCGAAAGAAGGCAAGTCGCCGAAACAGCCTTACATATTTGAATTGTCAAACGGCAATCCTATGGCCTTCGCAGGTGTTTGGGACGCCTGGAAGGACAGGGAAGGTCATTGGCTCCAATCGTTCGCGATCGTGACGACGGAAGCGAACGAGCTCTTAGCCTGGATGCATCCGCGGATGCCGGTCATTCTGGAATCTCGCGACTACGATCGGTGGCTCGACCGCGGCGAGACCAAACGTCTTCCTATAGATTTGCTGCGACCGTTCGACGCAGACGCTATGGAGATGCACCCAGCAAATCCGAAGGTCGGCAATGTTCGGAACAATGGAGAGGAGCTGATGCGGTTTGCTGTCGAGGCGGCGGAAGAGGGAACTCTCCCGCTTTGAAGGTGCACTTGTGCGCCGTAGGCTTCACGGCTATAAAGGGGGCGCGTGTCGAGCGCCCGACAGCGCCTTTTTACTAGCGTTCCTCGTGAGATTCTAGGTGTATGGAAGACGAGTCCATCCGAAAGATGTTGGAGATCGGCGATGCGATGGCCGAGGCGGGCCGACGACTTCGTGAACCCGACTTAGTCTCATTCCGATTGGCGGAAGAGGCTCGCAAGACCTTGAGCGCGGCTGCCGAACATCGAAAGATGATGGGCATCGGCGACGCGATGGCCGAGGCTGGCCGTCGTCTCCGTGACTCAGACTCAATTTCATACAAATTCGCGGAACAAGCGTTAACCACTTCGCGAGTGGCTGCTGAACAACGAGCAATGCTGGGTTTGGGTCCAGCTCACTCGGTAATGACTGCATTTGCGGAGCAAGATCGGCTCGCGAGGCAAGTCGCCATGGCGTCCGTCCAGCCGATGGCGTCACAGTCGATTCTTGATGTGCTCCAAAGAAGCGAGCGATTTCCTGGCTTTGCCATCGGTCCTCTTGCGGAAATGCGAGACGCGGGAGTCTTCGCCGCCCAGCAACGCATGATGCATGATTCGCTGGCTGTGAGTGCTCGGATGCTGGAGAAGTTTGAGGCGGGTTTTCGCATCCCGTCTTCGATCGAAGCGGCTCGTTTGGTCACTCAATACGATCAGAGTGCGACGGCACGGGCGCTTTCGCTCGTCGGGGAGCATGGGTCTTTGTTGTCGGCTATGGAGCAGATGAGATCGCCGTGGCTTGACATGGCAAATCCGATTACTTCCGGCGCATCTTTCGCTGCCATTCAACAGATGGCGGACGCAGTCCGTGTCGCTCCAGCATTCGATGTGGGGATTGCGAGTGCCCTGCGGCTGGAGCTGGGAGACTGGCGCCAGCCGATCGTTTGGCCCCAAGAGATTTTCAGTGATCTGGGAGCACGGTCAAGTTTCTACGCGAGTCTGGGTGTGAACCCTGCACTGACGAGTATGCCGGCGCCAGCCTTTCGAGAGACTTTGGAGATTGCCGGTCTAATCGAACCTTCAATCTCCGACGACCAGGTCGAGCCGGAAGAGGGCGAAGCTGAGGATGGTTTCATTCGCACGAACGAAGCGCACGAGCAGTTGCTGAGACTCGAAGTGGGATTACGGGAATTGATTGCCGCAACACTATTCGCGGAATACGGAGACGATTGGATGAAGCGTTCCGTGCCGGCCGCGACATTGGACCAGTGGAAAGTGAAGCACGAGAAGGGCAAGCGGCACACCGATGGGGCGGTCCCACTGATAGCTTATGCGGACTTCACAGACTACGAGCGCATCATCTGCCGGGGTGATAACTGGAAGCATTTCGAGCGCTATTTCGTTCGTAAGGAGAGCTTGTTGGAGTCTTTCCAGCGGTTGTATCCGATCCGGCTGGACACTATGCACGCTCGATTGATCACACAAGATGACCAACTGTTTCTTCTGGTTGAGTACAAGCGATTGATGCAAGCTCTACGCATATTCCGTGCGGAGCAGAATCTTGTGAACTGAGTCTTTCTTTTCTAGCGAGCCTTGCGTGTTGGTTTCTGTAAGCCGCGCCTATCGGGCGGCACAGAAGAAGTCACGCAGCTGTTCGGCGTAACTTCCAGGCGTCGGTTCTGCCAGTACTCCGTTGGGTAGCATCTGTACGGTGCGGTCACGGCAGTTGATTGCGAACTGTGACGGAGAATCGTCGGCCGGTGCAGAGTCGTCAGTACCGGGGCGAGCCCACACTTTCATGGCCGCGGGGTTTTGGGTTTCCAACGTCTGGAGATCGATCCGGCTGTTCTCCAAACCGGGCGGGGTTCTCCAGCGCATTTGTGCGTGCTGATCTGGAAAGCGCGTGGCGCGATGAAGATCATCCTGTGCAGCGGAGAACCGCTTAAGAGCTAGGAGAATATCCGCTCGCTTCAGATATGCCTCTGGTAGGAAGGCGCTGAGCGAAGGGTGAGCACCGGCCGGTTTTGTGATTGTTTCGTCGAAGACTGCGTTCGAAAAATTTGGATAATACATCCGGTGCAACTTGTCTTTAAGACGAGCGTCGTCGACCTGGGCATACTCCGGGTACAGTTGACGGAAAAAGTCGAGGTTGATTGACACCATCGCATCATGCAAACGCAGACCAATAAGGGTGTTGTAGTCGGCTAGGGCCTTCTTATAGTCCGTGAGTTTGGTATAAAGCTCAGCGCGGTTGTCGAGCGAGTAGGTCATCGCATTGAAGTCTTCGTTGGTTGTCTTCAACTCGATGGCTTTAGAGAAGTCCGCGATTGCTCCGTTCTTGTCGTAGGTTTCTTGCTTGGCGAGACCGCGGTCGTTCCACAGACCCGCATCCGTAGGATGAAGTGCGATCGCGTGATCATAGTCCGGTATGGCTAGTGAGTATTCCTTTTCCTGCAGGTGTTCGTCGGCGCGCTGGGCGTAGGCTTCTTGGAGGTTTGAATCCAGCGCAAGCGCGTGGGTGTAAAGATCTATGAGCCGTTTGTCGTAAGCGGTTCTTTCGGATTCATTGAAGGCGAGAGATTTGTAGGCCGCTATCTTTTGTGCGGCCACAGCGGCATAGAAGAAGGCGGCGGCTGATTGCGGCTGTGCTCGGACGAGGTTGTCAGCTTGCTGCGCGGCGATCATCTTCGCGTCGTCGTCAAGTGGCGCGAAAGATGATGTATACATCGCTTGAAAAATCTGAGCGCTCGGTGCGCGACCGCTTTCTGATTCCCATTTCTCTACATCTTCCGGCGTCCACGAACACGCGGAGTTCGGCTTGTCGTGCAGCTTGACGTGCCCGTCCGTGAGGTATTGCAAACTGCTTGAATAGGACGAGATGAGTGCGTCGATGTCTCGGGCAGTCGTCGCAGAGTCATGCTCTAGGAATGCGAGTTTAGCGTGCATTGCGGTCATTTCGGAGCGGTCGTCATCGCTGTGCGTCGCAAGGAATCTGCGAGGATTGACAAGCGCGCGTTCAGTGTCTGCCTTCGCCCCGGCCAAGTCGTTTGTCATGCACCGTATGGAAGCTCTCAACGGGTAGGCGTCTCCGAAAGAGGGGTAATGCTGAATGAACGCATTAAGGCCTGGCAGTGCTTGAACCTCGTTGCCGCCGTGAATACCCTCCAGAGCTTTGACGAACGCTTGAATCTCCTCCGTCTTTGCAATGGGAGCTTCGGCTGGAATGAGCAGTTCCGGTGGCTCGTTCACTCCGTCGACGCGGATGATGCTGTCCGTCTTCGAGGGGTGCTTCTTACAGGAAGTCATTAGCGTCGCGCAGAGGACAATGAGAGTGCCGGTAACTGTCATTCGAGCTCTTGTCTTCATAACTTGGCTTCCCGAGACACGGTGATTTTGATTGGTAAGTGCTCTCACAGTATCTCGTGGTGGACGCAGATAAGCACAGCGTGTTGCGTCACTAGACGGTCACCCAGCTGCACGAGAGAGAGACATGGCTCACAACGGTAAGAGCTATCCGCGCCCCAGCCGCGTTCGCGAAGGACGGCGAGCAGGTGATGAAAAGCGCAGACAGTATCTCGTTCATTGTCGTTGAGCAGGCCTCCAGATATTGCACCGATAGCAGGGCACGTTGACGCGCCTCCCTGGTTTGCGTTTATTCTGGTCTTCACGAAGGCGAAGATAAGGCGAAATAAGACTATGGCCGCAAGTGCCCAGACCGCGCTCCTGAAACGAGAAATCGAGGCCAAATTGGCCTCTCGAATCCCGGCCGCCTTATCGCCGGTGCCGCTGCAAAGGCCTCGTTTGATGTCTTCGGGTGTACCCGCTGTCGACGAGCTGTTGGGGGGCGGGATTCCCTTTGGAGGAATCACCGAGCTGAGTGGATTGGAGAGTTCTGGTCGAACGTCCTTAGCGTTTGCGCTACTCGCGGAAGCAACGCCGGAGACGGCGTGCGCCTACATCGATGTCGATGACACGGCCGATCCACGATCCATGGCCGCCGCTGGCGTGAATCTCAAGAATCTTCTCTGGGTGCGGTTGTCGAGTCTGCAGGTAGCCAAAGAACCGGAGAAAGCGGCAGCACCGGGCGTTCTGGGGATCGATACAAGGGTCCTCGCTGGTCAGCGTTGCGGTGGCCACCATCCCCGGAGAGAGACAAAGGGTTTGGACGTGGCGCTAGGCCGGATGCTGAAGGACAAAGCAGAGGCGCGAATGCTGAAAATGGAGGGGACGCCGGGACACCCGAATCGGAAGTTGAGTCTCGCTGATGCGTCCTCGGAGCAGATCCGTTTCGAGCAGATGAACGCGCGGAAAGCTGACAGTGAGGACCCGATCCGTCAGGCCGACTGGCGAGCTGCGGCAGAGGCTCGCCAGCGGTTTCAGCCGATTCCACCAGGTCCCAAAGTGGTGAGGGGTGAGAAGCCATGGGGACGGCTTGACAAGGCCCTCCGGGCGGCAGACCAGATTCTTCAGACAGGGGGCTTCGCGGTCATTGTCTTGGATCTCGCTTCGACGCCGGACGAACAGGCCCTTCGCATTCCTTCCGCGACTTGGTTCCGATTCCGTCGCGCGGCGCAAGAGGGTGATGCTGTTTTCGTCTTGCTGACGAAGGCGCCCTGCGCTCTGTCGAGTGCGTCGTGTGTTCTCGACTGCACGGCAGAACGAGGCCATGTCGGGGAGACCGTTCTTGGAAGTCTGTTCCATTCGGCAGAGGTCGCGCGTCAGCGGGTAGGATCGTCGTTTGGAAAAAAGTCTCCTGGCCGGGCGGTTGGCTGGGAGGCGACGCCGGCGTGGATGCGGGCGGGGGGACGGTGAGCCGATGGCTTTTGCTGCGATTCATATTCCCGAGTTCCCGGCCGGCACATGGCTGCGAGTCGAGCCAGGCGCACGCACGCACGCGGTAGCGGTCATCGCGGGTGCGCCGCCACTCGAAACGATTGTCTCGTTCAATCGCGCGGCCAAAGCTCTCGGCGTCGGTCATGGCATGAGCAAGGTGCAAGCCGAGACTTCCGGGCAAATCCTCTTCCGTGCGCGGTCGGTGATTGAGGAAAAAGTGGCGTTCGAGCAGGTGCTTGAAATCGCCGAGCGGTTCTCGCCGCGTGTTCAGGTCATGGCCTCTCCTGTGAATGAATATGCGGGTGCAACGCAGCTTGCGGCTTCGCTCTTGGTGGACCAGCGTGGAACGGAGATGCTGTTCGGTCATGCAGGAAGGTTTGCGGAGAAGCTCCGTGACGCGCTGCAGGCGGCTGGTTTTCCGGGAAGTGTTGCCGTAGCGCCAAATGCGGAGGCTAGTCTTTTGCTGTCGCGAAGCTACGCGGGAGCGTCTTGGGTGGATGAAGGAAGCGTTCGGGGGAAGCTGGCAGCTTTGCCGCTGACGGTATTGCGTTGTGAAGAATCCTTGCTCCTGACGCTGACTCGTTGGGGTATCCGAACGCTTGGAGAGTTGGCGGAACTGCCGGAGGCAGGTCTAGTAAGCCGGGTTGGGCAGCGCGGCCGACGCTTGCAGCGGCTCGCTTTGGGGACGGAGAATCACCTGCTGGTCCCGCAGGAGCCGGCCTTCATCCTAGTCGAGCGTACTTTGCTCGATTCTCCTATCGAGTCTTTGGAATCGTTGCTTTTTGTCATTTCTCCGATGCTGGACACGCTGTTGAAGCAAGCGGTCAATCATGCCTACGCGGTGCGGAGTGTCACGGTGACGTTGGAGCTCGAAAAGCTTCCACCGCATGAGGTGGTGGTCAAGCCAGCAGTTCCGGTGCAGGGGAGAGAGCTGTTGTTGAAGCTGCTCCATCTGAAACTGCAGGCCGATCCGCCGCAGGCGGGAATCCTCGCCGTCGCTTTGGTGGCCGAGCCGGCGATTCCGCAAGTGTCTCAGCACGGTTTGTTTCAGGCGCAGTTTCCGGAACCCGGCAAGCTAGATCTCCTGATTGCACGACTCAAGGCTGTGGTGGGCGAGGGCAACGTGGGCTCCGCCGCGTTGACGAATAGCCACCGTGACGATGAGTTTGTGCTATTGCCTTTCCAACCGAGTGCGTTGAAGAGTGTCGAGAGGTTGGTTCATCGGAGAGTCCGTCCGGCTTTACGACGTTTACGGCCTCTGCAGACGGTGAGGGTGAGCTTGCGCGAGGCGAAGCCCGTCGGTCTTTTCTGGAAGGGCGAGCGACTGGACGTGGTCGAGGTGACGGGGCCGTGGCAGTCGAGCGGCTACTGGTGGGACGGGCGTAGCTGGGCTGCGGAGGAGTGGGATGCGGTCGTCGCGCAGCCTATTCGTGCGTTACGTCTGAGGCACGAACCACAAGCCGGTGCGTGGTTCATCGCAGGTTTCTATGACTGAGCCGTTCGTGGAGCTACATGGGCGCTCTGCCTTTTCATTCCTCGAAGGCGCGTCGATGCCAGAGGCAATGGCTCAAGAGGCAGCGAACCTTGGAATGCCGGCTCTGGGCATCCTGGATCGCGATGGTCTTTACGGGGCTCCGCGTCTGTACATGAGTGCGAAGAAATTGGGTCTTCGGTCGCACATCGGTGCCGAGGTATCGGTGGAAGGATTTGGAACGCAAGTGAGGCCGGAGTTGTGGCAGCCGCACACAGTCCCGGTACGGCCGGTAAGACTGTCTTTGTTGTGTGAGTCACAGGTTGGTTATAGAAACCTGTCGCAGCTCATTAGCGGATACAAACTCCAGCAGACGACGAAGGGCGAGGGCATAGCCTCCTTACGAGCCGTTCAGGACCGGGCAGAGGGCTTGGTCTGTTTGTCTGGTGGGGACGAGGGTCCGTTAGCCGCGGCTCTTGAGCGCGGCGGCATGGACGAAGGCCGGCGTTTGATGAATTCCTTGGTTCAGGTCTTCGGGCCGAAGAATGTTTATGTGGAGCTACAGCGTCATCGCGTCCGCGACCAAGAGGCAAGGAACGAGGCAGCGATCCGGCTCGCGCGTGAGCTGGAACTACCGCTGCTGGCGACGAATGCAGCGAACATGGCGACGGCGCACGAGAGGGAAGTCCTCGACGTGCTCACCTCGATTCGGCACAAGTGTTCTTTGGATGACGCCGGTATCCTGCTGCAGTCGAATGCGAACCGGCATATGCGCAGCGCAGCAGAGATGTTGAAGCTCTTCCGGGATCTTCCGGACGCGGTCGCCGAGACGGCGGAGCTTTCGTCTCGTTTGCAATTTGTCATGAAAGACATGGGGTATCAGTTCCCGTTGTACCCCATTCCCGCTGACGAAACGATGGACACGTTCTTGCGGAAGAGAACCTTTGAGGGCGTGGCGAAACGCTACGGTTGCAAAGCCAGTGCGAAGCTCCGCAACAAAGCGGAAAAGCAGGTCGACCGAGAGCTGGCGTTGATCGCGAAGTTGGGGTTGGCGGGATACTTCCTCATCGTTTGGGACATTGTCGAGTTTTGCCGTAAGCATGGAATGTTGGTGCAGGGCCGGGGTTCGGCGGCCAATTCTGCAGTTTGCTATTCGCTTGGCATCACGGCGGTCGATCCGGTCGGGATGGAACTGCTCTTCGAGCGCTTCCTATCTGAGGTACGAGGAGAGTGGCCGGACATCGACCTTGATTTGCCTTCGGGAGACGACCGCGAGCGCGCGATCCAGTATGTCTATGAGCGTTACGGCAAGCTGGGCGCAGCCATGTGCGCGAACGTCATCACGTATCGCGGCCGATCTGCTGCGCGAGAAGTCGGTAAGTCGTTGGGCTTTGATGAAGACACGCTGACACGCCTTACGCGCGTAGTGAGCGCGTGGGAGTGGAAGGGTCCTACGGACACGATGCAGGAGCAATTTCGGGCGGCGGGTTTCGATTTGAACCAGCCCCGCATTGCGAAGTATCTTGAGCTCTCCGTGAGGATGCTCGATCTGCCACGTCATCTCGGCCAGCACTCTGGGGGCATGATTATCGCGCAGGGTCAGCTTGCGTCCGTCGTACCGATCGAGCCGGCGAGCATGGTCGGCCGGAACGTCATCCAGTGGGACAAGGAAGACGTGAGCGACATGGGCCTCATCAAGGTCGATCTTCTCGGCCTTGGAATGATGGCGGTGCTCAAAGACTGCGTGGATTTGGTGCCAAAGCATTACGGGAAACAGGTAGACATCGCGCAGATTCCCCATGACGACCCGAAGGTCTTTGAGTCGCTGCGTCGAGCTGACACGGTCGGTCTTTTTCAGGTGGAATCTCGAGCTCAGATGGCCTCGTTGCCCAGGAATAATCCTGATAAGTTTTACGATTTGGTTGTTCAGGTTGCCATCATTCGGCCGGGGCCGATCGTTGGAAAGATGATGCATCCGTACATGGAGCGTCGCCAGGGAAGACAGGAAATCACCTACCCTCATCCGCTTTTGGAGCCGGTGCTGAGGAGAACGCTGGGCGTCCCTCTGTTCCAGGAGCAACTACTTCGGATCGCGATGACCATCGCCGACTTCACGGGCGGGGAAGCGGAAGAGTTGAGACGTGCGCTTGGAAGCCGTCGATCTGCTGACAAGATGAAGGCACTGGAACTGAAGCTACGTGCCGGCATGGACGCCAACAAGGTTGGTCCCGCAGCCCAAGAGGAAATCGTCCAGTCCATCAGCTCTTTCGCTTTGTATGGCTTTCCAGAGAGCCACGCGGCGAGCTTCGCCTTGATCGCGTATGCGAGTGCCTGGCTCAAATTTCATTATCTGGGTGCCTTCACCGCTGCCATTTTGAATAACCAACCGATGGGGTTTTATTCATCTGCTGTTTTGGTCAAAGACGCCCAGCGGCACGGTTTGCGTGTGAAGCCGATCGATGTCTTGCGATCCGATTGGCCTTGCACCTTGGAGGCTGAAGACGGCGGTTCATTGTCACTGCGGCTTGGTCTGCGTTTCGTACGTGGACTAAGAGAGAAGAGCGCGAGAGAAATCGTTGCGGCAAGGCAGGTTCGCACCTTCACCTCGATTGAAGAGGTAGCGAGACGAGTACCGTCTTTGTCACGATCGGATCTCGCGACTATGGCTGATGTCGGTGCTTTGAACCCTATCTCGTCGGAGATTCACCGTAGAGCTGCTCTGTGGCAAGTGGAACGTGCTGTGCGGCCGACAGGCCCGCTCCTGAGCGGGCTGAACTCTAAGGACGACGAAGTGTCATCTCCGTTACGCGCGATGAATTCGCAAGAGCGCATGGTGGCCGACTACGCGAGTACAGGGGTGACCGTGGGCCGTCATCCGATGGCTCACCATCGTGGACGGCTTCGTGAGATGAAGGTCATTTGTGCACGCGATTTGTCGCTGTTGCGACATGGCGTTCAGGCGACGGTTGCGGGCTGCGTCATCGCTCGGCAACGGCCTGGGACGGCGCACGGTTTCATCTTCTTGTCCCTCGAGGATGAATCAGGCATTGCGAACGCAATTGTCGATCCTGACCTATATGAGCGAACCCGGTCATTAGTGACTTACGCGAAATTCCTTCTGGTGACAGGCACTCTGCAGAACGTCGACAAAGTCATCCACGTACGGGCAAAACACATCAAGGAGCTATTCATCAGTGCGGCTCCGATGCAGTCTCACGACTTCCACTAATGAGCGAACACATGACATCGCCGGGGGAGCAGGAACCACCGAAAGATTGGTGGCTTGAGAACGCTTGCCGCATCGCGGCATTTCGGTTACGTCAGGCGAAGTACCTTAGTGCAAACACTGTACCGATTCGCGAGCAAGTGAGGGACAGCGTGGAGTTCGTACGGATTGTCTGGGAGGAGATAGAACGTAGCTTGCGGGGGGATTAGGTTAAATCACCAAAGACGCTTCAATGTTGTCGCTCTTAGGGACACAGGTCAAACAAGGGTCTTTCTAGATTGATTGCTTGGAATGTGGGGCAATGACAGGACAGCCCGTCGAGACCGAAAGCTTGGACGCTCGGCATTTCGAGATCAGAGCCTTTGTCCCAATCGTTTCTCCATCGAGCTGCGATAATTCCTGCTGATGCGAGGGTGCGAACCATCCTTCAGGAGAACCTCAAGATCTCCATGGGATAGAGACTCCAACTGCACGATACTCTCGATATTCACGATGGCGGAGCGATGTATCCGGATAAAGCGAACAGGATCAAGACGCTGCTCCAACTCAGCCAATGAAGCTCGGTGAAGAATCTCTCTTCCAGACGTATGAAGCGTGACGTATACCCCTGACGCTTCGATCCAATCGATGTTCTTAGTTCTCACGAACGTGGTTATTCCATCCATTTTGACTGCCAAACGATCCAGGTGAGGCATGTCTACGCCTTGCATCTTAAGCACTTGAGCAAGATTCTGGCCCAAGTCTCGAAGCTGGAGGTCGTCTCGACGCCTCTTTGCGCGCATCAGCATCAGTCCGAATCGTTCATCGCTGAAGGGTTTGAGAAGATAGTCAAGGGCGTTCGCCTCGAAGGCCGTTATCGCATGACGATCATAGGCGGTGACGAAAACTGTAGACGGCATGTTTTCGACCCCTACAGCTTCGATCACTTCAAGGCCATTCAGCTCTGGCATCTGCACGTCCAGCAGCACAAGATCATGTGTTTCGCCGAGAATCATTCTTACCGCTGTTTCGCCGTCTCCTGCTTCTCGCATTGACGTGATTTCTGGGTCCTGGCTCAGAAGGTCCGAGATACGCCGGCGCGCGGGCGCTTCGTCATCCACGATGAGTATCCTGAGGCCATCACGCTTTAGGGCTTTCATTGGCAACCTTTCGCTTGTGCAAGGGGAGCGAGATCGAGACTTCCGTCCCCTCGTCGGTCCTTCGCCGTACTTCAAATTGGCTCGCGTTTCCAGGGTACAGTCCGGAAAACCGCTCCTGCGTTACCGACAGGCCAACGCCTTTATGCGTGTCAAGCGACCAGCCGGTCGGAAGTCCTACACCGTCGTCCAGAACTTGGAGAACAAGCCGGTCTTCAAGGCGATGCGCGCTCAAAACGATTGTTCCTCCGCGAGCTCGTTTGGAGATACCGTGCCGTATAGAATTTTCGACCAACGGTTGGATGAAGAGGCTGGGAACCAAGGCATCCTTGACATCCGGAGCAATTCTCATCTCAACGTTCAGCGCATCGCCAAAGCGAATCCGTTGGATGGCTAAATAGTGATCAAGAAAAGCCAACTCTTCAGCAAGTGATATTTCCTGAACTCCTTGTGAGTTCAGAGAAAGGCGTAGTAGGTCGCCCAGGTGTTCAATCATCTTTCTTGCGAGCTTCGGCTCACGCTCCACCTGTGAGGAGACAGTGTTGAGCGCATTAAATAAGAAGTGAGGGTCCAACTGCATACGCAACGAATTGAGGCGAGCTTCTGAAGAACTCCTCTGCAGGCGCTCCATCTGCAGTTCAGCGGATATAAGTCGCTGGTGATAACGGTAGGCTTCCCACACGCCCACGATCAGACAGTAGACGAGCATACTCCAGAACATCTCCATGTAAGCTTCCTGGACGACTCCCGCCCCGGCTAGCCTCGACCATTCGCCTACACCGAGCGCCGCTCTCACGACGGTCTCGGCATATCCGTAGAGGATGGATACGAAGGGTCCCAAAGCGAGGAGTGTGATGAAACGGGGAACGATTCGTTGCACTGCGAAAGGAAGTGCCCGATCTACGGCGACGATAATGGGAACCAAGATTCCCCAAGACCACCATTGAGCCAAAGCCGATAGAAAGATTCGGTGCAGGTCATGGCTCCGCTCTAGCTGAGGCAGAGAGAAAACCGCCGCTACCAACGTCCAAAAAACGGCTGAAATGAGCGCCAACTTAAGAGTAGTTTTCATCATTGCTCTTCCAGTCATTCTGACAGATCAAGTCCTTCTGCACGCTTAAGAAGGACGTTCATGAGCGCGCAGAAGTGTTTATGCTTTGTTTCGGGTCCCGCTCGTTGGCCTTTCAGGCCGGTCTGCAACAGCCGGAACCGCTTCAGAACATAAGTCTCGGTTGCACCGCGAACGCAAGTACATTCACATTGAAGATGCCTGTCTGCAATGGCCGCCATCGATCTACAAGAGGTAACACATGAAACGCTTCATTTACACCCTCCTCTTTTCTTTAACACTCGTGCTAAGCGCCAATCGAATCGCGCAAAGCCAATCAGCTGCAGAGACCCCGAAGGTTGTGTCCGCTGGCGGCGCGTCGGACACGGTGGACGTACAGCATGTGATCGACGCGTACCACGAAGCGGTTCTTGCTCACGACGGTTCGCGACTGTCCAGTCTCTTCCTTACGCAGGGTGGTATGTGGCTCAACATCCTTTCCGATGATGCCTTCGCTCAGGTCAAAAGCAAATCGCCAAATGCGGCAAAGGTCCGTATCGGAAGCTATACAGATTTTGCAAAGATGGTCTCAAACCCAAAAGCCAGTCTTAATCCAACCCACACCCACCTACAACTGAACAGTGACGGGACGATTGCTTCGGTGTACTTCGATTACGTGTTCCTAATAGACGGAAAGGAGCAGAACCGCGGAAGTGAGACTTGGGTGCTAGTCAAAGGTACAGACGGTTGGAGGATAGCCGCAGTAACGTACTCATCGAACCCACGCACCTCATAGGTCCGGCTTACATTACGTTTATTCTGACACCTACCGCAATAGCTGTACGAACGGAGTAGTTACATGTCGCGGCCAATCGCTTCACCACCCATTCCAGGGCTTCCCTTGAAGCCGTCATGCCCGCTTTTGCTCGTCCTTGTTCTCTTTGCCCTGCGTAGCAGCAACGCTCAGACAACGATCTCTGTTCCCATGCAGGCTGACCATTGGCTTACTGCGGGTAATGCCACGTTTATGCCTGACAATCGCTCTCTCAATGGAGTGCTTGAGGTCAGTAAAGGGGCAGTTGACTTGAAGGATTTAGTCTTCGAGGACGGCACAATCGAGTTCGATATGTACATGCCGGATCATGGAATCCTCGGAATGAGGCTCCGCGCGCAAGATCGAGACAACGCCGAAGCCCTGTTCTTCCGCCCGCAGAAGAATTGCAACGCTTCTTCCGATTGCCTACAGTACATGCCGCTGGAGCATGGAGCGTTCGAGTGGGACCTATTTCCCGAGTATCAATCATCAGCCCCAATTCATACTCTAGGCTGGAACCACTTTCGGCTGGTGGTCCGGGGGAGGCAATTGCGTGTATACGTGAATCGTTCAAGCAAACCGACACTCAGCGTGCAGCACATGGAGGGTAGGGCTTTGTCTGGTGGCCTTACCTTCGGTGGTCCAGCGAAGTACACAAATCTCGTGGTCACGCCAGCGAAGCCGTCGGTAACGGAGGCACGAGTCGCCCCCGACCGAAGAGACGGATTTCTACGACACTGGCAAATTTCAACTGCGTCCGTACTCCCTACTGTTCACGATTCAAAACTAGATGCTCCGATGGGAGTTCAGCCGCCTTACGCGTCCATGCCTCCGGACGGGAAACCTTGGAGAGCTGTGGCGTCCGAGACAAAGGGTTTGGTCAACTTCTCGCACGAGGTTGGGTCGGCGAAGGACGGTTCGGTGATCTCTCTAGCATGGGCGAAAACGACCCTTGTCTCCGACAGAGCACAATTGAAAACAGTTGAGATCGGATGGGTACGAGAAGTCTGGGTCTATGTGAACGGCACTCTCGTGTTTGCAGATAGAAACATCGAAGGTCTACCAGCCGCGAAGGCGGCCGATGAACGTATCTCCCTGGGCAACGGAACCTTCCGCTTACCTCTCAAGAAGGGCAAGAATGAAATCGCAATTGCACTGGACGATAACCTGCCAGGCAACAAGCAACACTATGGATGGGGAATGGAATTAAAGTTGGCCGATACAACTGGACTTTCGTCCAAGGTCCAGGACTAGCTGATCAGGCAGATACTGCAGCACCTCGCAGAGGCAGGTAGCGGTTTTTACAGATAGCGCGCATCCGAAAAGCGCGGTTGCTTTTGGCGCGGCACGCTGAGCGCAGACAAAAAGGCACACCGGAAGAGAGCCTTTGCTCAACATGTCAAATTCAAGGCGCTCAAGACTGCAGATCTCACCGCTCAAAGCGCTACGAAGCGCAATGTTGCACTCGGTTTGAAGACAACGGGTAGATCTGTACGAGCATTTCGGATGTGAAGGATTTGCTGAAGGCGCGTATGCGTGGACGGCAGGATAATGGACACCCGGTGCAGCTAGGCATGATCGCGTCGTACAACGGATGCAACTAGCCTGAATGTATAGGAGACCGCATATGAAAGCAGCTATCGTTACTGGCCCAGGTATCTTACCCACCTTCGGCGACTTCGCTAATCCCGTCGCGCAGGAAGGCTTCGAACTCGTCACCGTCAAAGCTGCTGCGCTCAGCAACCTTACCAAAGGCCGCGCAACTGGTTCCCACTACAGCGCGGACAACATGTATCCCTTCGTCCCAGGCGTGGATGGCGTAGGTGTCACCGAGGATGGCCGCCGTGTTTACTTTGTTATGCCGGAAATGCCTTTCGGCGCAATGGCCGAGCAGACGCTGGTGGCCACTCAAGTCACGGTTCCGGTGCCCGCAAACGTGAACGACGTAAGTGCCGCCGCCCTCGCGAACCCCGGCATGTCCTGCTGGGCCGCGCTCGTCGAGCGTGCCCGCTTTCAATCAGGAGAAACGGTCCTGATCAATGGCGCAACCGGCTCCGCGGGAGTAGTTGCCGTTCAAGTCGCAAGGCATCTGGGTGCAAAAAGATCATCGTCACAGGCCGCAATGCGGAGGAATTGAACGCATTACGCAGACTGGGTGCGGACGTCGTCATCCCTTTCGATTTGCGTCCTTCAAACTTACAGGGGAGCACGGACTTCGGGAGTGCCTTGACGGAAGTCTTTGCTGGCGGGCTGGACGTTGTCATCGATTACCTATGGGGAACCAGCGCGCGTACCATCATTGTGGCCGTGGCTAAGGCAATCGAGGGGGCCCGCCCTGTTCGCTTTATTCAGGTTGGCGAGGCCAGCCGCGAAGCCGTTGAATTGCCCGGCGCGGCGCGGCGCTCATCGCGCATCCAGATTATGGGGAGCGGCCTAAAATCCGTTCCACTTCCCAGGCTTCTCGAAGCAGTCCGCAACACATTTGAGCTCGCCGCTCAAGAAGGGTTATACCTTCCTACCGAAGCTGTACCGCTATCCTCGGTTGCCGCTAGTTGGAGCGCTCCTGGAAAGCCCCGGCTGGTCTACACGCTCCCATGATTTGTCCCCGAACGCATCACTCCTTATGAGTCGGCTTCTCGTCAGTTACGTAACCGGTGTGAAGTCTAAGAGGGTAGCGGCCTCAGTAAAATAGCGGATGGAGCTAAGCCCATTCGCTCTCGGGAACTGCTCCTCGTCCGCGCCGTCCGAGGGATCGGCTGAGTGCCCGACCTTGGAAATGCGCTTGAGGCTCCGTCCTGGCGCGAGCCGTTCAAAAGCGGCGGTGTTTGATATCGGCTTCGGCATTTTATGAATAGCCGAGAGAAGGCAAGTCGCCGAAACAGCTTTACATATTTGAATTTTCGAACGGCAATCCTCTGGCCTTCGCAAGCGTTTGCCACGCCTGGAAGGACAGGGAAGGTCATTGGCTACAAGCATTCGCGATCGTGACGACGGAAGGGAACGAGCTGTTGGCCTGGATGCATTTGCGAACGCCGGCCATTTGTAATCAAGCTTACGATCTATGGCTGGACCGAGGCGAGATGCAAAGACTGCCGCTGGATCTTTTGCGACCTTTAGCCGCCGCAGCGATGGAGATGAACCCTGCGAACTCGAAAGTCGAGAATGTCCGAAATGACGGCGAGAAACTGATGCGTAGCGCCGGGGCGGCCGCTGAGGATGGCGCACTGCCGCTGTCACTAGAGCTGTTGCCAATCCGCTTCATCCTGCGAACAGACCGGAGCGCAACAATTTTCGGTGGGCTCCTTTGATCAGAATTATGGTGGGTCATAGATCGCATGCCTCCCGACCATCCGAGCGAGGGTCCGCTTTCGGTTAGGACACTTCATAAGGAGCAAAAATGAACTCGAAGTACAAGATATTCGTAGCCGCAACATGGGTTGGTCTTACAGCGAGCCTTTCCGGAACGCTTTATGGCCAGGCAAGTCCCTCCGAAAACCGCGCCGCCACAACCACGACCAGTCAGTCGGTCGACCTGGTTCTTAGTCGTTTCGAGGCTCAGTTCATCGCCGCCGCAGACGCAATGCCCAGTAAGGAATACGACTTCAATCCAGAAAGTCTTGGAGCACCCAGGGCAAATTTCAAGGGGGTGCGAAACTTCGCGTCCGAGGTCAAGCATGTGGCCGAGATGAATTACGTGATCTACAACGTGATGAGCGGTCTCAAGCCGGACATGGACATGGAATCCATCAAGAACCTGAAAACCAAAAGTGAGATCATGTTGGCACTTACGCGCTCTTTCGCGTACGGACACAGGGCTGTCGCTACCCTGGATGCGGCAAATGCCAACGAAATGCCAGCGGACTCGCACGGGATGACAAGGCTCGGCATTGCGACCTACATCATGCTCCACGACTCAGACCATTACGGGCAGTTGGTGGAGTACCTCCGCATGAGTGGAATCGTGCCGCCTGCAAGCCGAGAGTGATGATCGGAGTGCGCGCTAATTCCGTGCCTGCAGGCCTCGATACGACGCGAGATGTAGGCGAATGTTACGCTTCGCAGCACCCCTTGGATGTTTGTCGTTGCGTCGCGGTACAAATCAGCGGGCGTTCGCAGCTCTTGCCGCGAGGAGAAATTGGCGGGGAGACGATCCGACGACCCGCGTAAACGCAATGCTGAAGGAACTTTCAGAGCTGTACCCCGAAGCTGTCGCAATCGTGGCAAGGGATTTTGAGGAGGTAAGGAGGCTTTCTTTTGCCAAGGTCATTCTCCAGCGGGTCAGGTATTCAATGGGAGCGAGACCCACTATTCGTCGGAACTCGACCGCGAAGTTGGTGCGAGACATGCCGCACTCTTTTGCCAGCGACGCAAGAGTCCATGATCGCGGCGGGTCCTCGTGGATTGCAATCAGCGAACGGCTTATCTGCTTATTGTGTAACGCAAAGAGCCACCCAGATTTGTCTGTGGCTTCAGCGTACGCGTATCCACGCAGAATTTGGATCAACATAGTTAGCGCCATTTGCTGCGCAATCAGGTTGTGGCCGGGCAGGGAATCGTGCAATTCCTGCGCTGTTCGTTCGAGGCACCAGCGCAGTGTGCTTCTGTCCTGCTCTTTATGAACATGCACGATGGGTGGCAGCACGTCCAAGAGTAGATCGGCACTACTTTCTTCAAGTTCGAAATGCCCGGTAAAAGCTCGGCATTCACAAACTTGGCGACCGTCAAATTGCCCGGCGGCTTCCAGTGCTTTTAGGGCTTGCTCACCGTCCTCCGGCTCAAGATTCAAGTCGCTGGCGACCTGAAAAGATCGCCCGGTTGGTAATAACAGGCAGTCTCCCGCTTTCATGAAGATAGCTGGTTCCACTCCGTCAACAAACAACCATGCGCTTCCCACCGTGGGAGCCAGCATCTTGATTCCGCGGTGAGGGCCAAACTTGAGGGACCACTCGCCCGCCATCGCGAAGTCGCGTGCTGCATAGCTCCGAACTTTCAACACCGAAATTATGTCCGAGAGTGGGTCCATCATTCTGAACGATCAGATAGAAAATACGCACTTCCAACTATAGACCGTTCCTAGAGCATACCGTAACTTTCATTGGGAGAGGCAAAATCGTGGATACAATCTGGATTCTCGGCGGCGCTGGACGAGCCGGGCGAGCCATAGCTACACAGTTGAAGGAGCTCGGCCTGCCTGTAACGCTGGTGGGCCGAAACGAAGCAGCTCTCCTCAAGACTGCGGAGGTGCTCGGTCTGCGCGGACAGATTGCGGTGTTCTCCAGTCTGTCCGACATCGCGGCTGGAATTACACGTGAAAAGCCGCGTGTCGTCATTAACACCATCGGCCCATTCATGAGGACTGCGATGCCGTTCGTCCGTGCCTGTCCTCCGGGTGTCCACTATCTCGACATCGGCAATGAACTTCCACAGTTCATCGATCTCTTTTCAATGCACGATGAGCTTGCGCGTAGCTCGCGAACTGCGGTTCTTGGAGCAGCATGGGGAGTTCTCGCTACGGAGTGCTTGGTACTGCACCTGTGTGCGGGCCGGCCTACGCCGGCTCGTGTCCGTGTGGACAGCATCGCTGCAGTAGATGCATCCGGGCCACTTGGGGCAACGCTCGCGGAAACCATTGTGGAGGGTATCCGGTACGGTGGCCGGCGGTATGCGCGCGGGAAGCTGCGGAGCTGTCTCAGTGGAAGCGATCAGGAAAGCATTTCTCTTCCAGACGGTTCAACGGTAAAGTCGGCATCGATCGCAAGTGGCGAACTAGAAGCCGCGCATCGCGCCAGCAAAGCCCCGGATGTAGTGGCCTGTTTTGCGGGAGCGCCCGGTGGCCCTGTTCGTTTTGTCGTCCCGTTGATGGCGGGTCTGCTTGCGATCCCTGCGGTTCAGCGTTTCGCGGTTGATCGATTAGCACGGCTGGAGGGGCCGCCCGCGCAACGCAAAGAATCTTGGGCCACTGCTCACATCGTGTGGGCTGATGGCTCAAGCCTGAGGGGATGGTTGCGCGCTGGCGATGCTTATATATTCCTGGCGAAGACAGCCGCGTATACGGCGCAGCGCCTCTTCGAAGGGGATGCGCCCGCGGGATGTTTCACTCCTGGAGCGTTGTTCGGCCCTGAGCTGGCCATGCGCGCAGGCGGGCAATTTACGGTAGCGTAACAGCCTCCCGGGTATGGGTAATAGCGCGGATGCGTCTGTGCGTGGGCGTCCTTCGTTACACAGATTTCGGTCAAGCGACATTTCGAGTTTATAGGTCTGAAACATCTTCTATTTCAAATTCTGGAGCTTCCAATGAACACAAAAAGAAGGATCTCTGCCCTGGTAAAAGGGTTTATCTTTTCAATGGCTGTGTGCTGCTTTGGAGCCGTAGCCAGCGCCGCTTGCCAGACCATCGCTTCAAAGACAGCCGATGATAGTGTGGACCCGCAACATGTCATGGCGGCTTTTCATGAAGCAATCGTAACGCATGACGGCGCTCGTCTCGCGGCACTCTTTCTGCAGGAGGGCAGCACCTGGTTGAATGTGCTCTCCGATCCCGCCTTTGCCCATGTCCGCCTGACCAAACCTGGTGCCTCCAAAGTTCGCGTTTCCAGCTTCAAGGATTTTGCGAGTTTCGTCTCCACAACGAAGCAAAAGCTTGACCCACGGCAGACTCATCTCGTTCTCCATACTGACGGGACCATCGCATCCGCTTATTTCGACTACGCTTTCTTCATTGACGGTAAGGAAGAAAATCACGGTAGCGAGACCTGGCAGCTTGTCAAAGGCGAGACGGGATGGCGTATCGCCGCAATTACCTATTCCTCCGATCCGACGATTCAGCCGTAAATATTCGGACGCCTCCTGCGGAATAGTCTTCCTTCACGCCGCGCTGCACCTCGTCACCAGGAGAGAGAATTCATGCAAAAGCTAGTGTTAGCGTTCGCGGGAGCAGCTTTGCTGTGCTTGGTCTCGGGCGCAAGAGCCTCCACCCTGATGCGTTATCCAACGACGAGTGAGACCGAGATCGCGTTTGTAGCCCATGAAGATTTGTGGGCTGCGCCCCTGACCGGCGGCTCGGCCCATCGCCTCACGCACGATCCGGGCGCGGTCGCCACGCCTATGTTCTCCCCGGACGGAAAGTGGATCGCATACACGTCTCGTCGTGGAGGCCTGCGTGACGTCTATGTACTTCCGGCAACCGGGGGCGAGCCACGCCGGCTTACTTTCGAAGCCAGCGGATACGGTGACGGAGCGATGGTGGTAGCGTGGACCCCGGATTCGCGGCGCATCGTTTTCCTTTCGCATCGTGACGCGCCGGTGGTGCAGCTTGTTCGCGCTTACGCGGTCCCGGTACAGGGTGGTGCTGCGGAGCTGCTCCCGCTCGATCACGCAGGCATGATGTCGTATGCTCCGGACGGCCACACCATCGTCTACAACCCGATATTTCGAAACCTCGAACTCCGCAAGCGCTACATCGGAGGTCAGGCGCAGGATCTCTACACATACGATTTCAATACTCGCCGACTGTCTCGCCTGACAAGCTGGAAGGGCACGGACACTTCGCCAATGTGGTTTGGACGCAGTGTTTACTTTGTATCCGATAGGGGTCCGGGTTTTCGTGCCAACATCTGGCGGTACAACCTCGATACTCGCGTATTCCACCAGGTGACGTATTTTGTGGACTATGACGTGGACTGGCCTTCTCTCGGCGGGTCAACGATTAGCTTCCAACAGGGTGGTCGCCTGTTTGCCATCGACCTGCCTCATGATCGCTTGCGAGAGGTGAAAGTGGACTTGCCCGACGATGGTGAACGCACTGCCATACACCAGGTCCCGGTTGGGCGCGCCGTGCGAGTGAAGGACGCGATGGGCGGCATAGATTATGCATTGTCACCGACAGGCGATGCGTTGTTGATCTCTGCGCGCGGCGATCTGTTTCGCGTCGCGCCCAACTCGGCGGGCACAAACCTGACGAATACGCCGGGCGTCGACGAGGACCACCCGGCGTGGTCTCCTGATGGAAAGACCATCGCCTATGAGACCGACAGCAGTGGATCACAGCAACTTGCGCTGCGTCCGGTTTCCGGCGGAGCGGAGCGGTTGCTCACCCACTTCGCTGTGGGGTACTTCTACACGCCCGTATGGTCGCCGCAGGGAGATAGTTTGGCTGTCGCCGACGCTAATCACGCCCTCTGGTGGGTCCAGTTGAAGGGTGCGCCGCCGCGGCGCATCGCCGAAGATCCCTATGCCGAAATTCGGGATGCGGCGTTCTCCCCCGACGGCCGCTGGCTGGCTTATAGTACGCAGCGACCGACGGGTCTCCGGGCTATCCATCTTAACGAGCTTGCTACGGGCTGCGACACAATCGTCAGCTCAGCCATGGAAAGCGACCGGTCGCCCATGTTCACGGGAGATGGCCGCCTGCTAATCTTCGTTTCACAGCGTAACGAACAGCCGTTTGTGTCGGATCGGGATGACGAAAGTCTCATCGCCACTCTCAATTCCGATGGCCTCTATGCAGCCCCACTCGACAGCCGAGCCGCTTTTCCGCTGACGGGAGCTACCTCCTCAGCAAGCGGAAATTTCCACGTCGATCTGAACGGCTTGATGCAGCGTGCGGTGGCCTTACCAGTGACGCCGACCGTGATTGCGTCGGTCCAGGTACGCGGCGCTAAGGTCTTCTACCAGACGCGGCCCGTGCAACTTCTCGATGGCGATCTTCCCGGTGAGACCGGATCATTGCACGTGCTGGATGCAACGACCCTCAAAGACCGGACCTTGCTGGAGAATCTGGATAACTTCAGCCTCTCGGCAGACGGGTCCGCGGTCGCGTTTCGCGAGAACGGTGCCTGGCGGGTAGCAATGACAGATGCCCAAAAGAGCAAATCGAGCGGCCCCGTTGGGGAAGCGATCGACCTCGCTCACCTGATGATCACCACGGAGCCGCACCGAGAGTGGACTGAGATGTTTGAGAACGCGTGGCGGATCGACCGGGACGTCTTCTTCAGTAAAGTCATGAACGGCAGCAACTGGCAGGCAGTCCACGATGCTTACGTCAAGCTTCTACCTTCTCTCGGTTCGCAGGATGACTTCCTTTATCTGCTGGGCCAGATGCAGGGTGAGATCGCGAGTTCCCACACCCTTATGGGCCGAGGTGTTGACAGTGATTCCCGGCACGGCAATCCAACAGCTCTGCTTGGTGCGGATTATGCTCTCGATACCAGCTCTGGCCGTTATCGTTTCGCACGCATTTACCGGGGAGATCAATCGAGGCGAGAGATGGCCGGTCCGCTTGGAGTTCCCGGTCTGGGAGTGAAGGAGGGCGACTACCTGTTGGCCATCCAAGGGCAGGAACTTCGTGCGCCCGAAAGCCCGGACGGCCTCCTCAGCGGGATCAAAGGGGAAATAACCCTTTCGCTTGCAGGTTCGCCGACTGGCGAGCGGCGCACGATAACAGTGCATGCGATCGATGACGACATGGCCGTCCGGCGTCAGGTTTGGATTGAAGACAATCGCAACATGGTCGCCAGACTTTCAGGAGGTCGGCTCGGTTATGTTTACCTGACTGACTTCGCCGACGACGGTCCGAAAGATTTCGTTCGCCAGTTCTACCCGCAGCGCGATAAAGCGGGACTCATCTTCGATGTGCGCTGGAACTGGGGCGGCTTCACCAGTCAGGCCGTGCTCGATGTGCTCCGCCGGGCGCAGGCAGGCGTTTTCGTCAACCGCGAAGGTGCTCTTTCGCCGCTGCCCGCTGCTACAGCCCCGCCGGTGATGGTCACCGTTATGAATTATGCCTCGGCGTCCGACGGCGACCAGTTTCCTTATTTCTTCCGCCTGTTCGGTCTTGGCAAGCTGGTCGGGGAGCGAACCTGGGGCGGAGTGCAGGGAATCAATGGTCCCTGGCGGCTGATGGATGGATCTTTCATTGCCATCCCGAAAGATTCGCTCGCTTCAACTGACGGACACTGGATTATCGAGAACGAAGGCGTCACCCCTGATCGGGAAGTATCCACTAAGCCCGGGGATATGTCGCGAGGTATCGACGCACAACTGAGCGCAGCCGTGCAGACGGCGCTTACCCAATCGGCCCACACACCATCCCGTATCCTTCGGGCTCCGGCAGTCCTCCCGGCGTATCCTCCCTCAGGGAATGTTCCCGGTGCCAGTTTTCCCGGTAAGTGACGCGATTGCCGGCGCGGAGACCCTGCGACCAGCGTTTCGAATGTTGAAGAGAAGCTATCGGAGTCGAAATGAAGTCGTTTTTGATGAATACGATGTCGAGCTTACTTGCTCTAATTTTGGTGTTGGCAGTGGTCGGCGGAGCGGGACTCCAACACCATCGGCAACGGAGAGCGTTGGTAAGAGAGGGTTTGCGGCGTGAGATCCACGACAATAACGACGGCGTGCAGGAGTTAAGAGGCGCTCTTCAGGTCGAGATAAAGAACATCTCGGAAGTTGCAGATTTGCTGAAGGCACGTAGGGCGGGACGACAGAATAACGGACAACCGATGCAGTTCGGTTTAGCGGTGATGGCTCTAACAGACGCAAACTGGCGAGCGGCTTCGACCACGGGCGCACTTGAGTCGCTTGACTATGAATTGATAGAGCGGTTTTCGGCTGCATACTTCGAGCAAGAGAGATTGGCTCAACTCCAAGTAACGACCCTGGACGCGATGATGGCCCTGTCCTCGTACGTTGGGCACGGGGAGCAGGTGGCATCGCTGACATCTGAGCAGGCCGGAATAGCAGAGGTTCAAGCAAGATTTCTCTTGGCGCATCTTCGCATGATGCTTCGCATGAGCGACGGAGTCCAGGGCGCGTACAAGGAGGCACTAGGAGCAACGTAGCATTACGCGGTGACACCCGACTCATCCTTCTGGATGTGGCGGCTGCTATGAGCCAGAACATGACGTTCATAACGAGCCGCTACACGCAGACTATACGTAATGGACGTTATCAGACGTTCGTAAACCATTCATCCTGTTGCACTTATTCGCGCACGATCCGTTTAGGTCCAGCGTCAACCCCTGAGCTTCAAGGTGACGTTCATGAAAACAGAAACACCGCACACGCCCGTTCCGGGCGCCGCCGGCAAGGTCATCGCCACCGCCCACGTCCTAAAAGAGCAGCCTGATGTTCACGGCGTACTTCTCATCTTCACAGATGGAAGCGAACTGAGCATCGATTTCTATGCTCCTCATGTGGAGGCAGAGATTCGACACTATCGCTGGTCTAACGGCGAAGCTGTCGATATCCCGGCTGATGCGCCCGTCGATCCCATTACCTAGCTACTTTCGCTATATCCAGATCAAGGTAGGAGCGTTCGCGGCCCGAGCAATTAGCCCGTGATCAGATCTGGACCCGTTCAGTCAACTGTCTTTCATCGGCGTCCATTCACCACCCGTCATGCACGGAGTGGATTCGAGGCCGCCTGCCTGCCACATCAGGTCTGCCAGTATCTTGAGCGGCGTAGGCAGATCGGAATCATCGTCACTTTCAACCAGCACTTCTGGAGACGTGAAGGCGTCGTTTCTCATGATCTTCAACGCGGAAAAGCTTCGAGGGCCAACGTACATTGATCTCCCCTTCAGCCCAATCAAGTTGACCGCAACGTAGACAGGCTCCTTCAACTCCAATGCGGTTAGAATAGTCTTCGCATCCCGAAAGCTCTTAACGAGCTCTTGTTCGACAAGCCGTATGAAGATTTGTGACTTTTCGGTGAGCTTGCCGTCAGTATCCCAGGAAAAGCTGGCTGTCACGTACTCGATGATTCCATTCCGAAAAACTTGCGTGTAGCCCGTGACAGGTTGGTTGGGTCCAGCCTCAGCAAATTTTAGATAACCATCACCGTTGTATCTGCCGCTTCCCGAGAAACTGACCGATGGACAGTGCATCTTCAGGCGCACCTGTTCGCTCAGCTTCCAAGTAGAAAGGGAGCTCTGAAGAGTAAACGCAGAAACGGGAATGACAGTAATGATGGCTGTTGGACCGCTCTGGAGCTCAACAGGAGCACCACCGTTCTCTATCAAAGACGTACGGTGGGTGCGCCAAGTCTGAATTGCGTCCCTCAATGAGGATTGCTGCGTGAATGCTGTCCGGATCTGATCTACGCTCATGGGATATTTGCCCGTGCTGACCCTACCATAAAACTTGTTGGTTCCTTTGAAGGTCACCATGTGCGGGGCGTTCCAACTCTGCGGGATCGCTAAGACCAAGACCCGTTTTGAGCCGCAGAGGATTGCCTTCGTTTGGATCCCATTGAGGCGCGACGCAATTCCATCGCGAATTTTGTTTTCCAATCTTGCGATGTCGGAAGCAAGATTTGAATCTGGGATACCTACAATTTCGTCCGCGACCCCTGTTGGCTTGTTGGACGTGTCTCTGCGGTCCTTTATCCCAAAGACTAGATAGCCGCCGCCGCCATTTGCCAGTGCTGCCACATCGTAGAGAAACTCCCGCGTGTCCTCGTCGCCCCCAGACGGGAGCTGCTCTTTGTATTCAAGGGAACTCGACTCTTCGGTCTCGTTCTCGACGAGATCTGCAATATCAAGTGCGGTGAGGGCATCGAGGGTGGCCGTCCACATAGGCGCATTTTACCTCTGTGCCAGCGAACATCTTGCTTTTTGTTTGAGACTCCGCAATCATTCAGTGGGGCGATACGCAACGCCCTGGGGTGTGGAAACCCCGATTGGCACTGGTGCGCTTCGGCGCATCAACGACTCCCTTCGCCTTCGCGTCGGGGAGCCTGTGACGTATGTCCAGGCTTCACGGCTAAAGGTCACAGGACCGTGCTAATCCGGTTTCCAACTCCCCGACCAGGGATCTAGGGCTTTTTGCGGGGGCGTACCGCAGATGCCCGGGAGTTTTGGATGTCTACTGCAGATGCTGAAACAAGCAGGCTTTCGTATGAGTCATCGGACGTTGCCGTGCATCGACTTGTGTCTGAGATCGCACATGCGCTCGTCAACAGCACAAGTCCGGTCCAGGTCTGCATCGTGGAAGAGAATGGCGTGAAAACGCTGAACGTCCGGACTGATGCGGATGGGGTTGGTCGCCTTCTTGGTAGCCAGGGTAGGACGGTTCGCGCGATCCGAACGATCCTGACCGCGTTCGCGTCAAAGTCGCAACACTCATTTGGCCTTGATATCCAGAAATGTTCTGAGAACGATGTGGACTGACGGCATAGCGATTCACTTGGCGGTCAAAGTCAGTTCGATCATGCGCAGGCACGATGGAGTCCTCGCCCGAACCCGGTCACGGTCACGACCGTGAACAGTGACACGCCCCCCCCCCCCGCACCACGCGCCATGCCCCCCCAGCGCAACAGGTTTACCAATTCCTGCGTCCCGTGATCAGCCAAGGGACGCGGTT
>CAXTNM010000059.1:0-30405 GCA_964245715.1 uncultured Acidobacteriaceae bacterium | reverse complement strand
CCCCCACCCCCTGCCTGCGCCAGCACGCAAGCGGGCAGGGTCAAAGCAACAGCCAGTACAGCGAGACGAGTTCCGTGGTCTTTGGTTATCCTTCGCATGATCAAATCTCGATATCCCCTTCTGGTGCCGGCAGCACGTCGCCTGGACGCGAGATCCAGACATACAGCGTGGGCAGCAGGAACACGCTGAAGATCAATGCGCCGATGAGTCCGCCGACGATGACGATGGCGAACGGACGCTGTGAGTCTGAACCGATTCCGTGCGAGGTTGCCGCCGGCAGCAAGCCGAGCGTTGCCACCAGCATGGTCATCATGATGGGCCGCAGCCGCAGCACGGCGCCTTCGATAGCCGAGTCTTCTACCGAGTGCCCGCGCACCCGCAGCTGGTTGATGTACTCGAGCATGATGACGCCGGTCTGGACGGAGACTCCGAACAAGGCCAGAAATCCTACGCTCGAACTGACGCTGATGTTGGTGTGGGTGAACAGCAGCGCGAGTGACCCGCCGATGGGCGCCATGAAGACGTTGCAGAGGATGAGCGCCGCCCACTTGAAGGAGTTGAACATCATGTACAGGATGAGGAAGATGAGCAGGATTGTGAGCGGCACAATCATGGCGAGCCGCTTATCGGCGCGCTGTTTGCTTTGGTATTCCCCCGCCCAGACGAAGTGGTATCCCGTTGGCAGCGAAACGCCTGCATCGACTTTCCTGATGGCCTCTTCCACGGTGCTTCCGAGGTCGCGGTTGCGCGCACTGTACTTCACGGCGATGTAGCGTTGTTCGCCTTCGCGATAGATCTCTTCCGCGCCATCGTCAGTGCTGACCGTTGTCAGTTGCGCGAGCGAGACGCGTTCGCCGCCTGGCGCCAGCAGGCGCACATTCTCGATCGCCTGCTTCGTATCGCGGTACGGCTGCTGATACCGCAGCACGAGGTCATACCTCGCCTCGCCATCGAGTACCTGGCTGACGGCATTGCCGCCGACCGCTGTTTGCAGTGCATCCTGGATGTCGGAGACATTGATGCCATAGCGTGCGGCCGCCTTGCGGTCGACGGTGAAGGTGAGGTTTGGTTGACCGATGAGGCGGAATACACCAAGGTCTGCCACTCCGGGGACCTTGCTCATCACGGCGACGACCTCATCGGCTTTCTTCTCCAGCGTCTTCAGATCGTCGCCGTAGATTTTGACGGAGAGCTCTCCCTTGACTCCGGAGACAGCCTCTTCCATGTTGTCTTCGATCGGCTGCGAGAAGCCCCAGATCACCCCGGGGATGGAATCCAGTTGATGGTTCATGGAAGCGATCAAATCGTCCTTGTTACCGTGGAAGACCGAACGCCACTCCCCCTTGGGCCTTAGATTGACGTTGTACTCCGTGTCGAAGAATCCCGTAGCATCAGTCCCGTCGTCGGGACGGCCGATCTGGCCCATGACATCGCTGACTTCCGGGTAGCTGGCCAGGATCAGGCGCGCTTTGCTCGCGATGGCAAACGCGGCATCGGGGCCGGTGGAGGGTGCGAGCGAGCCGCGCACGTAGACGGCTCCCTCATCGAGATGTGGCAGAAACTCCGAACCTACGACGCCGAACATGATGTACATCGAAGTCGCACATGCAATCGCGCTGATTCCGACGGTAACGTAGCGATGCTCGATCGCCCACTTGAGCGCTCCCCTGTAACGATCGCGCAGGAACTGCATCACGGGGTTTTCCCACTCGTTTGTTCCGTGGCGAAAGAGGAAGCTCGCCATGACCGGCGCCACGATCATCGAGTAGAGCAGGGCACCCAGCAAGGCGAAGGCCACCGTCCAGGCCATCGGACGGAACAGCTTGCCTTCCACCGACTGCAGCGTGAAGATGGGCAGATACGCCGTGATGATGATGCCGATTGCATAGAACACCGGCCGCTGCACTTCATGCGCAGCCTCGCGAATCTGTTCGGACGGCGTACGATTCGGGTCCTTGTTGTGGCTCAGATGGCGAACGATGTTTTCGATCATGACCACCGCGCCATCCACCACCATGCCGAAGTCCAAGGCGCCCAGGCTCAAGAGGTTCGCCGGAATATGTTTCAGGCTCAGGCAGATCGAAGCGAACAGCAGCGCGAACGGAATCGTAAAGGCCACGATGATGGCACCGCGGACGTTCCCGAGGAACAGCATCAGGATGATGACGACCAGGATGATGCCTTCCGTGAGGTTGTGCAACACGGTATGCGTCGTCAGGTGAACCAGGTCGCTCCGGTCCAGAAACGGAACGACTTTGACGCCGGGCGGCAGCAGTCCTTTGACTGCGGTAATCTCAGGTCTTGCCCCGTGATACCAGAAGTGCGACCAGTGTCCCGGTTGCGCGGGTTCCGCTTCGGTCCCGTTCAGTTCCTTGACTTTGGCTTCGACGTCCTTCAGCACCGGGTCGGCGTCTGCGCCCTTCTGCAACAGCAGAGTGCCCATGACGACGTCCGGGTTGTTGATGATCTTGTCTTGGTAGTGCTTGACTCCATCCCGATCGACTGTGAAGGAACGGTAGGTGTAGGAGACATGGCCGAGGCGAATCTTCGGTCCCTGCTCGACCGTGGCGATGTCTTTGACGAACAGGGGGGTGCCGTTATTCGTCTTGATGACAGTGTTTTCGATCTGCTGCACGTTGGCGTACAGACCGACCGCCTGCACGTTGATCTGCTGCGCGCCTGCAACGATGAAGCTGCCGCCCGCGTTGGTGTTGTTGTTGGTCAGTTGCTGCTCGACCGTCGAGATGTTCAATCCGTAGGCAACGAGCTTTTCCGGATCGAGTCGAATCTGGTATTCCTTGGTGAGTCCACCGAAGCTTGCCACGTCGACGATCCCCGGGACGCTCTTGAATTGCTTTCCAAGCGTCCAGTCTTCAATCGACTTCTGCTCCAGCACGTCGATGGCCGGGTTCTTGCTTTCGAGGATGTACCAGTAAATCTGTCCGACCGGGCTCCAGTCGGTCTGTAATTGCGGCTGCAGACCTGCGGGAAGCGTGACGCCGCTCAGCCGTTCAAGCACCCGTTCACGGTTCCAGCTGTTATCCGAATCATCATTGAAGTTCATCATGATGCTCGAGATACCGGCGAGCGTGAACGACCGAAGATTCTTCATGTCGGGCACGCCGGCCATGGCGATCTCGGTCGGAACTGTGACCTGCTTCTCGATATCTTCCGCAGAGTGCCCCGGCCACTGCGTGATGATGTTGACGTAGTTATCCGCAACGTCAGGGTAGGCATCGACGGGCAGATTATGAAACGCAATGCCGCCCCAGACGAAGAGAACCAGGGCCCCAGCGAGGATCAACAGACGGCTCGTGAGTGCAAAGTCTACGAGTTTCTTGATCATTGCGCCTCCAACGTTGCCTCGAGCTGCAACACGTTGGAAACCACCTGCTGTCCAGGGCTGATTCCCGAAAGCACTTCCTGTTTATCGCCCGGGAGCATATCTCCGCTATGCACTTCGACTCGTTTGAAGCGGTTTCCGCCGGCCGGGAGGAAGACCCAGTCTCGGTCATGCAGATGCAGAATCGCAGCTGCCGGCACCACGGGGAAACGATCGCTCTTCTTTGAAACAAAGGTCGCGTTCACGAACATGCCAAGCTTCAGGTAGCCCGGATTTCGGACCTGAATCCGTACCTTCGCCGTGCGCAGCGTTGCGTCGAGCGAAGGATCAATCTCCGAGATACTGCCTGTCAAAACCTGCCCTGGGTAACCATTGACTTTGATCTTTGCTGCCTGTCCGATAGCGATCTTTGGCAGATCGTTCTCATACACATCGCAGAGGACCCATACGTCCGAGAGGTCGGCAATGGTGAAGGCCGTCGATGAGCCGGAGTACGTCACACCGACAGCCGCGGCGTTGGTCACGTTCTGGGCGATGATGACGCCGTTGATGGGCGCATACACATGCACGAGGCTGCTTGGATGATCTTTATCCACGCCAAGGGTCTTCAATTGCTGCTCCGCCGCTTCGAGATCAGCCTTGGCATCCTTCTCGCTATCTTCTGCCTGTTCGAGCGTGCTCAGCGGGACCGCACCTTCGCCGTAGAGCAGCTTCGCGCGCTGGTAAGCCTTGTTCGCAAGTTGCTCGTCATTGACCGCTTTCAGGTAGGCATCGAAGGCGTTGGTGATGTCGGGACTTTGCACGTCAAGAAGAAGTTCTCCCTTGTGGACTGCATCGCCGAGACGGGTCTTGATCGCGACCACACGGCCACTCGCTAACGAGATCACCGGGACTTCATGCGCTACATCGGGCGAGACGGTGCCCGTGACATTCAGCTCCGCAGGAGCGTCATAGCTTTCAGCTGACACCACCGGGAACAGGTCTGGCCGATCCACCGTGACCAGGCTCATATTGCCAGTTTCGATCGGCTGGGTCGATGGTGGCGCACCATCCGCCGGGTTGAATTCTTTCTTCTTGCACGCTGTCAGGCCAAGGCACACGAGTGCTGCGGTCAAACAAACCGCGCTGCGCTTCATTCCATACCTGCTGTGTCCGGCGTATCCGCCCGCGCGCACAGCCCCAGCTTCCTCGGTCATATCGTTTCCTCGAACCTTCACAGTCGTGCGAATCCCGCATTAGGCACTCCTCCGAGCGTATCCCATCGCGTCTAAAATTTCCGTAAAGTAAGGACCCGTAACGGCGCCTTTCCGGCTATCTTTCGGGCAACAAACCCTTATCTTCAGGGCACCATCGAGATTGCGAGTACCATTTCAGTCTTGTGAAGGGAAGATTCCAAGCTGCAGGAAGAGGTTTGTTCGCGAGCCGGAAAGGTTCGCTCCCCATAACCCTTGTGCAATCAATATTTTAGGTAGCTCCGGCCATGTCCGTCTTCAGGGAGGCTCCAGCTACCAAGGAGGTAAGAGCCAGTTCGAAGCTCGGTGCGGAAGTCCGCGACGCTTCGAACTGGCTCCAGGTGGTCGAGCAGCTACTTGTTCGTGTAATTCTGCGACTGTTTCCAGATCAGCTTCTGGAGGGTTGGTTTCATGGGGGCGTATCAGTTGCCCTTTTCGTATTCCTCATCGGAGACATGCTCCAGCCAGTCCACCACCTTGCCGTCGAGTCTCTCCTGAATTGCGATGTGCGTCATGCCGGTCGTTGTGGTCGCGCCATGCCAGTGTTTCTCCGCGGGCTCGAACCACACGACATCGCCTGGCCGGATCTCTTCGATGGTGCCGCCTTCCCGTTGCACCCACCCTTTGCCCGAGGTCACAAACAGCGTTTGGCCGAGGGGATGCGTATGCCACGCGGTGCGGGCGCCGGGTTCGAAGGTGACGTGTGCTCCTGCGACGCGCGCCGGGTCGGGCGCCTGGAAGAGCGGGTCAACTCGTACGCTGCCGCTGAACCAATCCGCAGGCCCTTTGCCTGACGCCTGCGATCCTACTCTTGTAATCTTCATCTGCTCATTCTCCTTCTTCAGTGAGACGCCATCTCATGCGTTCCATGGATTACTTCACCACAAAGCCGCCGTCGACTGAGATCGAGTGCCCGGTCATGTAGCTTGCGGCGTCGCTGCACAGCCAGAGCACGGCGTCGGCAAATCTCTTCCGGCCGCCCAGCCGATTCATCGGCACGACGGTGTCATCATAGTGTCGAGCCGCTCGCCCTGGCCTTCGGCGATCATCTTTTCGGACATCGGCGTCGAGATCATGTTCGGACTTACAGTGTTGATGCGGACGCTGCGCGCGGCGTACTCGAGCGCAGCGCGGCTGCTGAAGCCGATGACCCCATGCTTCGCGGCGTGACAGGTGTTGCGCTGAGCTCTAGCTATCAAGCCTCCGAGCGACGAGCAGTAGACGAGCGCACCGCTGCCTTGCTTCCGCAGTTGCTGCAGCTCGAACTTCATTGAACTCCAGATGCCGCGCAGGTTGTTCCCCATGATGCGGTCGTAGTCGTCGCGGGGCGAGTCGGCAGTATCCGCAAGAATGTTTGGAACGCCCGCATTGTTATAGGCTGCATCGAGCCGGCCGAAGGTAGCGACCGTCCGCTGCACCATTGCCTCTACCTACGCGTCGGCGGACGCCCGATTGCGTTGTTTGCGCTTGTGAGCGATCTTCTGAATTCTGTATAGTGCCACTTGCAGAGAACGTTTACACGAACAACGGCGCAGTCCTGGAAATAGCAGGTACTGGCCTGTGAGCAGAGGGGCCGCGCACACCTGTGCCGGCCTGAAGGAGATGCATGTCGCTGAAGAGGTACGTGAGACCAAGCAAGAAATGCTGCAGCCACTTGAACCCGCACGAACCCGCGACGAAAGCGCGACTCAGGCCAACTGCGAAGAAACGCCGCAGCCGGTGATTCCATAGCTGAGCGGCTTATCTGCTCCGATCAACGTGCCTCCGTTCACGTCAACATCGACGCGATTTCCCCGTCGTACCAAGTTTCTGGAGGATTTTCTGATGAACCTGAAGCAAGTGTTGTTCGCAGCGACCATCACGGTGGCTGCCGCCGCCTGCCCGCAGCTCCGGGCCCAGGTCCAGACAAACATCCCGCCTGTCATTCCGGATGCCAAGCCGGTGACGACTGACCACATCAAGATTCATGGCACGGCGCTTGAGGGCAATCTTGAAGGCGATGCGGTGGACCGTGACGTCATCGTCTATCTGCCGCCCAGCTACGCGAAGGACAAGCATCGCCGCTATCCCGTGGTCTATGCGCTGCATGGCTACTCCATCGGAGCCGAGCAGTGGACGCACGAGATCCAGGTGCCGCAGACGGTTGAAGGCGCCTTTGCCCAGGGTGCCAAGGATATGATCATCGTGCTGCCCGATTCGAAGACCATTCACAATGGTTCGATGTACTCGAGCTCGGTAACAACTGGCGACTTCGAGAACTTCATCGCGCATGACGTGGTCACCTATATTGACGCGCACTACCGTACGCTGCCGAATCGACTGAGCCGCGGCCTGGTGGGTCACTCGATGGGCGGCTACGGCGCAAGCCGCATTGGCATGAAGCACTCCGACGTCTTCGGCAGCCTGTACATCATGAGTCCGTGCTGCATGTCGGCCAGGCCGGCCGGGCCGCCGAATGTCGAGCTCGAGAAGAAGCTTGAGTCGGTGAAGACCGTAGAGGATTCCGCGAAGCTTGCGTTCTTCGAACGCGCGCAGCTTGCCTCGGCCGCCGCATGGTCACCCGATCCGAAGAACCCGCCGCTCTATCTCGATCTTCCGACGAAGGACGGTGTAGCCCAGCCGGACATCCTGGCGAAGTGGGCAGCGAACGCGCCGCTTGACTTCATCGACCAGTACATCAGCGGCCTGCGCCGCTATCGCGCGATTGCCATCGATGTGGGTGACCAGGACGGCTTGAAGACCGACACGGCGAAGCTGCACGACGTGCTCGACCGGTATAGCATTGCGAATACCTTTGAGATCTACCCGGGAACCCACACCAGCGCCGTCGCCGATCGTTTTCAGAACCACGTGATGCCATTTTTCAGCAAGTATCTTTGCTTCGATGCGAACTGCCAGTAAGCATTGCAAACCCTAAGGAGCAGCATGACTGTCCGTCCTCTTTTTGCCTCGCCTCGAGGCCTTGGCGATGCCATCTTCGCAGTGATTTTGTGTGCCGCAGCGGGTGTTCTGCCCGCGAATGCCCAGCAGGCTTCAAGCGCGGCTGCGCCTTACCTGAACCCGGACCTGTCTCCCGAGGTGCGAGCCAGGGATCTCGTTGGCCGCATGACGCTCGAGGAGAAGGCGTCGCAGCTGGTCAATCAATCGCGTGCCATTCCGCGGCTTAAGGTTCCGGCCTACGATTGGTGGAGCGAGTCGCTGCATGGCGTCGCCGTCAAGGGCACGACCGAGTACCCGGAGCCTGTCGGGCTCGCCGCCAGCTTCGATCCCGCGGCCATCCACACAATGGCAACCGCCATCGGCACCGAAGGCCGCGTGGTGCATGCGCAGGCGATGAAAGATGGTGGCTCTGCGATCTTCCACGGCCTCGATTTCTGGGCGCCGAACGTCAACATCTTTCGCGACCCGCGCTGGGGCCGCGGACAGGAGACCTACGGTGAAGACCCATTTCTAAGCGGCCGCATGGGTGTTGCCTTCGTCACCGGCATGCAGGGCGACGATCCGAACCACTACCGGGTCATCTCGACGCCCAAGCACTTTGACGTGCACAGCGGCCCCGAGCCGACGCGCCACATCGCCGATGTGGACGTAAGCCGGCATGATCAGGTGGATACCTATGAGCCTGCCTTCCGCGCCGCTCTCGTCGAGGGCAAGGCGGGTTCGGTGATGTGCTCCTATAACGCCGTCAACGGGCAGCCCGCCTGCGCGAGCCAGTATCTGCTGCAGGATCTGCTGCGCGGTTCCTGGGGATTCCAGGGGTACGTGGTCTCGGACTGCGGCGCCGTCCGCGATATCTACAGCGGCCATCACTACAGGCCGACCCAGGCTGAGGCCTCCGCCATCTCGCTCGAGCGTGGCATGGATAACGAGTGCGTCGACTTCGCACTGCTGAAGGACGACCACGATTACCACCCGTATGTCGACGCTGTCCAGCAGGGCTATCTCAGCCAGGGCGCCATGGATACGGCGTTGGTCCGCCTGTTTACTGCGCGCATGAAGCTTGGCATGTTCGATCCCGCGGCGAAAGACCCATACGGCAATATCGACCAGAAGGAGTTGAACAGCACGGAGCATCGCGCCCTCGCTCGCAAGCTGGCTGAAGAGTCGATGGTGCTGCTGAAGAACGACGGCACGCTTCCGGTGAAGAGCGGCACCCGCAACATCCTCGTGGTGGGTCCGCTTGCGGATCAGACCGCGGTGCTGCTGGGCAACTACAACGGCACCCCGACGCACACGGTGTCGCTGATCGAGGGACTGAAGGCGGAGTTTCCCGACGCAAAGATTACCTACCTGCCAGGAACCAAGTTCCTGCGCGACGAAGGCGGCCCCGTGCCCAACAATCTGCTGACGACGGAGACCGGCAAGCCCGGCCTTGAGGCGACGTACAGCGACTCCGATGGCATCGATTTCGGTTCGGACATCAAGCCGAAGCCGATCACCAGCCGGGTTGAGCCAAATGTTGATCTAACCGCACAAACCATGCCTGCAGCCGCCTCGAAGAAGAAGACGGTCGGCGTCGACTGGAAGGGCGAGATCACGGCTCCGGAGACTGGCGATTATATGATCGGGCTGGAAGCGGCCGGTTTCGCGCGCGTCGCGGTCGACGGCAAGACGGTCGCCCTCCAGTACGACTCCGAGGGGGTTGAAGCCAGGCTCGGCCGTGTGCATCTGGTCAAGGGCGAGAAGACTGCGATCGAGGCTCAGTATCGCGTCTCCGATAATGGCAAGCCAAGCGCGAAACTGATCTGGACCACGGTCGACGACAATCCTTCGCCCGAGGCGATCGCTGCGGCGCGCAACGCCGACCTGGTGATTGCCGCGGTTGGGATCACCAGTCGCCTGGAAGGTGAAGAGATGCCGGTCAATCAGCCTGGATTCCTCGGCGGCGACCGCACCAGCATCGATCTTCCGCAACCGGAAGAGGCGTTGGTCGAGGCTGTTGCTGCTACCGGTAAACCGCTGGTCGTCGTGCTGATGAACGGCAGCGCGCTGGGCGTGAACTGGATCGACAAGCATGCCAACGCGGTCCTCGAAGCCTGGTATCCGGGTGAAGAGGGCGGCGCGGCGATTGCGACCACGTTGAGCGGCAAGAACAACCCCGCAGGCCGTCTGCCGGTAACCTTCTACAAGGATGTCGGTCAGCTTCCCAACTTCGAAGACTACTCGATGGAAAACCGCACCTACCGCTACTTTACCGGGAAGCCGCTCTACTCGTTTGGCTACGGTCTGAGCTACTCCACCTTCAGCTACTCGGCGCTGAATGTGCCGCAATCGGCAATCAACGCAGGCGATCCGGTAAACGCTACCGTGACGGTCACGAATACAGGGAAGCTGGCCGGCGACGAGGTTGCGCAGCTGTATCTGAAGTTCCCGGATGTGCCCGGCGCGCCCCGGATCGCCTTGCGCGGGTTCAAACGTGTGCATCTTGAGCCTGGCCAGAGTCAGCAGGTTCAGTTCGAGCTCAAGAACCGCGATCTCAGCATGGTGACGGTCACCGGACAGCCGATTATCGCAGCCGGCGACTACACCATAAGCGTCGGAGGAGGTCAGCCCGATACCTCCGCGCCGACGGTGAGTGGACACTTCCACGTGGCTGGACAGATTGGCTTGCCGGAGTAATCTGGTTGGGGCTCCTCATCGACGCCAAACCGGCATCCCATCAAGGCGTGCCGAGGAGCAGGTCTAACTAACGTGAGTCGCGCTTCCGAACCAACATCCCGTGGAGCCTCTGCGCAGGTTACAGGCGTAGAGGCCGCGAAGACCCTCGCCGTGATGAACCGTCGCTGGTGGTACGTTCTGCCGGCGGTCTTCGTCACCTATAGTCTGGCGTATCTCGATCGCGCGAACTATGGCTTTGGAGCGGCGGCCGGGTTGGCTGCCACGCTTCACATTGACGGCCGCCAGAGTTCGCTGCTCAGCGCGCTGTTCTTTCTTGGATACTTCATCTTCCAGGTTCCGGGGGTGATCCTCGCGCGCAAGCGGAGCGCCTCGCTGCTTGTCGCGATCTCGCTGGTGGCCTGGGGCACACTGGCTGCGCTTACCGGGGTGCTGCGAAGCTTCTGGATGCTGGCCCTTGTACGCTTTCTGCTCGGTGTGGCGGAGAGCTTTATCTTCCCGGCCATGTTGCTTCTGCTGACGCGCTGGTTCACGCGGCAGGAGCGCTCTCGCGCCAACGCCCTGCTCATCCTCGGCAATCCGCTGACGGTCCTGTGGATGTCGGCGATGACCGGCTTTCTGATCCAGTCGGTTGGCTGGCAGCACACGTTTATTCTCGAAGGCATTCCTTCGGTGGTCTGGGCGTTTGCCTGGATGGCCATCATCCGGGATCGCCCGAGTCAGGCGCGTTGGATGACTCCCGAGGCCGCAACCCAGCTCGAAACGCAGCTTGCCACGGAACAGCGTTCGATTGCGCCGGTCGGCAGCATTCGCGCGGCCTTGCTGCGAAGGGATGTGCTTCTTCTGGTCGCGGTTTATTTCTGCTGGAGCCTGGGAATCTACGGCTTTGTGCTCTGGCTGCCGACGATCGTGCGCCAGGGGGCCTCGCTTTCGATGGGCAACACCGGTTTGCTCTCGGCCGCTCCGTATCTCGCTGCCGTGGTGGCGATGCTGCTGGTCGCCCGCGTCTCCGACCGCACCCAGCGCCGCATTGTGCTGATCTGGCCGGTGCTGCTCTGCGCGGGCTGCGGCCTGTTCTTCTCGTACGCCTTCGCGCGCACTAGCTTTGTGCTCGCATTTGCCGGGCTGGTGGTGGCGGGTGCCTGCATGTACGCGCCCTACGGCCCATTTTTTGCTGTCATCCCGGAGCTTGTACCGAGCAACGTGACCGCTGAAGTCCTGGCCACGGTTAACAGCTCGGGTGCGCTGGGAGGCTTCTTCGGCAGCTACACGGTCGGCTGGCTGCAGGCGGTTACGGGCAGTTCGCGCGCCGGCTATCTGCTGATGGCGATGTCGCTGGTCATCTCGGCGGGGCTGATGTTCTGCCTTCGCCCCCCGGCCCCTGCCAGTCGAGGTAACCTGATCTAGCCGATGCTTCCGCTGAGCGACATTCTCGATAGCAACCCCTCACTGTTTGCCGACGTCAAGACCCACGCTCCCGGGCCTGGCGGCGCGTTGCCGATCACGCCCGAGATGCTGCTGCATGAACCCTCCGGCAACCTCTTCGGGCTTTCGCAGAATGCGGGCATGGGCTGGGAGCCCGCGCGCATGCTCGACCCGGAATTTCTGATTCTGAGCACGCATGGCGGCATGCGCGCCGCGGATGGAACCCCTATCGCCCTCGGCTTCCACACCGGCCATTGGGAGGTTGGGCTGCTGGTTGCTGAAGCGGCGCGCGAGCTGCGCAACCGGCACGCCATACCTTTTGCCGGCGCCTGCACTGACCCCTGCGATGGCCGCACCCAGGGAACCGCGGGCATGCTCGATTCGCTCGCTTATCGCAACGATGCGGCCATCGTGCTGCGGCGGCTGATGCGTTCGCTGCCGACGCGGAAGGGTGTCCTCGGGATCGCAACCTGCGACAAGGGTTTGCCTGCGATGATGATGGCGCTGGCTTCCTCCGGCAGCTTTCCCAGCATTCTCGTGCCTGGAGGCGTTACCCTGTTGCCCGAAGAGGGTGAGGACGCGGGCAAGGTTCAGACCATCGGCGCGCGTTATGCGCAGAGCCAGATCACGCTCGAGTATGCGGCCGAGATGGGGTGCAAGGCGTGCGCGTCGCCGGGTGGTGGTTGCCAGTTTCTGGGCACTGCAGCCACTGCACAGGTAGTGGGCGAAGCGCTTGGCCTCTCCCTCCCGCACACCGCGCTTGCGCCTTCCGGGCAGCCCATCTGGCTCGATGCCGCGACCCGTTCCGCGCGTGCGCTGCTGCGCATGGCCGAGCTGAAGGTCGGCACGCGCGACATCCTCACCTCGGCCGCCGTGCGCAACGCAATGGTGGTTCATGCGGCGTTTGGCGGCTCGACCAACCTGCTGCTGCACATTCCTGCGATCGCGCATGCGGCCGGGCTTGTTCGTCCGACCGTGGAAGACTGGACAAGCGTCAACCGCCAGGTTCCGCGACTGGTTGATGCGCTTCCAAATGGACCGCATGGCTACGCCACGGTGCAGGTCTTCCTCGCGGGCGGCGTCCCGGAGGTGATGTTGCACCTGCGCGAAGCGGGCCTGCTCGACACCTCCGTGCACACTGTCTCCGGCGACACGATCGATCAGGTTCTGACTTGGTGGCAACAAAGCGCACGTCGCGCGGCGCTCAGGTCGCGTCTGCAGACACTCAACGGGATCGATCCCGACGATGTGATTCTCTCGCCCGCTCGCGCTCGCGCCCGCGGCATGACTGCGACCGTTTGCTTTCCCTCCGGCAATCTTGCGCCCGAAGGCTCAGTGATCAAGAGCACCTCGATCGACCCGACGCTGATTGACGAAGACGAGGTGTACCGTCATACCGGGCCTGCGCGCGTCTTCATCACGGAAGCTGGCGCGATCGACGCCATCAAGAAGGGCGAAGTCTCGCACGGCGACGTCATCGTCCTGATCTGCGGCGGCCCGTCCGGCGCCGGCATGCAGGAGATCTACCAGGTCACCTCCGCGCTTAAGAACCTGCCCTTTTGCAAGCATGTCGCCGTGCTGACCGACGCGCGTTTCAGCGGTGTTTCAACCGGCGCCTGCATCGGGCATATCTCGCCGGAAGCGCTGGCTGGAGGCCCGATCGGCCGCGTCCGTGAAGGCGATCTGATCGAAATCGTCGTCGACCGTCGCGTTCTGCACGGCTCCGTAAACCTAGTGGGGGAAGCGGGGGAAGGCTTCACCGCGGAAGAAGGCGAACGACGCCTTGACGCGCGCACTCCCCGTCCCGATCTCGCTCCACACCCTGATCTTCCCGACGACACGCGCCTCTGGGCTGCGCTTACCCATGCGAGCGGCGGCGTATGGGGCGGCTGTGTCTACGATACCGACAGTATTCTTGCCCAACTCAATCGCAACTCGCAGTAAGAGAGGAACGGTCGCATGAAGCTCTATCGCACGACACAAGGCATCCTGGTTGAATCGCAAGGAAGCTTCCACCCTTTGCCTCACGCCGGCTGGAACGAACTCCTGGCGAGCCCGGACCTGCTCTCCACTGCGCGCGCCGCAATCGCAAATGCAGCAGTGACGCTCGATCCTGCTTCACTCCTCGCGCCAATCACTGACCAGGAGGTCTGGGCGGCGGGCGTTACCTACTACCGCAGCCGCGATGCCCGCATGGCTGAGAGCAAAGAGGCCGGCGGCGGCTCGTTTTACGATCGCGTCTACGCGGCCGATCGGCCGGAGCTCTTCTTCAAGGCATCGGGCTGGCGCGCCGTCGGGCCAGGCGGAGCGGTTCGCGTCCGCTCCGATGCGACGTGGACTGTGCCTGAGCCGGAGCTTACGCTGGTCGTGAATCCTTCGGGAACCATCGTCGGATACACCATCGGCAACGACATGAGTTCGCGCGATATCGAAGGTGAAAACCCGCTCTACCTGCCGCAGGCCAAGGTCTACAACGGGAGCTGCGCGCTTGGTCCGGCGATTCTGCTCGCGGAAGAACCTTTGCCCAAAGAAACCTCAATCGAGATCCGGATCGACCGCAAGGGAGCTACCGCATTTTCCGGAAGCACCACGCTTGCGGAGCTTAAACGCGAACCGAAGCAGTTGGTCGAATACCTCTTCCGTGATCAGAGCTTTCCCCGTGGGGTCTTCCTGATGACCGGCACCGGCATCGTCCCGGGCGATGATTTCACGCTGCTCTCGGGCGATACGATCGCCATCACCATTGCGAGCATCGGAACCCTCGAAAACTACGTCGCCTAGACTCCTCCTGCGACCGTTGCGTGGTCGATGGCTTGCCGGAGGGCGAGCACATCGGCCACGTGAACGACGTTCCGGAACTCATCGGTGAAGCCGTTGCCGATGGGCTGCCCTACGGACGATCGCGCCTTTGGTCGCAGAGAGGACGAGTGGACGGCGAATCGTTCTGCGCCCGACACCCCGATCGTATGCAGGAGGGCAGGCAGATTTTCCGCCCGCACTCCGCCTCCCGCCATCAGTTCGACTCGACCGCTGGCGGCGGCGACGAGCCTCTTCAGCCGATGCTGTCCCAGCGCAGCGGTCAACGCACCGCCAGAGGTAAGGATTCGGTCGGCACCGGTGCGGATCACCGCTTCAAGGGCAGCATCGAGGTCGCGCGCACTATCGAAGGCTCGATGGAAGGTGACGTTCATGGGGTGGGCGAGCTCGACCAGATCCCGCGTTCGATCGACATCAATGTCGCCTGAAGCCGTCAACATGCCGAGCACCACGCCGTCCGCTCCAGCTTCGGCAACCACCCGGATATCTTCGCGCATGATGGCACACTCGTCGGCGGAGTAGAGGAACGAGCCGGCGCGCGGCCGGATCATCACGTGGACTCCAATTTGAAGGCGCCTGCGGATTGCCCGGATGAATCCAATGCTCGGGCTCAGGCCGCCTTCACTCAGCGCGCTGCAGAGCTCCACGCGCTGGGCGCCGCCCTGCTCCGCGGCGACAGCGGAGTCGAAGGAGTCGACGCAGATTTCAAGCGGGATCACCCCAGGATGCTACAGGAAAAGTGACGAATAGACTGGGCAAGAGCGTTGGGTCGCTTCTGGCTTCGCCCCTGTGGCCGACGCAGTGCCCTGGCGGCACCTGCCCTTGGTCAGACGTCCGAATGCGAGCTCACGATACCATTGGATTGAGCGCCCCACGCGTCCACGAGCGGGACGTTAATCACGATTCCCGCGCGAATTTAGTCATTCCGTAGCAGTTTCTCAGCTAGCATGAGTCGCACCAGCTCTCCTTCGTGCAGCTTCAGTCTCGCGGGTGCATCTCAGACTTAGTATTCGACGATCAGGCAAGCATGTCTCAGAAGGAGCGTTTCGATGGAGTTTCACATTGCCAGGGCTGTCCGCGAACGGGTAGAGCTGGACGAACTGCTGTTTAGTTTCACCGGAAACGTGTTGTTTGCAAACGTTGCCGCGAGCCGAAAGCTCGCGCAGCGGCTTAATGTGCTCCAGGGCCCGGATGCCGCGCCCGAGACAAGAATCCACGCCGGCGCGCTGTTTGCCATGGGATTGATCGACGAACTGAGTCATGCGCTCGTCGCAAAGTACCGGCAGAAGGTTGATCCCGCAGTGTTCTCAGAGGCATTGCGCTACTTCGGTGAGCAGGTGGGCGTCGCTGAACGCGATCGCATGCTGCTGGAATTTACGGAACAGTTTCCGAACGTCGCGGTCTTCCGCAAGGAAATGACCGCACAGGAGTGGCTGGAGGGCGAGTCCGAGGGGATCCCGAACCGCGAAGCAGCGTTCGAAGAGATGGTGCTGCTTTGGCTGGCGAACAAGAACCCGGCCTTCGCACCGTTCCAACTCTTATTTGAGGACCAGGCCCTCCAGGACGAGACTGCCTACAGGCCCGTCACCGCTTCGTTTGCGGCTTACTTCGCCACGCGTCCCCCGGTTGAAAGTGGACTGGGAACACTGCTCGAGGCTCTGCAGGCGCCGATGCTGGCCGCGCCCGATTCACTCACGGGACAACTGGATGTAATCCGCGAACTCTGGGCGCCGGTGCTGGGGGACGACCTGCACCGCGTTTTACTCGCAATCGACGTCCTGCGCGAGGAAGAGGTGGCGATCTGGATGATGTTCCATCCGGCAGGACCGGACTGGCATCGTCATGGCGACCCGCGGCGCGGCAACGAAGGCTTTCAAGGTGACGAATACGTCGGCTTCGAAGACGACTGGATCACGGGTTCCGATGGCGTCCGGCGTCGCCGGCTCTACGACCGTGACTACCAGGCACCGCTGATCGAATACGAGGCCTTCAGTGCCGATCAGGCCTGGATGCCGACCGTGGTGCTGATGGCGAAGAGCACCTACGTCTGGCTCGAGCAGCTTTCAAAGAAGTACGGCCGCCACATTCATCGGCTCGATCAGATTCCCGACGAGGAACTACGCCTGCTCGCACAGCGAGGTATTACGGGCCTGTGGCTGATCGGCCTCTGGGAGCGCAGCCGCGCATCCCGTACGATCAAGCGCCTGCGCGGCAACCCTGACGCCGTTGCCTCGGCTTACTCCTTGAAGGACTACATGATCGCTGAGGATCTGGGCGGCGAGGTCGCCTACGAGAGCCTGCGCGATCGCTCCGCCGCGGTAGGGCTGCGGCTGGCCAGCGACATGGTTCCGAACCACATGGGCATCGACTCCGACTGGGTGATCGAACATCCGGAGTGGTTTGTCTCGCGGCCCGAGAGCCCCTTTCCGAGCTACAGCTTTGAAGGCCCGGATCTTTCGACCGATAGCCGCGTCGAGATCAAGATTGAAGATCATTACTACGATCAATCGGACGCTGCCGTGGTGTTCCGGCTGCGGCATCATCGTGACGGCGCCACCCGCTTTGTCTATCACGGCAACGACGGCACCACCTTTGCCTGGAATGACACAGCCCAGCTTGACTACTCCAAGGCCGACGTTCGCGAGCATGTCATGCAGGTTATCCTCGCCGTCGCGCGGCGGTTTCCGATCATTCGCTTCGACGCAGCCATGGTACTCGCCAAGCGGCACGTGCAACGGCTCTGGTTTCCCCTGCCAGGCGCCGGAGGTTCTATCCCTTCGCGCGCAGAAGATGCTATGTCCGACGAAGCGTTCAACGCGCTGATGCCTCACGAGTTCTGGCGCGAGGTCGTCGACCGCGTTGCCGTCGAAGTCCCCGGCACCTTGCTGCTTGCCGAGGCCTTCTGGCTGCTTGAAGGCTACTTTGTTCGGACACTGGGCATGCACCGCGTCTACAACAGCGCCTTCATGAACATGCTGCGCGACGAGGAGAACGCCAAGTACAGGTCCTACCTGAAGAAGACCGTGGAGTTCGATCCCGACATCCTGAAGCGCTACGTCAACTTCATGAGCAATCCGGACGAGAAGACGGCCATCGACCAGTTCGGCAGCGGCGACAAGTACTTCGGTGTCTCCGTGCTGCTCGCAACGCTGCCCGGTCTGCCCATGTTCGGCCACGGTCAGATTGAAGGCTTTACTGAGCGCTACGGCATGGACTTCAAGCAGGCGCGCCTGGATGAATACCCGAATGAGGACCTGATCGCCCGGCATCAGCACCTGATCGCTCCGCTCCTGAAAAACCGGCATCTCTTCGCCGAAAGTACCAACTTCCTCATGTACGACTTCTGGGATGATTACGGTACCGTCGACGAGAATGTCTTTGCGTATTCAAACCGTCATCATGACGAGCGTGCGGTCATTCTCTACAACAACAGCTATCAGTCGACGCACGGCACCATCCATTCTTCGGTGGGCTTTCTGGACAAGCGGAATGGAGAACTTACCCAGCGTAGCCTGAGCTTCGGGCTCAATCTGCCGGACGATGAATCGCTGATCGTCTCCTTCCGCGATAACGTGGTCGGACTTGAGTACCTGCGGCGCGCACGCGATCTTCGCGATCGCGGTCTGACGGTTGGACTGCGCGGCTACCAGCACATGGCGCTGCTGCATTGGCGTCCGCTTCAACCGACGGCAAGCCAGCCATGGGACCGGCTCTGCGATGCGCTCAACGGCTCCGGCGTCTACAGTGTCGAAGAGGCGCTCTCGAAGCTGCAAATCCGGCCTCTGCTCGATGCGCTGCGGCAGGCAGTGACGCCCGAAACCATCAGTGCTTTCGCGACACTCCCTGGCAAGTTCAACTCAAGAGCACCTCTCGCTCCGACATCCGATGAGGAAGAGATCTCGATGCTGGCAGATGAACCGGGAGAGGACGACGCCGAGCCAGGAGCCGTGCGCGATCTCGAACAGCGATCCGGCGGCACGGTCGATCAACCTATCCTCGATGAGGGACGGCTGGAAGAGTTTGTGGCGAAGGCCTACCTGTTCAACGATCGCGTCTCGGAGCTGTTTGCCACCGACGGACGTGCTGCAGATTACGAGTCGGCGGCGCGGACGGACGACTTGTACGCGGGTACGGACGATTGCCGTGAGCTGGCAGCATCCTCGGCTCGGCTGCCTGAAACTGTGGCGGCCTTCCCCAGCGACCTTCAGCGGGCAGCGGGCGTGGTTTTGCCCAGTAGGCAGCCGAACGTCAGTCCGGCTTCGGTCTGGGCGCCAACGCTCGCCTGGCTGGTGTTGCAGACGTTGTCCGCACGCTTCTCTGCGATCGAGGTCTTCGAACGGCTAAACCTGCGCTGGGCGCTGGCTGAGACGTTCTCATCGGTTGGGCTTGAGGGGGAAGCGGCGTGGAAGGCTGCGGCGCAGGTGCGCGTGCTGCTGAAGTACTGCGAACAGGACACGGACTGCATGCGGACGCCGGAGTTCTGGGCTGATCCGGATGTGTGCTGGCTGGCTGGCGTGAATACCGCTGAGGCGGTTGAATACATCAACCGCGAGCGCTTCGAAGAACTGATCTGCTGGTGCCAGCTTCCGGCGCTGTTACGGCTCGGCGCGTCTTCAACGTTAGCGGCTGAAGAGGCTGCTGCTCTTGGCGAGCATGCGGGTGAGCTTGCGGCGTTGCTTGGTGAGAGCGGCTACAAGATGGCCGCGTTCCTCGAGTTGCTCCGGGAAGAAGCACCTGAAGACATCCTTCAACCAGAGGCTTTGAATGAGCTCGCCGAGGCAGCGAAGCAGGAGTTTGCGGAGGTAAATGGTCGGGACGACTAGATTCGAACTAGCGACCTCACCCACCCCAAGGGTGCGCTCTACCAGGCTGAGCCACGTCCCGACTGTGTTACGAGCAGCGCGCAAGTCTGGTTCTCCAGACGCGCGCTGCGGGGTCTTTTCAGTGTAACTCAGGTATCAGGCTAATGCGTGGGGGCGACGAATTCCTTGGGCAATGCTCCGCCTTCGCCTTCGGCGAAGAAGAAGCCGTTCATCTGCTCGACGAGGAACTCCTGGGCTTCGCGCGTCCAGGGCTGCAAGCGGTACTCATTGAGGAGCATCTTCTGGCGTTCGACCCACTCGCTCCAGGCCTTCTTGCTGACGTTGTTGTAGATCTTGTGGCCGAAGTCAGAGTCGAATGGAGGCTCGTCGAGGCCTTCGAGTTCGGTCTTGTACTTGCTGCAGAACACCATATGCGGCATTTATGAGAGTCTCCTGAAGTGGATGGGAAAGGGACCCCCCCCCACCCTTTCGCTAAAATATTGAAAACAAAGACTTTATTCGTAAAATACTGAAGGCAATGGACTTAGTTGCTGTTTGCACCAATGAATGTGCAGCGCTGTCGGACGATCTGGAGGAGCTTCTTCTGAGTATAGCGGTCAGGGGCGGGGGAATATAGGTGCTGGCGCAGACAAAACGGCCCGGCTGAGCCGGGCCGTCCTGCGTTAAATCAGCGTGCGTTTTAGAACTCGATCCGGAGAGCGCCCTGCAGTACGCGCGCGGGGTAGTCCGCACCGGCGGCAGTGACCTGACCTGGGATGACACCGAACTCGGTTGGTGGCGCAACCAGAGACATGTTGTTCTCAAAGCTCGGGTTCATGAAGTTGACGTGGTTGAGGGCGTTGTAGGCGTCTGCCCGGAACTTCAGGTTGACTCGCTCGGGCGTAAGGCGGAAGGTCTTGCCGACACCGAGGTCGAGATTGAAGAAGTTGGGTCCGACGAGGTTGTTACGCGGCCCGAACTGGAAGCCGACGGGAGCCACGTAGTCGGAGAAGGCCTTGGTGTGGTTGGAGAAGCCGTAGACTTGACCGTTCTGAATGGTGACATGGGACTTCATGTCGCCCTTGTTGCCGACGAGCAAGGCGGGATCTTCGTTGGAGTAGCTCATGAGAAAGGCGACCGAGTTTGCCATGTACGGGCTACCGGTCTGAAAGGAGGGAAGGCCGCTGATCTCCCAGCCGCCGACGAGTTCATCGAGGTACCAGGGCATGTTGGCGCCAAAGTCTCTTCCTCTTCCGATTGGAAGCTCGTATTCGAAGCTGCCGTTGATGGCATTGCGCACGTCGAAGTCCGAGTTCGCGCGGCAGAGGCGCGGACGCAGTACATCGCACAGGTAGCCATAGCCGTTGTAGGCGTAGGAGTTGGCGGGCATGGAGACGTTGTCGATGGAGTGCGACCAGGTGTAGTTGAGGTCGAACTGCAGGCCGTGGCTCATGTTCTTGTGGATGGTGGTCAGCAGCCCGTTGTAGTTCGAGAAGCCGCCGTCGGTGAAGAAGGTGTTTTCGGAGAATTGGCTGGCCATGCCCACGTTCGCGGGCAAAAGGCCTCCAGCGCCGCCGTTGTACGACATGCACTGGGTGGTATCTGCAACGTCTCCGCGTGCAGGGTAGGGCGAGCAAAGGCTTGCGACGTAGCCTGTGTTGGTTACGCCGGTCCCGTTGGGGGTCAGCACATGCTCAAACCAGGGCTGGGCGGGAGCGGTTGCCGGGTTTGCGTTCGGGTTCTGGCGCAGCCATGTAGTGAGGGCGGCGATGGCCTGGCTGTAGAGCTGGCCTGACGCAGCATCCGGGAAGTCGACGAGCTGCTCGGCGTCGGCCTGACCGAGCAGACGACGACCCTCGCGGTTGACCCAGCTGGCCTTGAAGAGGAAGCCTTTGCCGAGATCCTGCTGTACCCCGAGGTTGAACATGAGGTTGTAAGGTGTGGGCAGCTTGCGGTCGACGGTGATGTTGAAGGCGCCGCCGTTGGCCAGGCCATAGGGCTGACCGCCTGAGACAAACGGAGTGTCGGGGTTGGTGATCGCCGGAGCAGTTGGTCCGAGCGGAGGCGTTGCCAGCGAGGTGAAGCGAGGATTCTGCAGCAGCGAGTAATAGGCAGCCGAGTGTTGGGCCGTGGCGCCAACGCCGTAGTCCAGGGTTCCGGCACTCTGGAAGAGATAGGAGTAATTCGCCTCCTCCTGCAGGAGTGCGTTGATGATGGTTTCGTCGTACACCAGACCGGCGCCGCCGTTGACTACGAACTTACGGTCTTTGTAAGGGGTCCATGCGAAGGAGAAGCGGGGTGCGAAGTCCTTGTTATCGGGGGCGTAGAAGCTAGGTCCTTTGTTGGCCTTGCCGCCGAGTCCATAGGTGATGTAGGGCACCACGTTCGTGCCTCCTGGCAGAGAGGCGCTGCCACCTACTCCAGCGGCGCTTTGCGAGACGCGCGCATCGAAGAAGTTCTGGAAGCTTTCGTTCTGCACGGACTGAATGCCGTGAACCTCGTAGGGAACGGTGAAGTTCTGGTAGCGGAGGCCGTAGGTGAGGGTAAGATTCGGTTTCACCTTCCAGGTATCCGCGGCGTAGATCTCCGTTTCGTAGTACCTGTAGGTTGTCTGCAGACCGGTTCCGTTTGGAACGACAGCAGCCTGGGCGTTGTAGTTCCAGGTGGTGCCGTCGCTGGCGAAGCGGCCGAGGCCATAGACGAAGGCGGAGTCGTAGACGGTCAGGCTGGTCTGGTCGCGGTCGAGGTCGGCGGGCCGGAACTGCCAGCTATCGGCATCGGTGAGGCCGGTGACGCCGCCGCCGAGTCCGACTGTGGCGCTATTGAAGTCGTTGAAGACGCCGTAGTGCGGGCTGGGGTACTTGAAGTCGCCGCCGATCCCGATGGTGTGCGAGCCCTTCTGCCAGGTGAAGTCGTCGCGGACGATGGGTACGGGAAAGCGGAGCTTGCTGCTGCCGCCGGGTCCGGAGTAGAGGCCGGAGAGATAGGTTCCGCCGGTCGGGTCGCCGTCGAGCCCGTAGCCCGTGGTTCCCTGCGGCGTGGTGGGGTAGTTGGTCGCGGACTTGGCAACATTCTCGCCCCAGATGAGGCTGTTGGTCTTGTTCGAGCTCCAGTTCGAATCCCAGCCGACCACCCAGGCGTGGCTGGGTTCAGCCTGCGTGATGGGTGAGTCAGCAAGGTATTCGGCGATATTGTTCACGGTGTACTGGTTGTACGTTACCCGGCCCCAGATGCGGTTTTTTGAATTGAGGTTGAAGTCAAGCCGGCCGACGTAGACATTCTCTTTGAGCGGGGTGGGCGTGTTGAAGCGGTATCCGGCGGTATTCAGCAGGTCTCCTGCGTCTCCGGTGAAGTCGTTCGGCGCTGGGATACGCGCGGCGGTGGTCTGCGCCAGGGGTGCGCTCAAACCCAGGCCGGCCGGGTCATAGCTCTGGATCTGGGCTGCGTTGGCAACGTTGGTCGTACCCGCGGCGATGTTGGTGTAGTAGGTGATGGCATCCGGCGCGGTCGCTCCATTCCGGTTAAGAAAGGTCGTCGTGGGGACGGTCCGGGTGGCTGATTGTGCCAGCGTATCGCGGCGTCCGTCGTAGTCGAAGAAGAAGAAGATCTTGTCGCGCCAGATGGGCCCGCCGATGTTGCCACCGAACTGATTGCGGATGAGGGGCGAGCGCGGGACGCCGTCGAAGTTATTGAAGAAGGTGTTGGCTTCGAGGTCGGTATCGCGATGGTACTCGTTGATGTTGCCGTGGAACTTGTTGGTGCCGCCCTTGGTGACGAGGGCAAACTGGGCGCCGCCGCCGACGGCGTCATTGGCAGTGAGGCCGGCAGTCGTGCCGCGGAACTCTTCGACCGAGTCTACCGGAGCGTTTCCGGCGATCATAGTGTTAGCGGTTGAGCCCGCGTTTGACTGCGCGGTGGCGGCTCCATCAGCCACTGAAACGCCGCCAAGCGCCTGGTCGCTGACGTCCAGGCCGTCGAGCGTGATGCGGTTCTGGTCGACGCGGGCGCCGGTGGCGGAGCCGTTTTGCGTGAAGCCCGGCTGCTGATAGAAGAGTGCGGCCGGAGAGTCGCGGAACTGCACCGGAAGCTGGTTGAGCGAGTCGACCTGTACCACGTTGCCGATGGTGGCATCGGTGGTGTCGAGGGTTTCATCCTGGTTCGAAGCCGAGACTTCGACGGTTTCGTTGACGCCGCCGGCGGAGAGGATGACGTTTTGCGTGCGGGTGGTGGCGATACTCAGAGAGACGCCCTTGAGCACCTCCTTCTCGAAACCAGGGTGCGAGATGGTTTCGATGTAGCCCTGGCCGGGCGTGACGTTCGAGAGGGTATAGGTGCCGTTGCCGCTCGACATGGCCTTGTAGGATTGGCCGGTGGCAGGGTTTACCAGAACAATCAAGGCTCCGGGGACGCCGGCTCCGGTCGAATCGGTTACGTTTCCTGAGAGGGAGGCGGAGGTTTCCTGGGCAAAGGTGGCCGTCGCGGGGAGGAGGGCAAGGGTAAGTGCAGCCAGCGCAATACGCGCGCGATTCGGATCTATCATCAGCGTCGGTCTCCTGAAGAAGTATTAAAGTGCCTCCTACACGCCGAGGCGCGGGGGAAGAGGCCAGAGGCAAAGCGAACGTCGCGGGTCGCTCAACCGATGTAGTGGGGTGGTGTGTTCCGACCGTAAACCGGCTTTTACGCTGCGTCAACCTTAATCTCAGGATTGATGGCAGAAGATGGTGCGTTGCTGAGTTGACGAGGAACCGATGCAGTCACCTGCTGAAGGCACGCGACGTTCTTATGGCACTCGCTGGAGAGTTACGCGTGATCGACTCTGTGCATCCTACGTCGTCAGCTATGCAGACTAAAGGTGCAAACGCGGGGGGTACAAACGCGATGGGTTCGATTCCGTTGAGGCGCTTCGGGAAGACGGATGTGCAGATATCTGCCATGGGGCTGGGTGGTCATCATCTTGGTTCGGCCGAGGATGAGAAGACTGCAGTAGAGATCGTGCACAAGGCGATCGACGGTGGAGTGACATTCTTCGATAACTGCTGGGAGTACAACCGCGGCAAGTCAGAGGACTGGTTGGGGAAAGGCCTCAAGGGCCACCGCGAGAAGGTCTTCCTGATGACGAAGGTCTGCACACATGGGCGGGATGCATCGCTGGCGATCCAGATGCTCGAGCAGAGCCTGCGCCGGCTGCAGACCGATCATCTCGATCTGTGGCAGATTCACGCGGTGACGTATAACAACGATCCGGAGTTATTTATGCGTCCGGGCGGAGCGGCCGAGGCGCTGCTGAAGGCGAAGAAGGCGGGCAAGGTCCGGTATGTCGGATTTACCGGGCATAAGGATCCTGAGTTTCACCTGAAGATGCTGGCGACCGGGTTCCCATTCGATGCGTGCCAGTTTCCGCTGAATCCATTCGACGCTAACTTCCGGAGCTTCGAGACGCAGGTGCTGCCGGTGCTGAACCAGCGTGGGATTGCACCGCTGGGAATGAAGCCGATCGGCGGGCATGGCGAGCCGGTGCAGAAAGGCATCTTCACGGCCGAGGAGCTGCTGCGCTACGCGATGAGCCTGCCAGTGGCGACGACCATTACGGGCATGGAAAAGATGAACATTCTCGAGCAGAACCTGAAGGTTGCGCAGGGCTTCACACCGTATTCGGCGGACGAGATGCAGAAGCTGCGCGAGCGGGCGAAGCCATACGCGGGAGATGGGCGGTTTGAGCCGTACAAGACCTCGATCAAGTTTGATAATCCGGAGACGCGCCTGGCGCACAACTTCCCGCAGGATATGCAGTCGATCGAGTTCCGGCAGATTCAAAAAGATGTGGTGAATACGGGCAAGCCGTTTCCTGAGGTGAAGGATCCGAGCAAGGCGCCGTGGCCGCAGACTTCGGATATGTAGAGGCTGCATGCTATTCGCCTGAGGTCAGGCGGCTGCGGACGGATTCTGTGTTGGTGAGCTTACGAAAGAGTTGTGGTGGAGAGACAGAGTTATGGGCTTTGAAAGCGAAAAGGATGTTTCACGCCGCGGGTTTATCAAGGGCGCGGCGTTGACGGGAGCGGCGGCGGTCGTACCCGCGGGTGTGGCCGAAGCACAACAGAAGGGGAGCGGGGCGATGCAGGAGCATGGAAGCGCGGCGGTGGACGCGACGCTGGGACCAAATCCTCTGATTCCGAATTTCTCGGGTGAGTATGGAGCGCCGGTGCCTTCGTTTACCTGTCCGAAGCGGGCGATGGGAAGTACCGGGTTGCAGGTATCGATTATGGGGGTAGGGGGTTACCACCTGGGCGTACCGAAGATGCAGGAAGAGGTGAACAACATGGTCGCGAAGGCGCTGGATCATGGAATCAACTTCTTCGATAACGCGTGGGAGTACAACAAGGGCCTGAGCGAAGAGCGTCTGGGTACGGCGCTCAAAGGCAAGCGCGACCAAGCCATCGTTATGACGAAGGTGTGTACGCATGGGCGGAAGAAGGAAGTTGCGATGAAGCAGCTCGAGAACTCCTTGACGCGGCTGCAGACCGACCACCTGGATGTCTGGCAGGTACACGAGGTGATTTACTACAACGACCCGGAGATGGCGTACGAGGCGGATGGTGTGCTTGAAGCGCTCACCGCAGCGAAGCAGCAGGGAAAGGTACGGTTTGTTGGATTCACGGGTCACAAGAACCCAAGTATTCACCTCGACATGTTGAATCGCGGGTTCAAGTTCGACACGGTGCAGATGCCGATCAACGTGTTCGATCCGGGCTGGCGTTCGTTTGAGGAGCAGGTGCTGCCGGTTGCGGTGCAGAAGGGCTTGGCCGTCTTTGGGATGAAGAGCATGGGTGGTTCGGGCGAGCCGATCGTCCATGGGATCCTGACGCCGACCGAGGCGCTGAGCTACGCGATGAGCGTGCCGGGGGTTTCAACGACGATTTCGGGGATGGATTCGATGGAGGTGCTGGATCAGAACCTGGCGATCCTCGCGGGTTTCAAACCGCTCGACAAGGCGCAGATGGATGCGCTGCGGGAGCACGGCCGGCAATTCAACGATGGCCGGTACGAACTGTTCAAGAGTACGGTGAAGTACGATGCGGCGGTTGGACGCGAGCAGCACATGTACCCGCCGGTCGAAGAGCTGCCAGCTTAAAGGAGCTGGCAGAGCCTACCGCGTACCTTGGCTCGGATCCGGAGCCGCGACAACGTCAGGGGAGTTCGGGGCAGCGGGGTCGATGCTGAAGTCGAAGGCTATGCTCGAGTAGGCGTTCTGCGAAGCCGGAACCGGATTCAAGGCGTATTCGCCCGGTGCAAGCGGAGTTCTGGGCGTGATCTTAGACCATCCCCCGGCCAGCGTTTCGGTGGTGGAGGCAACCAGGCCGACGATGTGACTCCTGGTTGGACGGTCGGCGGGCTGAGCTTGTGCGAACACCCTTAAGTCCTTCGCTGCGAATGCGCGAACGATGATAAAGCTGGGCCGCGCCTTGTCTGCGGTGTCCGCATGGTGGATGTAAAAGGTGGGCATCGAGTCGTGCAGAACAGTCAGCGCGTGAGCGCCGGCTACCTCACCGATCCCGAGTGTGCGGGTATTCGCTTTGTAGACAACGGGACTCTCGTGCACACGAACGAGCTCCGGCTGCCCTTCGAAGCGGTCGATGGCATAGGGCTGGGAACCACTTGAATCGTCCAGGCTCGAAGGAGCAAATGAGGCATTCTGTTGCCAAGAGACAGGGGCGGGGTGTAAGGCGAAGAGGGGCAGGATGATGGCGAACCAAGGGCTCATGGGCAGGATCCGGAGTGCAAGTTAGCGCGAGTTTAGCAAGCTTTCAATCGAATGGAGCTTCCCCGCATGGGTTACACGGGCGACAAGGTACGCGGCTGCACGCCTAACCGGGCTTGCAGCCGCGTTACCTATGATTGACGTTCGACAGGGTGCTCCGGATTGACGCTTGCGGTTAGCGATGAGAGCCCGACTCTGCTGTGTTTACACTCGAGACTTTCCCGGTAGGCCATGGCACTGATAGCAAGGTTGAAACTTCGGAGATCGAAGAGCAAGGCATGTTTGCGCGATGGCGTGGCGCGTCGTGTTGCGAGCTACTCCTGATCGGGTTTGAAGCGATCGGTGTTGGTGGGTTCGTCGCCGAAGTCGCGTGCGCCGTACTCGTAGTCGGTGCCGCCGTCGGTGTCCTGCTTGCCTTCGGGGAGCTTGGTCCGCTCTTCTTCGATACCCCATCCTTGTTCGTGGGCGTACTCGGCGGTTAGACCGCGGGCGTGTTCGCCGAGGCCGCGTGGCTCTGCGGGGGGTGTGGTGGGTTTGTCGGCCATAAGTGAGTCCTCCGGTGATCTGATGGCCTGCCGGGTGTGAGGGGTGGCTTGATTCGGCTACTTGCGCTTGCCCTTGGCTTTCTTGTCGCGGAGGCGGGTCTTCGATTTTGTCTTCTTGCCGGGTTTGCCGGTGCGGGTGGGGCTCGAGAAGACTTCGGGCTCGACTTTGGACTTCGCGGACTTCGACTTTCGCGCCGTGCGTGGAGAAGTGGCGGGCTCGGGAAGAGAGGCGGGGACGAGTGAGAATTGCAGGCGGCGGGCGGGGCGGTCGATGCGGTCGAGCAGGACATGGACGCGCTGGCCTAGCTTGAAGACGCGGCCGGTCTGTTGGCCGACGATGGCGCGGTCTCCGTCGCGAAAGAAAAAGCGGTCGGTGGCGTCAAAGGGCAGCGACTGCGAGATGCTTTGGAGAGGGACCAGGCCCTCGATGAAGAGGTCGTCGAGATCGACGAAGAAGCCGTACTTGGTGCAGGAGAGGATGGTGGCCTGGAAGTCTTCGCCGATGCGGTCCTGCATGAACTTGATCTTTTTCCACTCCATGAGCTCGCGCTCGGCTTCGTCGGCGCGGCGCTCGGCCTGGGAGGATTCGAGGGCGATGGCGGCGAGTTCGGCTTCGGGTAGAGTGAAATGGTCCGAGCCCTGAGGTTGGGTGGGTTGATCCCACGTTTCAGACGCGAGACGTGGAGCACCCGGTTCTTTGCCCCTTTTCGTTAATTTGGAGGACCAGGGTTGGGGGTCGGTGGAGAGGATGGGGCCGCCGTTGGGAGCGGCACCGGAGCGGAGCGCTGCGCGGAGCAGGCGGTGCACGATGAGGTCGGGATAACGGCGGATGGGCGAAGTGAAGTGGGTGTAGCTGGGGCTCGCGAGGGCGAAGTGGCCTTCGTTTTTTTCGCTGTAGCGGGCCTGCTTGAGCGAGCGCAGCATGAGGAAGCTGAGGATACGCTCTTCGGGCGTGCCCGCGATTTTGGCGGTAAGGCGCTGGTACATCTGGGGGGTGACGGGAATGGATTCGGGCACGTCGTGGGTCTGGGCTTCGCGTGCGCGGCCGCCGAAGCGTTGGGATTTGGCGCGGGAGTCGCGCCGGTCGGACTTCATCTGGAACTTCTTGACCGGCAGGCTGGCAAAGCCGAGCGACTGGCCGTAGGTAGCGGCAGTCTCTTCAAAGTCGAGGATGCGCTTGGGGTCGGGGAGTTCGTGGATGCGGTAGATGCTGGGGCCTTGCGCCTCCAACCAGTGCGCGACGCATTCATTGGCCGTGAGCATGAACTCCTCGATGAGGCGGTTGGACCAGCCGCGTTCGGATTTGGTGATGGCGGCCATGTTGCCCTGGGGGTCGAAGCGGATGACGGGCTCGGGGAGGTCGAAGTCGATGGAGCCGCGGCGGTGGCGCTTCTGGTTGAGAAGGAGGGCGAGCTCGTGCATTTGTTCGAAGGCGGGGACGAGTTCAATGTGGGCGGCGCGGGTTTCGGGGTCGCCGTCGAGGATGGCCTGCACTTGCGTGTAGGTCATGCGACGTGCGCTGCGGATGATGCCTTCGCAGAGTTGAAACTCGGCGACTTCGCCACCGTGATCGATCTCGGCGATGCAGGAGAAGACGAGGCGATCTTCGTTCGGGCGGAGCGAGCACATGCCGGAGCTCAAGCTTGGCGGGAGCATGGGGACGGCGCGATCGGGAAAGTAGACGGAGGTTCCGCGGAGGCGCGCTTCGAGGTCGAGCGCGGTGCCGGGCTGGACGTAGTGGCTGACATCGGCGATGTGGACCTGGAGCTGCCAGTTGCCGTTGGCGAGGCGCTGGACCAGGACGGCGTCGTCGAAGTCGCGGGCTGTTTCACCGTCGATGGTGACAATGGGAAGGCCGCGAAAGTCATGGCGCAAGGCCCAGGTCTCAGGTTCGAGACCTGGGGCACCCAGCTCTACGGGGTGTGAGGATGCGTCGGCGGCTTCGGCGAGGACATTGGCTGGAAAGGCATAGGGCAGGTGGTGCTTGCGGATGACGATTTCGACATCGACGCCGAAGTCGTCGGGGTGTCCGAGGACCTCGAGGATGCGGCCGCGTGCGGGTTTCGAGAGCGTCGGGAACTCGGTGATCTCGATGTCGACGGCGAGGCCTTCGAGGGGGTCCGGCAGATCGGGGAGAGTGACGATGCGTTTAGCTTCGTCGCCGATGGTGCGGTGTTCTTCGGACGGTGGGGGCAAGACGGGCTGGCCGTCGGGCCCGGCGGGGATCAGCACGGGTTGAGTCATGCGCTCGTCGAGCGGGGTGACGTAGTTGAACTGGGCGGTCGCGTTTGGGAGTGAGTCGGAGGTGCGGCGGCCCTCATTCCGAGCATGGTTGCGCGCGTAGTGGAAGATGCCGACGACGGTTGGGTTGCGGCGGGTGAGAATGCGGAGGATGCGGCCGCTGCGCCTGCCGTCTCTGCCTGGAGGAGCTTCGTCGACAAGGACTTCGTCGCCCTGCATAGCGCCGTTGAGTTCGTTGGGTGGGATGAAGAGATCGTCTTCGCGGGCCGTTGAGCCGTTGGGGCGGACGAAGCCAAAGCCGTCGCGGTGCAGGTCGAGCTTGCCGGCGACGAGGCCTTCGCGGGTTATCGAACCCATCCTAGGCGATGAAGCCGCCGAGGATGGGGCACCCAGACTTTTGGGGGCTCGGGCGGTTTTTTCCGGGGTGGCGTGGGGGAGAGCCCAGAAGCCGGTGTCGAGCTTGGTGAGCTCGCCGCGGCGGGTGATGCGGGCGAGCTGTTCGAGGAGGACAGGCGAGAGATTGAGGTGGCAGCGGAGGGCGATGCCGGCGCGTTCGAGATTGGCGAGGACGCGGAGCAGGGGGAGATAGGTGGCGGCGGCGGCCTCGTGGAGCCACTCCATGCCGTGC
>CAXTNM010000058.1:0-31016 GCA_964245715.1 uncultured Acidobacteriaceae bacterium | reverse complement strand
ACCCGGGCCGACCGAGTAGCGCAACTCGCGCATCGCATCGACGCCGGCATGGATAACGACGGATGATGCTGAATCGGTGGTTGTTCTTATTTGGGATTCGCACTGCTCATTTTCGAGCCGATGAACGTACCCGTTGACCCCGTTTCGTTCAATGTTGCTATTAAAGCCAAAAGGGCGCACTCTGCTTGCATCGAGCGAGTGAATTAGGAGTCGTTATGGGATGGACCTGGCGTACGCAGTTGCTTTTCGGCACGGCGATGATGACATCCGTGTGCGCTCCTTCGATGGCGCAAGTTTTCACCGTAGGTGAGGCTTCTGCGACAGCTGATGTGAATACCGACTTCAAGCCGACGCATGTCGAACTACCGGACGAACGGATGGACGAGCGGGGACGACGCGAGTTGATTCGGGATCTTCAGTCCGAGCAGGGATTCGCCCACCGCGAACTGCCAATCGCCGCCAATTTGACGCTGCAGGCGAATGGGAACCTGACACCCGGGGCGGCGGGATACAAGAAGCTGATCTACGACAAGGGTGAGTTTGCGAAGATCGGCGATCGCGTTTCGGTAACGGCCATTGAGGTCAAAGGTGAGCGTCTCATGGTTGATTTGAACGGGGGACCGTATGCCAAGCACAGGTTTATGCGGCATATTCAGATCGGCGTGGGAGGACCAACGGGTGGGAGCACCCTGGGTGGGAACCTGAACGACGGTGGCGAGGCGACTGGATGTCGGGTGACGCTGGTCTTTGAGGGCGGAGTACCTGAGGTGTCAGCGCCGCAGGTTAAAGCACTACTGTATCCCTTGGTAGATTTTGGCGTGAAGAGCGGCCCAGAGGCCTATGCGGACACGCTGCCGGCTCCCTTGAAGAAGGCGATCGCCAGGCATGAGGTATTGGTGGGGATGAACCGGCAGATGGTGATTGCGGCGATGGGCGCGCCGGAGAGCAAGGTCCGGGAGCGCGATGCGGAGGGCCCGTATGAGGAGTGGATCTACGGGCATCAACCTCAAACGGTGAAGTTTGTGCGGTTCAACGGGGATCGCGTGAGCCTGGTGAAGGTGGCCGCGCTGGGAAAGGCGATCGAGGTTCACGATCAAGACGAACTTGCCGGAGACTCGCCGTCGAAGCCGACGAAGACAATCGAAGAAGGGGATGCGCAAGGGAACGCAACCAAGCGTGGCGCTCCAACGTTAAAAGCAGCCGGAGAGACATTACCGGAGGCGACCGATCGCGGCGGTGCTCAGAACGGGAAGGTGCAATTTCCGGTGGCGAAGCCCGGCAGTGAAACGCTGCCGGGAGGCGCATCGGGCGCGAGCACACCTGGTACAGTGACGGCTCCCCCCTCGACGAACCCAGCAGCGGGGAGTGTGCCAACAAGCCCGGCCCCGCAGAACTACGCTCCCGCTCAGTAAGGTTTGACACGGAGTTGGGAAATACGCTCGGTGGCAAAGTGTTCTAGACTTGTGGATGGGCTCCTCCTTGCGGAAGCCATGTCCTCCGGACATGGCCACGGCGGTCGCTTTCACGCCGTTTCAGACGCATGCGAGTCACATCAACAGGGAACATGGAGAGCGACAGATGGCAAAGATTGCCAAAACGGGTGATCGTAAGAAGGAAATGGACACAACCAAGAGCACGGATTGTCCGAAGTGCTCTAAGCCAACACGGATTGTGAAGCGGGTAAAGGATCGTGAGCGTGGAACGCCAGGTGGCGTCTATATCTCGTGCTCGGCATGCGATTTCTTCGAAAAGCTCTAAATTCCACGGGAGCGAACGCCCTGGCTTCGGCCGGGGCGTTTCTTTTTGCCGCGCCTTTTCTCTGTCGATCGTGTCTACACCTGGGTACTGACTGCCCCCTTGGTGGGGTTGACGATTGTTGTGTTGGTTGTGCAAACTCCTTGGCAGAAGTGAGGTTGTTGTGACGAAGATTCATGCGGTTGAAGTTGGAGAGATTAAGGAGGCTGCGGCGGCGCAGCCTTCGTCGCATTTTGATCAACCTACGTTCTTGATGTGCTCGCCCGAGTGGTACGACGTGGGTTACGTGATCAATCCATGGATGGCGGGAAATCTACATCGGCCGACACGGGATCAAGCCTTCAAGGAGTGGCGCGGACTTCATGCCATGTTGAAGACGATCGCCGAAGTCAAGCTGATGCATCCGCGCGAGGGTGCGCCGGATATGACGTTTGTAGCTCACGGAGCGGTGGTGCACTGTGGGGTCGCCGCACTCGCGAGCTTCGCGCACGAGCAGCGGCAACGCGAAGAAAGATATCTTCGGCAGTGGCTCGAGGATGCGGGATTCCTGATCTGGGAGACGCCCCGGGAGACCTCGTTTGAGGGAGAGGGGGATGCACTATTTTCTCCTGACGGCAACCGGGTCTGGGCTGCGCATGGCGCGCGCACATGCCGGTACAGCCATCGGCATGTGGCCGATGCCTGGCACACGATCGTGACATCGCTGCACTTGATCGATCCCCGCTTTTATCACCTGGATACCTGCTTTGCACCTCTGAGCGGAGGGGAGTTGGTTTATTTCCCCGGTGCGTTCGACGCAACCTCGCTGGAGCAGATTGCCGGCGTGTACGCCCCCGAGATGCGGATTGAGGTTTCAGAGTGCGAGGCCGCGCACTTCGCCTGTAACGTCATTAACATCGGCAAGGACATCCTGATGCATGAGACGGGATGCTCCGGACGCGACAATTCTGTGGTGCGCCGACTGCGCGCGCGAGGATATCGTGTGACAGAGACGCCGCTTGGGGAGTTTCTGAAAGGTGGGGGCGCGGCCAAGAGCCTGGCGTTACGGTTAAGTGACTTGTCGGTGACGCATGGGGTGAAGCACAAAACAGCGGCAAAGACTGCGCCGTGTAGCTAGGGGTGCAGAGAGGCGAGGGAGTGGTCCATCTCCGTGAGGATCGCGTCGGTGGCAGCGGCGGGGTCGGTGGCACGCGTAATCGGGCGACCGACGACCAGGAGCGAGGCGCCATCATGCAGCGCCATCGCAGGTGTCGAAATGCGGGACTGATCGTCTGAGGGTGAGCCCGCAGGGCGAATACCCGGGACGACGAGCAGTCGATAGGGTCCGAGATAGGCACGCAGGTGTGGGCACTCCTGCGGCGAGCAGACCATGCCGGAGACGCCGGCCGCATGAGCAAGCTTGGCAAGGCGAATGGCCTGGGCCAGCGGGGTATCGGGAACGCCAGTCTGTGCAAGCATCTGAGCGTCCATCGAGGTGAGCACGGTGACCGCGATCAGTTCCGGGCCGTTTGGAATGCGCTCGGCTGCTTCGGAGGCGGCGAGAAGCATGGGCCTTCCGCCCGCGGCATGTACGGTGAGCAGAGATGCACCGTAAGAGGCGAGCGAACGGACAGCACCCGCTACGGTGTTGGGAATGTCATGCAGCTTGAGATCAACGAAGACGTTGAAACCCCGAGCCCGCAGGATCTCAACGATGGAGGGGCCGGTCGCAAGATAAAGTTCGAGCCCGACCTTGAACCAGGCGACCCGATTCTCCAAGCGCGCGACGAGGTCGAGCGCTGTTGCGGCGGTTGGATAGTCGAGAGCTACGATCAGCCGGTCGCGGGCGGTGTTGAGCCGCCGCGTTGCCGGGCTTGCCGAGTCTGGACGAGGGTAGGTGCTCATCGTGCCCTTCACTTCTCTTGTCTTATCGACAGCAACCGCGGTGAGGAAGAGCCTATTGAGCGGGAGCCCAGTTCGGAGCAAGTGCCGGAAGGGATGGCACCGTAAGATCCGGGACCTGGGCAAGCAAGACGCGGGCGACGTCAGGATCTTTCGGGTTGACTTGCTCCAGCTTTACCTTGCCTGTCCCTCCGAGGCCAACGGCACGAGCGGCCGCGTAAGAGAGATCGACAATACGCGTTCCAAAGGATGGTCCGCGATCGTTTACCCGCACGAGAACCGTTTTGCGGTTGCGCAGGTTGGTCACGCGAACCCAGCTGCCGAGCGGCAGGGTGGGATGGGCACAGGTGAGAGCGTTCATGTCGTACGTCTCGCCGGTAGCGGTTTTATGACCCTGGAACTTGAGGCCGTACCATGATGCCTGTCCGGTCTCGAACCACTGCCTGAGGCGGGTGGCAGCGGTGAGGCGAGGCGCGTTCGATGGATTCGTAGTCGCGGGTGGCTTGTCGTGATCTCCGGCGATGGCGCTTGCGGTGCAACCGAAGACGGCAGCCGCCAGAGCGGCGCGGACAGCGGTAGCCCGAATGAGAGCTGCGGATCGGGAAGAGAACAGGGGCCGACGTTCCGAAGAGACTGAGTTCCGTTCAAACTTCATATTCGTTATTTTCCGAAGAATAGACTCATAAGTCAAACTGATAGAGCCATTTAGATGATCAAGGAGTTTGCAATTAGAAGAGGAATCTGCTAATTGAAAGTAGAGTGCCTTATAGCCGCGATGAGTTACTTCTATGGAAGTTATCGGCCATGTCGTGCTGTCTCACGGCCTAGACATGGGTAATCGCTTATTTTGTTTTTTTGTGTTCCCATGCGCTTTGAGCTTGCGAACAGGGGTATGCGCATGACCACCATGCTAACGATTGCTGGGTTCGATCCATCATCCGGCGCTGGCGTGACCGCTGACTTGTTGGTGTTTGCATCATTCGGCTGCTTCGGAACGGCGTGCGCGACAGCTCTCACGGTCCAATCGACAGTCGGGGTAAGGTCAACTGAGCCCGTTTCAGCGGCACTCGTCGCGGACACGCTCGCGTGTTTAGAGGAAGATCTTCCCGCCGACGGACTGAAGATCGGGATGCTGGCAACGGAAGAGAACGTGGTGGAGGTTTGTGAGTTCCTCGATCGAGTCCGGAAGAAGAGCAAACGCGTCCCAGTCGTTCTGGATCCAGTGTTGAGGTCGAGTTCGGGCAGGGCACTGCTCAGTCCGGCGGGGGTGGAGGCCCTTTGCCTGAGGCTGTTGCCACTGGTCGATTGGGTGACTCCGAACCTGATGGAGTTAGGCGAGCTGACGGGGCGGAACGTGGCGACTCGTGCCGAGATGGAGATGAGTTCGCGGGATCTCGCCGAGCGTTATCACGCGTTAGGAGTTGTTGCCAAGGGTGGACACCTGGAAGCCGGAGCATTTGACTTGGTGTTGGAGGCGGGAGGGCGCGTTACATGGCTCCCAGGTGAGCGCATCGCGAGCCGATCGACTCATGGAACCGGCTGCGCCTTCTCGAGCGCCATGGCATGCGGGATCGCACAAGGCGCTGATGCGGTCTCTGCGGCGAGGGCGGCGAAAGAGTTTGTGCGCGGAGCGATCGAATACGCTGCACCGATCGGTGCAGGCCATGGTCCGATGAATCTGCTTTGGCCCTTACGGAAGTAACGGGTTCGTGCCTCATTGCGTCGCGTTAAAGGCCGATAAACAATGCAGGAGGATTGCATGCCGCCACAAAGTTCCGCTTTCCCAATTGCGATGCCGGACGAAGTGAATCTGGTCGAGAACTTCGAAGAGGATATTACGAGGATCTCGCCAGAGCCTGAGGACGAGTTTCCTGAAGAGTTCAGAGAGAGGCGAAGGCTGGTCAGACGTCGGGCGAACCTGGTGCAGGGACGAAGTCTCGAGACGCTCGGACACGCCGTGGAATACCTGGTGGACTCGCGGATGTTCGTGGTTGAACCGTCGACGGCCAAGGCGGAGCGGGAGGCCGTGCAGATCCTGATGCGTTTGAGCCGGATGGTCTTCGCAGATTGCGATGAGGTTGTGAGTGTTTGGGAGAAGATGGCACGGTTGTTGGACAATCCGCAGAGACGTCGCCGAGGAACAGCAGGGACTGCGAAGAACCAGCCCCCGGTTGTAGTCTAAAGGTATGGCATTGACGGTCTGGTTGAACGGAGAGGAACGAACCCTGACAGGTATCGAAGATGGAGCTGATCTGGCGACTTGCGTGGCGGAGCTTGGACTGAGGGCGGATCGGATCGCCGTAGAACTGAACGGGGAGATCGCGCGACGGAACGCGTGGGTAAAGTCGGAGGTGCGGGCCGGCGATAAGCTGGAGGTGGTGCATTTCGTTGGCGGTGGGTCGGGTTCGTGATCTCAGAATCATTCGGCAAACCTCCAGGAGGTAGGATTGGATGGGCCTCGCTGCGAAGAATGGAAGAGCTTGGATGAGAGTGACCACGTGACAGAACGGCCGACGTATGCGGGGGCATTCCGTTGCATCGGACCAGAGTGTGAAGATACGTGTTGCCAAGGATGGGACATTCCGGTCGATAAAGCGACCTACGAGCGGTACCAGCTTTTTCCAGTCGATCGCTTAGGCTGGGCGGTAGCGGGGTTCGTCACGCCGACTTCCGGGAATGTTCCCAGTAAGCTCTTCGCGCATATCCACATGACGGCTTCAGGGGAGTGCCCGTTCTACGAGGCAGACCATCTCTGCGGAATTCAGAAGACGTACGGAGCGAAGATGCTCTCGTCGTCCTGCTCGAGCTATCCACGGGCTCTGAACCGGGTGCATGGATTGCTCGAAGGCTCCCTGAGCATGTCGTGTCCGGAGGCTGCACGCAATATTCTGTTGAACCCTGACTTTCTCGACAAAACGACAAATCTAGAAGCAGGTGAATTTCGGACGGATAACTTCTTCTGGCTGAGAAGCGAGGCTACCGGCGCGTCGCCCGAGCCCTTCGGCGCGTTCGACGTCGTGAGATCGACCGTGATCGGAATGGTACGGGATCGCTCGAGACCCATGTGGCTTCGCTTACTGAGGGTGGGACTGCTTTGCAAGCGTCTCGAACAAGAGCCACAGGCTGACACAGCGATAGCCGAAGTTCTTAGGGGAGACATAGACGGTGAGTTGAGTGCCCTTGCGAGCAATCCGTCTCTCCGACTTGAAGTTGCAATGCGCTTTACGGACGAACGAGTGCGCGACAAGAGCGCAGGCAGACGTTTTCAGGAGACATACTGGTCGTTTATCGAGGGGATTGCAGTGGGCGCAGACGGAGGAGATGACCTGGAGCGACTGCAATGGTCGGAGCGGAACCACTACCGGCCGTTCATGGAGGCACATCCTTACATCCTGGAAAATCTGCTCGTGAACTACATCTACCAACGCTTGTTTCCGTTTGGGCGTGCTGGCGGTGTCACCCTGCGAGAGCGCGGCATGTTCGAGGAGTTTGTTCTGCTTGCGACACAATTCGGCTGGATGGAGGTGTTGCTGTACGGCGTGTCAGGACGTTATCGCGAGGAGTTCGGAGGCGATCATGTAGTTAAGGCCGTGCAAACATTCCACCGGGCAGTTGAGCACTATGCTCACGTGCTCGAAGGGGTTCTCGCGGTAATGCGACAACGTGGTATGGACGACTTGTCGGGGATGGCAGTCATGTTGCGAGCCTAAGGTCTCCCGTGTAATTGGATCAATGGCTGGCTGATGGAGGCCGTCGCCTGCCGCTCACAGCGTGTTGCTGTTCAATAGGAATGTCTCTGTGGGCGCCGGGTCGGAATGTCAATAGAGGTCTTCGCAACACCTCCGAAGCCGAGGCACCGTCCGCGGCCAGAGAGAACTTCCGCCAAAACTTAAATGCGTCGTAACTCTTACTGGCTTATCTGTAGCGCGCGCGCGCGCCAGCCCAATCTTCGCCTCACAATCCCTTGTTCTATTTCACCACGGCGACACTTTGGATTTGCAAAGCTACGACATTGTTGCTTTGCGCTTACAAGAGCGTGTTCTGGCCCGTTAGAAATGTCAGGGAAGACTGCTCTTTAGAAATGTCATTCTAACCACGTAGCCGTCGCCGTGCGGTGGGAATGTGGTAATCCCGCGTTCTTTGCGGGATTTCCAAGGGCTGTGGGAAGAGAGGGAAACGGCTTCATGTTTTCCTCGCTTTCCATCAGGCCGTCATTTCCACCGCACAAATTTCGCGCGAAATTGGATGTGCCGCGCTCATCTAGGATTGATCTATGTCTATCGCGGCTGCGCACGTCCTCATGTTCTTTGTTGCTGCTGCTATCGCACGGTTCGGTTGGTTCATGGCTCACAAGCCTGAGCGCGCAATCCGCATCTTTCTTTTTGGACAGGACCCGGCCTTTGGCCGCAGATTCGCGATTGCTTGGAGCAAATCGGTCGGCTGGATGTTCACTATCGTAGGCTGCTTCGGCAGCGTGCTTTACCCAGTCCTCATCGCATTCAATTTATTCCACGCCCGCTGAAAAGATCAGGCCTTCTCGGCGATCACCTGGGCGATCACTGCTGCTTTTGCGGGGATTTTGGGCGGTATATAGTCAGGTCCGTAGATCTGCCGCCCACGTTTCTGGTACGCGCCCTTCTCGCTATTCGTCTTTATCTTTGCTTCGAAGTGCGTATCCTGTTGCGCCTTGATGATAGCCAGCGTGTGCCCTAGCCGCTTGTTCTCAACGATCGCAGTATGACTGACACGCTGGTCCTTGCTGAAGATTCGGTAGGGAAGGATGTGCCCGTTCCATCGGACTTCAAGTGCCCTGTCCGAGAAGTCGAAGACGTCGACGTACTCTCCGGCTAGTCCATTAGCGACTTCAGTCTTCTCAAGAATGATCTGTTTCCTGTCGTAGTGGAACGTGAGCTGTGATCCAACATGCCTTTTCTCTTGATGGCAGAGGATATCCGCCAGTCGCCGGGCCGTACTCGGAATCGGGCGATGGAGATCGCCGTCATTTGCTGGAGGAATGGCGAAGCGCTCATTGAAGCGTCGCATAAACTCGGGTAGAAAGTCGTTGCCTGCTTCGATGTCGTTGATGTGGGCGGGACGCAGCTCCTTGACCAGTCGATCCTGCAGCGTGCGATTCACGCGCTCCACGCGGCCCTTGGCCTGGCTCGAGTTCGCACAGAGAATCTCGATGTTCAACTCGGCAAGCGCCCTTCCAAACTGCGTCATGCCTGCGCCGCCCTTGGCATCACGGTTCTGCCTGAAGACGGTGTGCTTGTCCGAGTAGAAGGCTACAGGAGCGCCGTGTGCCTCAAGGTAGCCACGGAGCGCATAGAAGTAGGAATCGGTGCTCTCGCTTAAAACGAACTTCAACTGCATCAAGCGGCTCGTGGCGTCGTCGATGAAGACCAGGAGGGTGCATGGCTCGGCTCGATGCTCGAACCAACGATGGTTGCTGCCGTCGATCTGGACCAGCTCTCCAACGCGCTCGCGACGGAGACGAGGTTGATGGAATCGCTTGCGTTGCTTCCTAGACAGCCACAGACCTTCAGCAATCATCCAGCGGCGCAGGGTCTCTGTGCCGAGATGAACACCGTGGCGTTCCGCAAGAGCCTCCGCAGCGAGCGTTGGGCCAAAGTCGCGGTAGTGCGACCTGACAAGCTCTACAGCATACTCCCGGACGCCTGCGTTGATCTTCCTGTTCGAATCCCGGCCCCTGGCCCTGTGGGCGAGGCCGGAGCCACCCAGCTCCTGATATCGGGCCAGCAACCGGAACGCCTGGCGGACGCTGATCTCCAAAACAGAAGCTGCAGCAACGACTGTTCGTTGTCCTGTAAGTACTTCGCTCAAAACCGCAATGCGTGTCAGATCTCGCTGGCTCATCCGAATCAGGTCCATCCCTTGAACATGACATTTCAAAAGAGGAGAACCATGACACTTCTAATGGGTTACTACAGAGCGACTATACATAATATGTGTTATCAGACTTTGGAATAAGCATCCAGCGGCACACAGTCTCGTGGAAGGCAGAGCTAGGTTTTGGTTCTAGTCGATGTGATAAAGTCGGAGAGTTGGCTGGGTGCTGGAGAGATGGCCGAGTGGCTGAAGGCGCACGCTTGGAAAGCGTGTATACCGCAAGGTATCCAGGGTTCGAATCCCTGTCTCTCCGCCATAACCTTCTCAGATGTTCCCGCTAAACACGCGACCAAGGTGTGTAGTTTTCCCTTAAGGTTGCGGGACGTCCGTCCTTGCTGCACTCTCATAGATTTCGAGAGCGCACTACGGAGCGACTCCCTGGGGCGCTCACCGTAATGCCACACCGTTGGAAGTGCCCCGACCGTCGACAAGATGACAGAATCGTCGACTGGCACCGCGTTGACTCGTCGTCCTTGACGTGCTCAGACCCTCCTGATGGATTCACTGTGAATGTAGGTGAGGCAGCGACGGCAGAAAACATCCACAGCGTATTCGCTTATTATTCTCCTATGGGGATTGAACGCGGATCCACAACAAGGCAGCGGCAGGCAGGTTCGGTCTGCTGCCGGTGCAAGACTAAATTTTACGAAGAGCGTTATTGCCGTGCTTGCCTTCCCCGGAACCGGGTCTATATGCACTTTCACAGTGTCAAGGAAGGGTGAAGGGTGTCCTTCATGGAGCAGGATCTCAAGACCCCACTGTCCCGCGTCTTCATGTTTATCTGCTCGACGCGGATTGAGGAGTTGGCGAAGCGAGGAGGCGCAGACTGGACGATCGCGGATCGGCAGGCCATTGAACACGGAATTGCCAAAGGGCGCGGTGGGATATGGCTGAACCTTTCTCCCAACCAGTACGCGAAGCTAAAACCCTGATCCGTCGAAAGGTTTTCACGTTTGACGAGAAGAAGCGTGGACGCATCTTAGGTGGAGTCGAATGCAGATCAAGGGAGATCGTATGAAGTACTCAGCTGTTGTCGCGCATATTGCTGTGCCTCTACTCGGATTTAGCACAGGACTTCGGTCTTTTACTCCCATAGCGGTCACAGCGTGGTTTGCACGAATGGGAAAACTGCGATTGCCTGCGGGGTGGACCTGGGTTGGCAGCCCTGCGGCAGTCGGCTTGTTTACGGCTGGCGCGATCGGAGAGTACGTCGGAGATAAACTCCCGAAAACGCCGAACCGGACATCTGCGGTTGGACTCATTGGCCGACTTGCATTTGGTGGATTAGTTGGTGGACTTCTAGCGGCAGCCTTTCGGCGGCCAATTGCCGGCGGCGTAGCCCTGGGTGCCCTCGGGTCAGCGGCTGGTACCTATGGAGGCTTCTACGCTCGGCGTGGATTGACGGAAGGCGCGGGGCTTAGGGACCTGCCTGTGGCCCTGTTTGAGGATAGTCTCGCCGTAATGTTGGCGGTCCGCTCCTTGAAGCGTCTTACTGCCTAGGTTCTTATCTGTCTGGGATTCTAACCCAATCGCCATGCTGTGACTTCCCTGCCTGCAATGGGTATGCAGGACAGCAGAGGGTCGTCGTTTCTAACACCTGCGCTACGGTGCGGGCGGATAGGTTTTCACGCGTGGAGTAGTGCGCTGAGGAGCTGGGTTTGCGGGTCCTCCAGTGTTGTTGATTACGTGGGTGATCTGACCCAGGTTATCAAGAGCGATTGTGACCATGTGCTCGAAGTGCACTGATGGTAGTGTAGGGGTCTCAATGGCTCTCGTGAGACTTACGTCGGGGTGGCGGAAGACAGAATAGACGCCCAGTCCGAAGGCCTGATGGTAACGAACCTTGTTAGCAACCTTGTACGAAGCCCATCCATTCGGGCCGGCGCCATCAGGCAGGCCGGCGTTCCATGCCTGCTGTGTGGGCGGATCATAAGGAATTTCAGATTGATAGAAGAACGTCCTTCCGTGCTCACCATTCCAAAGAACCTGAAACTGCTGATGATGTTCGACAAAGAGGCCGTAGATGGTGGTGTTGTTACCGTTGACGATGAGACCGTTGTCGCTGGTGTTCTCCGTCCAACCTACACCCTCGCCGTGATCGGCACGCCAAATCCAGGTGTGATCCACGAGAACGTCGTTGGCGTTGATGATGAGGTTTGCGGCAACTTTACCCACCGCAGCACCACCCACGCGAAAGAAGACGTCAGACAGTGTAATCGGGTCTTCGACATGTCGCGCATGCGAGCCTTTGGGTCCGACTTCAAGGAGAACCGGAGATTCAGTCTCGCCTGCGTCGAAGAGCAGGCCGGAGACAAGGATTCCGTCGGCATCAGCAATAGTCATGGCGGCGGTGCCATGAACCGGGTGCAGGGTTGCAAAGCCGAGGCCGTAGACGATGGTGTTCGAACGAGTTACGCGGATTGGCTCAGAAAGGTCGTAGATGCCGGGGGTAAGGATGAGGTTCTTGCCGTGGGCGAGCGCGGCATTGATCGTGGTGGCGTTATCGGTTGAAGCCTGTGCAATGTAGAAGCGATTGAGCGGCAGGGTGCGGCCTGGTGTCGCGCCGTTCTTCCAGCTAATGCCGGACGTGTTGTGCTGCACGGCAGGAGCGACCATGCTGAAGTCACCGTGCGAATCGGCGAGAAGGAATGGTTTTTCTCTCGTGATCGGCGCGATGGGGACGATGGTATCCGGAGGAACCGGCCATGTGTCTGCGGGCGGGTTGTCGACGCCGACGAAGACCATATTCCAGTTACTGCCGGTCCATGAGCGCCACTCGGAGTTGCGCGAGATCCATTGCTGCTGCGAGCCGGAGTCGACTTGGCCGTCGATCTTGGAATCGGACATCCAGCCACCTGAGGCCCAACCGCGGTGCTGGTGAAGAACCATATCGCCTAGGACGTGCATGCGACGGAAGGCAACTGCCTGTGACACCGCCCATTGCAGTGGGCCGGCCGAAGGAGTAACTGAAAAACCTTCCGCTGAACGCCAGAAGGTGCATGTGGCATTGTTCCTTGGTAAGGAGGCGTCTGCGTGCACGTTGCCGGAGATATGCACGGCATCCGGCGAAGCGCCCACGCCGAGAACCTGAGTATAGAAGCCAATTGGAATATCAACGTTGTAGCTACCAGGAAGAAAGAGCAAGGCATAGCGGCCTGTGCCAAACTCGCTGTGCTCCTGCTGCCCATAGATTTCATCGATACGCGACTGAATCTGAGCCTTTGGGGTGGAAGACGTGAAAATAGAAACGTTGGGGCCGAAAGGAGAATTTGCCGAGGTTATCTGAGCAGATGCGGCCGCGCTCAGAAGCAGAACTGCAGCGGCGGTGACCTTGCGGGTCAAGTTGTGAGGGGCGGCGATCAACCGGGCTTTCTCGCTTCTAATGATGTGCATGATCTGAGCTCGGCTGGAACCTTCAGGTGAAAGCATGAGAAATTCTACCCTTCCTACGAACTGAGGTTAGTGCACCCGAGAGTTAGAAGCATTAGAGCGCGTGCGCGCCTCATTCAGTAGCGGACTGGCGGGGTCTGCCGTGCTCCAGAGCGTAAGAAATTTCTGGTAAGCCTCCGCACTATTGCTGAGATCGCCGGAATCGGCGAAGGCGCGAGCGACTCCCAGTTGTGCTGCGGGAAAGACATCGTTGCCGACGAGGTAGGTTACTCCACGGTGTGCGAGTTCGGTTTGAAAGTCAACGATGCCGACCGCGATCTCATGCTGAGCCACGTGGGCCTCGCCCCGTAAGAACGGCGTGATGGAGAGGAGATCGTAGGTTCTGGCCGATATAAGATCGTTCAACGCTGCTACAGGGAGGTGATTGCGGAGATCCTCGGCAGCCTGGATGTCGGCCAGGAAGTAGCCTTTCACCTCAAAACTCTGGGGGAATCGTTGGCGAAGCTCGGCGGAGATCTCGGTTGCGCGCGCGCGGTCCCCGCAGAGAGCGGAAGCTGTTGCGGTATTGAAAAGAGCGATGCGGCCAGATGGAAACATCTCTTGACTGTCGACGGCGGGCAGCATGGTAAGCGCGTTCGTGCAGTCGCCGAGCAGTGCGCGATCCAGCGCGCCCTGAGACAGAAGAAGGGTGGCCGCGGACTTCAGATGTGCGTTCTGCCCGGCTGCGGCTGCGCGGCTGCGCCACAGGTTTGCTCCTGCAGCAAAGCGTCCAGCATTGTCTAGATAAAGACCATAGTTCCAGTCGGGTCTGTACTCCAGTCTGCCCACGGGAAGGTTCCCAAGCAGGTTGTTGACGATATCCTGACGACCGTCCAGATCGGCAGCGGCGAGTGACTCGCCAGCACGGGCCAAGTCGAGGTGCTGCGCCTGAACATCAACCTGGTAGGCCGCGTCGTAGCGATCGAGGCCGATCAATGCCAATTCAGCCTGGGTGTAAGCCGCAGCGTAGAAGGGGTTCTCGGCGGTTGCCTGCTCCGCATAGGTGAGCGCTTCAGCCATATGCCCCTGGAGCCGGAGTGATTCCGCGAGTAAGGTCAGGGCGTCACAGTCGTGTGGATAGATCGTCACGAGATGGCGGAGCATCACTGTCTCGTGCGGATAGTCTCCAGTCGCCTCTCGTTCAAATACCGCCTGCGCGAGGGTACGGGTACGTTCACTCGCAGCCCCGGTTGCTGCGAGCGCCAAACGCGCAGTGTCCGCAGCTGCGCTTTCGGCGCGCAGTTGCTGGTAGAGAACAGCAAGCCTTAATTGCGCCTGGATGAACCTCGGATCCAGCGTCACTGCCTGTTGCAGATCAGCCAGGGCGTCTATCGGCTGGCGCACCGAGATGAGGGCTTCAGCCTCACCGTAGAGCTGAAGGGCAGCCAGATTGGAGGAGCCCTCGCTGCTAAGCGGAGTGTTGCTTGCATCAATTGAGGCTCGCGACTCTCCCATCATGGCTCTCAGATCGGCGGAAACCTGGTCTACTGCGCTGGGAACCTGCTGGAGGCTTTCGGGATGTGATTCAGCCGTCGCAAGAACATCATTCGAGCCTACGTCGCGGAGATCAATGTGCAGGGTATAGGGTGCGCTGCTACCCGAGATCGAGCCGAATATATACACCTTAGCCCCCAGACGTTCGGCAGCCTTCCTGGCAGGAATCGCTCCGGGCGCTTCGCCAGTTCCCGGCGCGCCGATCAGGATCAAGCGGCGGGCGGCTCGGTAAGAATTACCGGAGAGCAGGGTGATGTAAGGAGATTGTGCGAGCTCAATGCGTAGCGCTTCGTTGATAGAAAGATCGAGCTTCTTATCGCCGGTGTGGTTCTCGATCTCGGCAAGGACGACCGCATCGCCGCGGTTGAGGACAACCGGGGTAAAGTGAGAATGGTTGTAATAAGTGAACAGCAAGCATGCAATTAGAAGGATGGCAATGCCGTAGAGTCCAAGCCTGAGCGGCTGAAAGGGCGACTTCCAGCGGGAGAGTGTACGATCTTCAGTAATCAGTGGCGGAAAGGTCTCATCGAGCTCCGAGGTGGCTTCAGCTTCGCTGACCCACCGAGCGCCGTCAATTGGATTCAGGGGTCCAACCGCTGCTGCTTTGAATGCTTGCTGAGTTCCCCGAGATGGAGTACGGTCGCTGCCTTCTGGGCGCGGAAGGATGATGGATTCGGCTTCCGAATGCCGAATCGGAGTCGCCATCCTGGCAAGCGGAACCTCCGTATCTGCCGCGGAGGCGTTCACGCGATTTTGGGCGATGCGCTGACTGGGAGGCAGGCTACCACTGGATGTAGTCGCAGATGCGAATGGCGCAAAGGTGCCTGCGACACCATCTCCCGGCGCTGGTGTGTTGCGAGCGGGATTCGGCGTGGGGTCCGGGCGCGGAATTCGGACGACCGGACGCAAGATTTGGTCTCTGGAGAAACTGGTAGAAGCTGTTTCTTCGGGCGTTGCTGGAGGGACCGGTGTGGCGGAGCGAGGTGATGAAGACTGGAGACCAGGATCTGAGCTGATCTTCCCCTTGGAAAGGCGCCTCTCACGGGCTATGGGATCTTGTGCCCGTACGAGCGGGACGGTCGCGACCGCCTTCCGAAGCCAGCCTGCTCCACTTCCCTTCTCGGATAGCGCGAGCAGGGCAAGTTCCAGTTCGCGCGCTGTCTGGAAGCGAGCAGTGCGCTCCTTCGCTAGTAGTTTGAAGATTATTTTCTCAAGATCCCTCGGAATGCTCTCGTTCCATTCGCGTACTGGCTCCGGCGAGTGATTTAGCAACTGCACGAATACCAGCGCGCTGGTTGCTCCCTGGAATGGCACATGCCGTGTCGCAATTTCGTACATCACAACGCCAAGGGAGAAGAGATCCGATCGCGAGTCGAGTTGTTCGCCACGGGCCTGCTCCGGCGACATGTAAGCAAGTGTTCCGACAGTAGCGCCCACGGTGGTGATATCGAGAGACCGGCTACGTGCGCCGAGCGCGCCGGCATCAATCTTCGCGAGGCCGAAGTCGAGGATCTTCGCCTGACTCCCGCCATTGGGCTTATCGACCAGAAAAATGTTAGCGGGTTTGATGTCTCGATGGATGACCCCTTTGGCATGCGCAGCGCCGAGCCCCTCAGCCGCATCGCGCGCGACGGAGACAATCTCGTCCAACTGCATCGTCTGATTAAGAATGCGATCCTTGAGGGTCTCTCCTTTTAGGAGTTCCATGACGAGGTACGGATCGCCATCCTGTTCGCCAATGTCGAAGACGGTGCAGATATTAGGATGGTTCAGGGCAGAGGCTGCGCGAGCTTCGCGCAAAAATCGTTCGCGCATCCCTGGCATGGCGTATTCATGGTTGAGTAGTTTGATCGCGACTTCGCGATGGAGGCGTGCGTCCCAAGCCCGGTAGACATGGCCCATCCCCCCGCCTCCAAGGCGGGATTGAATCTCGTATGGTCCGAACCTCCGGCCGGTCTCCGGGTTCATGCTGTCTGCTCGCCTTTCGCTCACACAAGTTGGGCCGACACTTACCAGTATCGTAGACGGCTGGACAAATCCGGTAGCGATAAAACGTGGAAACCTCGGCACGCATCCAGCCTGCCAACCCGCGACTGGGCTAGTCTTGGAGATCCCCGTACTATGGAGCTATGACACGGACCGACCAGACTCTCCTGTTTGATGCGGACGATACACTCTGGGAAAACAACATCTACTTTGAACGAGCGATCGCCGCTTACATCTCCTACATGGACCACAAGGTTCATACGCTGGAGGAAGTTCGGGAGCACTTGAATGCAGTCGAACGCCAAACTGTGGCTGTGCATGGCTACGGCCTAAAGAGTTTTCGCAAGTCCCTGGTACGTTGCTTCGAAGACCTGACAGCGGCGCCGTTTACTGAGGAGAAGCACCATCGGATCGTCAGTTTTATTGATTCAATTGCCGATCAGGAAATGGAACTCTTGCCTAGCGTCGCGGAGACGTTGCCGCTCTTAGCTTCGCGACACCGTCTGCTTCTCGTAACCAAAGGGGACGACGAGGAGCAGCGCGATAAGCTCCAGCGCTCGGGACTTGCCGACTACTTCTCAGCGGTGGAAGTGCTGAAGGAAAAGCACGAAATGGCCTACCGCGAACTGATGCGACATCATCAGTGCGATGCTGCCAGAACCTGGATGATTGGCAACAGTCCCAAATCGGATGTAAATCCGGCGCTGGCGGCAGGTCTGAATGCAGTCTTCGTGCCGCACGATTTCACGTGGGTGCTGGAGCATGAATTGGTCGATCGGCCACCGGCCGGGCGCGAGTTGATCGAAGTAGGATCGTTTATAGAATTGCTTGCGCATTTTTGAGCGACACTGCTCTTCTGGTTGTGCAAATGAGCTTCAGAAAAGAAGCCTCAAGATGTTATACTTTCTACAGATTGCACGTCACAATCTGGTGTGGGTGCGCTACTTCAAGCGTGCCGACCAGGGTATGCGGAGGTGGCGAAACTGGCAGACGCACTAGCTTGAGGTGCTAGCGCCGCAAGGCATAGGGGTTCAAGTCCCCTCCTCCGCACCAAATATCCGACTGAGCAGCATACAGGGCTAACCTAATCGGGTTAGCCTTTGGTCTGGGTCGATAGCTGCAACCTCTAGCGTGCGTAAGATGCCCGCCACTCTAACAATTTGACGCACTCGGTTCTTCTTTTTGACTGCGCACGTCTCTAGAGAATGTCGGATAGAGCATTGGCAAGAGGTAGAGAGTCAGGATTGTGGCAGTAATGAGCCCCCCAATGACGACCGTCGCCAGCGGACGCTGTACTTCCGCACCTCGTGTGGTGGCAATCGCCATCGGCACAAACCCAAGAGATGCAACCAATGCGGTAATCAGCACTGGGCGCAGCCTGTCGGATGCACCTTCTCTGACAGCTTGATCCATCTCGGAGCCTTGTTCGCGCAGGCTGTTGATGTGCGAGACCATGACGATGCCATCGAGAACAGCGACCCCAAAGAGAGCGATGAAGCCGACGCATGCGGAAAGGTTGAGGTCGAGACCCCGAAGCCAGAGCGCCGCAATGCCGCCCACCAATGCAAATGGGACAATCATGAGGATGAGCGCCATCTGCTTCACGTTTCGGAAGGTTGCGTAGAGTAGCGCAGAGATCAGAAGCACTGATACGGGAAAGACGAGGAGCAGTCGCTGTTGTGCTCGCTGCTGATTCTCATACTGACCACCCCACTCGAAGTGGTATCCCGTCGGCAGCTTCATCCCAGACGTGACCGCGGTCTTGGCCGCCTTCACAAAAGTTCCGAGATCCGTTCCCTCCACATTTGAGTTGACCACGGCACGACGACGCGCGTTCTCGCGATTGATGACGACTGGTCCGCGGACCTCGACGATTCGCGCGATCTGATCCAAACGGACCAGCTCACCCTGAGGAGTCTTGATCTCAAGCGAGCGCAGATTGTCAGGATCATTGCGGTAAGCCTCGGGTAAGCGGATCGCGATAGGAAATCGCTCTTCGCCAACCAGCATCTCCGACACCTGGCGACCACCATAGAGAGCCTGTACGTCTTCCTGAATGTCGGAAACGTTGAGGCCGTAGCGGGCAATCGCTGCCCGATCGATCTGAATTTGCAGCTCTTCGCTACCTTCGATCAACTCCATCTGGGTCTCACTTGCGCCCTGGACGCCGGCGATGATGGACTGCGCCTGATGACCGAGTTGCTCTAAAGTTTCAAGAGTGCCTCCATTCTCTGGCGCAAAGATCTTCAGCGCGAGATCGCCTCGTGTGCCCGTGATCGTCTCGTCCATGCGCATCTCCATTGGCTGCGTAAATTCATAGGAAACACCCGGAATCTTTCCCAGCGAATCTTGCAGCTTGTTATAGAGTGGCTGGCGCTTAGAGATCGATTCGTTCTCCACCTTCGAGGTGAATGTGAGATAGGCGTCCGTCTCGTAGACCCCCATCGCCTCTGTTGCTAGATCGGGCCGGCCCATTTTGCTGACTACACTTTTTACCTCGGGAAAGCTGAGGATGATGCGTTCAATCTCGTTCTGGATCTGGATCGACTGATGCAGTGAAATACCCGGAAGCTTCTTTGAAGTGATCACGAGTGAACCTTCATCGAGCTTCGGCATGAATTCGGTCCCGATGAACTTCAGCGATCCGAGCGCGAGGACGATAGCTACGCCGGCAACGATATAGATGAGGCGCTGGTACTTGCGCGACCGTTCGAGTGAATGGGTATAGTAGCCACGAAGTTTATCGAACCATCCTTGCTTGTTGTCAATTTTGTTTCCTTCTATTCCTTTCTCGTCCGCCAGCACCTTTGCTCGATGTTTCAAGGCTATCGTGCACAGAGTCGGGACAACGAGCAATGCCAGGAAGAGAGAGCCAGTTAGAGCTGAGATCACAGTAAGCGCCATCGGCCTAAACATCCGGCCTTCCAGGCTCTGCAACGTCAGGATCGGCAGATAGACGGCGATGATGATCGCCACACCGAAGATTATAGGACGTGCCACTTCGGCTGCGGCGGCACGGATCACTTCCATCAGTGGGGTCTCGCCGTCGCTCCGCTCCAGCCGGTGCATGCAGTTCTCCACCATTACCACGGAACCATCCACAATGGTGCCGAAGTCGATCGCGCCCAGGCTCATCAGGTTGACCGAGATGCCGAATACCTCCATGCCCAGGAAGGCAAAGAGCAGAGCCAGCGGAATGGTTGCTGCTACAACCAGCGCTGCGCGCCAGTCGCCCAGGAAGATCAGGAGGATCACCAAAACGAGAACGGCTGCTTCGACAAGGTTCTTCTTGAGAGTGTGAGTGGTCGCATTGATGACATCGGACTGGTCATAGAATGGAAGGATTTTCGCACCCTGCGGCAGTTTCATCTCCGCAATCTTGCGCTTGACGTCCTTGATAATCTTGTCGCCATTCGATCCACGCAGGATGATGACCTCGCCCGAGACGGTCTCACCCTTGCCATCTCGCAGGATCGCGCCATATCTGGGAATGGGCTCATATTTGAGTTGAGCTACATCCTTCACGTAAACCGGCGTGCCGTTCGTGGTCGTCACAACAACCCTGCCGAGGTCGTCGAGCGACTCTGTGCGCCCAATGCCGCGGATGGTGTATTCCTGTTCTTCATGCTCGATGTAGCTACCGCCGAAATTGGCATTATTGTCTGCGATCGCTGTTTCAACTTCGTGGAGTGTCAGGTTGTAACGTTGCAACGATTCCGGATCAACGACCACCGTGTATTGCTTGGTCTCGCCACCCCATGAGTTCACCTCGCTGACGCCTTCGATCGTCATGAGTTGGTAGCGGATCACCCAGTCGTGCAACGTCTTCACATCCATCAACGACATTCTGGGCGCATCTACGGTGTACTGGTAGACCTCGCCGAAAGCTGTAGCCATAGGACCGATCTCCGGGTGCAAACCAGTGGGGATGCGGCTTTGAATCTCGTTCAGGCGCTCCGAAACAAGCTGACGGACCAGATAACGATTGGCCGAGTCGTCAAAGATCACCGTGACCATGGAGAGGTCCAGCTTGGAGGTTGACCTGACCGTCTGAAGGTTTGGCATACCCAGCAACGAAGTCTCGATGGGATATGTCACCAATTGCTCGACCTCGACTGGCGAAAGGCCGGGGCATTGCACCGTCACGACGACCTGGTTGTTGGTAAGGTCAGGGAAGGCCTCGATCGGTAGCTGCAGCATGACGGTGATGCCCGCGACTACGATCGCAAGAAGCATGCCGGCGACGAGCCAGCGATTATCTAAAAGGAAGTCGATGATCTTTTTCATGAGCATCTATCCATCACCGACAGTTCCCTTCAGCAGCTCTCCCTTGACCATAAACGCGCCGTTTACCACAATGTGATCGCCAGGTTTAAGCCCTTCCACTGCCTCCGCTTTTCCTTTGGTGCGGGTGCCTAGCTTGACGATCTGGGCTTTGAAGGTGGTGCCGTCAGCGGTCGTGAACACCACTTGGTTGCCATTCACATCCTGCAATGCTTCCTCGGGCACAAAAAGCGCCGTGCGCGTCTTCGGACCGTTGATGTGTGCGGCGGCAAACATGCCCGGACGCAGTTGAGTCTGTGGATTGCGCACGCTGATCCGCACCGGTATCGAACGGGTCGTGGGATCCAGTTCATCCCCGACGCGCTCCACGCGGGCCGGAAAGGTCGTGTCGGGGTAGGCCTGTGTCTCGATGTCAGCGTCTGCGCCGTTATGGACAAGTCCGATATCTTTTTCATTTACGGAAGCTACGACCCAGACGGTCGATAGATTCGACACGTCGAAGGCGTCGAATCCTGCGTCGACGACCTGCCCGACTGTAACATTGCGAGCCACGACCACTCCATCAATGGGAGACCGTATTGGAATCAACTCACGGTCGTATAGAGTACCCGGATTGAGGCTTTCTGGTGAAACCTGTAGAAGCTCTGACAAGTGTTCGCGCTCCATGTGCACGTTTGCTTGCGCGTCGATAAGCGCCTGCTGTGCCTGCTTCAGTTCCTGCTCGGAACGCTGCTTCTCTTCAAGCGATGCGGCCTGTATCGCATAGAGCTTCGTATAGCGATCCGTTGCCTGCTGCGCGAAGGCGACCGCGCTTTTCTGACGGTCGGCATCCGCAAATGCCTTGGCCAACGCTCCTACCGTCTCATGCACGCTGTCGCTGTGAAACTGCGCCAGCACAGTGCCCCGGCGAACGTTCTGGCCGGGCAGCACATACACCGCGGTCACCCGTCCGGAGGCAATCGCCCCGATGTGAGAGGTGTGCGCTTCATCCATCGCGACCTGCGCAGGAGCGGTGAGTACCTGCGGCAACGTGTGCGCCTCGACTTCTGCCACGACGATGCCGGCCTTTGGCTGATCTGCCGTTTGGATCTTCACGGTGCCCGGCTCTGCCTGCCCCTGCTTCCCTTCTCCAGAAGCGCCTGAGTCGCTCGAGCTCGACCCGTCAGCGCCAGCCCCACCCTGCTTCGACGACCTCTTCGTGTCAGGTGTGTCCCCCTGCTTCTTTGAGCAGCCACAAACGCAAAGGAGCATGAACGGGGCTAGATATCGAAGCCTCATGGCTGACCTCCCAAAGCAATCTGCAGCCGTACTTCGGCTTGGTGGAACTCACCCAGGGTTCGGATCGCCATCACTTCCACGTCGAGCTCCGTTCGTTCAGCATCGAGGTAGCGCAGCAGATCCAGCCCACCCAAGCGGTAAGCCTCGCTTTCGATCTCGAGGTTCTTCTTCGCGTCCGCACGCATAACTGGCAGTGTCTCGTGAACAATCTCCAAGTCACGCCGGTAATTTTCCTCCGCGGCTTCAATGTCCGCCCGCACTGTCAGCTGCGTCTCTTCGAGCGACTCGCGGGCGATACGTACCTGCGCCTCTGCCCGGGCGACCTCCCCCTGGTTGCGGCTCCGCAACGGTAAAGGGATTTGTAGTGCCGCATATGCCGTGTTAATTCCAACATCGCGTTTGTAGCCAGCAAACAGATCCGGATCAGGCACTCCATTTGCCCGCTGTAGTTTCACGTCTGCCTCCGCTGCGACGATCGCATCCTCTGCCGCCTCGATCTCAAGCCTCTGCGCAAGCGCAACCTGCAGATCGAAAGCGGGTAACACCTCTGTCGTGCTGATATCGTCAGTCAAAACTACATCCTTCAGCGTTGCACGGCCGATCTGCCGGTCGAGCTCTGTCTCTGCTAGTTCCGCATCTCTCTGCGCGCCTTCAAGCGAAATATAGATCCGATCGCGTTCAATCTGCATGCGAAGCAGATCGACGCCGCGCATCGCTCCCGCCTCTACGCGCTCTCGATGGTACTTGACCATCGCGTCAACAGCTCCCATGTCTTCTTCCAGAAGTCCCGCGATCTTCCGGTCCGATACAGCCGTCCAATAAGCCGACGCTACCTGTGCAATGATCTGCCGTTTGCGTAAATCACGCTCTACATCAGCTCGACGTGCATTTGCGTTCGCGAACGCAAGTCGCTTCGACCGTTTGCCATCGATTTCAAAGGTTTGACTGAGATAAGCGTAGTTTTCGGTCCCATTTGGGAAGGAAAAGTTGTTATCCCAGGGATGAAGGTCTTCCGACTGAAGATAGAGGCGAGGATTAAGGCCAAGGCCTGCCTGTCTTACCTGAGCTTGAGCGAGCAACGTTTGATCGCCTGAAATCTGAGCGCGTGGGCTACGCAGCGCTTCCGCAACGGCCTGGTGCAAACTGAGGCCCAGGCCGTCTTGAGCTTCGGCTAGTCTCACCGCCGCAAGAAAGACGGTCGCCAGCAGGCATTTCCGCAGCAGTCGCGCCTTCATGCCCGATGGGGCCGTAATCGATTGGATTGGTGTAAACGACATATCGTTCTAGGCGCTCAGATGCGATCTGCGCGTGAAATGTCTCGGAATGACTTGTTTGTCATCTACGAGGTCAACTTCGCTTTGGTGGAGCAGCATCAACCCTTCCCCCGATACTTCTGCAATGCCGCGCAGAACGCGCAGGAGCCCGACTGCCGAAATGCCGCCTTCGGGCCAGGAAGCCACCTTACCCTCGATGTCCGCACCAACCTGGACTGGACTCCTACCAGCGAAGCACCTTGCATTCAAGATAAACGCGAGATCCCGAGCTCGATCTTGGCTGGTCTTTTTCAGACCTCCCTTCGCTCCCGCTCAGACCGTCATATACCTCGTTTCGACTCACCCGAAAGTGTCATGGGGAATGTTATTTGCTTGACAGACCGCCGCGAAATAGGAAGGTTACCATTCTTACCAAGAAGACCCTTTCATGCGATGTACGCAAGTTGTCTCGCACATAGCGGAGCAAAGAGACATGATGAACAACAGAGCACCATCTCGTACCTATGACCGCTTTCAGCTGCTGATCGATTCCGTTGAGGACTACGCCATTTACATGCTCGACCGTGAGGGCCGTGTAGTCACTTGGAACCGTGGCGCGCAGATTAACAAGGGGTACTCAAGCCAGGAAATCCTAGGCAAACATCTAAGAACCTTCTTTGTTCCAGAGGATGTTTCGGCATCTGTGCCGGAGAAGGAGTTGGAAGCTGCTTTCCTGACGGGACGTTCCGCTGGAGAAGGATGGCGGCTTCGGAAGAACGGTGAACGATTTTGGGTCAGCTTTGTGATAACCGCAATGCGTTCGACAGAGGGTTCGTTCCTAGGATTCGCCAAAGTTGTGCGAGATCTAAGCGATCGCAAACGACACGAAGATGAGTTAGTCGCAATGGAAAGCGCGTTGCGACAGGAACGTGACCGTCTCCATGCGGCAGCTGAGAGCAGTATGGATGCTCTCTACATCTGCGAAACGATACGGGCGCCCGGAGGCGAGATCGAAGATTTCACCTTTACCTATCTCAACAGTAATGTTGAAAAGATGGTGTCAATACCCCGCGATCAGCTGTTGGGGGCGAAAATGTGTGAGATTCTCCCAATTAACCGCACAACCGGTCTGTTCGATCGATATAAGCATGTTGTTGCGACCGGCACGCCGTTAGTGCTGGAGCTACCGATAGAAGACAGCAACGTCTTCAGCTCTTGGCTAAGAATTCAGGCTGTAAGACTAGGCGACGGCATCGCAATCACAGCATCGGATGTAACAAAGCGCAAACTTCAGGAACTGGAGCTTCTGAGGTCTGCAACCTTCATGGAAGCGATCATCGCGAGTTCCCCCTTCGCTACGATTGTGACTGATCTAAGAGGTACAATCACGTCGGTAAACCCTGCTGCTGAGTCCATGCTGTGGTACCGAAAAGAAGATCTGGTCGACCGGAAAACTCCTCTCTTCCTCTTTGACCCAAAAGAAGTGGCCACTCGGGCGGCCTTGCTCAGCGAACAACTTCATCTGCATATTGCCTCCGGCATCGAAGTATTTTGGGCCAATCCTGAGCGGGGATTGATTGAGGAAGCTGAATGGAAGTTGATACGCCGAGATGGGTCTCGCTTTGACGCCCAGGTGACGGTTAGCGCGCTCACTGATTTAGGGGGAGTTTCGGTCGGCCTTGTTCTCATCGCGTACGACATCACAGAACGCAAACGGGCCCAGGAATACATCTCGCACATCGCGCACCATGATGCACTGACCGGTCTGCCCACACGGACACTCTTCCATGACCGGCTGTCCATGGCGCTTACCCGTGCTTTTCGTTATCAGCACAAGGTAGGCATCCTCATGGTCGATCTCGACAACTTTAAGAGGATCAATGATCAGCAGGGGCATCACGCCGGAGACGAATTGCTGAAGGCCGTTGCAGAAAGCCTGCGACGTTCGGTGCGCTCCTCCGACACGGTAGCGCGTCTTGGCGGAGATGAGTTTGTGATCCTACTCGATCGATTGAACAATGTTGAGGAAGCAGAGCTGGTCGCGGAAAAGATAAGGCAGCATCTCGCGTTCCCCATAGCAGGGGGGGAGGATGCGCTCGTTCCTACTGCAAGTATAGGCGTCTGCTGTTATCCCGATCATGGTCAGACTTTCGAGGGACTCTTGAAGAATGCTGACGCAGCGATGTATGAAGCCAAGCTGGAAGGAAAGAACGGGCACAAGACATTCAGCCATGAATTAGAGTCAACCTCCGCACGAAAGAGGCAGCTGGAGGCTGGTCTGAAAAAATCGTTGACCCTGGATGAACTCGAAGTGGTTTACCAACCGCAGGATTTCCATGAAAACAGGATTAGTGACTGGCGTGGAAGCTCTCCTTCGCTGGCGCAGTGGCAACCTCGGGATGGTTATGCCGAACGACTTCATTCCTCTCGCAGAGGAGACCGGACTGATCGTGCCGATCGGAGAATGGGTGCTCCGCACCGCATGCCGTCATGGCAAGCTCTTACAGCAACAAACAGGCAGACCCATGACGATGGCGGTCAATGTCTCTCCGCGGCAGTTTCAGCAAAGCAGCCTTCCAGGAGTCATACAGCAAACTCTTAAAGAGTGCAATTTCAATCCCTCCTTCTTAGAACTTGAGATCACTGAGAATCTGCTTCTCGGTAATTCCGCGAGGCCATTGCAAATACTCGAGGATATTAGATCCCTCGGAGTCCATGTTGCCATCGATGATTTTGGTACCGGCTTCTCGAGCATGTCCTACATTCTGCGGTTTCGAGTCGATCGTCTCAAGATTGATCAATCATTCGTCCGTGATATCTCCACCAGTACAGATAGTTCCGCCATAACCAAAGCCGTCATAGCTCTTGCGAGAGGACTGAATATAACCGTAGTTGCGGAGGGAGTGGATTCGGTGATTCATCGGGATATGCTCCAGAGCGAAGGTTGTGACGAGGCCCAAGGATACTTCTATTCAAAGCCGGTCCCGTTCGAGAGTCTCCCAACGGTGATCCAAGCGATAGAAAATGGCAAATATCCATGCACGGGTATGTCACAGGTTGCACCACATCGAGATAGTCATATCAACTAGGGGTGACCGTGAAAACGCTGAAGCAGTGCGAACGCTAACTCGCTCGCGCAAGAGCCCGGTGCGTTTCTTCCTTCTGCACTGGACACATCTTCACCGACCCACAACGGGGCCTCGCTTGTAGCTGCTCCGCAGTAAATCCCTGCGCGCATTTCCCTTTGCTAAGCGATGGCGTTTGTTCTTCTAGGCGTCATCAAGGCGAGATCTGAACCGGCGCCGGCAACTTCATCAAACATGTCCTCGGTGAAGTCGTATTCGACATGGCGGACTGACCCGCCGAGATCCCTGCGAAGCACCAACTCAGCGTGTTCCAACTCCCGCAGATTCTGCGCAAGCACTTTCTTTGAAGCGTGACGAAGTTCGCGCCTCAGCTGCCCGAGGCGAACGGGGCCGGCCCGTATAGCGCACAGGATGTGGATCTTCCATTTGTCTTAGACGAGGTGGACGGTATCGGTACACGAGCGGCAGTAATCCTCTGGAGTGTGGCTCATGCTGGGACCCTCGGCGTATGACCCGAGCGATCGGGTATCGTCGCCCTGTGTTGCTCAACCAAGTTCCGTCTTCAGAAACAGGCTCTACAGCTGTGCTTACACAGACGCTTGCTCCGCGCCGAAGTTGCGGAGGATGAAGCCGCGCGGCACACCGCGCTGCCTGAATAATAAGTTTCGTCAAGCGACGGCTTGGTTAGACATGATTTCGAACTCCACTTCTGCTCCCGCAGAAATCACAATCTGCTTTGTTGTGACGTTTTTCTGCTTGCGACACTGGAAACGTTCTCAGGCACTCGAAGCGCGGAACAGCAAGAAGATCTTTGCCGTTCTTCGCCCATACAGCGGCGCGCCCTGACTTGGGCGCCAGAGAGCGCTTGGGCAGTTCCTCCAGTAGTTCACTTATCTTTTCGAAAAGAGCTGAAGGCTTATAGCTGCCCTCCGGGAAGAATGCGTCTGCCAAGACACTCTCTGGAATCGATACACCCGAGTACTCGCCCGATGACGATGACAAGCACCGCCGGAAAACGCTGCTGGACCACAGAGAGGAACTCAAAGTCGTTCATATTCGGCATTTGTAGATCGGAGATGATCATGTCGGGCAGAGCTCTCTTGAGGGCTGCTAAGGCTTCAAAGCCATCTTCGGCGCGATGGACCTCATACCCTTGCGATTCCAAGATGCTCTTTCCGACAGCGCGAAGGCTAGGCTCATCGTCAACAATGAGCACGCGGTAACGAAAAGCTCGCTCAAACAACTGGAGCATCCCGATTGACCGTGCCGGATTGCCTCAAGCGACCGGGCTCTGATCGACGATACGAAAGATCGGTCCAACTCTGTTTGCTATCTGCGACCGATAGTGGAATAAGTCGCATCGACCTCTGTTTGTTGTAGAGAGATATAAACAATACTCCTCCGAACGCAACGATAAGAAAGCTATATATCTGGATCATCCATCCCCCTTTTTGCAAAATTGCCGCGCAACTCACCAGAGGAGGCATGAGCATCTCGGCCAAACGCCGTCCATAACCAGCTTTGCATTTTGCCGTGGTTTCGGTCTGCGCCGTTGTGCTCACATCACCGCGACCGGGGAAGCATCATGAAGGACACGGTCGATCGGATGAGAGGAAGTTCCTCTTACGCAGCCGGTGCAGGCTTCGCCTTTGTTATTGCTGCGGCTTCAGTTCGAGCGTGACCGGGCGCTTCGTGCGTTGTTCCGGCAGCTTGTCATGCAGCACCACATTGAGAAGCGATTTATGAACGTGAATCCGACCGTTGTATGTCATGTAACCCAGCTTACGGTAACGATTCATGAACTTGCTGACTCTCGATCGAGTGGTGCCGATCATGTCTGCAAGCGCTTTCTGCGTTACAGGTGGAATCAACGTCTGCGGCTAACCAGCGCCGCCTAACTGAGCCATGAGCAGGAGCGTTCGGGCCAAGCGCTTTTCGCTGTTGTTGAAGAGTTGGTCAACCAAATCTTCCACTCGGTCGTCGCTGTATACAACACCCACTCTCAGGCAGAGCAAGCCATCAAGGAACTGCAAGAGGCGGGCGTTGACATGAAAACCCAGGTTGCACTCAGAGCGGCTGCGCGGTCTCGGTTGCCTTGGCCGCGGAACGAGACATATTCCTCGCACTTCCAGGATTGCAGTACCTGAATCGCTAGGCTCGCCGAGCTACCGAAGCCGTAAAGGCCTACTCTCTCTCCCGGTTGAACCCCGGCCACACGAAGGCTTCGAAAGCCGATAATCCCGGCGCACAGAAGCGGGGCGGCCGCGGCATCATCTATGCCAACGGGAAGTCGCAGTAGGAAGTCTGTGCGCACGAGGGCAAACTCTGCGTAGCCTCCATCGACTGTGTATCCGGTGAAGGTTGGATCGTCACAAAGATTTTCGGCATTATGCATGCAATACCAGCACTTACCGTCCACTCCGCCCATCCAGGAAACTCCCACTCGCGTTCCAATGGGTAGGTTGGGGGTTGCGTCGTCGATGATTTCGCCAACGATTTGGTGGCCGGGGATCAACTCCGGCCGGAGCGCCGGCAACTCTCCAGTCACGATGTGCCAGTCGGTCCGGCATACACCACACGCGATCATGCGCAAAAGAGAGTGCCCCGGAAGCATGCTTGGGCGCGGAACATCTTCGATGCTGAGGTACGGTTCCGCATCGTTGGCGGACTGACGAAAGATAGCCGCTTGCATCTACGCTCCCCACCTTCCCCGGCAATCGAAACGCGTGATCGCTAAGCCTGTCTTGCCCTCTAGCCATCTCGAATCGCTGAGCGATAGGCAACAACTGAGGGAGTTTGAAGCGCCCACACTGAACCATGGAAGTTTTGCGGACTTGCAGCAAAGTTCCAAAGGACAGGAGAAGAGATGATGAAGACCCAGACTTTCCCACTCGTAACTAGCTTGACAAGTCCGGGGCCCGTTGCGGACAGGAGTGCAGTGCCCGGAGTTCTGGAATCCGACAAGGCCAAGCAGATCGATCTTGCCGCCGACCATGAGATCCAACTGGACGCGTCCTTGAATGAGTCTGCCGCAATGAAAGAAGAAGACGACGAATTAGAAGAGCAAGACAGAGTCGAAGCTGCGGCAGCAGCCAATCGGGGTTAGGCTTCTCCTTTCTAGATGTCTCGAAATGGCTGAACGACTATGGTAAGTGTTTTAGACTGTAGCTCTTGCCTGGCTTCCGGCGTTTTTACCAGCATGCCCACAGGTCTCACGCAGTCGTTTCCGTTCAAGCGTGGAGCAAACGGGCGAGCGAGACCTTAGGTGGGGGCAAGGCAGGGGCCGGTAACCTTCCCTCGTCCCGCTTGCCCCTAAAACGTCTTCGCACTCTGCTGTTGCACCTCTATTTTCAGGCCAAAGCGCACCGTTAATGCTCCAAATTGCACACCCTGCGCAGCAGCACATTGTGAAGCGGCATGAGTGCTCCTTGAAACGTAGCTCGATTGCGGAACCGAAGGCTATGCGCAGCAATCAGGGCCACAGCAGGCTTTTGAATCCGCAGTATGCGGCTTAACTGCGTACACCTTCACGCTGGCAGCCGCGGCATTGACGTCATACTGCGAGAGCAGAGCTGTGAGATCCTCTTGCAGCGAAGGCTCAGTCGGTGCCGGGGTGCAGCAAGCTGCTTCAACGACCTGGAACGAACTTGACGTGTCCATCGCCGGCGAACAGCATCCCGACTGGTTCTCCACCTTCGCGTAGGCATTTAGGTCCGCACCACTATCTACGATCTCGACATGCTCGAATCCCGCTGCGACCAGACCGCTCTTGTAGTCCTCAATCTTGATGGCTCCGGCTATGCAACCCACATAAGCGGCCATGCTCTGCGCTACCGCTTCGGGAAGTTCATGTTTTAGCGCGATATCGCTGACGGCCACCCTTCCTCCGGGCTTTAGAACGCGAGAGATCTCGCGGAAGACGGCAGGCTTATCTGGAGCAAGGTTTAGGACGCAGTTCGAGATCACGCAATCGACCGAGGCATCCGGGAGTGGAATCTGGTCAAGTGTCGATTGATAGAACTCAACGTTGGTATAGCCGCCTGTTCGGGCATTCGCCCGTGCCCGCTCGATCATGGCGGTCGTCATGTCGATGCCGATAGCGCGGCCTGTTGGCCCAACCATCCTGGCTGCCAGAAATACATCCAGCCCCCCACCTGAACCCAGATCCACGACCACTTCTCCTGGCCGGAGATGTGCCGTAGCGGTTGGATTGCCACACGATAGGCCCATGTTGGCCTCGGCGGGAATCGAGGTCAACTCTTCGGCGGTGTAGCCGAAGGCCTCTGCGACAGCCTGCACGCCCGCGTGATCGTTCGACAACGTACTCTCTGCGACCGCCCCATACTTTGACTTCACGCAATCCAAAAGCTGCTCTGACATATCGCCTCCTCACATCTGCTTAGGTGAATATATGTCTTGCCTTCGCATTCGTCAAGGCGTATACATTCAGGTATGGCGAAACAATCATTCAATGTCGAAAGATTCTTCCAGGCCCTCAGCGACAACACACGGCTCCGCCTCCTGAACCTGATGGGCGATCAAGAGATTTGTGTCTGCTACTTCGTCGAGATCCTCGGCGGTCCCCAGCCTAAGGTTTCCCGACACCTTGCATACCTTCGCAGCGCGGGCATCGTCGCGGCGCGGCGCGAGGGAAAGTGGA
>CAXTNM010000057.1:0-31283 GCA_964245715.1 uncultured Acidobacteriaceae bacterium | reverse complement strand
AGCTTGAACAGCATGAATAGGACGAATGCTGCACCGAAGCCGATGACTGGCGACCAGAACAGCGCTTCAAAAACCTTGGTCACCTGCGACCACTCGACACCAGCGGTGCCAGGATTCCCCTGCATCAACTGGTTCGCTACGCCCACGCCGATGATCGAACCGATCATGGTGTGGGAGCTGGACGCGGGCAGACCCCGCCACCAGGTTGCCAGGTTCCAGATGATCGCCGCAATGAGCAGCGCGAAGACCATCGCAAAGCCCGACCCTGAGCTCACCTTCAGAATCAGTTCGACTGGTAGCAGCGTGATGATGGTGAACGCTACGGTTCCGGGGCTCAAAAGCACTCCGATGAAGTTCATGATGCCGGAGTAAACGACCGCAATGTGAGGCTCAAGGGAGTGGGTATAGATGACCGTTGCGACGGCATTGGCGGTGTCATGAAACCCATTCACGAACTCGAAGCCGAGCGCGATCAGGAGCGCGATGCCCAGCAGAATGAACGGGAAGACCGAGGCGTTGTGAACGATGGAAAGATCGCTTGAGATCTGCGTCCCGATGTAGATCAAGCCTCCGATGAGCATGACGACAAAAACCAGGATGCCGAACTTGCCTGGACTGGACTTCTTCAACTTCTGGTCCAGCATGGAGCCGGACGGGGCTATAGCGGGAGTCGCCATCTACGTTCACCTGAAAGTGGAATTGTGTAATCGCCTCAAGGTAGTCTTCGGTATGCCAACGCACGATGAACGGAGTGTGAATCCAGCGTCAATGCAATGAGGCAGCCCGCTCCCAGGGTTTGCATCTACCAATCAAGGAGACCCCACCTTGCAGACAAAAATCAGCATTGAAGTGATCCGCGAGGACATCACCAAGCTGAGCGTGGACGCCATCGTCAACGCGGCTAACACGTCTTTGCTCGGCGGCGGCGGAGTGGACGGCGCGATCCACCGCGCGGCCGGACCGGACTTGTTGAAAGCCTGTGAGAAACTGCATGGCTGCCTCACCGGCTCGGCCAAGGCGACGCCCGGATTCAACCTTCCCGCGCGCTGGGTCTTCCATGCGGTCGGCCCGGTTTGGGGCGGCGGTTCGCACGATGAAGAGAATCTGCTCGCCGGATGCTACCGGGTCTGCCTTGCGCTGGCAACGCAGCACCTCGTCGGGTCGATTGCGTTTCCTGCCATCTCGACGGGCATCTATGGATTTCCCAAGCAGCGCGCTGCGGAGATCGCCGTCGCAACCGTGCAGCAGCAGGCCACGCCCCCGCTGAAACGCATCGTCTTTTGCGCCTTCGATGAGGAGACGGCCCGAATCTATCGCACGCTGCTGGAGCGATAACATGGAAGCATGCCTACCAACCTGCGCACTGTTTAGCGCCAGTCGTCGCGTGCGGCTTGCGCGTCTTCGAAGACCTGGTCGAAGCCTTCCGCTTTCTTGATCAGAATGTCGCCCATTAGGGTGGGTTGATGCAGGAGCACAGCCTGCAGGCGGACCAGTTCCAGCATCGCAAGGAACATGCAGATCAAGGCACGTTCGGTGTGCGTATTATGCAGCAGGCGACGCAGCGAAACCGGATTTTCTTCCATCAGAAGACGGCGCTTCACGTAATCGATCATCTGCGCGACGGTGACGGACTCCTCGTCCACATTGAGGACCGGGCGAGCGCGCATCCGCTCCAGGATGTCCTGAAAGACACGAACGAGGTCGACGGTTCCGGCCTCGATCTCGGGTTCGGTCGCGGCATCGTTGCGGAACTCGCGGATGCCGGGGTTTGACCAGGTCGCGTCCTCGACCTGCTGCTTCTGCTGCAGCATCTGTGCGGCGGCCTTGAAGCGTTCGTGCTCAAGCAGGCGCTCGACCAGCTCGCGGCGCGGGTCTTCGGCATCCGCGCTGGTCACGTCGGACGGATCGCGCGGCAGCAGCATCTTGCTCTTGATGTGGATCAGCAGCGAGGCCGTGTAGACGAACTCGCCCGCAGCGTCCACGTCGGTGTTCTTGAGGTGATGGCAATATTCGAGAAACTGGGCGGTAATGGTGCCCATGGGAATGTCGTAGATGTCGATGTTCTGCTTGCGGATCAGGTCGAGCAGCAGGTCCATCGGACCGTCGTACACCTGGCTGACGGTGATGGAAAAGGGTGAGAGCGAGGCTTCATCCTGCTTCGGAACAGGTGATTTCTTGGATTCCATCGGAGCCACGGCTTCAGGCTTCGGCATAAGTACAAAGGGCTCAGCCAAGGCCGGCTGTTGCTGATCCTGTTCGGGCTGAGATTGTTCGAATTCTTCTGCCATCAGCGCGCTACTCCTGGTGAGGGGCGGTGGTGGCGAAGGCCCATGACTTCGCTGACCTGGCGCATGGTCTGTTCGGCGCGGGCGCGGGCCCGGGCGCCTCCTGCCTCAAGTATTTCGTCGACTTGGACGAGGTTGGATTCGTAGTAGCGGCGGCGTTCCTGAATAGGCGCGAGCTCGCGGACGACGCCGTCAGCGAGCCACTGCTTACACTCGATGCAGCCGATGCCAGCGGTTCGGCAACCTTCGGCAGCCTCTGCCTGCGTCTGCGGAGTGGAGAAGACTTTGTGCAGGTCGAAGACCGGGCAGACTTCGGGATCGCCGGGGTCGTCGCGGCGGATCCGGGCAGGATCGGTGACCATCGTCTTGAGCTTGGAGCGTACGTCGGCTTCGGTGTCCGAGAGCGAGATGGTGTTGCCGTAGCTCTTGGACATCTTGCGGCCATCGGTGCCAGGCAGCTTGGGCGAGGGAGTCAGCAGAACTTCTGGCTCAGGCAGGATGGTGTGCGTGCCGTAGCCGCTCTTCAGCTTGGTCTGCGGAGCCGCCGCAATCAGCTCGTGCGGCGAAAACGTCTCCTTCGACTTATCGCTGGAGAGCTTGCGTGCGGTCTTCTTGACGGCTTCCAACTCCCACGGGGCGGCATCCGCATCCATGAAGAAGTCGCCAGGATAAAGCTGATTGAAGCGCCGCGCGATCTCCCGCGTTAGTTCAACATGGGACGCCTGATCGAGGCCCACAGGGACAAAGTGAGGCTGGTAGATGAGGATGTCGGCAGTTTGTAGCAGCGGGTAGCCGAGAAAGCCGTAAGTTGCGAGGTCTTTCTCGCGTAGCTGCTCCTGCTGATCCTTGTAGCTTGGCACCCGTTCCAGCCAGCTCAGCGGGGTGATCATGCCAAGGAGCGTGTTGAGCACAGCATGTTGCGGCACATCACTTTGAACAAAGATGGTCGAACGCTCGGGATCAAGGCCGCCGGCAAGAAAGTCCAGTGCCACTTCCCGGATGTTGTCCCGCAGTTTACCGAGATCTTCGTAGTCTGTGGTCAGTGCGTGCCAGTCTGCGATGAAGAAGTAGCATTCATACTCTTCCTGAAGCTTGACCCAATTGTAGAGCGCACCCATGTAGTTGCCGAGGTGCAGCTTTCCGGTGGGACGCATGCCACTGAGGACGCGTCTCCGGTTCTCGTTTGTGATCACATCACTCATAGCTTCGTGAACTCTTTCTGATCTGGAACTACAAACTTAACAACAGGCCATTGAACAAGCGGATCATCGGATTGTAGAAGACTGGAAATACCACCTGGGCGGCCAGGAAAAAGATGACGAAGGAACCGATCATCCCGACGCGGTCGTACATCTTTTCTGCTTCATACGAAAGGACATAGCGGATGAATCGGCTGCCGTCGAGCGGAGTCACCGGGATCAGATTGAAGACGAAGAGCAACACGTTCACGATGACGCAGTCATAAAGGAGCAGCGCCACGGGAAAAAGCCTTGGCAGCTGTGTCGTGTCCACGGGAGCTTTGTTCGCCATCAACATCGCCGAGACGACGGCTCGTTCGCCCACACCATGTGAGTGTTTGAGGACGATGAGGATGACGAGCGCTATGGCCGCCAGGAGGAGATGGCTGAACAGACCGGCGGCAGTCGAAAGGGCGTCATCGCGCTTGATCTTCTTGAAATTTCGCAGCGTAATCGGGATTGGCTTACCCCACCCGACCAGGACGCCGCCAAAGAAGAAACTGACCGCAGGCATCACGATCGAACCCCAGGGATCGATATTCTTGGCCGGGTTGAGCGAGATGCGTCCGAGCATGAAGGCGGTGGGATCGCCAAGACGCATGGCCGCCCACGCATGCACGGATTCATGCACGCCAAACGAGAAGAGCAGCACAACGGCCTGAAACAACACCAGAACTAAACCCAGATCCATCCCTCCAGCTTACCGAACCCTGGGCCTACCCGCAGAATCCGATTAGGCTAAGGAGCGGAAACGGCTGGTCCGGCCGACCGGCTTGCCTCCCAATCGAGCGGACGACCGACATAGAGGGCTCCGATCACCTTTCCCTGGAGCGAAAAAATGGGTTCGTAGGCTGCCACGATCGGGAGCCCAAGAACGTAGACAGCACCGAAGTAGCTCATGCCTTTTCTAAGCGCCGCAATCGCCAGGCCCTTGGGATTTAGCCTCGTGCCGCTGGCTCGCTCACCGTTGGGAAGCTTTACATTGGTGACCACGCGAACGAACTTCTCCTCCGCGAGCACGAAAACGGTGGCGCCGCACCCGGTGCGGGCGTGCACTTCATCGACCCAGGCCTCGCCTTCAATCGAGGATCTCCCCCCAAAGTAGAGTCCGGGTAGGAGCTCTCCTTTGAGCTGCATGGTGCCGTGCACAATACCGGGTTCGCCCTGCGAACACTTCACGCGCAACATGGAGAGTGCTGCAAGGATGTCGGCTTTCTGATTCTCTACCTTCATTACGACCCTGTCAGTCGAGCGGCGACCTTTGTTTCTGCGGAGAGCCTCGGTATCTGACCAGCCTTCGAGATGGGCATGAACCCGTTCGGCGCTGCCGACCATCTTGATGCTCATCTCGGCCGCCGCATCCGCGTCTGTGGTCGAACCGGCGACCATCGAGCTGACGGCGTCAACCGTAGACGCCACTTCCTCGCAGGCGGTGAGCTGCTCGGCCGAGGCGTGGGTGACCTGTTTTGAAAGTTCCAGCAGGTTCCGAATGGCCAGGCGCATCTGTTCGAGCGAACCCTGCACCCGGACCGTCTGCTCGATGCTGGCATCGGCTGCCGAGCGGCCGGACCGCATGGCTTCGCCGGCCGAAGCGGCACTCAAGGCCATCTCCTCGATAGTGGTGCCGATCTCAACGGTTGCATTGCTTGCGCGATCAGCCAGCAGACGAATCTCGTGGGCGATGACGTTGAAGCCGTCCCCTTCAGAGCCCGCGTGTGAGGCTTCGACGGCCGCATTAAGAGCGAGAAGATTGGTCTGTCGCGCGATGCCGCCGATCTGGCCTACGACCCGATTGACTTCCGCGATGCTGTCAACGAACTTCTCCATAATCGCGGCACCGGCGGCCACGGTCTTGACCATGTTGGACATGTTGCGGTTGGTATCTTCGATCGTTCGGGTACCGGCGTCGATCTCGCGAGCTACATCCTCTGTCATCTGCGCCGCAGTCTGGCTATTCTCGAGGCTCAGCCGAGCCGATGCACTGATACGCTTCTCGATGTCTACGACCGCGAGCATCTGCTGCCTTTGCCCGCCGGAGTTATGCGCGGCGTCCATCGATGCCTGCACCAGCGTCCGGCTGAGAACGCCGATCTCTTCCATATCCGCCATGATGGCGGGACTGTCCACCAGCAGACTACGTCCGGAGAGCACTCCTGCCCGCCTCAGCAAGTCCAGCGTTCGGTCCCACGCCAATGCCACGATTCCGTTCTTGCCCCTGATAGCGAACGAGGGACCACCCTGCGCAAAAGTTCCCATGGGCGCCTTATCGGCTGAAGCGGGTTAGTCTTCTCCTCTAAGTTTCTCGAGCAGGTCGGACAGCGTCTCCTTGTGCTTGGGTTTACGAAGTTCCCTGGCTTTTGGGTCAGGGAGAACCTTTTCACAGGGGACTGTGCCGATCCGGGTGCGGGCGTCCTCTTTTACTGCCTTAATGATCGAGAAAACACGCTTCTTCGGCTTTTTCATCACACGACGTGCCCTTCTGTCCAGCCCTCCCAGTATGCAATACTCCAGAGCGGGGCGGACGATCGCCCTGCTCGGCGCCCCAAGCTTCGACCTAAACGCCAGGTGAGGCATGCAGGTTCGCTGTCCGGAGACTCGCCAGCTATAACGGTTGCCGCCGTTTTCGCCGGCGCACAGGAGGCCAACGTATGGAAGAACGCGATTTCTTTGATGAACGCCCGGAATCTCGCACTCACTTGATGACCTGCCCGCACTGCGGCCAGCAAAATGAGTATGAGCTGCACTGGCTTGTTCGCCGAAAGAAGGCTCAGATCGGGCGTAATGCCGACGAACGAGACCGTGCACGCTTCGCGAAGGCCCAGAGCTACATGGTTCGACGAGACGATATGGTCGGGTGCAAGAATATTCGCTGTCGCAAGCGCTTCGATGTGGCTGGCATCCAGTCCGTTGCGTTTCTCTAACGTCGACGTTCAGCCCTGAGACATGATCCGTAGAATCTGCGCCATCGGGCGGTTCACGGCGCTTGGGCGAGGTTTACTGTCTTGCCTGCATTTAGCGTGGGCTGGAACCTTGGGGGAGGTGCCCTGGCAGAAACCTGGCGTTTGCGGCCTCAATGGTGCTGGGTTGCAGGCCGTCGGTGTGGACGAAATCCTGAGGGGCAACCACTCCAGCATCTTTTCCAATCTGCCAACGACCATGCTTCAGGTAAAGGATCGCGCAGACGATTGGAACCTCCGGCTGAATGACGAGCAGCGTGGCGAGGTAACGTTTGGTCGTGAGGCCGGCCTCGGCGGCGCCACGAACAGGGCGGCTGCGACGCAGCGAGCCTGGAACCTGGGGGATCTCGAAGACCTTGAGGTCGAGTTCGGGATGGGCCTTCCCGTACACCTGTACGCAGCGGGCCACGTTCTTGGGAGTCATCCAGCCGAAGTCGGCAATATGGTCGCGGCGAACGCTGCCGGGAAAGTAGATGTTCATCATGTCCGCAGCAAAGTCAGCGCAGTTGTTGTTCTTGAGCCGATAAGCGTGGAGATTTGGACGCTCGTTCATGATGTCCATGAAGTGGCGGTCCTGCTCGGTCGTGGTGGCGAGTTGATAGCCCCATATGCGCCGCGTGTAGGCCGTGCCGGCAGATTCCCACCATTCATCTGTCGCGTTATCGTATTCGGCACCGTCAGGTACGATTTTTTCGAGATAGCGTCGGCGGTAAATCTGGCGAAGATCCCAGGAGTTGTCGATAGTAGCATAGGCAAGGACCATACTCGGATCATCCGTCGCGTAGAGAAACTCCATTACAGGTGAAACGAGCCAGTCGTACTGTCCGAGTTGGTGATACCGCGCGACGACCACCCCCTGCGGTTCGCCGGGGCGGCAGGTGCGGAGCTTCAGGGGACCGTCGGCGCAGAGGTGATCGAGGTAGATGGCGGTGTGGCCCACTGGCATCATGGTACCGAAGTTTCCGAACGGTTCGCCGACCAGCACGGCGACAGAGGCGTGGGCTCTAGGCGCAGGGAAGACGCAGCAAACAGCCAGCAGGATCGTGAAGAGAAAACGACCCCAGAAACCAAATCCAAAATGACACAAACGCAACATTGTCGCTTTAGAAGCAAAATCGATAGCAAGAAGTTGCGTTTGAACCTGACGGTTTCAGGCCGAATCGTTTGTCCGCCGGGCGGCGCCCTCAACGCGGCCGGCGAGTTCTTCGGGCGACAGAAAAGTCATGCTTCGGACTCGATGTCAGTGCACTCGAGCGCAGCCACCGGGTTGCCGCTTTGCAGCTTTGAGCTGGTGACGAGATACACGGCGACGAGGATCGCCGCCATGCCGAGGTACTCGACCGGAACCAGCCGCTCATGCAGAAAGATCGCTCCGAGGATAACGGCGACGATGGGATTGATGTAGGCGTACGTGGAGACCTTAGCGACCGGCACGTTATCCAGCAGGTAGATGTAGGCGGAATAACCCACCAGCGACCCGAAGACGATCAGCCAGAGTATCGACCAGAAGGCCTGCATGGAAAAGTGGGCACGGGCGAGCGAGTTGCGGCCTTCGAGGAGGAAGATGAGCGCGCAGTTGAAGACGCCAGCGAAGAGCATCTCCCAGCCAGCCGCGACGAAGGCGCTGGTGGCAAGTCTGGCGCGGCGCGAGAGCACGGAGCCGCAGGTCCAGGAAAAGGCAGCGAGGATGCAGACAATTGAGCCCAGCAGAAGGCCGGATCGACTGTGGAGGCCTTCGCTCAGGCCTGGCCACAACAGAGCGATAAGGCCGGCGAAGCCAATGGCGATGCCTACCCAGCCACGAGAGCGGAGGCCTTCGCCACCGGGTAAGATGACTTCGATGAGCGCGACGTAGAGCGGGATGACTGCGACGAGCAGGGCGGCGAGTCCTGACGCGAGGTACTGCTCGGCCCAGACCACTCCCTGGTTGCCGATACCGAGCACTAGAATGCCGATGACGGCGAGCATGGCGAAATCGCGTCCAGTCTGGCGCAGCTTGAGGCCACGTGCCGCACAGATGCCGAGCATCAGCGGTCCGGCGATGAGGAAACGCACGCTGCCGAGGACAAAGGGCGAGATAACCTGAACGCCGAAGCGGATGGCGAGGTAAGTGGATCCCCAGAAGACGTACACGCAGGCGAAGGCGAACAGGACGCGAGGAGAGAGTTTGGCGGGGGCGCTCACAGGGATCTCTTCATGGTACCCGCTGCGCACGGCATTTCCGCTTTCTCAACAGGAAGTAGGGGCTATCGAAGCTGTGAGTACGGAGGCGTCGCCGGTGTTGACTCGTTCTCTCCGGCTTCGCCGCGTTCTCTGGTCAAGATCGACCTGGCTTTCCCGGTGCCTCTTATCGATTATTTTCTGTACGAGCAGAAGGGCGCAGAGACGATACGCTCGGGAGACTTTTGCTCCAGAGTTTCAGCTTGCCTGTCGGCAGCAGACGTAACACTTCCACAGGCTGTTTGCCGTCCAAGCGAGTATTGAGGACAGGAACATGCCGCTTCATCGATCCGCCAGACTCTTCACGTTGGGCCTTGCTCTTGCAGGCACGTGCGCCGCGCAGAACACACAGGACAACAAGCACACACAACGCCAACCGAAACAACAACAGAGGGCCGACAGGTCGGTGCGCAAGGCCGCCAATCCAAAACCGCAGAAGAAGTTTGATAAAGCTCAGGCATAAAGCCGCGCGCGCAACGCAGCAACACGTCGATGCACGAACGACTTAGAATCATCACGAGGTCTGTTCATGCGTTCGCAGGATTTCGCCGTCATAGCGCTGATGTTGTGTGGAATGGCATTTGCGCCGGCGCAGCTTGCTTCGCGTCAAGGCGAAAATGTTGAGCAGGCGCAGCAGCTAGCCGCCCGGCGAACGCGGCTGATCCTTAAGGATGGCACCTATCAGATTGTGCTGCGCTACAAGGTGGTAGGCTCGCGGATCCAGTTTGTCAGCGCAGAACGCTCGGGCGAGATCGAAGAGATTCCGCTTGAACTCGTCGATCTGGAAGCGACAAAGAGATGGGAACAGCGGCACGCAGACCCCGTTGTGGACGCGAACGGTAACGAGAAGCGTCCGCCAATTCCGGAGATCGACCCTGAGGTATTGAAGGAAGAGGCCGAACGGCGCACCCTCTCGCCCGAGATTTCGCCGGATCTGCGTCTGGTTCCTGAAGACAGCGTACTGGCCTTTGATACCTTTCATGCAATGCCTGAGTTGGTGCCGCTGATGCAGTCTGCGGGTGATCTCAATCGGGAGACGGGCCATAGCGTTCTGCGCGGCATCCTGAACCCGGGTGCGAGTACGCACCAGGTGCTGGAGCTCAAGGGCGAAAAGGCCGCGGTCCAGTTGCATGTGAACGATCCGGGCTTCTACATCCGGATGGATGACGATGCGGCGCCGACAGGGCAGGTCTTCAGCGTGGATACTCACGGCGCCACGTCGAGCCAAGCGGTGAAGGAGAACGGTAAGGAGAAGCGCAAAGAGCCAAGCCGCTATGCCATCGTGCGGGTGGATGTGCGGCAGGGAGCGCGTCTCCTGGCAAGCTTCGATACCTCCCGCGACGGCGCCACCAGGCGGCAGGAAGACGTGATCAACACGACGGCAACGCTGTTACCCGGCGGCCACTGGATCAAGGTACTTCCTGCGGAAAATCTGCTTTTCGGTGAGTATTGCCTGGTGGAAATCCTTGGAGAGAACCAGATCAATCTCAGTGTCTGGGACTTCGGTGTGCATCCCACCGCACCCGAGAACCGGGATGTGATTCGGCCGGAGAAAAAGAGGACAGGGCTGGAGAAGAGGCCAGAGGAGTAACGCGAGGCAGCTAAGCTTTCAGCTATCGAGCTGAGCTTTCAAGATCAGACACGAGCTGGCTGCGGTGAGGACGACGCGGCACCCCCATGATGGCGACGTCGTCACGCGTGGTGTTCTTAACCTCGTACATCATGGAGTCAGCGGAACGAAGGATGGTGTGCACGGTATCGCCGTCTTCGGGGTAGGTGGCGAGACCGAAGGAGCCGGAGAGCTGGAGCGAGAGCTGCTCGCAGGTGAGAAAGATGTGTTCACGCAGCATATCGCAGAGAGTGCGAGTAAGGGCCGAAGCAGTGATCTTTTCGGAGCCCGGCATGAGGATGCAGAACTCATCGCCGCCATAACGAAAGGCTTCATTTGTCGGGCCGACGACTCTTCGAATCAGGCCGCCAACCTCTGCCAGAAGACGGCTTCCGACGAGGTGGCCATGCGTGTCGTTGACCTGCTTGAAGCGATCAAGGTCGATGAAGACCAGGCTGAACGGAATGGGCAGACCCACATGGGTCTGGAGGACAAGTTCATCCAGGCGAGTGTAGAGGTGGCGCGCATTGAAGAGACCGGTACAGTCGTCGGTGATGGTGAGCTCGTGAATGAGGTTCACGGAGCGTGCATTGCCGATGGCGATGGCCGCATAGTCGCACAGGATGCGCAGGAAGGAGATGCTGTACTCGGACATCAGGTCGAGCTTGGAGTTGAGCAGCTGGATGACGCCGAGAGTCTCTTCGCCCGAGCGGATGGGAACGCAGGCGATCGACTCGATGCCGAGTTCGGGATGGTTGCGGGCAAAGGTGGACCAGTGAGGGTCGAGCGAGACATTCGGCACAACGAGTGGGTTGCCGGTAGCGGCGACCCAGCCGGCGACCCCTTGTCCGAGTGGTACCCGGAGACCTTTGAGGGAGTTAGAGTCTTCGCCAACCGCGATGGCGTAGAAGAGGTCCTTGGCCTTCGGATCAATCATCAGGAGCGACCAGCGTTCGGGACCAAAGAAGCTGGCCATCTTCTCCATGATGGCGCGCAGGATCTCTTCCAGTTCGAGAGAGGTGGTGAGGGTACGCGCAACATCATGAAAGACGCGCAGGTGATCCATCTGGCGGCTCTCGGAGACTTCGAAATGGCGGCGATATCTCAACTCAACGTTATTACTCCAGAAGCTAACAATAGCGTAGACGGGAAGAGGGAGGATGCGCTAAAGCGCAAAAGTTGTAGATGTGGCTAAAGTTTCACGCGAATGACGTTACCCGCCGATATGAACCATTGAGCGGGAGGGTTTTTCAAAGCCTGCTTCGCCGATGTGGTGGCGAGCTTCCTTACTGTCGACGACATGACGGATGTACCTCGTCAGATCGGAGTCGGAGGCGCCGCGAATCATACGGCCAGAAAGGTCGTGATCCATCTGCGAGAACAGGCAGGTTCGGATCTTGCCGTCGGAGGTCAGGCGGACACGGCTGCAGTGGCCGCAAAAAGGACGGGAGACAGGAGCAATGATACCGATTTCGCCTCGACCGTCAGAGAAGGTATAACGCCGGGCAGTTTCGCTGGCTGCGTTAGGAGGGAGTTCGACCAGGCCGGCAGTGCCGAGTCCTTCGGGCCGATAGACGTTGAGGCGTGCAACGATCTCGTCAAGCGAGATGACGGCCTCTCGGGTCCAGCTCCTGGCGCCGTTTTCACCACTTGAGGCTTCTTCGAGCGGCATCCACTCGATGAAGCGGACGATAACATCCTCGCGACGGGAGAACTCGGCGAAGGCTTCAATCTGCGAGTCATTGAACCCACGCAGGAGAACGCAGTTAACCTTTACGGGGCCGAGGCCAGCGGCGGAGGCCGCGCGGATACCGGCAAGAACCCGGTCGAACGAACGCGGAACCCGGGTAATCGAAGCGAAGGTCTCAGGATCGACGGCGTCCATGGAAACGGTAATACGCGTTAGACCCGCATCTTTCAGGGGCTGTGCGAGCGACGAAAGGAGATGCCCATTGGTGGTGATCGCAAGATCGAGCGGCTCCGGTACAGGAGTGAAGGTGGTGCGCAGTTTGGCGATCTCCCGGACTAGCTCGAGCAATCCGGCTCGCAGGAGCGGTTCACCTCCGGTAAGCCGAATCTTTTCTACACCCAGCGAGACGAAGAGCCGGATCATGCGGAGATAGTCTTCATGGGCAAGTTCGGCGTACTGTGCGCCTTCATTGCCGGTGCGGCAGTAAACGCAGCGGAAGTTGCAGCGATCGGTAATTGAAACACGGAGGTCGGTAATCGCGCGTCCATGCGAGTCACGCAGCCGCTCCATCGGCCCTGTTGACAAGAAGGGGACGTCGGTCGGACGGTCGAGGAGGGTTGGAAGAGTCATTCGTCTCTACAGTTGATGCGTGAAAGGCCAGAAAGGAACTGGGCTATCGGGGGATACAAACTGTTTATGGATCCCTACATCCATAGTAGTATGCGGGGTGGGCGTGTGTACTACGCCTGAAAACCCAAGAACTTCTTTACGAGAAGAGACAATGCAAACGCCGAGCACCGTTTCGATCTGGTTGAGCGAGCAAGCGATTCCGCTTGCCGTCATTGTTAGCCTGCTTGCCGTGGTCATGATTGTTCTTTCCGTATCTGCGCGGAACCGCCGTATACGACTCAATCAAGCGCGAGCCGGAACCAACGAGGACACATTCGTCGAGTCTCTGGTGGTTTACGGATTTAATCCGGAGATATCGCGTACTACCTACCGCTATCTGCAGGAGAAGCAGAACGTTCACTTCCCTATTGAGGCAACTGATCTTCTGGACGAAGACCTGGGACTGGACCTGGTTGATCTGGAGGAGACAGTACGAGACGTGCTGCAACTGTCACGGCGCCAGTACCAGCCAGGATTGCGCCATGATCCCCTGGTGACGGTAGAAGACCTTGTCCGTTTGATCCAGGCTTGCCCACGGCTTGTTGAACGAGCGGCTTAGAAGTTTCAGAGAAAAGGCGAGAAGCCGGACTAATTGAAGTCCGGCTTCTTTGTGTTCGAGTTGTCGTCAGGCCGAGTCCTTCGCTCCTCCGTGCTTCTCGGGAGAGTTGTGGCTCCTGAGATCTTCGCTCGACAGAGCCGGATGCACTAAGCCTTTGCTGCCTGAATGGCCTTGGTAAGTGCCGGAACAACCTCGAAGAGATCTCCAACAATCCCGTAATCCGCAATCTCGAAGATGGGGGCGTTTTCATCCTTATTGATCGCGATGATGGTTTTGGCGCCTTTCATCCCGACCAGATGCTGAATAGCGCCGGAGATGCCAACCGCAAGATAAAGTTTAGGCGCGACCGTCTGGCCGGAGCTGCCAACCTGCCGCTCCATCGGAAGCCAGCCGTTATCGCAAATTGGGCGCGAAGCCGCCAGTTCAGCGCCAAGCGCATCCGCGAGTTCCTGCACGATGGCAATATTTTCTTCTTCCTTGATGCCGCGGCCTACCGAGACGATAAGCGGTGCGGCGGAGAGATCAACCGTTTGCGCGGACTCGCGGAAACGCTCACCGGGTTTGTTGCGAATCTGGTCGGCGTTGAGGGTGAGCTCTACAGGTATGATTTCGGCCTGGCCCGCTTCGAGCGAATCGGCCGAAAAGGTGCCGGCCTGTACCGAGATAAAGCAGGGAGTTTCAGAAGAGGCTGCGGCGATCGGGCGATAGTCGGCGTTGAGCTTGCCCTGGAGAAGTTGGCGGACGAAGACGGGGCCCGGATGGATGGCGATGACGTCCGAGATGAGCACCTGGCCAAAGCGTGTGGCAAGCGCCGGAGCGAAATCGCGCACCTGGTAGGTGTGCGGAAAGACGACATACTCGGGACCTGCTTGCCGTATCGCCTGCTCAAGCGCGATGACGGAACCGTCGGCTGTGTACTCGGCAAGCAGATCGTGCTGAACGCTGAAGACCTTGTCGAGCTTCCTGCCGGCAAGCTCGGTTGTGAGGGGCGAGATCCCCGCACCAAACACAGCGACGGAGCACGTTGTGCCGAGCATCTTTGCAAGTTCAAGGCCGGCAGCGACGGCTTCGAAACTCATCTTGTTCCATGCGCCTTGGCGCTGTTCGGTGATGATCAGGATCCCGCTCACAGGGCGCGCACCTCAAACTTCAGCTTCTCGACGATCTGGGCCGCGATCTCTGCCGGCGAACCCTGAAGCATCTCTGTTTTCTTCTGCTTGGAAGGGAGATACACCTTTGCCAGATCGATCGAAGGTACAGCGGGATCAGAAGGCGTAACGCTGGCGGTCTCCTTGGATTTGGCCTTTTTGATGCCCATGAGTGTGGCATAGCGAAGCTTGTTGCCGCCGGATTGGATGGTGAGCAACGCAGGCAGCGGCATGTCGACATGCTGAAACCAGCCGTCTTCGAGCTCGCGCTTGACGCGGAGGCCCGTGCCGGTCTTCTCCACCTGCATGATGATGGTGGCGTGCGGCATGCCGAGCAGCTCGGCGAGCACCACGCCGGTCTGGCCAAGGCCGAGATCGTCCGACTGCAGACCAGTCAGAATGAGGTCGGGCGACTCCGGCTTGATGGCTTCGGCGAGCATCTTCGCGACCGCAAGCGTATCAAGTGTCGTGAGCTCGTCGAACTCAACATGGATGGCGCGATCGGCGCCCTTGGCAAGCGCCTCGCGGAGCGTGGACGTCACGCGTTCAGGCCCAAGACAAAGAACAATGACCTCTCCGCCGTTCTTCTCTTTCAGCTGTAGCGCTTCTTCAAGCGCGTAAGCGTCCGGCTCGTTGATCGTGTAAGCAAGATCGTCTTCGTCGATCCACTTTCCGTCGGTCGCGATCGCGATCTGAGCGTCGCGCTCGGGAACCTGTTTGATAGCTACGATGATCTTCATGGGGCGAACTCAGCTCCGGGTTGCAGAGAAAATGAATGCTCGTTCAGTGCGATAGCTTAGCGCACCGGAGGCAGGTTTGGCGAACCCGCCTCCTTGAGCGCAAAGCCCGAACTGCCGAGACTACGCGCCGCGTTGGCATAGAAGAAGATCCGCGCGGCAGCTTCTTCGTAGCCGAGGCCTTCGAGGCGAATGTTCGAGACGCAATTGCGATCCGCATCGGTGCGCCCGAGGCGTGGGTTCCAAGTGAGGTAGGCACCGAGCGAGTCGGGGGCGGTGAGGCCGGGGCGCTCGCCGATGAGCAGGATGGTGAGGCTAGCCCCGAGAAGTTCGCCGATCTCATCGCCGATCGCAACGCGCGCATTGCGGACGAGCATTACCGGAGCCTGGCGCCACGCAGCCAACCGCGAGGTGAGAGCTTCGACGAGCGGCAGCGTGTGGCGATCGATGGCGAGAGCGGAGAGGCCGTCGGCAACGATCAGGGCTAGGTCGGCCCGCGCGGTTCGGTGGACGGCTTGCTCGCGGAGCCTTGAGACGGAAGCGGCGCTCAGGCGACGACCGAGATCAGGACGGCGAAGATAGATCTGGCGGGCTGATGGTCCTGCGGGAATAGCGCTTTCGAGCTGGATATTTGGGATGCCGCGTTCGGTCAGGGCGGAGGCAAGCGTAGCAAAATCGGCGAGGTCGTGGACGGCATCCCGAGCGCGGGCGTGATCGAGTTGAAATTGAAGATGTTCAGGTGTCGGCACAAAGGAGCTTGTGCGTCCGAACGAAAGACGCGCGCTGGTGTGAAGCAGAGCGACAGATCGAGATGGGGTCGTTTCAGCCACTGACGGCAGTGTAGACGGAAGTTGGCACGCGCGGAAACCAGATATTGGATCAGCTCCATGGCGGCTGCCTCGTCTGCGGAGGAGCTAACCATCGTTCTACCGAAACAGCTTCGGGACAACCTCATGCAGGTACAACCGCCAGTTCTTCCACTCATGACCATCTGGCGTCTCCATGGTTTCCACGTGCACGCCAAGGCTTTTCAAGCGATCGGTGACCTTGATGGCGTTCGGACGGGCAATGTCGGTCTCGCCCCATCCCCACCAGAAAAGCTTGAGTTGTGAGTTGTAGGTTGGGATTCTCGCTGCTTCGGTGGTGAAGAAGAAGTCGCGATCCTGGTCCGAGATCCAACCTGAACTCATCACCACGAGATAGCGGAAGCTGCCCAGGTTGTGCAATCCAACGTTGAGCGTCTGGATACCGCCCATTGAAAGACCAGACAGCGCGCGATCGTCGGGGCTTACTTTGACCCTGAAGTGGCTTTCGGTAAATGGAATGATGTCCTTGATCATTTCGTCGTTGAAGGGGTCCTTGGTAGCGTCCGCGGTCATTACCTGGCCACCGAGCGGCGTCCATCCTGAGGGCATGACGATGATCATCGGCAGCGCCTTCCCTTCGGCAATAAGATTGTCGAGGATATCGTTCGCACGGCCGACCGTCGACCATGACGCTGCGGTCTCGCCGCCGCCATGGATGAGATAGAGCACAGGGTAGCTGTCCGTGCCTTTTTCGTATCCCGGCGGCGTATACACGTACATCTCGCGGGTGGCATTACCCAGGGTGGAGGCCATGTAGCGGACACGCAAGACTGCCCCATGCGGGACGTTGCGGGTCTCTGAAAAATCACCGGGAATGATCAGCAGGCTCTCCATAGTCGACTGGTAGGGAGACGTGTTGACGTTGCGTGAGTCCACGACGTTCATCCCATCCACGACAAAGTGGTAGCGCCACGCACCAGGCTTCATCGGGAGAGCCGACGTGCCACTCCAGACGCCTTGCGCCCCCTTGGTCATGGAAATTCCGCTTGCAGGAGAGGAGGCGACCGTGCCGGGCGTCGTCGCATCGTGATTCAGACCCTGGTTGATGTCGCCGCCTACGGTCACCGTGGAGGCCTGCGGAGCAAAGATCCGGAATGTTACTCGTCGATCGTCCGCGATCTGCGGGGAGACCAGCGGCGCCGGTCCTCGCCCCATGCGCACCGACTGTGCTCCCGGGCCTGCAGGTGGAGGAGCAGCGGAGACCTGCGCGAAGACCAACGATGCAAAAGTGAGGCAGGCAAACGATGAGACGATTCGTCTCCAAATCTTCATGAAGGCTCCCAACCGTGATGTTCAAAGCAGCAGAATCTGGTCGAGACGGAATTCTAGCAGTTTGCCTTCCGTGAAGAAGCTGGAGGTACCCGCAAGAAGAGGGAAGCTGAGAACAACAGTTGATCGGACCTGTACCGACGGTCTGAAAGAAGTTTATCTTCAGAGCACCTCTGGAATAAGCCAGCCGTTTCTCCAGACCACACTCTGGTCAGCCCAGCAGCAAGGCCGGCTGCGATGTGACGGCGAGGCGCGCGAATTGATCGGTTCCGAGCCAGGACTCGAACTCAGGGGTGGGGCGGAGGTTCAAGAGTTTGCGGAGGTAAAGGGCATCCTGAAACGATGTCGATTGATAGTTGAGCATGATGTCATCGGCGCCAGGGACGCCCATGATGTAGTTGACGCCGGCCGCGCCGAGCAGCGTGAGCAGGGTATCCATGTCGTCCTGGTCGGCCTCAGCATGGTTGGTGTAGCAGATATCGCAGCCCATCGGTAGGCCGAGGAGCTTACCGCAGAGATGGTCTTCGAGGCCGGCGCGGATGATCTGCTTGGCGTCGTACAGGTATTCGGGGCCGATAAAGCCGACTACGGTGTTGACGAGCATGGGATGGTATCGGCGGGCTACCGCGTAGGCGCGAGCCTCGAGAGTTTGCTGATCGACGTTGTGGTGAGCGTTAGCGGAGAGCGCACTTCCCTGCCCGGTCTCAAAGTAAAAGATATGCGGGTTGGGCTGGTTGACGTGGTCGCCACGCTTCAGTGATTTGGCTTGATCGTGGGCTTCGTCGAGGGTTGTCAGGGTAACGCCGAAGCTGGCATTGGCTGCCTGGGTTCCGGCAATCGACTGGAAGAGCAGATCGAGGGGAGCGCCCTGAGACATGGCGTCCATCTGCGTGGTGATGTGGGCAAGGACACAGGATTGGACGGGAATCTCGTAACGCTCGCGGATGTGATCGATCATCTTGAGGAGCGTCGTGACCGAGGCTGGATTATCGGCGACAGGATTGATGCCGATGACGGCATCGCCCGAACCAAGAAGCAGGCCGTCGAGAATGGAGGCGGCGATGCCAAGGGGGTCGTCGGTGGGGTGATTGGGCTGGAGCCTGGTGGCCAAGCGGCCTGGAAGGCCTACCGTCGTTCGGAATTGGGTTACGACGCTGATCTTGCGAGCTACGGCGATCAGATCCTGCACGCGCATCAGCTTGGAGACAGCGGCAGCCATTTCGGGCATGAGGCCGCCGGCGAGTTGCTGAAGAATCTCAGAGGTGGCCGCGTCCGAGAGGAGGAAATCGCGGAACTCCCCTACGGTCAGGCCAGCTATGGGAGCGAAGGCTTCGGGGTTGTGAGTGTCTAGGATGAGGCGGGTTACGTCGTCGACTTCGTAAGGGATGACAAGATCTTCAAGGAACGCTGTCAGAGGGACCTCGGCCAAGACCATCTGGGCAAGGACGCGCTCTTCGGCGGACGCGGCGGAGAGTTCGGCGAGCGAATCCCCCGAGCGTGCGGGGCTCGCCTTGGCAAGGAGCGTGCGCAGGTCGGAGAACGAGTGGGTCATGCCGCGAAGTGTGAGGGAGTAGGGCATGGCGCGATTCGATTCTCTGCGGAGATTGTAGCGGGTGCGGGTGCCCGTCAGCGAGAGAAGCCTATGCCGCGGCGCATAGGACAAAGATCGGTAAAGAAGCTGGTAGATTGAGGGGACGACTGATGGCAAAGGCAAGGCATACGGAGCCGCGATGGCCGGCAGTGATGGGATTGCTGGCGGTCGCGGGGCTGCGTCTGGCATTGCCGGAGTCGCTTTCGGTCGGGCCGAACTGGCTTCTGCTGGTGGTGATCTGTGTGCTGCTTGTGCCGACGGTGTGGGCTCGGATGCGCGGGAGCCATGGGCTGAACCAGGCGCTCGGCTATGTACTGAACTGCGTGATAACGGCGGACATGGCCTGGTCGCTCGGCTTGTTGGTGGCGTATCTGCCTTCGCACAAGCAGTCGCCCGCTGACTTGCTGCGGAGTGCGGCCGCGCTCTGGGTGACCAACATCCTGGTGTTCGCGGGATGGTACTGGCGTCTGGATGGTGGCGGCCCGCGAGCCAGGGAGCTACAGGGCGTACATAAAGACGGTGCATTCCTGTTTCCGCAGATGACTCTGCCACAGGAAGTGCGGGTGCGGATGGGCGAGGATCACTGGAGCCCTAACTTTGTGGATTACCTCTTTCTTGCCTTCAATACCAGCACGGCCTTTTCGCCGACAGATTCGCCAGTGCTCTCACGGTGGGCGAAGGTGCTGATGATGGTGCAGGCGCTGATCTCGTTCACGACTGTCGCGCTGCTGGCGGCAAGAGCAGTCAATATCCTGTAGCAGCAAGAATGCTCTCATCGCGGGAGCAACACCTCGCGGGCTGTTGGGCTTCGCGTGCCTATGAGGGGGCCTTGATGCAGGGTTAGGAATGGTGCCTCCTGCGAAGGGTGCGCGGTCAAGTCTAATCGCAGCTACAATTTAGTGGGAGATCCTTCCGTTGTCGCAGGAAACAGCATGGACAAGGCACGATCAGAATGCGCTGCGGCTTCGCGTCATCGCGGATACGTTGCCAGCGTACGTGGCCTATGTCGACACTGAGTTGTGCTACGCAATGGCTAACCGGATGTACGAGGAACAGTTCGGCCGGGATGGACGCGAGATCGTAGGGCGATCGGTGGCGGAGGTTCTTGGAGCTTCCTTCGAAAATGTCGCGTGGCGTTTGCGAGCCGCGCTTGGGGGTGCAGCACAGCTCTTCGAGTCGCCGATGCGGACCTTCGATGGCGACCGATATCTGCTGGTGCGGCACATTCCGGATCGCGATGAAGACGGTAACGTGCGCGGAGTGATCGTGCATGGGATCGACATTACGGAACGCAAACGCGGTGAAAAGGTATTGATCGAGACCGAAAAGCTGGCTGCAGTGGGGAGGCTGGCCTCAAGCATTGCACATGAGATCAACAATCCGCTGGAGTCGGTGGTCAACCTGATCTACCTCATCGAAGCGACCGCGACGTCGGATGCTGAGCAGACGGTTCGGTATGCGCAGCTGGCGCAGCAGGAGCTTGCCCGAGTGAGCCAGATTGCGACCCAGACTTTACGCTTCTTCAAGCAGTCGACGGCGCCGAAGACGGCCGATATGGCGGAATTGGTGGACTCCGTTCTAACGCTTTATGCCGGCCGCCTGTTGAACTCCGGGGTGAGCGTTGAGAGGCGGTTTCTAACGGGAACTGAGATTCTTTGCTACGAGGGCGAGGTGCGTCAGGTGCTCAACAACCTGGTGAGCAACGCACTGGATGCGATGCGTCTGGGTGGACGACTGATCGTGAGAACACGACAGGCGGTCGACCGTGAGACCGGACAGACGGGCTGCCGGATAACCGTCGCAGACACCGGTGAGGGCATGATGCCGGAGACTCTGGCGCGCCTGTATGAGGCCTTCTACACGACGAAGGGAATCTCTGGAACGGGCCTCGGGCTTTGGGTTAGCAGCGGGATTGTAAAGAAGCACGGAGGCCGGCTGACGGTGAAGAGTTCGACTGCCAGGAAGCGTCATGGAACTGTCTTTGTGCTCTATCTGCCGGCTCTACTTTCCTAGCGGCGTCGATAGGATGGGGGCGGCGACGAGGCCTTGAAGGTACAGGCCTTACCTGTAGCAAGCTCCTGTGACGGGGTCTGGTCGGTATGATGGGCTTCTGCCTCCAATCAACAAAGAGGAGAGCCCTTGGAGATCGATCTCGAGCAGTTGCCTGCTGGCCAGACGTTCCATTTCATTGTGTGTGTGATCGGAGCGGGGGATCGCGGGATTGATGGTCACAACCAGCCTGGCGAAGAGTGGAATTGCAGTACACCTGCTTGAGGGCGGAGGTTTTCTCCGGCTCGCGGCCTGCCGGCATGCCACCTTACGCAGACCCGGAAACGTCCGGATGGCAAGTTGCGCGGACGGTTTGGTTCTGCGCTGCCATTCTCCGACCGTCGCGGGCATGATGCCGAACTTCGTACAAAGCACGGAGGAATAACGGCGGCCGGCGAGGAACTCCCCAATCAAGGCTTCGGACTGCCAGTAGCCGTAGGAACGTGCGGTGTCATAGAGGGTGACACCTGCATTGTAGGCGGCGGACAGTGCCACAAGCGATTCCTTACGCGAGACGCTGCCCGCCATAGGGGCAATGCCCAAGCCTAGTTCCGAGAGCTGCAATCCGTTGGAACCATTTAGAAAAGGTTTGGAGCAAATTAGGGGTACTTCACTTCAGCGTCGTGCGGCGAACACAAAGGCGCCCTCTCGCGGGCGGCGAGCCCTTTGGGCCGTGTTGGACCGCTCCGTATTAGGAGCCGGGTGGCAGGGCGCGGGCTGTGAGCTGGGCGATGTCCAGGAGCCGCGGGGGAGCTTCGGTGATCGCTCCGAGTGCGTCGCGGAACATGGTGTTGCAGAAGGGGCAGGCCGTGCCGATCGTTGAGGCACCGGTGTCAGCGAGTTCCTGGGCACGGACGTGCGAGACGCGGGCGGTGCCACCCTCTTCACCCAGGAATGCGAGGCCGCCACCTGCTCCGCAGCAGAAGCTGCGTTCGTGGTTTCGTGGAGCCTCGACGAGCGTGCCGGCAAGCGACACGACCTCGCGGGGTTCCTCGTAGACGTCCTGGTAACGGCCGAGATAGCAGGGATCGTGGTAAACGATGCTATCGCTCCCCTGCTTCGGCAGGCGATCTTTGTGCCGGGCCATGAACTCGCTGTGATGTTCGATATCGGGGGCGAGGCCGTACTCGCGCCAGTCGGTGGAGATGGTGCGGACGCAGTGGGGGCAGATAGCGACGATCTTCTGTACTTTCGCGGTCTCAAAGGACTTGAGGCCGGCGTCAGCGAGGTTCGAGAAGACGAGGTCGTTGCCCAGACGCCGGGCGGGATCGCCGGTACATTTTTCCTTCTTGAGCACGCCGAAGGTGGTGCCGAGGAAGTTCATGACGCGGGCGAAGTCACTGATGATCTCGCGACCCTTGGGATCGTAGCCGCCCATGCAGCCGAGCCAGAGGCAGTATTCCTGGGTGCCGTCGAAGATGGGGAAGGGCTGGAGGGCTTGCTGGGCCTTGATGAACTTGTCGCGCTCGGAGGCGGCGAGGCCGAGGGCATTGCCGTTCTTCTCGAGCGCGAGAAAGAGCTTGGTGCCGTAGGTGTCCTCCCAGGCTCCGGTGTTGGTGGCGCCCCTTCTCAGGCCAATGATGATGGGAAGATGTTGAATGCCGACCGGGCATTGAAACTCGCAGGCGCCGCAGGTGGTGCACTCGAAGGCGGCTTCCATGGAGAAGAAGTTGGCGGCGGGATTGTCGGTGGTGGGGTTGGCGGAGGTGTCGCGGAGTTCGTTGAGGAGCGGGGTGTCGGCGTTCGGGCCGAAGGAGTTGAGGTAGGTGCGGGCGCCGAGGATGATCTCCTTGGGGTTCAGGACCTTCCCGGTGGTCGACGCCGGGCAATGTTCGGTACACCGGCCGCACTCGACGCAACTATAAGCCTGGAGGGCGATGAGCTGGGTGACGTCTTTGCCGGTGACGAGGCCGAAGTCTTCGACGGTGTCGTCGGTAGAGAGTGGGGGGATTTTGGAGAAGCCGTCGCGCTTGAGGAAGACGGTGAGCGGCGAGAGCACCAGGTGAAGATGCTTGGTGTGCGGAATGAGCGGCAGGAAGATGAGCAGGGCCGCGGTATGGAGCCACCAGAGAGACTTTAGCGTAAGCGGCGGGACCGGCAGGAACGCCGCCAGGTAGGTGACCATGAGGGTGAAGATGAGGAAGGCGATGAAGCCGGACTCATAGGAGAGCTTGGCGCCGAGAGCCGGTGGCCGCACGAAGAAACGGCGGTAGAACAGACCCGCGATGGAGATCGCGACGAGAAGGGCCCAGATGGCGGCGAAGAGGAAGTAGAAGCGGCCGACGGCGCTCTCCGGGGGTAGGAATCCCAGACCGAGGCCGTTGGCGAAGTGGTTGAGCGAGACCAGGGCGAACGCGAGGAAGCCCCAAAAGACGAAGGCGTGGGCGAGGCCGGGCGCGGGCCGCTGCTCGACGACCTTGGCCTGGCAGAGGACCTCCCAGACGAACAGCCAGATGCGCTTGCCGACGGGCTTGAGCGAGAAGTCCTGATCTCTTCTAGACGCAAGTACCGTGCGCGCGATGGGGCCGAACCGATAGAAGAATAGGCCGCCGGAGAGAGCCACTGCAAGAAGCAGGATGGCGACCTCAGCGTGCGAAAAGCTCACAGGTTCATTGAGCGTGGGAGCGGCTGTGATCTGTAGAGCAACGAGAGCGAGCGAGGCGACAAACATCCGAACCCATCCGGGAACGATCGCCGGACTGGGGCGCGACCGTTCGTACTTTGGTCCAGAGAGGGGCTAGGCGACTTCCAGAATTTCTTGAACTACGAGCTTAGTAGCTGAAGAATTCATTGGAGCCACGGCGGAGGCTGATCCCGGTGAGACCGAAGACGGCCGCGAGGAAGAAGGTGAACGCATCCCACATGACCATGGGGCGGTGCCAGCCAGGCGAGTAAGTCGCATCCTGTCCTGCCCAGAGCGTCACAAGCAGCGCCACGATCAGGCATTGGAAGGCGATGACCAGGCAAGCCTGCCCGCGGCGACGACGGCGGTCGAGATGCTCGACTTCGTCGGGGGAAAGGATGCGTTCCTCAATCGGGATCAGTGTGTTCGCCATGGTAAGTTTTCTTCTCCTGCTGGTTCGATGCTCTTCAGACCCATTAAATCATGGTTTCGGGAGCGGCGGGTTGGGCAGGGAGGAAGAAGTCGTAGAGTAGGAGCTCTCTGGTTCAAATCGATACCGGTGGAGCATAACTGAACGGCGGTTCAGTCGTAAAGCGGACGTTAGAGCAAGAGCGGCCTTGTTGCGGGCGACACCACTTCCGGTGGGTTTTAGACCCTTCACTCGTTTAATGCAGCCCATGGGTGTCGAGGGGTTTGCGGGCAAAGTAGTAGAGGCTATAGGAGAGGGCGGCGAACATGAGGATGGCGATCCAGTCGTGGTAAAAGGGGTTCTGCGGGGTGAACTGAAAGACCTTCTTGTCGGTGGCGGCTTCGTAGAGCTTGACGCAGACGCCGAGCAGGCCGATGATACCGCCGGCCGCGATCAGGCCCGAGGCGTAGAGGGAGCCGGGGGAGATCTCGGATTCGGTGTCGAGCGCCGGGGTTACCGCGGTTGGGACCGGAAGCCCGTTGGCCGCGTCGAGATGCTCGGGGTTCGTGGGGTCAAAGTCGGGATGACGGGCGTGGAAGGCTTCGCGGTCGGTGTGCCAGAGGTTGAGCGAGGTCTGGTAGAGCTGGTCGGCGGTTTTGGCGTGGTGGTGGAGCATGGCGCGGTCGACCATCCAGCGCATTAGCCCTCCAACGAAGATAGCCAGCGTTGTGGCGATAGAAAGGTAGGCTCCGACGGCGAAGGTCAGGGACCGGACGCCGAGGAGTTCGACAACGATCACCAGCGCTACGCCGAGGAGGACCAGGCCCCATGGCAATTTGCGGGAGAGGATGCCGTTGATGACGGTCGCCATCAGCTTGCCCTGCGGGGCGGCGGCTTGTTCCGAGCCGATGCCCTGGGTCCACTGAATCTCGATCTGGTTGGCGGCGGGGTTGAGCAGGTATTTGCCGTCGGGGAGAGTGGCCGATCCTATCGCGTTAAGCAGGATGTACTTGTCAGACCCGTCGAGTTGGGTGGCTGCCGTCAGGCCGGATTTCGGGGCTTTGAGCTGGATGTGGGTGCGGGGGAAGTTGCCTTTTTCCTGGACGCCGTCCTCGAGGAGCTTGTCTGAAAAGGGGATCGGGGACGCCAGCCGTTGGAAGGATTCAAGACCCTTGTTCATGCCGTTAAGCGTGGCTCCGATAGAAAACACACAGATGATGACTCCGAACATGAGGGCGACCTGCTGCTTCCAGGGCGTGGCGCCGATGAGGTAGCCGGTCTTGAGGTCCTGCGAGGTGTCGCCGGCGTTCGAGGCGGCGATGCAGACGATGCCGCCGATGGTGATCGCCAGAGCTCCGAAGGCAGGAGCAGTCCAGCCTTTGACGAGGAAGATGGCACAGGTGGCCATCAGGGTGGCGATGGTCATGCCGGAGACGGGCGAGGCGCTCGAGCCAACGATGCCGACGATGCGTGCACTGACGGTGACAAACAGAAAGCCGAAGACGACGATGAGGAGCGCGGCGGCAATGTTCGCGAGCAAGCCGACCTGGGCTCCGGGCACGGGGTGGAACTGAAGGAAGGCGATGATGAGCAGGACGAGGAGGGCGGAGCCGCCAAGGACTGCGGACATGGGGAGGTCGTGAACGGTCCTCGCCGGACGAGTGGAAGCTTCGCGCGATGTTGATGAAGTGGCTTTGCTGGCGCGGATGGACCTTATGCCTTCGGCCAGGGCAGAGAGGATGGTAGGCGCAGTGCGAAGCAGGGTGATGAGCCCTGCGGTGGCGACGGCGCCAGCGCCCATGGGGCGGACGTAGGTCTTCCAGAGGGTGCTCGGATCCATGGTGGAGATGGGTGCGGTGCCGGGATAGATGGTGAGGGCGTGACCGAAGAAGTAGATGGCCGGCATGAGCACGAGCCACGAGAAGACGCCGCCGGCGAGCATGATCGCCGAGACGCGGATCCCGATGATGTAGCCGACGCCCAGATATTCAGGCGTGCAATCCGCCCGTATGGCGGAGCCTTTGAGGATGTGCTGCGAGCCGCCGAAGTCGGGCTGGTAGTCAGGTTCGGAAGGCCAGAGGGCGAGCAGGTTGTCGTTCTGGAAAAGGGTGTAGAGGGCGCCCAGGCCGAGGCCGAAGAAGACGCGGGAGGCGAAAGAGCCGCCCCGCTCGCCGGCCATGAGGACGTCGGCGCAGGCGGTACCCTCCGGGTAGATCAATGTTCCGTGCTCTTCGACGATGAGCTGGCGGCGCAGCGGGATCATGAACAGGACGCCGAGCCAGCCGCCGAAGAGGGCGAGCGCGAAGATGCGCGTGGACTCCAGATCAAAGCCGAGAAAGATCAGGGCTGGGAGGGTGAAGATGACACCCGAGGCGATCGATTGGCCGGCGTTGCCGACGGTCTGGACGATGTTGTTTTCGAGGATCGAGGCTTTGCCGAAGGCGCGGAGGATGGAGATTGAAAGAACCGAGATGGGGATGGAAGCGGCGACGGTCAGGCCTGCACGGAGGCCGACGTAGACGGTGACGGCTCCGAAGAGTACGGCGAAGATGGCGCCCAGGGCGAGCGCGCGGAGGGTGAGCTCGGGACGGGATTCTGAGGCAGGGACGAAGGATTGGAAGGCGGTTTTGGTTGGGGTGGGGGCTGCCATCAGTGTGCGTCGACCTCGCGCGGCTTCGTGTGTGAATCTTCGGCTTCGATGGGAGTGTACCAGCGCGGGTGCGTGGTTGACGGTTTGTCACGGCTTGGGCTTATACTCTTGGCATCGGCGCCGGTTGGGACACAACCTGGAGGCGTTGACGGGTAGGTGTGTCTTCAGCGAGAGCTTGAATCGACAGACGCTCGGGGTTGATGCGGGAGGTCCGCCTGGTCTGGTTGAGGCCAGCCGGACGGAGCCGAAGCGCGTGATGACCTGGCACGCCATGGTGCATGTTCTTCGAAGTCCCGTAAACACTGTTGGACGGCGAATCCTTGATGATGTAGTGACGACGTGTTTCCCGGCAGATTGCAGGTGTTGTGGTGGACCGCTGCTTGCAGCGGGGATGGTGGCAGTCTGCGAAGCGTGCGTGGGGCGCGTGACGCGAAGTGTGACGCCCGGGTGTGGACGGTGCGGCGAGGCCATGTCACTCGACCTCGATATGGAAGATGAAAGATTCTTACGACAGATGGCGGCGGAGCTACGCTGCCGGGTGTGCCGAATGGCCGAGCCCGCGTTCGACAAGGCTGTCTCCTACGGGGCGTACGAGGGTGAGTTGAGGGCCCTCCTGCAGCTGCTGAAGTTCGATCGCATGGTCGGAGTCGCCCGGTTGCTGGGCGGCCGGATGGCGGAGACGATTCTGCAGCTTGAAGGCATCGCAGCCAATGACTTGATGGTAGTGGCGGTTCCGCTGTTTGTGGCGCGCGAGCGGCAGCGTGGGTACAACCAGTCGAGGCTGCTGGCAGACAGGGCGTTGGCGCGTCTGCGAAAGCAGCGTCCGGGCTGGAAGCTCGTGGCTTCGCACGAAGTTTTGAAGCGGGTGCGGCAGACCGCGGCGCAGTTTGAGCTTTCGAAGACGGAGCGGCGGCGAAATCTACGTGGTGCCTTCGAGGTGATCGGCGATGTGCGAGGGCGCGAGGTTTTGGTCGTCGACGACATCATGACCAGCGGGGCGACCGCTCGGGAGTGTGCGCGGGTGTTGAAGGCCGCGGGTGCAAGCCGGGTTTGGGTTGCGACGCTGGCGCGTGCGCAAAAGCAGGAGACAGCGAGGCTGCTTGAAGATCCGGGAGATGCGGTAGCTTTTTGGGGTGCGGCTTAGTGGTACGAGCAAAGGTTGATCGATCAAAATTTCGGTTTGTCAGTTGCAGGAGAGACGGCGGAGGAGATTGGGGAATGCAGACGCGGAAGCAGAAGCAGAGGGTCTCGAACGGACGGCACATTGGGCACAATAATCGGAGGCCGACGACTGAGCATGAGGTGCGGGTAGGCGTATTTCGACAACCGGCGATGCAGACGCCTGTGCTGGTGCTGAACGCGAGCTATGAGCCAATCAACATCTGCGGAGCGCGGAGGGCGCTGGTGCTGGTGTTGAAGGGCGTGGCGCGGACCGAAGAGGAGCAGGGCGCGACGCTCCACGCTGCGAGAATGCAGGTGAAGATGCCGAGTGTAATCCGGTTGCTGGAGTACAGGCGGATTCCGCATCAGACGCGGGCGCTCTCGCGTAAGAATATTCTGCTGCGTGATCGCAACATGTGCCAGTACTGCCAGGTGGTGCTCACAGCCAGCGAACTGACGCTCGATCACGTCATTCCGCGCAGTCGCGGCGGACTCTCGACTTGGGAGAACCTTGTGGCCTGTTGCCACGACTGCAATCGCCGCAAGGGCAACCAGCTACTTCACGAGTTGACTGAGATGCGGCTGCTGAAGGAGCCGCGTCCGTTCTCGCTGCACACGAGCCGGCATATCATGCGAATGATCGGGTCGGCCGATCCAAGCTGGCGGCGGTATCTTTACTTTGATTCAGAAGAACAGGCGGCGTAGAACAGCAGCAAGTTTGCCCTCGTCGCGGGCGGTGACCATTTTCGCGACCGCTACCGCGATGAGGGCTGCCCCGCTACTCTTCGTGACGCTTCTTATGCTTCTTGGTGGGAGTGGGTTCGACTGGTGCCGTCGGTTCCGTGGGTGCTCCAATCGTTGTCGGATCGCCGAGGGCAGTGAGGACGCCTGGCGCGTTGGGGCTACCGAGGCCGGTGCAAGGATCCCAACCGGAGCCTGCGGAGAAGGCGCCGTTGTTGCCGCTGGTGATGTCATGGAAGGCTGACGGGATGGCGTAGAAGGTCGGGTTGACGAAGCCGACGGTTGGCTTCGATGCGGCTACATTCTGCGCGTTGGCAATTGCGATGATGCCGGCCCAGAGCGGCGCAACGGCGCTTGTACCTCCGATGACTTCGCTCTGGCCGTCTACGAGGATAGTGTAGCCGGTTGATGGGTCGGCGTCTCCGGCCACATCGGGTACGCCGCGGCCTCCGCCTGAGGTCGTCGGCGCGGGGACCTTGGCGCCCTGCTGCCAGCTTGGTAGCGGGAAGAGCTCGCTGACGCCGCCGCCGGTCGCGCCCTCATTGTTGGCGGTCTCGTTCCAGACGACCTCGCTTTGGATGGTGGAGCCGGAGCCTTGAAGCTTGGTGCCGCCGCAGCAGAGGACGTTGGGACTCGACCCTGGGAAATCGACGTGATTCGCGCCGTCCGTAACTCCATCTGTAGAGCCGTTGTCGCCAGCGGCGACGGTAATTGTGACGCCAAGCGCAGCGGCGGCTTGGCATGCGGTATTGAGCGCGGAGGTGGATTGAGCGGTCCAGGAGGATTCGGGGCCACCCCAGGAGATGGAGATGACTGAGGGTTTATGGGTGGTGTCGTGAACGGCTGTTGAGATGGCGTCGATGAAGCCCTGGTCGGTATTCGGGGTGAAGTAGACAGCTACGTTCGCGCCCTGGGCTACGGCCGCGGAGACTTCAATATCGAGCAGGACTTCGCCGTCGGCGCTGTTAGGGTTGGTGGGAGAGTTGGTTCCGCCGTCGACCAGGACAGCGGTGACTTTAGGGACCGGCCTTCTAAGCGACTGAAAGTAGGTGGTGATGTCCGATTGTTGGAAGCCGCCACCAAGCTCAATGAGTCCGATCGTCTGGCCGGCGGCCGTGGCATCGGCGGGCACGCCGTAAAGTGCCGCGACCTGGACGGGGGTGTAGGAGACGTTGGTGGCATGGGGGACGGCGACGCGCGAGTGGGGCTTGGCCTGCGGGCGGTTGTCGAGCCCAAGGACGGCAGCGACGTGCGGGAGCAGCTGCTCGGGCAGGTTGATGGCGCCTTCGCGAACGTGGAGCGTCTGGCCGTTGAGCTCGTGATGCGTGAGGGTCACGCCAAAGGCCTCCGCCAGAGCCGCTTCGGAGCCTGAGACAGAGAAGCTCCGGGGGCCAGCGGTCGCGTGTGCCGTCATTCTCAGGCCGTATTCTGCAGCAAAGGATTCCAGGAGCGCGACGGTCGCGGGTGCGGGACCGTACTCGCTGTTAAACTGCTCGTTGGTCATACGGCGGCCGCCATGGATGATCTTCCGTGGATGCAGGATGAGGGTGATGGTGATCTCAGATGCGGGCGTCAGCGACGAAGTCACGTGCGCGGCCAGCGTCGGAGAAAGGTTGGCAATGGGCTGCTTGTTGCTGCCAGGCAACGGCTTGCGAGGCTGGGAGCGGAACGAGGTCTGGTCGGGCATGGTCTTCCTCCGGGTACAAAAACTTAGACGCCGTCTCCGCGGGATAAGGGAAGCTGCGTTGCTCACGGTTTATCGGCACCAGGGTGATGCGCTCCGATTGTGGATCTTCTGCGGGGACAGATGTTCTGCGTGGTTTCTGATGAAGAATGCATGGATGGGAAGCTGGAGTTAGACAACTGACGGAGGTGCCGTTGAGGGAAGAGGGCAGACCTGGTGGCGTTCCCTCGAAGGACGCGATGGCCTTGGGCGAAGCGTGCAGGTGTGGACGTTTTTGGCTATCATGCAGACGATGCTCGGTCAGTTTGTCGAAGATGGCGGCTTTGCCGAGCGCCATTCCCTTGCACGGAATTGGCCTGCCGTTCTAAGCACGCCCGGGCCGCAGGTAACGCTACGGCTGAAGTTGATGCTTGAGGCCTTTGGCAGGTACCTGGTTGGACAGGATATTTAACCCACACAGAACCCAAAGTAGGTCGCTTGCGCGATCATCTGAATATCGAAGACGAAGTCATCCGAGCAGGCCATCAGCGGCAGGCGCTCCAGCACCTGACGGCTCCAGGCGCGGCAGCCGGTGTTATTCGGAGATCTTTTGGCCAAGCAGGATGTTCTCGGCAAACGTGAGAGCCCGATTCGGGATGTACTTATAGCGGGGCATATCGCCGCCAGTGCGCCTTTGCCGAGGATGCGCGAGGCGAGAACATAGTCAAATTGGTCGTAAGCAATCATCGATGCCATCGCCGTCACCAGCTTGGGCGTGTACTGGTAATCGGGGTGCAACATGATGCCCATATCCGCGCCCCGAGCTCGTGCCGCGGTGTAGCAGGTGTTCTGGTTGCCGCCATAGCCCCCGGTTGCTGTCATGGCGAATGGTGTGCAGACCGAGGGAACGGGAGATCTCCGACGTATTGTCTTCGCTCGTATCGTCCGTCAAGATCACATCATCGACGATGTTCATTGGGCTCTGATCAATAGTGCGCTGAAGCGTCTTCGCAGCGTTATACGCACTAAGTAGGATGGCACTTCGGCGATCATTCAACATGAAAAACCGTGGGTCCGCCTTTGCTACAGCAAGGGGGAGTGAAAGGAATGCTGTCTGAAAACGTGGTAACACCGTAGCAAGCGACGTCC
>CAXTNM010000056.1:0-32969 GCA_964245715.1 uncultured Acidobacteriaceae bacterium | reverse complement strand
TCACCAAGCCCATGCCTTTCAGACATTTCAACTTGGCAGAGGAGTGACATTTCTAACGGGCGGCTACAGAGCGACTGTACATAATCCTCATTATCCGACATAAACCCTTTTTAATAAACAAGATAACTCTCTAGCACAAGTTTAGTTGGTTTTAGTCGTCAAACCCCTTCATGAGCTCGTCCTCACTCATGTCTGTCAGAGCCACGTTTCCGTCCTGGTCGCGCACCTCGTAAAGAAAGTGGGTCTGGAAAAGAGTCGTCGTTCCATCTGAAAAATGGATGATGATGTTTTTACCGGAGGGATCGGCCGCAAGAATCTGAATGTCTTTATGTTCGGCAGCCATGCTGGTTGTCTCCTTGACGCTCGGGGATAGTGTTTTCCCGCAGCTTTCCCATGAGCTTCTGAACCGTATCTAAGAGATTGCGCGGGCCCGTGCTGACGTTAAAGGGGATTTCTTGGGCGGTCTTGAGCAATCGCTGTCTTGTGAGCGACATCACAAGCGTCTTCATCTCTGGACGAATGTGGTGAGCGAGCGTGATGGCTGCCTCGCCTTCTTCATCGGAAAGCGTCTGGCAGACGATGAGCAAACCAACCTCATTGGTGGTGATGATGCTCCCAACCTCACCGAGGACATCAGCCGTCCAGACGGTATAGCCAGCCTGCTCCAAGATACGGAGCCGCGTTCGCAGCAGGAGAGGATCATGACCGTAAATGAGAACAGTACCTGAGGGGTGCATGTGGGTGGCACCTCAGGATATGAAATCTGTCGCTCTCCTTCTGCCTTCTAGGCGACAGACGAAGAGTCGGACCGACTCACAGCGTCGAAAGGTAGAAACACGGTGAACACCGTTCCACTTCGGCCCGCCTGCTGACTGCTACGAACCTTCAGCTCGCCGTGATGCCTGTCCACAATTTCCTTGCTGACCCAGAGCCCTAAGCCCGTCCCTCCGATTCCCTTTGTCGTAAAGAAAGGATCGAAGATCTTCCTGCGCACGGCCTCTGGCATCCCAGCCCCAGTGTCTGCAACTGTGAGAACAATACCCTTCGCGCCCGATCGCCAACTCGTCCCTTCGTAGCTGCGAAGTAAGAGCTTCCCAGATGCTGGCATGGCGTCGATAGCGTTTCCTACCAGGTTATTCATCACTTGCCGGATCTCTCCCTCGAAGCACTCGATGGGTCCCAAAGCGCGCTCACGCCGCAAGACTTCAATCCGGGAGTTTACAAGCCGTCCCTGGAAAATAGCTAAGACGCCCTCCACGAGTTCTGGCACCATCACGGATGCTGGCCGAGTTGATTGCTTGTGGAATCGCAGAGTCTGATTGGTAATGAGCGAAACGCGGCGGAGTTCGCGTTCTGCTGTGTCCAGAAACTCGTCTTTCTCTTCCGGGCCGGATTGCGGGCTTCTCGCCAGGAACAGCAGGTTTGTGACGGATTCGAGAGGGTTGTTGATCTCGTGAGCGATGGAACTGGCGAGCTTGCCTACGGCGGCGAGCTTTTCACTCTGGATCAACGCTCCCTGAATGCGCTTTTGATCCGTGATGTCGTGACCTTGGATCACCACGCCACGCACTTTACCGCTCTCATCGAAGTCCGGAACATGACTGACACTAAGAACGCGCTCCTCGCCCCTTATGACCGGGGAATATTCGAAGTGCTGTGGAACTCCTTCTAAAGCTCGATCGAGGCGGTTCCTGACCTGGGCGGCTGCTTCATCGCCAAGAACCTCATCAATGGACTTTCCGATCAGAAGGCTCGCAGGCTGCTCAAACCATTCCTCATACGTTCGATTTACGCGTTGGTAGCGAGAGTGCCGGTCCACGTAGGCGATGTAAGCAGGTAGGGCGTCGGTGATGAGCTTGAGTTGTGCCTCGCTGCGGGAGGTCTCTTGCTGGCTCACCCTCAAGAGGCTCTCGCTTCTCTGCAATGCCTCTTCTGTCAGCTTGCGAGTCGTAATGTCTTCGATAATCGCGAACATGCGATGCTCTGCGTTTACCTGACCCTTGGAGCGCAACCACCGAATTCCATCTGGTCTGACAATGCGGTATTCCAGGTCATAGGGGTGCTGCCCTTGCAGCGATTCTTCGAAATGCTGCCTCACCCTCTCACTGTCTTCGGGATGGAGGAGATCCAACCAGTAACCAACGGACCCTGATTCTTTCGGTGAGCCGAAGATGCGATGCATCCGGTCATCAGCCACCACAATCCCGTTTGCCGGATCATAGAACCACATGCCGAGTTCAGCGGATTCCATGGCAAGGTTGAGATGTTCTTCGCTCTCTTGTCTAGCTTTCCCCGCCAACATTTCTTCGGTTCGGTCCTGCGCAACGTCCAAAACGCCTGCGATTGAGCCGTCGGCTGCGAACAGAGGGCTATAGCTGTAGTCCCAACAGGTATCTACGAGTACTCCGCCCCGGACGAGCGGAATGACTACACCCCTAACGTAGTGCGACACACCACGTTCGAAGACAGCCTCGAGCTGAGACCCGACAAACGGCCACGCATCTGCCCAGACTTCACGCCCGGCACCACCCAATGCACCCGGATGCTTTTCTGCAAAGCTCGGGGTCAGCGCATCGTTGTAAAAAACGATCATCTCCGGTCCCCAGAAGATCTGCATGGGCATTGGCGCGGAGAGAATCATGTTCACAGCGCCGACCAGGCTGTCTGGCCAGTCCTCGACCGGACCCAGCGGCGTGGTTGTCCAGTCGAATCTTCGTATAAGGGCTGCCATCTCGCCCGTGCCGCGGATTCGGCTCGGTAAGTTGTTCATAATGAGGTGTTTATCAGAACAAGGAAAGGATAGGCCAATCCGTCCGAACCCTTCGCTGAAGTGCGTACACGATGAAGAATTGCGCAGCCAAGTATTGAGATGCAGGTTTTGGAATCTTCTTCGTTTTGGATGAATTTGTAGCCAGGCATGACCGCGTACGCTGCATCAAACCCCGCTGCACTGTTTAGGAGACCATCATGCCAAATATATTCGTAGAGGCACGTCCGAAGGGCCGTCCGGAAGGATCTCCGATCAAAGGCTAAGTCATTGAAGATCACGCTGATGATGAGCTTGGCGAGTTTCGCAAGGCAGGACGAAGCAATCAAGTGGGCCAAGTCGGAAGGTCACGTCCCGCACATGGCCCTTCAATAGCTGCGCTACACTAACTCATCCATCGGCACAAAAGATCGGGCACTCCATCGTCATCTAATGGGTATCCCATCAACGCGGAAAACACAGGGGCGCTCGTAGTCATGCCGCCACGCTACGCCAGCCTCGCAGCGGCAAGTGTCTTTCGCGAGGTAGCCACTGTTCTGGAGAATGAGCGGTAGCGTGGTGCCTATGATCTGCTCATCATCGACAACAAAGATGGAAAGTTGCTTCAGCTTCATCTGAGCCTCTTTACAAGACCTGAGTCATGTCCGCACTTCACAGTTTTGCTGGGTTTTAGCAGCAATATGACTATTGGGAACGGTGTCGACTCTTGAACGGCCCAGCGGAGCCGGAAATCACTACACGTGCTTTATTGTCCGTTTCCTGACGGGACCCCAGATAGCGGTCCGGGTATCCCCTGAGATCCGTTCTGACGAAGAACGCCGCTTCGAGATAGACTTGCTTATCTCGGAGCGAGTAAATGAGCAAGCCCTTTGTTATTCGAGACCCGGTGCATGGCTACCTACGCGTCGCCGCGCACGAACGGATTGTAGTCGACCATCCTGTCACGCAACGGCTACGCCGGATCACTCAAACCGGATTGGCTGAGCTCGTCTTTCCGGAAGCGCGAACCTCCCGGTTCGTCCACAGCCTCGGAGCGATGCATCTGGCATCGCGCTTCGTCATTGCGGCTTTGGACAACGCGTCTGAAGCGGATGCAAGTTCCTTCTTTGCGGAACTGAAGGTACAAGTAAAGTTCGGTATTTCGCCTAATCGCAAGCAACTCATGCAGCTTGCCGAAGCGGACGCCGTGCGAGGAACTGGTGGATTACTTTCAGGGACGCGAACACTTTCCAATCCCGCCATTCGGGAGAATCAAGACAATGCAGCTCTCCTGGTGCTAGCGGAGGCCGGAACGAGGCTCGCCGCTTTGTTTCACGATCTCGGCCATCTGCCCTACAGCCACGATTTCGAGTACGCCCTGAAATCTTACATCAAGGCGCAAGAATCGGTGTCGCGGACGAAGTTGGTCAGGCTGACGAGCGGACATCCTCACGAGATCTTGGGGCACCATCTTGCGGACTTGGTCTTTCAGGGCCTTGCCGACCAGTCCGGCTCAACCGGTACGACAGCGGCGTACCAATTGGCGAAAGATATTTTGGACGAGGAGCCAGATTACGAGCTGCCGCAGCCTCGGATCAGCGCTCTCGGTTGGCTTCATTCACTTGTCGATGGTCAGGTCGACGTCGACAGAGCGGACTATCTGCTCCGAGATGCTCGTGCCTTAGGTTTTGAGTTCGCCGGCTACAACTTGGATCAGCTTATCGACAATCTTGTCTTGGTGCGCGATGAGGAACTCGGTTTCGTCACCGTGGTAGACGAAAAGGGGCTGATCGGTCTTGAAAGCTTTTGTATATCGCGGTCTCGAAGTAATCAGGTCCTCACGCGGCACCACAAATCTGCGCAGATCGGTGCCGCATTTCGGTTGGCATCGGTTGCCACTCTCTCCAGCCCGCTTGCTGGTGCTTTCGTCGATGAGCTCGGGAAACTTCTTGAGACGACGTCAGATGGTTCAAAAGCCAGGAGCTTGCTTGAAGCGTTCTCTCGTCATGACGACGCTTGGTGGCTCGAAGTCTTGAGGAGCGTTGGCCGTCCAAGCAGCGATCCGTTAGTCGAAGCCGCTTACAACTTGATACTTCGGCGAGACAATGGCTTCAGGAGTGTCTGGAAGAGGAAGGGCGATCTGACCGAGAAAGAAAGACAGGGCATCAATGAGCTGGCCGCGATCGGTGCAGAGAACTTGGAAGCGTTTGAAAAGGCGACGAGTTCGTTACGCGAACAGCTTGGCATCCTAATCGCAATTCACAGATTTGCTCCGTTCACGAAAACTGCGAACGGCTCCAGTGTGCTCCGGATCAGAACGGCTCGCGGGGTCAAACCGGCGTCGGAGATCTCCTCATTGATTGCGGCGCTCGATCGGGCCTGGACGGATGATGTTCATATGCACGCCTTTGTTCTGCGGGGAAAGGAAATATCGCCGGCTCAAGTGATTTCGGCTTTGAAGCGAGCGTTCGCGGCGGCTCAACAGAACGGCGCGCCTATCGATGCTGCGAAAGAGATCCGGACAAATCCACAGGTTGGAAACGGGAGGCGAGCATCAAAAAAAACAACAGACGTACCTAAGAGTAAAACCAGGGCGAGACGTTCATGAAAACTTTAAGTCATAATCGAAGAGTGAACATGCTCACTGCCACATCCATCTTGGAAAACTTGCCTTCGAAGCGATTTGCCTCGTACAAGACTCTGCTGCTTGAAGTAGCAAGCTATTGGCAGGACCACGCGGCGCGGCTGCCCTCAGAGATAGGGCCCAAGGATGTAGTAGTGCGGGCAGCGTCTTTACATTTGATACGGCGGAATTCAGATGGAACCGTCGAGATCGTGATCTCTCGGAGTCGATCGAAGTCGTCTCGTCAAAGGTCTAAGAAGGTCGAATGTGTGAGTGCGGCCAGCGTCTAGCTGGCTAGCAATTGGTGAAGACGGCCTCGAACGCAAGCTGTTGGATCATTCGGCGTTCAAGAATCGTGAATGATGATTCTAACAATCCAGCTTCGTGCTCTTCTTCGGCGCGCGTGCACGGACTCCTAATCCTAAATCTTGCAGTTTGCGTCCTAACACATCGTCAACAGCGAGGCTCTTGATGTCTTGTTCTAGGCGAAGTGTTTGCATGACCCGTGCATAGATTCCGAACGAGACGCGTGGATCGCCACGTTCCACTCGGTAAAGAGTCGCTCTGGCGATGCCGGCACGTTGAGCAACAGTCTCAGCAGAGTACCGTCGACGCAACCGGGCAAGTCTAAGGTTTTCTCCAAAGTCTGCCAGAATCTGTGCGAGAAAAGGGAGGATAGAGACGGAATGCTTCATAAGAACTCATAAAAGAGACATAAACGAGTGTTTTGCTCTACAGCGGCGTACTCAAAGTGAGTACACTTGTACTCATAATGAGAACGGATGGCTCAGCGTTAGGCGATTTGCTTTTTGGACGGACGCGAGGCCGTCTTCTCGCTACCTTATACGACAAACCGGACAGCACCTTCTTCGTGCGACAGTTGGCTCGTCATATCGATGGAAGTGCTGGAACTGTTCAGCGAGAACTCGCAACTTTGACTGCCGCTGGCCTCATCCTTCGAGAGGACCGTGAGAACCAAGTGTTCTACCGTGCTAATCCTGCACACCCAATTTTCGCAGAACTGCATTCCCTGCTGGCCAAAACTACTGGAGTGTTTCACATGCTTGGGGAAGCCTTCGCGCCACTTGCCGAGCGTATTGAGTACGCTTTCGTTTATGGCTCTTTCGCCAAGGGAGAGGAGAAAGCTGAAAGCGATGTTGACCTTATGGTGATTGGAGAGATCACGCTCGATGAACTGCTTGGGCGGATTTCATCTGTGGAGCAAGCACTGTGCCGCCCCGTCAACCCCACCATCTTCGCTCCCGACGAGCTTCGTATGAAGATCCATTCGGGTAATCATTTTCTTAACGCCGTCCAGGGCGGGCCGCTGGTGTTTTTGGTCGGGAGTGAGAATGAGTTTAGACAGATACGTTGAGAACTCTTGGCTTCGCCGCGAACCCACAAGCCGCCAGGAAATCGACGATCAACTGGGCATCGTCGCTCGCTCTATGGATGACGCCGCCGTCGAAAGCATTTCTGACGATCTGCGCTTTTACACGAGCTTCAACGCTGTGCTCGCGCTTGCCAACACAGCCTTGCGTGCAAGCGGGTATCGGACTACCAATCAGCAAGGGCACCATACCCGTACCATCGAGACTCTGGAATACACGATTGGAGCGGATGCTAAGCTGATTCGCAAGCTGCTAGCCTTTTCTAAGAAGCGAAACGTGGCCAGCTACGATTCTGCTGGCTCCATCTCCAACCAGGAGCTGAAAGACATTATCGTCACGACCGATGATCTTCGCCACACTGTAGAACTTTGGCTGAGAACAGCTCATCCAGAGCTTGTCTGACATGAGGATATAAGCCTATGGTGAGCACGGGCTTTACAAGCCAAGTGTTCAGGACAAGGCGCGCCATTAAGGTCTCTTCTACGTTACTTGGAACAATCGTGGCTGCCGACTCGCAAGAGTACCGCCGCTGGTGACCTCTAAGCACGTTGTCTAAAAGGCCGTTGCTCGTGCGACCTCTTGGCCCACCGGTGAACTTCCCCGTACAGAAAGAAGTTCGCCTTAGTGCCATCCTTCGACAGGAACACTCGATCGCTCAGTCCTGTCCGCATCGATCAGCATTCCGCTTGCGAACCGACAAGCGCGCTGATTTCAGCAAATACCTGTAATAGATACCTTAGCTCAATCCTTTGTATTGCGATTGAGCATGCACGACAGAGAAATTCACGTGCAGTCGTGCGTGAGTGATCAAGCGTGGTGCGTACGTCCAGGTTCACATTCAGTTTGGTCATGACCTGTCGTTTAGTTTCGACCAAGAGCTGAGCATCACCGTGCTACACATCAGTTTTCTCTTCAAAGGTACAGACCAGGCCTTTGGATTTGCAACGTACGCTTGGAATGCGGAGAGCGGTGCGTTCCACACGCCCACAGGCATCAATGACGAGAATGGAAGAAGAACGAAATGCATTCGAACGAATGCAAACATAGATCGCAACAGAAGAGCAAAATGTCATCCAGTCCAAACATCGAAGACCGGAAAAGAGCGCACGTCGAGCGCATGCTTCAGCGAGCCGAGAAACGCAGTCGTCGGGCACAAAAGCTGGTCGAAAAGTGGAAAGCGAAGCTGGTTGCGTTGAACAGGGAAGGCATTGCAGCGAAGCAGGCTCGGCTATGGCAAGAAGATCATCTGTAGGACCGGTGGAGCGTTTGGCTAGCCTAGCCAGGTCATGTACCGTTCTTCGTATGCGGACAGTCAACATTAGCGAACTGAAGAGGCATCTAAGTGCTTATCTCCAGTATGTAAAGAACGGTGAAGAGATCGTCGTACGAGATCGCAATTGTCCGGTTGCCCGCATCCTTCCATTTCCGCAAAACTCAGGATGGGCACGAGAGTCGCGATTGGTTGCGACTGGTGCGCTGAAGATGCCGGAAGAAGCGATGGACTGGGATCGGTTCTTCCTTGCGCCGGCAGGCAATGTGTCCAAGAATCTCGCGGTTGAAGCTGCGCGTGAGAGTCGTGAAGATCGATAACGCCTAGCATTAACAACTCTGCTTTCAGAGTACTGCTGGGGCAGCACGAAGATACGGTTTGATGGGGCTACGTCTGTCGAGATACGCAGCGTGTTCGAATGGGTTCCGGACAGACCATGCGTTCAGTTAGCGGGCGCAATCCTTGACAGCACGAGCAGGTTTTCCGATGAGTCAATTGTGATGCTGCACGGCTCGTATGACTCAACACGAATGGTGCCGTCTACGTGCAGGTCGACTTGGGCGAGAACATCTTCGCTTTCTGGACTCATGAAGATCGTGCATCGCCAGTAAGCCCCCGCGTTTCGCCAGAAGAGATCGCATTTTGTCTTGTCGTGATGTCTTTGGGCAAAGGCGTCGTTTTCGCGAAGACGGGAAACGATACGTCCAAGTAGGTAGGGATCTTCAAAACCCTGATCGGCAATCTTCTTAAGCTCGTGCGCATCTGTCATTTTCGATTGGGCCGCTACAGATCCACTATACGTAAACTGCACTATCAGACGTAACTTATTGATGATAAACTATTTATCTAACCGTATCAGAGTGACGATTGCGTTGCTCATTTGCCTCGCTGCTACAAGCAGGACCGTGGAAATGCCGGAACCGTGCAAAGCGTGGAACGGTGAAGCTGTTCCACCCCATCGCACCGCTCCTTGGAAGACGCCAATGCTGCGGCGTCTCCCACATTCCCCAGCTCTCGACGGCTGATTTATTGATGCAGAGACACAAAGACCTCGAAGCTGATACCAAAGTCATGCTGCCTAGCAGGCTGCGCAATGTCTGGCGAACCCAGCTCCTTGGCGGCGCTGAACTCTTGCGCCGGTGATAGCGTTCCGGTGTAGAGGTTGAGGTCCTGAGTTCCTGCGTGTGCTGTGGCGAAAGCAACACCCGGAAGGCCATGAACAGGTGGCCTTGAACTTCGAAGCATTCTCCGCTCCAGCTACGAACGTAATGCTGTTTGCAGAATTGCAGGTGATTCAGGCTCGGCGGACGGTTGCAAAAAGCAGGCAAAGAGCCAAGCCAGTGGTGCGCGTTTACGTTGACGACGCGACGTAAAGCCTCTCAGCTGTCCACACGCTGACGCCATTTGACGAAGCGGAAACTTGGGTGCAGGTCGTGCAAGACGGACAGGGTTTGTTCCCACTTATTCTTCTTCTGATCCAATTCTGCGATGCTGACGGGCACTAAAATGAGGGTTGCCCCATCATGCCTACGCCTTCTTCAACACGGAACGATATCGCGTTAACCACAACGCACATCCACGGGATTTCGGAAATGGCAGACCTGATTCGTTCGCACAACTGGAGCGGAGCTGCGGTCGGGCCAATTGAAGTCTGGCCCGAGAGCTTGCGAAACGCTGTCAATCTCATGCTTGGGTGTGGGTTCCCAACAGCAATTTGGTGGGACGGCGGCAATGGCCCGCAGCTTTACAACGACGGCTATCGGCCGTTCCTGGGAGCAAAACATCCCACTGGACTCGGGCAATGCGCTAGAGAGTGCTGGAAGGAAGCCTGGGAGCTGGTTGGCGAGCAGGTTGATTCCGTGATGCGAGAGGGCCGTCCGTTGTTCTTCGAAAACCGCCTTGTTCCGATCGAGCGTAACGGTGTTCTCGAGGATGTCTATTGGAGGTACAGCTACAGTCCTATCTTCGGGCCTTCCGGCAAGAGTGAAGGCGTGATGGTTACCTGCCAGGACGTAACCGATGCAGTGATATCAGCTCGCCGCTTAGAGCAGAGCACTGAGACCTTGGGGCAAGTGCTCGAAGCCACCAAAGACGCGGTGATGAGTGTAGACCGGGAATGGAAGATTACCTATCTAAACCCGAGCGCTGAGGCATTGTACGGTGCCGGTGACGAGCTGCTTCACAAAGTCATATGGGAAGCTTTTCCGGAGTCTGTGTACGAGGGTTCGCCGTTTTTGGAGCACTTGAACAATGCGATGCACCGTAATCTTTCAGCTCAATTCGAAGCCTACCATCCTGATCCGTTGAACCTGTGGATCGATCTGGAGGTCTACCCCACCAAGACCGGAATCGTCACGTTCTCAAGGGATGTTTCCGAGTTGAAGCGAGCACAGGCGGCTTTGCTGCAAAACGAGAAGCTCGCTGCGGTGGGGCGTCTGGCTGCTTCAATTGCTCATGAGATCAACAACCCGCTCGAATGGGTCACGAATCTGCTTTATCTTGCCCGCAATTGTCAAAACAACACTGAGCTTGAGGACTATTTGGGGACTGCTGAACGTGAACTGCGTCTTGTGTCCATCATCACCACTCAGACGCTGCGTTTCTACAAGCAAGCGAGCAACGCCCCTTGTGTTTCCAGCGAAGAGCTATTCGGAAGTGTCCTCTCGATATATCAGGGTCGCTTCGTCAACTCCGGAATCAGCGTTGAAAATCGCAGCCGGGCCGTACTTCCTGTCGAATGCTTCGAAGGGGAGATCCGTCAGGTTTTAACCAACCTCGTGGGAGATGCCATCGATGCGATGCATTCCTTTGGTGGTCGCCTCATCCTTAGAAGTCGCGAGGGCCTCAACTGGAGAACTGGCGAAAAAGGAATCGTGCTCACAGTTGCTGATACGGGCCATGGTATGGAGCCACAAGTTTTAGAGAAGATTTCGATGCTTTTTATACAACCAAAGGAATCGGAGGAACCGGCTTGGGTCTGTGGGTGAGCAAAGAAATCATTGCGCGACACGCCGGACAACTGCGTGTGCGTAGTTCGACTGCGGAAAACCACAGGGGTAATGTGTTCACCTTGTTCCTGCCTCATCAGGCAGCAAGCCGTTCGCGGACTGACGGCTGACGCTCCGGGGCCATCAAAGCTCAACTACTAAGGACCCGTTGGAGTCTGGAGGCACACGCCTCTGCTAAATTGACCTTGGGTTGGGGCCATTGAACCCAACCCATGAAGCGTCAGGGATCTCTAAACGCAATGTATCTGTAGCGATCCGCAATACGCGCCGATCCCAACGTCAGTCACAACTTACCAGGGTGAAGGGAGACATCGTCGTGAATCGTGCAATTCAGAGCTTTTACGTCTCCTTACTCCTCTTAGCGACACACTCTGCGAACGCCGAACCCATTCCAGTTCGTTTTGCCCAGGGCTCCAGCCACGGGTTTGTGACCTTGGAGACACTCGAAGGCAAAACGATTGCCACCGGTGAAAACACCCAAACTGTTCATGGGGACCGGGTCACCTCGCGACTGATCTTCCACTTCCGGGATGGATCAGTCGACGATGACCTGACGGTCTTTTCTCAGCGTGGTTTCTTCCACCTGATCACCGATCATCACATTCAACATGGCCCGTCTTTTCCGAAGTCCTTGGACTTCTTGATCAACGCAGCAACCGGGGAGATTACAAACCGCGCCGATGACGGCAAAGTCACGGTCGAGCACATGGACCTCCCTCCGGATGTTTCAAATGGTCTCCCCCCAAATCTCCTCCTCAACATCAGCCCCTCAACGCCAGAGACGAAGATCTCGTACGTTGTTCCTGGAGCTAAGCCGCGCTTGATCCGTATCTCGATCAAACCCACCGGCAGCTTGCCGTTCTCGGTCGGATTGCTGCGCTGGAAGGCAACAGACTTCACGTTGCACGTAGAGTTGGGAGGCATCGCTGGGGTCGTGGCACCGATCGTCGGCAAACAACCGGCCGATTACCACATTTGGCTCCTAGCAGGCACCCCGCCTGCCTTCATCCGGGAAGAGGGCCCCCTTTACGAAGGAGGCCCGATCTGGAGAATGCGGGGGGTCAGTCCTGCGTTCTCACGTTAGTACCTCCTTCGGAAAATGAACATGTCGCGAGGACTTTGGCTAGGAATAACTTTGTCGGAGACGAAACCTCGGGAGGAACTTCCTGAAAACCTCTACCGTGGCGTGTCGGAGATCGTCTCCAGTCCTCTACGGACGCTCATTCCGCCGTGGAGCTGGAAAGCTGCCTTCATCAGCGCACTCTTCCGCGCCGGAGCTTTCTTTAGCAGCAATCTAAAAGCCGGTCCTCACCAGGCTGTTGGAGCAATGTTGATCGAAGCGGTCTATGCGGTTCTCACGGCAGGGCTGATCGGTGCAGTCTCACAGCGGCTTCGTAACGCAAAACCAGTCTGGGCGACCGCCGGGCTGGTCAGCCTTGTGTTTCCGGGCGTTATCATCCTCGCGCAATTCGGGGTACATCGCCTTGCTCATACCCCGCACGTCGGCGCGGGTATGGTTGTTTCCTTTGGCGGATCCGCGTTGGCAGCGGCTTTCAGCCTGTTTGCCATGCGGCGCGGGTGTCTGTTGGGCGGAAACGATAGTACGTCGATACGACATGACATCGAGGCTTTGCCGCGAATAACAATCGATTTTGTGTTAGCTCTCCCAAGAGCGTTCCTAGGCTCTTGATCCTCGGTTCGAGGCTTCTCTGCGGATAAGCGGTGCTGATGCGCTTATCTGTCGTCGGATAGGAACGTTGGATCTTCTCTGGTGTAGGCGCCTTCGAGCAGGACCAATGCCCTTTCCATGCAGCCCTACACGAAAGCAAGCCATCCAAGTTGCGATGGCAATTAAAGGACCCACCACCGACAGCCACGAGATCAGAGCCTGGGCGGATTCACAAGGAATCGTTCCAGCGAATATAGAGCCCAACAGGATCGATGCCGAGCCTGCGTCTATGAGTCTTCTTCATAAGAAAACGATTGAGGAAACGGCTTTTGTGAAAGAGTGACATGGGAAGACTTCTTCGCGCGCTTTGAATGTCTGAAACTTACCCTCGTGTACGACGACTCAAAGAGATACTGCGGATCGACGATGAAAGCGGCCCGCCCCCCGCTTATCGGACAGTCACGTCACACCACTAGAGACAACTACTAAACTTTTCTTCGACATCAGTGTTCTTTTTATAGAGGAAGCATCATGAACCCGAAGGCTGTTGCCACCCATCCCGAGCCTCGCGGCCAAAGGTGTAGTTCGATCCTCTTCTACCTCATCGTGGGGATCGTCGTCACCTTCTTGGTCGCCTTTGTTGTTCTAAAACCTAGCCGAAACGCGGCGACTCCCAAGCCGCCCGCTGCCGTGCCATCCGTTCTCAAGACCCCTATTCAGTAAGAGCCTTTCTGCGCACTGTGCCTACGACCGGCCACGTACTTCGTCAGGGTCCCGGTTCGATGCAAATGCCTTTTTGATGGCCCGTCCTGGGGGGACAAGGCAGGGAAGGTTCTGCCTTAGCTAAGCGAGAGGTTGGGCCAATCGATGCCTAGAATGCCAAACATGCTGCGATGCTGTCCTTCGCCGACCACTTTAATAAAGCTGTCGCACGCCTACAACCCCAAGAGTCCCGATTACACCTCCCGCTTGGGATACGGCGGCTGCAGGATCGATCCGAAGGCTGCTTTCCTAAACCTCACACTTCTGAGAGTGCACGTCGGCACGTGATGGGGAACACCGGGCTCCTGAGACACGGGGCGGCTTTGGTGGACTGGCCGGTCAGGTCTTAGGTCGTTTTCTATAGCACTTGCCGCCACCTCACCGAGCTCCACGGTTGGCTGCCATGCCACAATGTGTGCGTAAAGCGTGTTGAGCCACAATCTCCCTGGCGATTGCTAAACGGACACCCAGCTTGGGTTTGAGCATGAGGGAGGCGGCTGAATAGCCGCCCTCCCTGAAAACTGTCTACTTCTTCTTAGTCGTGGATTTCCTTGCGGGATCAGCCGAGGTTTTTCTCCGCTCTTGCGCGGCTGCACCAGGACTGTCAGGAACGCTCCCCGAAATCTGGAGTGCAATTGGTCTTCGGGTTGGAGTGGAGAGACTCCTCCTCTCTTCATGAGCTGAGCAGCAATTTCGTGATGGGCATTCGGGCAATATTGCGATCGGCTGCATGCGCATTGTGAAACAACTTGCGCAAAGTTGTTGCCCGAATCCTCGTGATGCTAGGAGACACAACCCTTCTTGCGCCGCTCTGCACTAAGTGAACGAGGAACGGAGACCGATGCAGGAGACCGCGACAGACAAAGAGCAGAGTTTTGCCCTTTGGGACCTTCTGAAGAAGTCTCTCGCCGGCACCAAGATCGACTACGCAGCTTTCAGCCTTAACCAGGCCATTGCGCTGCTCGCCATTCCCATGATGCTGGAGATGGCACTCGAGTCAGTCTTTGCTATCGCGGACCTGTTCTGGGTTAGCAAACTCGGGCCAGACGCCATCGCCTCGGTGGGCTTGACGGAGTCATTACTGACGGTCGTCTTCGCCATCAGTTCCGGCCTCAGCACGGCAGCGACCGCCATGGTTGCGCGACGTATTGGTGAAGATGACGAGGACAAGGCCGCAATCGATGCCGTGCAGGCGCTCGGAGCGGGATTATTGATTAGCGTTACGCTTGGAGTTCCTCTGTTTTTCCTCGCGCCCAAGCTGCTGACGCTGATGGGAGCCACCTCGTCTGTGCTCGCTGTCGGGACCAACTACGCCCACGTTGCGCTTGGCACATGCGGGGTCATCATCATGATCTCGCTCTCGAACGCGCTGTTCCGCGGAGCTGGCGACGCCGCGATCGCCATGCGGCTGCTATGGGTTGCAAACATCATCAATCTCGCGCTCGATCCTCTTTTGGTCTTTGGTGTCGGCCCATTCCCCAAGCTCGGCGTTACTGGCCCTGCCGTGGCGACGCTGATAGGCCGCGGTTGCGCGGTGCTGTATCAGTTTTATAGGCTAGCTCGCGGGAATGAGCGGCTCCGCATCCAAGCCAAACACTTGCGGCTTAACGTTCAGGAGATGCTGTCGTACCTGAAGATATCCGGGGCCGGCGCTCTTCAATTTGTCTTGGAGCAAGGACGCTGGCTTGCGCTCGTCCGCATTGTCAGTCTTTTCGGACCAATCGCGATTGCGGGATACACCATTGCTTTTCGGCTGTCGGGTTTTATCCTGCTGCCTACCTTCGGCCTAAGCAACGCGGCCGCTACGTTAGTTGGTCAGAGCCTCGGGGCGAAGGAACCGGATCGCGCAAAAAGCTCTATCTTGCGTACCGGCGTGCTGAACTTCGGCTTCCTGGGCGGTCTGAGTCTGCTGTTTATTCTGCTAGCTCCCAAGCTCGTTGGTCTTTTTACGCATGACCCGTCCGCCATCCCAACTGGAGTAATGGCTCTGCGCATTTTCTGTTACGGCAACTTTTTCTTCGCTTTTGCCGCCATCTTCTTGCAGGCGTTCAACGGCGCGGGAGACACGGTCACGCCCACATACCTCAACCTCATCGGCTTTTGGGTCATCGAGATCCCCCTCGCCTGGTTTCTTTCCACGCACACGCCTCTGAAGCTGAACGGCGTCTTTGTTTCCATCCTGGTTGCACAGGTGCTTGCCCTGGTACTGAGCAGCACATTCTTTTTGAGAGGAAAGTGGCAGGAAGCCCGCATCTGAAGCACCCAGCCGCATCGCACGCATGCCTACCATCATCCCGATCACCGCAGAAGACGATTGGCTTTCATACCTTTCCGCAGCCGCTGACTGGACACCGCCCCTGGTGCCGACGATCATCCTGGCCCCGCATCCCGACGACGAGACGCTGGGCGCCGGCGGCCTTATTGCCCGGCTGAGGGCGCATGGGGGGGTGCCAGTGACGGTAATCGCCATCACGGACGGTGAGGGGGCTTATGCCGACACCTTGGGGCTGGATCGCGTGCGTGTGCCGGAACAGATTGAAGCGCTCGCCAGGCTGGGCGTTCCCGAAAGCATGACTAAGCGACTGGGTATCCCGGATCGCTTCGTCTCGGAGCACGAAGAGGAGATCGCCGACGCGCTCCGCACTGCGGCAAAGCCCGGCATGCAGATTATCGCGCCCTGGCCCTATGACTTCCATCCCGATCACGAAGCCGCAGGACGCGCCGCTGCTCAGGTTGCCGCAGCTACCGGGATTCGACTCTTCTACTACCTTTTTTGGACATGGCATCGCGGGACGCCAGAGACGCTGGCAGGGGTGCCCCTGTCATCCGTCGCGCTGACCGAAGCTGAGCGTGCGACCAAGCTGCACGCACTTTCCGCCCACGCATCTCAGCTCTCTCACAGTGATGACCAGCCCATTCTCTCCGCTCGTTTGCTGCAGCCTGCGGAACGCACCTTTGAAATCTACATCCCTGGCACAAGCGTCCCTAGATTCGCTTCGTCAGCCACCTTTTTCGAAGCGAAGTACCAGAAAAAGGCTGACCCTTGGAGCTTTTCGTCAAAGCCTTCGGAGCTCTTCCGCTATGACCACATCCTGAACTCGCTGGCGGAGCGACGTTATGCGAGTGCCTTTGAGCCTGGTTGTTCCATTGGCGTTCTGACAGAGCGACTGGCCTCCGCGTGTGACCACGTCCATGCTCTCGATTTCTCGGCAACCGCCGTTGCAAGGGCACGCCAGCGCTGCGCTGGCTTGCCCAACGTAACGGTGGAGTGCGCCTCCATACCCGATGTTCTACCCAGTGCGACAACCGACCTCGTGGTCCTGAGCGAGATTGGCTACTACCTTCCGCTTGCTGAATGGACGGCACTCGCCAAAGCCATAATCGAGCCACTCCGACCTGGCGCCACCGTTCTTGCCGCGCACTGGCTTGGCTACTCGGAGGACCACACACTCTCCGGTGACGAAGTTCACTCCGCGCTGCTCGCCCTGCCATCGCTGACGCTCGAATATTCCGAGCGTCACCCCACCTTTCGCTTGGATCGCCTGGTGCGCCGATGAACCCGCTTAGCAATACAGCCTGGCACATAGCCGTACTGATCCCCGCGCGAAATGAAGAGGTGCTGCTGGAACGTTGCCTGCGTTCCGTTCTTGCGGCGCAGCGCCGTCTCCCCCTGAACGTTAGCTTCGACTTGGTTGTGGTTGCGGACAGCTCGACGGATGACACGTACCGCATCGCCTCTGCGTTGACCCGTCAGGCCGGCCTGGTAATTGAAACCGATCTGGCCTGCGTGGGAGCCGCGCGCGCGAGAGCTGCTGAAGCAGCTCTCAGCCGGTCCCCGGTCCCAACAGAGCGCTGCTGGCTGGCCAATACGGATGCCGACTGCGAGGTACCTGAAACCTGGCTCGTCGACCAACTCGCACGTGCCGTCGAGGGGTACGTCGCGGTGGCCGGGATCATCGATGTGGACGAATTCACCGAGCACGACGCCGAGGTTCCGAGCCGCTTCCGTTTGTCCTATCTGATGAACCCGGACGGTACCCACCCTCACGTTCACGGGGCCAACCTGGGCATTCGTGCGGACGCTTACCTTGCAGCAGGCGGTTGGAATCCATTGCGTACTGCCGAAGACCATGATCTGTGGAATCGATTGAAGGCCGGTCGTTACCGCGCGGCTGCGGACACACGGTTGTTAGTGGTGACCAGCGGACGCCGCGAGGGCCGTGCGCCGAACGGCTTTGCGGACGCATTGGCCGCGCATAATGGAGGTGCCGCTTGAACGCGCTCGCCGAACGCTTCAGACAGATCGTAAATGAGACTTTGCCGCTACCTGCCGCTGGCAAGACCGCAGCGCGGCACAGCCGGCTGTTTGAGGTCGCCCGGGAAGACCTGACGCTGGCCAAGCTGGCCGAGGCTCATTGGGACGCAGTCGCAATCCTGGCAGAAGACGGCCGCAAACCCGCGCCGAATGCACTTTATGCCGTCTGGGCGTCCGAAATACCTGGGCGCGCACTTCAACTTAGCCCTGAAGCCGACGGCTATACGATCTCAGGCCAGAAGGCGTTCTGTAGCGGTATCGGCCTTGTCGACCATACCCTCATAATCACAGGTGGGCCGGACCCGCTGTTGCTTGACCTTGACCTGCGCCTCAATCACGACCGATGGTACGCCGACCTAACCCCCTGGCAGGTTGACGCCTTTCGCGACACACAAACCGGCGGTCTGACCCTGAACGCAGCCACGCTCCGAGTTGAATCTATCATCGGCGAGCCCGGCTGGTACCTCACGCGTCCTGGCTTCTGGCACGGTGCCTGCGGACCCGCTGCGTGCTGGGCCGGAGGCGTCGCGGGCCTGCTTGACGCCGCCATGGCAAACAAGCGTGATGACCCCCACACGCTGGCGCACCTTGGCGCGATGTATGCCGATGTCTGGGCCTTGCAAGCGCTGCTGACGCAAGCCGCGCATGAGATGGATGCAGCACCAACTGACATCGCCGCAGCGCAAATTCGCGCGCTTGCCCTGCGCCACACCGTCGAGCAGCTCGCCACCGACGTACTGCGCCGCTTCGCCCGCGCCTACGGTCCGCAGCCTCTCGCCATGAACCAGTCTGTCGCCCGCCGCTATGCGGAAGCCGACCTCTACCTGCGTCAATCGCACGGCGAACGGGACCTGCACGCCTTGGCGCAACTTATCCGCTAACAGACGCGCCTTATCGTTGGTTTCTGGCGTTTGCTGCAATCTTGCGTTGTCTGTTGTCCGCACAATGAGCACTTTTGCAAGTGAGGAGTTTGCCCATGCCGAGCACCGAACAGGCCATCCAAACCAACCTTCCTCTTCGCCTGGATCGCCTGCCGTGGAGCCGGTGGCACATGCGGATGGCGCTGGCGCTCGGCATCACATTTCTGTTGGATGGTTTGGAAGGCGGCGTCGGCGGTTCGATCTCGGGCGCGCTTAAGTCTGCCATCACGCTGAACCTCAATGACCGCCAGCTCGGCTTCGCGTCCACAGGTTATCTTGCGGGTACCGTCATTGGCGCTCTCGTCTTCGGCCTCTTGGCTGATCGCTTTGGCCGCAAGAGCATCTTCTTCTGGACGCTCGCGGTCTACGCCTGCTCCACGGCGTTGACGGCATTTTCCTGGAATCTGATCACCTTCACACTCTGCCGAACGATTACCGGCGCAGGGATCGGCGGTGAATATACTGCCATTACGTCTGCTATCGACGAGCTAATTCCTGCCCGCGTACGTGGCGCAGCCAACCTGATCATTGGTTCTACCTTCTGGATCGGCGTGATTCTCGGCTCGCTCGTGGCGGTTGGCTTCCTGTCCGATCATGGCTTCGGCTTGCGCCTGGGCTGGCGCGCTGCGATGCTATCCGGTCTCCCCATTGCTATTGGCATCTTGTTTCTGCGTCGGCATATTCCGGAAAGCCCGCGCTGGCTCCTTGCTCACGGACGAGTTCAGGAAGCCGAGATGATCGTGGGGAAGATCGAAGAGGCCGTCGCCGAGCAGCACGGGCCACAGGCAGCAGTCGCTGAATCGATTGAAGTCCATCGCAGCACCGGAAATCTATTCACTCGCGTCGCGCAGCTTCTCGGCCCGCGGCACCGCAGCCGTGCGCTGCTTTGCCTTGCTCTGACTATGGCACAGTCGTTCTTCTACAACTCCGTCTTTTTTTCGAGCACCCTCATCCTACTTCGCTTCTACGGCGTCTCCGCAGCCCATGCCGGCGTTCTGTTCCTGCCCATCGCGTTCACAAATTTCGTCGGCCCTGTGCTGCTCAGCCGCCTCTTCGACTCCGTGGGACGCCGCACCATGATCGCGCTCAACTTTTGCATCACCGGCGTGGTCTTCGGCACCTCCAGCCTGCTCTTCCTGCACGGCCGCCTCTCAGCCGTCTCGCAGGTGGCCTGGTGGGCCGTATCGTTCTTCTTTGCTGCCTCAGCTGCGGGCTCTGCATATCTCACCACCAGCGAGCTGTTCCCACAGCAGATACGTGCCTCCGCGATCGCGATCTTCTACGCGGTTGGCACGCTGCTCGGCGGCGTGCTCGGTCCCTTGATATTCGGCTCGCTGCTCAACCGCAATGCTCGTATGCCCATCTTCTACGGCTTCATGGCGAGCGCCGTAATCATGATCCTCGCCGGCGTGGCTCAAGCTATTTGGGGCGTGGCCGCCGAGCGCAAGTCGCTCGAGGAAATCTGCTGAAGCGTCTGAAAGCACTGTTCTAATCAGACCTGTTTCTACGGGTCTGCTTCTCATCACATACAGGACGAAGTTGTTTCTATCGGCATCGTTATCTTAGCTTCTTGACATTTACAGGCATGTACGAACAGAGGCATAGCATTGGCAAAAATGGCCGACATCCCGGTGCAGATCGTTCTTCGTCCCTATGCAAGTTCCATTCCGCTGGCGTCGTTTGCCTTTGGCGTGGGAAATGTCCTATACAGCGCTTTTCTGCTGCACTGGATTCCGGCTATGGAGGCGCGTGAGGTAGCGTACATGCTCCTTGCGTTTGTCGCCCCACTCGAACTGGGACCAAGCCTCTTGGCGTTCCTGGCTCGGGATGCAGGTGGGGCGACGGCGTTCGCCATCTTCGGCGCAGCTTGGGTGGTGCAGGGTCTTTCGCTATTGGGCGGCCCTCCATCCCCGACGAGTCCAGCGACTGGCATCTTCCTCCTTTGCCTTACACTTTGCCTCGTTATGCTTGCCATCGTGACGTTCAAGGGGAAGCCACTACTCGGCGTAGTGCTGGTAGTGGCCATCGTGCGAACCTCAGGAGCCGCCGCCTTCGCACTGAAAGGCGTGCAATGGGTAGCAACTTCTACCGCGTGGTGCGGTTTGGTCCTTTCTCTCCTTGCCTTCTACTCCGGATTAGCTTTCCTTGAAGAGGATGTGACCCAGAGATTATCGTCGCTCACATTCCGGATCGGTGAGGCGAGAGCCGCAATGGAGGGAGATATAGCAGATCAGGTTTCGACACTAGAGAGGGAAGCCGGGGTGCGGAAACAATTGTAATGAACATCATCACCTGCTTGCGGGTCACCTTCGTCTGTTCTAAACCAGAAGATGCTCTTGAAGGCAGGAATCGAGAAATGCCAAAGCTCCTGCAGCAATCCAATTGCCCAAGAAGAAGAAGATCGCGCAAGGCCTCTCAGTCGCCCAGCTGATGACCACACGCCATCAACACATCATCCGACCTTCTGAATCGTCCGACTTCCCATCCAAAGTAAGGCCCCTCATCATCGCTCGCACTCAACGAGAGGAGGGTCATTCACACATACCTGTAACACTAGGAGTATGAGTATGTCACAGAAGAACACCTCTCCTAAAGATCGGGCGCGAGTCCTTGAGCGACGACGACAGGCCAAAATGGCAGAGTCGGCACACCGCTATGTTCGGGGCAATACCCGCCAGTTTTACCAATGGCTGGAGAGTGCTTCACGCGACTCTCTCCCGCAAGGGCCTGCGATTTGGATTTGTGGAGACTGTCACATTGGAAACATAGGCCCTCTGGCTAATGCCGTCGGAAATGTCGAGATCCAGATTCGCGATCTCGATCAGACTGTGATCGGCAACCCTGCCCACGATTTGATCCGGCTTGCTCATTCGCTTGCAACCGCGGCGCGTGGCTCCGATCTCCCTGGTGTCACCCTGGTCAAGATGCTGGAACAGATAGTGGAAGGATATGAGCACGCACTTGTGTCTCAGAAACGATTCACCGCCGTCATCGATGCGGGCGAATTAGCTCCGATTCGATCCGTGCTTAAGCAGTCTCGAAAGCGGCGCTGGGAGCATCTGGCCGAAGAGCGGATTGAGGACGTGAAGCCTAATATTCCCCTGGGTGAGCGCTTTTGGGCTCTCGATGAGTCAGAAAAGGAGGCGATCACAAACTTGTTCCATGAGGAGGAGGTTCAAGCGAAGGTTCTCGTTGTCAAGGGAAGGGAACCGAGAACGAAGGTGACTGTCCTCGATGCGGCTTACTGGATGAAGGGATGCAGCTCCCTTGGCCGGCTGCGGTATGCAGTTCTTCTGGGTATCGGCAAGAAGAAAGACAAGAGCTACTGTCTCATAGATCTCAAAGAGGCCACGGAAGCGGTCGCTCCATCACTCGAGATCAAGGCAAACTTGAGCAACGCCCAGCGCGTCGTCTTAGGCGCTTGCCGGCTTTCGCCCTACCTGGGAGAACGGATGCTGCCCGTCACGTTTTTGCGGAAGTCGGTGGTGTTGCGTGAGCTCATGCCCCAAGACCTTAAGTTCGATCTGGATCAGCTCTCCCAAGAAGAAGCGGTCGCTGCCGCACGTTACCTAGCTGGTGTGGTTGGGCGTGCTCACGGCCGACAGATGGATCGAAAGACCAGTTTGGCCTGGCAGGCCGAGCTTCGTAGAAGGCACTCGAAGAGCCTGGACGCTCCCAGCTGGTTGTGGACAAGCGTTACCTCGCTCATCGCCGCTCACGAAGTGGCGTATCTGGAGCACTGTAGACGGTATGCTGCCACGGCTAGCGGAAACAGATAGAAACGGAGGTTGCTTACTCTTCCCGGGATGGCTGGACACGCTGGACAAGGTAGCCAAGTTTAACGTCGCGCACATGTTGCGGATCGCGCTGGTCAAGCACCTGAATCGTTGTCGGACGCAAGCAAGTGATTCGCGACTATATTAATAAGCTCAACCTGCTTCTGGGCAAGCCTAGCATAACCTTTGATCGCGGGCGGCGATTGCGGATCATTCGCTATCACGTAGAGGACATTGTTCAGCGCTTCGAGCGGATTTACGACCTCGGTGGCGATCGCATGTCCGTAGAGACGGACACCATGCCCCGACGCTTGGTTCAATGCGAGCGACTTAGCTTCAGATAGCCGACTTCCAAGTGCCTTGGGGCACCTGCCGAAGGAAGTTTGGAGCGGAGCTTCAGGGTTCATGGGTCCGCAGGTACAAGCCGTCTTCTTCCAAGGCAATCCGTCCACAAGAAAGACACACTCATTCCGGTTAGGCTGAACGGCTTGATTGAGCGGATGTATGAGGATCACTAGCTCAATCCAGTTCTCAAGAGGGGAAGCAACGTCGGCATCTTCAGTATTGCTTTCAACAAAACTGCGGCGGTCGCCGTTGCGGCAGAACTTGATGCGATTGTCCAGTAGCTAGAGTAAACTTGACAACTGATATCTCGCACAGGGTTCCGCATTGCCTTCTTCGTCACTCACGTCCGAAGCAACTCGCTCCGACACAGCGGGCAGCGCGGTGCCACCAAAGCGAGAGGAACACACCCTCTTCTGCTTAGCTTGGCAGGCGCAGCTTTTGGTTGCATACCAACCCTGATTAGCCTCAGTCTTGATCCGACGCACCGCACTCCGTATATCTTTGCTTTGCCAATCGTAGCCGTGGCGGCACTGATCTGGGGAGTTGAGGCATGCATCGTATGTGCGTGCGTGGCCGGCCCGATGATCGAGCATTTCATCTTCCGTAAGCAGCCGCTCACGTTGTCGCCGGTCGTGACAAGCTGGCAATTCCGGGAGGGTGTCTTCATCTGTGTCTCGGTCGTGTTGGGCGCCTTTACGCACTTCCTGACGCGGCATCGTTCCCGCGCTCAGCAAGCCCGGCTCAAAGAGGAGCTGGCAGCGGACCGCGTCAAGGAACTCGCGTTGGAGAACGAAGGACGCGAGAGTATGGCACTCGATGGAGCTAATGTGGGCTTTTTCGAATGGGATACGAGGAGCGACACATCCAAGTGGTCGGCAGGCTTCTATCAAATGCATGAACTCGAGCAAGGCACAGAGGCCAGTTATGAGGTCTGGCGCAGCAAGGTGCATCCCGACGATGTCGACAGAGTCGAAGGTGAGATTTCTCACGCGGTGTCTACGAACGGATCGTTCGCCTGCGAGTATCGGGTAAACACCCAGACCGGTGTTCGTTGGATCCTCTGTCAAGGTTCGCCCACGGCCAGTATCGATGGAGTGGCGTGCAAGGTGACTGGATTTTGCGGGGACATTACGCGGCGTAAGCAAGCAGAACTCGCTCTCATGCAAAGTGAAAAGCTGGCTGTAGCCTGTCGTCTCAGCGCATCGATCGCTCACGAGATCAACAATCCTCACGAAGCAGCGATCAATCTTCTGTACCTGACAGGTCCTGGTCTGGCTGACCGCCCGCAAGAGGCCGCTTATGTTGAAAAGGCATCGCACCAACTGGAAAGGGTAGCCCAGATTGCCAAGCAGACCCTCAGCTTCTCACGCACGCACCAACCGAATGTGACCTGCCACATCTCCGGTGTAATCGAGGGAACACTCCGCCTCCTTGGCTTCCCGGAACAAAGCCAGCTGGAACAGTGGGATCTTCAGGCACGACGAGATGCTGAAGTAGGTCCGGTCAGAATCACATGAGCGCGGCGATCCGCCCAGCCTCCCGTCTGATGCAAGTTGCTCAAGCGAGCCCGATCATTTAGGTGCTAGGTTTAGGGGCAGTCCAGTGGAAGGCGGGTTGTGCTTCACGATCCAGGCAGTCATGATGAGTCCGCGCCGGTCCATGGCTGCGTAACGTTGAACAGAGTACCCCGGCGTCGCTGCAAATCTGAGCGCCAGCGGATTTCCGATAGCTGGTGGGTCGGGCGTCCTGGCGGTCGCATCTCGCGGCACCTGGGCGTCCAGCACCAGGAACTCAGGTGTGCGTGCCAGAAAATCCTTTAGATAGACGATAGAGCCGGAAAAGTACCCCGCCTTCCTCCAATTGTTCATTAGGTTGTACTGCGTAACCTCGAGTCGCGGCGCATAGGGGCTTACTGTCTGTTGCCAATCCAGCGGGTACAGGTACTGCACGCCTGAATCATGCTCGCGCCCGATCACCTCGGTAAAAGTCCAGGCGTCTTCCAGCAGCACCGGTACTCCCTTTGGCAGCATCGCGGAGAGCTTCGACGTGTACGCTTCCTGCGCCATAATGTAACCGGGCAGGTGCCAGAAAACCCACACTCCAATCACCCCAGCCAGCGCCGCGGCAGAGGCCCCTCGGAGCATGGTCGGGAAGCTACGTAGTCGTGCTGGCAGCAGTCCCCGCCAATCAATTAAGGTGAGCAACTCGGCCGTCAGGAAGGTCGTAGCAATCGACACCGGGATGAGATAGCGATTGGTAAAAAGGGACGCTCCAAAGAACCTCTCCACCAGAAAGGCGACAGGAACCATGAGCAGTGCCGCCGTAGTAATGTACACGGAACGACGCCGACGGTAGGCAGTCGTAACCGATCGCCAGGCGGATCCCGCACGCCACACTGACCAACTTGCAAGCAGGGCCAGGACAAGCATCACGAGGGCGACCTCCCCGCTAAACGCCGTGAGTGGGCCCAGCAGTCTCTTCGCGGTTGGCTGCACCGTCCAGAACCAGGGCTTTCCAACCGCCGCAGAGGCGCGAATCGCAGGCAGCTCCGGCACAAGCAGCAACCAGCTCAGCGCGCCGGCCACATATAGTCCGGGCTGCCACCTGCCTGCGAGCCGATTCGTGACGACCATTCCGCCAAGAACAAAGAAGCTGTAAACCACTCCTAGCAGATGACTCGTTGTGAGCAGCGCATGCGCCGCAAACATGGCGAGGTACCAGCCCAGAGGCACGCGCTGCGGAAGATCTTCGGATCTCACCGCAAGCCACACGGTCAGCGCCGTCGCCATCATCAGCAGCCCGTAAAATCGGCCTTCCACCAAGTGCAGAACGATGGGTGGACTGCAGAAGTACGTGTTGAACAGAGCGAACCCTACGGTCCAGCAACCGTAAAACCGCCGAGCCACCACCCAATTTATGACGAAGGCTACCCCGAAACAAACCGCTGAGTACATCCGGAATGCCACTTCGGACGGGCCGAACAGATGAAGCCAGACGCGGCACGTCACATAGAAAGCAAATCCGCCGCCGTCGGCACCCATCTTCCACGCCTGCACCATGTGGTGCCACGATGGATCCGTGAGCAGCATCCATCCCAGCATCTCGTCTTCCCAGAAGATACGACCATGGCCAAGCGCAAGGCTGAAGATGAGTGCCAGCGCAAAGCCCGCGAACATGAGGAAGCCGTCCGTCTTGCGCATCCAACTTGCACGTGGGATAGCCGGCTTCATTACGGCCCCACCTGCATCATGGCTCACGCGTCTGGCCTTATCAGTCGCGTCATTTTTTGTGGACATCCGACTTCTCTCCTTGCCGACCATCTGATAAAACCTTGCGCGGAAGCATACTCGGCGTTGCACCTGAGGGACGACTGTTTCTGCTCCGAGTGCTATTCATGCGTCCATCAAGCGTTGATCTTCTAAGATTCGCGCTTGTGCGAAAGGGTCACTCAGGCGACGCGGACAATTCGATCCGCATCCTAGTGCCCGAGTCTCGCGCTGTCACGTCGGCCGACCCGCACGATCCCACACATTAGGAGTTGTTCAGCGTGCCCGTCTCCCTGGATTGGTTGCTTCTGCGCGCCGAGTGGAACGATGCCTTAGCACAAGCGCAGCAGGTGGAAGGCCTCGGTCCTTCGGGGCGCTTCGCGCGCTTGCTCCTTTCCAAATGGCCTTCGTCAGAGCCAACCGCCTCCACAAAAACATCCAACGCTTCATTACGCACAACGATGCGCTGTCAAATCTGGCAGCCATCAAGCTTGCCGTTCTCGGCTCCCTCCAAGCTGTCACACTTGTTGCTCCACCTTCGCCGCCCCGCCCCACGTAGCGGTCTTCTGGTCGACATCCGTCTCGCCGACTACGGACTCTACCCGCAGGAACTCGCCGATCCGCCGGCTCACTCTACGCCTTTAAACCCGACACCATCCTCCTCCACCCTGGCCTTTAGCACCTTTCCAAAGCACGAGATCGTCCACACCGCCGCCCCTTCTACGCTCGCTCTCGCCGACTTCACACCCAACCCCTCCACATGCAACTCATCCAGAGAGCTCCATGGCAAACGATCACCTCTACCGTCAGCTAGACGAAATCTTCCGCGACGTCTTCGACGACGACTCCATCACCCTCACGCCCGAAACCACCGCCGCCGACATCGACGGCTGGGACTCCGTCGCCCACGTCGACCTCATCGTCTCCATCGAAACCCGCATGAAGATCAAGTTCAAAACCTACGAGCTCGGCAACCTCCACAACGTCGGCCAACTCGTCGGCATCATCGAGTACAAACTCGAAAACGCCCGCCAGCCCGCATAGATGTCATTGCCCGTGTCTAGCCCTTGTCTCAGGCTATTGCCTTGTTTCAAGCTGACAGCCTGAAGCTCTTCAGCTTACAGCTCACAAAATCATCTTCCCGCTCCGGAGCCCACCCCTGCTCTTCAACTCCTACCCCTTCCTCTTCGGCTTTCTCCCCGTTGCCCTCATCGGCTACCAGGTCGCCGCGCACTTCGGCCGCCGAGCGGTCGTCGCCTGGCTTGCCATCGCCTCGCTGGCTTTCTACGCATACTGGAAGCCCGCATTCCTGCTCGTCCTCGGCGCCTCCATCGTCTTCAACTACCTGATGGCGTCGCTCATCAGCCGCAGACTCCCCAACTCCATCCCAACGGCTGCCATCCTCACCTTCGCCATCGTGCTGCTCGCGCAGGTCTTCTTCCGCGCTAGCGGGATTCACGACGCCTTCGCATTTCTTGCCGCCCTCGCCGGACGCCACCACGCCGTCCCTACGTTCAGCTTCAATCCCGGCCGCAATGCGCTGGTGGAGATTGCAGCCGGCTTTGTCATTGTGTGGTGTTTCCCAAATACGCAGCAGATCCTCGCCAACTTCAAGCCCGCGCTCGAAGTCACCGGCGCCGACCGCAAATCGTCGCTCATCTACTTCGTCTGGCATCCCAATGCAGCCTAGGCGCTTACTCTCGGCGTCTTACTCTTCGTCGGGGTCATCCTGGTGCAGGACCCCAGCTCGTTCCTGTACTTCCAGTTCTAGGCTCGGTTCGTCATTCTTAGGGAGGTCGCGTTCGTCATGTCAAGTCAGCAAACCCCTTCGCTCCCACCCGCGATGTTTGAGGAATTCCTCACCGGGCCTCCGGCCCACCCGCAGATTCGACAGCAGGAGCGTCAGTATATCCGCTTCTTCTTGTGGCTCTTCTCCTTCCCAGCAATCTTCTATCTCAGCGCCATTCCACTCGTGCGTATGCCTTCTTACGAGCGCTGGGGGCTAAGCCACTGGGGGCCTATGCTTGACTTTCCCTGGCACAGCCAGGGTCTCAACGCCGACGTCGTCGTCTTCGGTGACTCGAGCGCCTTTCTCGGCGTAGACCCTCGCCTCGTGGATAGCCAGCTTCACATCAGGTCCGTTGTCCTGCCCAACACGGTCGGCAGTCTGCCCGTCAACGGGGACCAGGCGCTCGAATACTACCTCGCGCACAACACCAAGCCGTGTCTCATCGTCCTCTACTTCACCGCCTGGGATCTCGATTACGCCGCTTCGAAGGACACTCGTTTTTATGAAGGGGAAGAGATGCTCCTGCGCCACGACACAATTGCGCAAATCGCGCACTTCGCCATCGCACATCCGCTTGAACTTCCCGCATTTCCTCTGCGCAACTACAGCACCGTCGGGCCCCCCATTCTCAAGACGCTTCTTCGCGGCGATGACCGCGAAGCCCGCACCGCCGCCGCACTCGGCCACGTCGACTACACCGAAGACTATCCCCCGATTAGTCCGGACTGCCAGCTCCCTGCCCGCTTTCTCAACGCAGATAAAACCGCCAGCGTTCAGGCACTCGCACAGAAGTACCGCGCCCACGGGTATGAGGTCGCCGTCTACCTTGCTCCGATACCTGCCTGCACAAACGCCGCTCACTTCGCAAGTCAAACCTTCAACGGCCTTGCCGTTGCCCCGCCAGCAACCTTACCACCTCCTTCCTTCAAGCAGGACGGCTTTTACGCGCACATGACGCCGGAATCCGTTGCCGCATCCTCACGGCTCTTCGCCAACGCGATTGCATCACGCATCCCACCGACTAACCGCCAGCCGCGCCACCTGAGCCTGAGAACAGTGGCACTCCCAGCAGCATGACGCTGCTCCCACTATCGAGTTCCGCGGCTGATCCACCACCAACACCACCGCATCTGTGGGTAATAGACCCAGTAGATTTGCCTGAACGAAAAACCGCATTGTTCCTTGCCGCTGATGATTCGTCCCCCTCATAAACAGTTTCGGGTGAGCACCCCGGCAACGAGACAGATAAGAAAGGCAAACATAGCTGCTGTTGCACTAAAGACCCAGGGAGAGCACTCCGCTGTCGGTTCTTAGTACGGCGGGAGGATGAATTTATCCCCTCGACCGGGGGGCACTGACGAAATAACGAAGCCGCGTTCCGACAGAGAGGTTCGACGGAACACATCCAGTACGTCATGCCCTAGCACCTAGGGCGAGTTTTCATGAGGAGGTCGCCCTTATAAAGCAATGCTGGAATTCTGCAGAGTTGGCTGAAGCCTGATTCGCTTCCATGCCGACTTAAGATGCGGTTTGGCGAAATCCCCCCCGCTTCACTGTGTTCAGGGGAGCCTCCTTGTTGCCGCAGATGCTCGACGTATCGCCGTGGAGCTAAGCACCGCCGTTCTGCGACCTGCCTGTAGCCGTCCGGCAGACGGCTTCGCCGCCCATCTTCGGGCAGCCAACACATAGACGCAACCCTCCGGCAACTGCAGTAATCCAAGCGGTTGGCTCATGGCCTGAACGGTCAGCTGTGGTCCATTCGCAAAAAGCAAATAAGGAGGTTTGGCTGTGCACAAGTTTGGCGTGTGGGCTCCGCAAGCTCAGAAGATGTCCCTGAAATGGCGTGACCAGATCTTAATCATGAACGGGCCCAGCAAGCGCGGCTGGTGGACGCTGGAAGTAAACGAGGCGGGCTGCGGCGACAAGTATGCCTTTCTGCTTGATGACGAGGAAACTCCTATTCCTGACCCGCGGAGCCTGCGGCAGACCGATGGGGTCCACGGCCTCTCTGAACTGTACGATCACGCGCTTTTCGAGTGGCATGATCAGCTCTGGAGGGGTTCTCCGAAGACCGGTTCAATCATCTATGAGCTACACATCGGGACCTTCAGCAAAGAAGGCACTTTCGATGGTGCCATTCAGCACTTGCCGTACCTCGCTGATCTGGGCGTGACCCACGTAGAAGTGATGCCAGTTGCTGCGTGGGCAGGGAAGCAAGGGTGGGGCTACGACAGCGTCTCTCTTTTCGCTACCCATGAACCCTATGGCGGACCGGACGGTTTCAAGCGCTTTGTGGATGCATGCCATGCGAACGGCCTCAGCGTCATCCTCGACGTGGTTTATAACCACTTCGGTCCAGTCGGTAACTACACAACGAAGTTTGGTCCGTACCTCAACGCTGATCGTAAAACCCCGTGGGGAAGCGCAGTCAACCTTGACGGGGAGGGAAGCGACGAAGTGCGTCGCTTTTTCGTCGACAATGCCCTCATGTGGTTGAGAGATTATCACTGTGACGGTCTCCGCTTCGACGCTGTGCATGCCTTTCTGGACTTGTCTTCGGTCCACTTCATGGAACAACTGTCCTCCGAGGTTGAGCGGCTGGGCGCAACCTTAGGAAAAGAGTTCCACCTCATTGCTGAGAGCGACCTTAATGATCCGAGGATCGTGAGATCGCGAGAAGCAAGTGGCTATGGTATGGACTCGCAGTGGAGCGACGACTTCCATCACGCGCTCTTCGCACTGCTCTACCAACCGAAGGTAAGCGAAGGTGGCTACTACTCCGACTTTGGCACGCTGGCAGACCTCCACAAGGCTTTGAAGCACGCTTACGTGTACGACGGGCAATATTCCACATTTCGTAAACGGCGGCACGGTCGTCCTGCAGACGGCCTCTCTGCTCATCACTTTGTTCACTTCGATCAGAACCACGATCAAGTAGGAAACCGAGGATGGGGTGAGCGGCTCGAACACCTGGTCGGTCTCGACGCAGCCAAGGTTTCGATTGGCCTGCTGCTTACCGCCCCCTACATGCCCATGCTGTTCATGGGCGAGGAGTGGGCCACGTCTTCGCCGTTCCTCTACTTTGCGGATCACGAAGATGAGGAGATGCGTCGTCTCGTAGCAGAAGGACGCAAGAAGGAGTTTGCGGCGTTTGGCTTCGGAGAAGACATCCCTGACCCGGAAGACGTTAAGACCTACGAGATGTCGAAGTTGAATTGGGAGGAACAGGGAGACGGCAAGCACGCCGAGATGCTCGCATGGGTCAAGTCGCTGATCAGACTGCGGCGGAGCAGGGTTTGCTTCAACGACGGCGATATGCATCACCTGCTCGTCACCCGCGACGATCAGCGGCAAACGTTGGTCATGGTCCGAGACGAGGCCCGCATCCTGATCAACTTTGGCAACGAAAGCTCCAGCTTCACCTTGTTGGAAGGAGAACAACTGGCGATCATCTCACGCCAGGGCCTCTCAGTCGGCGATCAAGAGCTTGTGTTGCCGCCTATGACATTGGCAGTCCTGCTGTCTGCCTCGGAAGACGCTGAGGATCGGCAGGTTGCTGGACGGCAGCGGAAAGTCTAACAGGCATTTTCGGCTTTCGGCTTTTCCAGCAGGTAATCTCCAGCGCGCCGCGCTCGATCGGCGTCGCAGTCTCACAACGCACGCTTAAAACCTCAATAACCTTGGAGTGAGCCCATGTATTACACCGATAAGAAGCTACAGTTTCCCGTCACCGTTGAGAAGCCGAACCCCGTATTTGCCCGCATGCTTCAGCAGGCGATTGGCGGCGTGGAAGGTGAGATCCGCGTCTGTATGCAGTACTTCTTCCAGGCCTGGGGCTCGCGTGGCCCCGCCAAGTACCGCGACATGCTGTTAAACACGGCGACAGAGGAGATCTCGCACATCGAGATGCTGGCAACCGCCGTTGCCCTGAACCTTGAGAAAGCTCCAGTAGCTTTCCAGGAAGAGATGGCAGCCGATCCCATTGCAGGAGCCGTCATGAACGGCATGGACATGCGCCACATCCTCTCGACGGGTCTTGCAGCCATGCCCTCTGACTCGAACGGCGTCCCCTTCGACATGTCTCACATTTATGCCAGCGGGAACCTAGCCGGTGATATGTACTGCAACGTGGCTGCTGAAGCGACCGGCCGAGTGCTCGCGGTCCGGCTTTACAACGCAACCGACGATCCCGGCATGAAGAAGATGCTTGCCTTCAATATCGCCCGAGACACGATGCATCAGCAGCAATGGCTTGCAGTTCTCGAGGAACTTGGGCCGTCGCACCTCCCCGTCCCCAACTCCTTCCCGCAGTCGAAAGAGAACCAGGAATATAGCTATAAGTTCTTCATCACCACAACGGACAAGCAAGTAGGTAATCAGGAGAACCAAGCTTGGACTTCCGGAACGGCACCGGACGGTCACGGGCAGTTCGAACCCTTTATCGCCGGTCCGCTTGAGGGTGCAGGTGAGCCGAATCTTGGCTTTGGAAGACCGGACACCTTCGGTCAGAAAGAGCAGGCGGTGGGCTCGCCGACAGGATTGGTCGAAAAGGGCAAAGACTTGTTATCTCGCGTGACACATCCAAACCTGATGTCAGAGAAGGATGAGATCTCCTAGAGGAGGCGCTGCTAACGGGCGAACTCGTCTATTCGAGCGAGTTCGCCCGTTGCCGTTTTGAGCGACGATACGTAGTCAGGCTCTCGGACGAAGAGGCATGCCGACTCCAGGACGTATCGCGGCCTCTTCCGTAGCTGCAACGCCAATGCGCATGCGAAGTGCTCCGGTCCGCTTGTTGCTTGCCGGTCGGCCTGCGGCTCTAGTGCAACAAGACTCCGTTGCCACCATCATGGTATCTTGCCACCAACTGCCGCGGCTGCCGAAGGTTCACATCCAGATCGCCGGCTGCCGACTCCGCCGGACGCAGATCGGCCAGCACCTCGGTTAGACCTCAACCCGTCGCAACTCCTGCTTGCTCATCTGTAGCCAACCCATTTGCCGCCTCCAACCCTTACTCAGGATGGGGCAGCGACACTTTGGCTTTGCAGAGCTACGAAATTATTGCTTTGCGCTTACACACGATGTTGGAACC
>CAXTNM010000055.1:0-34197 GCA_964245715.1 uncultured Acidobacteriaceae bacterium | reverse complement strand
CGTTGGTGCGAACTTCTGCGTCGTTGCCGAGGAAGCCGATGAGGGTGACTTTGTTCTGGTACATGGTGGTGATCTCCGTGAGTTGAATTTCCCGATCTTGCTCGGGTCACTAATAAGCGAAGTGGGCCCGGCTCCCAAGTGCCAAGCTCTGCATTTGCGGAGGGTCCGGCGAAGCTGGAAACCGTAACCCGAAGGGCGACGCAGTCGAAGCAGAAGAGCGCCGAGCCGCAGGGCGCCGGTTAAGCCCCGAAGCAGTGACCGTGCAAAGGCGGGATACGGAACGGATGAGTCCCTCTGGACCGAAGTCATCCTCTCGCTTCTCGGCTGCGGATGTTCGTCCAAACCGCAGCACATAACTGCTGGCTAGAGTTCCGGTAATCGAGGGCCTTTCGCCACTGCCGTTGCGCTCTTCGCGGCTTTGGAACCGCACGCTGAAGAGCTTCAGAGACAGGTGGGGCTGTGCCGCCGGAATGGGAGCATGAGGGTCCATCGGTAAGACCTCGGATACGGGTTGGGTTCACTAGCGTTTGGACTGGGCGTTAGGCTGCGGAGGCGCGGTAGACCTCCTCGGTCTGGAAGCTCTGGTCTGCATGGCTGTAGCCGCCGACTGTAATCAACTCGCGGACTCGACGCCGGCCTGTATGGTCGCGCTCGCAATAGAGCACGAAGTCGATCGCTTCCGCCGTCTCAGACCGCATGAAAGCGTGGTTGAGATTGGGTCTCGCACTGAGGGCAAGATTGGAGAGACGGTTCAACGCATCCCACGCCGATTTCGCGTGGATTGTAGACAGCGTTCCGCCATGCCCGGTGTTCATGGCCTGGAGCAAGTCGTACCCGCACTCATTGCGAATTTCACCCATGATGATGCGGTCGGGACGGTGGCGGAGTGCTGCCGCTAAGAGTTCACTTGGCGTGATGGCACCCTGACCCGGTATCTCCTCGACAGCCTCCCAACGAACGGCGTTCTTGTGGGCGACTTTCAGCTCTGCAGGTTGCTCGATGATGAGCAGCCGCTCGGTCTCGGGGATGTGGTCAAGAAATGCCTTCATCAGGGTCGTCTTCCCCGAGCCGGTTCCCCCGCTGATGATGCCGTTCTTTTTCTTACTAATTAGGTCAACCACGGTATCGCGAACTTGGCGGGGCATACTGCCCGATTCGATCAGCTCATCCGAGCTATACCAACGGTTGAATTTCCGAATCGTCAGCGTCGGCCCATTGATGGACGATGGCGCACCCACAACGGCGACACGGGAGCCGTCTGGCAAGCGGGTATTGAGGATCGGATTCTGGGTGGTGAGGTCCTGGCCCAGAATGCGCGCTACGCGCTCGATTGCCGCCTGCAGCCGGTCGTTCGTGTACGGCTCGGTCAAAGGAATATGCTGGACCACTCCGGCCCGGTCGGCATACACGCCGGTCGTCCCATTAATCATCAAGTCAGAGATGGACGGGTCAAGCAATAGCTCCCGCAATTCCTCGGGAAAGAACGGAAGAATGAGGTGGTAGCTCATCGCGTTCCCTCCGTCGGTGGAAGTGCCGTTGCCGCTGGTGCGGCGGCGTTCACACCGACCGCAATAGGATCGACGGACATCCGGTTTTCGTGGAACTCGGTGATGGTCAATCCCAGGGGATTGATCGTCTCGAACTGCGGGAAGACTCTAGCCTGGTCGCTCACCTGCTTGGGGTTCAGATAGTAGGTGACACTCAGCAGCCAGTGTTCCGTTCTCGGCTCGCGAGAGTTGCGCTGCGAGTAGAGCTTGTCGATCGTGACAAGCGCCGTTCCGCGGGCAATCGTCGCGCCCTGTACCGTCTCCTCGGACATAGAGGTAATGGTGACGTTCTTGACCTCCACGTCGCTCTGTTCGATCTGACCGCCAACCACCTGCGAGACGAGATGATTCTGGTTGTCCTGGCCCATCAACTGCGAAGCCAAGTTCTGCGACAGGAAGTAGTAGTTGAGCGAATACTTCTTGGCGATGGTGTCCCGGCTGACGGTGTAGCGATAGTTCGCCCAATCGGTCAGATATGTCCGCACTTCGCCTTCGCGCGGGCTGTAATTGAGATCGGTGTACGCGATTGCCTGAGCCCGTCCCATCTCGTCGATGCGGATGTAACGATTCGCAACCGGACGGTGGGCTAAAGAGAAGATCAAACCGAAGGCTCCGAGCAAGAGAACGGTCTCGGTTCCGATGACGAATCGGCTAAGCTTCCGTTCGGCGTAATGGGAAGCATAGACCTCGTTTCCAATCTGGTCTGTCAGTAAAGATTGCTCGGGCGTTAGTCGGATGTCATTGGCTAGAGTTGTGCTGGACATGATGGCCGGAAGTCCTTTCGGGGAGTGTGAGGAAAAGATTGGCGGTGTAGATCAGAACCACCACGAATAGGAAGCACAGGAATGTGAAGAGTACGATTTTCAGAGGCTTCACAGACCAGAGCCGCCGGAGCAATCTGCCTTCAAGAATGAATCGAAGCATTTTCCTACGCGCCTCCCCCGGTCGTCGCTATCGACGTAGCCGTGCCCAACATTCTTGTGATGCTTTCAGCTGCTCCTGCCGCTCCCCCGAAGATCGCCTGGGTCATGCTTGGAATGAAGAGCATGTTGATAATGAAGGCAATGAAAACCATCGTGCAGGGGATGAGATTGGCCAGCCACATCTCCATCGAATAATTGCCATTGAAGGTCTGCTGGATGAACCCGTTAAGGAAACCGGCCCAGACGAAGATGAAGGCGGCGGCAACGGCCCGAATCATGGCGAAGCTGATGAGAACATCGAGGAAGTGAAAGAACTTTGCTCGGAACGTCTTGGTCATGAGCAACGGGACGAAGATCGGTCCGAAGAGCGCTGTGACGCCGTAGAGGATGAAGGCGCTGCAATTGATGAGGAACAGGATCGCAGAAGCCAATCCCAAAAGAATCTGCACAAGGAAATAGCAGAGGATCTGAACTGGTGCCGTGAAAGACGGCATCTGCGTCTGATCGCCGGCTGTCTTGAGCAACTGAAGGAGCGAGTCCAGAGAACTCTGATCGAAGGCCGCAACCATTGCCTGGGCGATGTAGGAAAAGAAGTGGTTGATGCCGAAGCTCGCGCCGGGGAACGGGTTGACCCAGTAGGTCTCCAACAGGCAGCAAATGATGAGCTGAAGCAGAAACTTGGTCAAGTCGCCCGCTTGAATTGGGTGATGATGCAGGCGGAACGTCATGGTGGAGGTCTGCCAGTTCACAACCATGCTGACGAGCATGAAGAATGAAATGCAGGCTAATTCGGTCATCCCAAGCTGAGTGAGCGCCCCGCCGTTTTGTGTCGTCAGGTTGGTCAGATTGTTGGTGAATTGATACAGCCAATCAACGCCTGAACTCGCGCTGGGAAGGGCCTGGGCTAGCAAGACAATGGAAGACATGGCGGGTGTTCTCTCTGGGTTCTGGGACTCGGCTTCAGTCCGGGACTAGGGGATGTAGGTCTTCCAGGTCTTACCTTCGTGCGCGGCGGCGGAACTGTGCTGTTTCTTGTCTGTCTCGACTTGCTTCCTGAGTCTTTCGTTTTCCTGCTTCAGGTAGTCGTTGTCGTCTTTCTGTATCTGAAGAAGTTGGGCTGCTTTCGCTGCGGCGGCTGCCGTCTTCGCCGCCTGGTCGCGTTGATAGATCGCGGCACCGCCTATGACGGTCAGTGCCGCAAGGATTGCAAGGAGAATCTTCGTATTGATGGCTGTCAGCATTTCTTCTCCGAATTAGGGCAGGTAGTTTGTCCAGGTGCTGCCTTCATTGGCGGCGCTGGTGTCGTTGACCGTCCGTTGCTGCTGAACAGCCGCCGCCGTATTCAAGTCCTGGGCTGCGGCGTTCCGCTGCTGCATGTTGGCGACGGTCATTTGAGAGGCAAGGCAGACGTGCATAGCGGCCTGCGACTGCATCTCCGTCAACTGCTGGGCTTGAGCGGCGTTCAGAAGGTTCAACTGCTGGACCTCGCTGTTCGTCGCCGACGTGGTATCGAACTGCTGCTGCGTGAGAGAACTGCTCGCTGTACCGTTCTGGCTGCGCCCGGCACGGTATTGTCCAACTGCCGTGAGGCAGTCTGGCGATACCGAATCCGACATCTCGATCATGGCGAGTTGGGAGAGCTGGGCGCTGTTCCCGACCGTCTGCCCTTGCAGGTATGTGATCGTCCCGGTGCTGACCGGCACAGTCGCCGTCTTCCAGGCTGTGAGCGATGCACTCGGCGAATTGCTGTTGAGAGCGATGTTGACGCTCGCCGTCTCACCGAACATATTTGCCACATTCGCGTTCTTGAGCGCATTGAGCGTCGTCTGCCATTGCTGCTTGAACGAAAAGTGGGTGACGTTGTTCTTGAGCATGTTGTACTGCGACTCAAGAGTGGTTAGCTGGGATACGAGACTCGCGTAGCTCGTGGGATCGAAGACGATGTCCCCGATTCCGAAGAGCGCGAAGCTTGGCGTCGCTGTTGCCAGAAGCAGCCCACTCGCAAGCAGGTACTTCCGGTGTTTCGTGAGGTTGAACTTCATAGAGGCTCCTGAAGGGTTGAGGGTTAGTTGCACTCAGAGCGGGTCGGGTTCATCCGCTCCGGAAGCATTTTGAAGTTGGTCACGGCATCGCTGATCCGGGCGGGCAGGTCGCCATAGAACGAGACTGCCGCCACCACGTCACTGAGGTTGGCCGTCCGCGCAACATGGGCGGCGCCGTAGCCGACGGGCACAGCGAAGGCCAGTAGCGCGATTTTGGGAATACGGGACTTCACGGTGGCCTCCATTGCGATAGCGATTACAGGGTTGAATCGACGCGGTGTTCCGCGTAGGACGGGATCAGGATGTCCGTGCCGATGTACACGCGGGCGCGGGAACCTTCTTTGAGCGTGATAATTGGAAGCCGGTTGAGAAAGTGATTGAGTACCTGTTCTCCCTCGGCTGCCGACTGCTCCGATATGCCGTCACGGATCTGGGTCGAAGGCGAGAGGACGCTGCCACTGTTGCCGATTTGGGCGAGTCCTCCCAATCCGCCTACCGCCGCCGCTGCTGCGAATGCCTGCAAGTAGCCGTGGTCAACCTTGGTGGCGAGACCTGACGTGCCGAGCGGATCGAGGCCGACATACTTGTCCAACTCCAGCGAGAACCCATCAGGGCAGATGGCTCGGTGGAAGGTGACGAACATCTTCCGCTGCTGGGCGTTGCCAACGCTCTGGACTGTCCCAATCAGCCTTGTACCTTGCGGCATGAGAAGCTGTTGGTGGTCGTGCGAGTAGTAGTCGGTCGTGAGCATGATAAGGATCGGTCCATTCAGGCCGCCATCGATATGGTTCGTAACGACACCTTCCAGAACGGTTCCTTCAAATACCCGGTAGAGCTGGCCCTGATAGGAGTCGAAGTCATAAGGCGCCATCGGGTTACTCTTACCGGCCAACTTCGGCTGCTGGTCCGAGACCATCTGAGCGCCGCCGCCCCTCTTGGTTTCTCCCGGCTCCGGAGTTGTGGCTGCCAGCGTTTCAGACGCTGACTTCGGCGTCATCTCCTCATGTTGGCTCAGTACGGAGGTGGGTTGAGATGCGGACGAACCTGCGGCGAGCGTATCAGTCGTCGGATGAGCAAAGTCGATCGCGACGGTGTCGCTGTTGAGCGCATCCTGGTGCAACTTCTCTTTTTCCAAAGCCTTCTGTTTCGCCTCAGCTTGTACCTGCGAGACGTTGGAGGTTTTCGTCGGTGCATTCGGGCTGTCGCCATACATTGCCGAACGCTGTGCGGCGGTCATCGGCGGCGCTCCAGCTGCCTCCGGCCCTGGGACACTCTGCGCGGCTTGGAGTTGCTGCATTTCGGCAGCCAGCTCCTGTCGCCGCTGCTGATCTTCGGCATCTCGCTTCGCCTCCGTCGCCTGCTGCGTCTCGAAGCTGGAGACCTGCTGAGGATTCGCGGTCGCGGGACGCATCGGCAGAGCGCTCTGCGGTGCGGTTCTTTTCTTGCCGCTCACAAGGCTCGATATGTTCGCAAGTCCAATGAGACCGACGATCACGACAAGCGCAATGATGACGGGTGTGCTCTTCTTCACTGGCCCCACGGCTTCACGCTGCGCAGGAACCGTAGCGGGCGGGTTGGGATTGTGATCGGTCATGGCTAGTTCTTCTCCTCATTGCGATGGAAGTCCACGCGCTTCTTGCCGATCGCCAAATAACCCGTCTCCAACTGCTTTGGTACGGTGTACAGGCCGGCGTTGTAGTCGAAGTTGATGAGCGATCCTTTGCCATCCTTCAGTTCGTACAGTGCAGGCGTCTCTTGGAACACACCGCGCAGATAGGTGAACTTGTCGTCATGCCATATCTGCTGCAGCCCAAGCTCTTTGCCTTTCTTCTCGTCCCAGGTGAAATCGAAGTGCAGACTGCCCGGGTACTGACTGCGATAGGTCTCCGCTTTGGCCTCTTCCGATTTCAATTCGGCAGCTTGCGCGGCCTTTGCTGCTGCGGCCTCCTGCTTGGCCTTGTCCAACTCAGCAGCGGGAACGAAGATGGGCATGTCGGTAAGCCTGTCTTTAGCGGCCTTGTCACCGGGGACAATGAACACCTTGGAATCGAAGTGCGCGTCCGCGTCTCCGGAGATCTCCTGAAGTTGCAAGGTGTACTCGTTGCCGTGGTCGGACACGATATGAATATCGGTGGTCGTGTTCGCGAGCCTTGGCTTGATGCTGATGAAGCGGCTGGCCACATGGCCGCCGTCGAACACCCAGTCCACGGTGTCGCCGCCGAAGACGGTGGCGATCTTCTCTTCTGCCGGGAGGAGAATGAGAGTGGACTGTAGCAGCCCGGCCCGTATGACGGGCGGAGTCTGCGCCTCGGATACGGTGACGGAACGCGGAGCGTTCGGCTCAAGGCGATGGGGCGGAGTCGCAGGCGAGGCCTGAGCAACGCCACAGGCGAGGGAGAAAAGAGACGTGACGGTTAGGATCATCGGCGGTTTCATAGAGGCCCTTTGGTTGTGAAGTGGTGATGCGGATTACACAGCCTCGCCCTGGGCAAAGCGAGAGATGCCCTCAGAGAGTCCGTACTTTTCGATCAGCTTCGTTCGGCGTACACGGTCCTTGGGCTTGGTCGAAAATGTTGCGTAGCTGCGGCTGTCGAGATTCAGGGTGACGACCTTCGTCAGCCCATCGCGCCGCATGTAAAGTCCTTCGCGGTCCTGCAAGCTCTCGAAGAGAGCGAGTTGCTGTTCGTTAATCTTGAATAGCTCGGCATACCGCTTCCGGTTGAACGTCGCGTCCTTTAGGAAGAGGAACGATGTGCAGGAGTTCACAATACTGTCGGCATTGGCGCCCAAGTCATCGGCGGACTGGCCGATCATGGTGACGCCGCCAAGGTTCTTGCGGACGGTCTTGATCGAAGCCAACGCTCCGTCCAAGAGTTGCTTGTTCTTCATCGAAGAGAAGATCTCCTCGATGAGGATGTGCTTCGGAACTCCGAGATTGGCGGGGTTGTAAAGAACGTCGTTGATCCGACGTAGCAACCAGACCATCAGTGGCTCGATCAGGTCGGCGTACTGCTCGTTGTTAACACCCTGGAAGTCGAAGCATTGGAGCCGCGAAAGCGAGAGGCTATCTTCCACGTTGTCGAAGACGGCGTTGTAAATACCCTTCCCAACCCACTTCGCCAGATACCTGTCGAGCTTCTTCGGAAGGAACAGATTGGAGAGCCGGCGATTGGCCGCGTCGAGCAGATACATATCCTGCACGGCCTTGTGGATCACATTGTCATCTTCCGGCTCCAGCTCCGCGCCGCCGTTCGTAAGCAGTAGCTTCACGAACGAGTAGAGGAACTTGATGTTGCTCTCGGTAGGCTCCAGGGCAAACGGATTCACCCGAGGGCCATCTTTGCCGACTCGATCAACCTTGCCGCCGTAAAGCTCGACAACACTTTCATAGCTCCCGCCGATGTCGAAGATGTAGGTGAATCCGCCATACTTCTGTTCGAGAGAGATGATTTGGTTTCCGTGGACCGACTTTCCGGTCCCGGTAGGGCCGATGATTAGCATGACGCGAACGCCATCCACATACACGTCCTGAAAGAACGGCGTCCGTGTCCGCGTCTCGAAGATGTTGAGGTACTCGGAATCCAGGTCTTCGGAACGAGGATGTCCGATGTGAGGCGCGAACACAGAGGAGAGACGAGCATGATGGTCTTCGGCCAGCCACATCGGGAATACGTTGAATTTGTGGTTGCCGGGGAACATGGCATAGAAGGCGGAGAGATTTCCAAGCGTCTCCTCCATCACTTGAGCCCTTGCATCGACGAAGATCCGATGCACGGTGGGGACGGTGTCTCTTAGCTGCTCCGGACTGCACGTCGCCAGAAGTAGACGCAGCGAGAACTCGCCCTGGGCCTTTTTGTCTAGCGACCGGATCACGTCGCTCAAGTCATCTACGCTGTTGTTCGCAGCCTTGGCACCGGCTCCCGTTTCGAGCGAGGCGGTGTCTTGACCGCTCATTACGCGGGTCAACACGCCGACTTTGAAGAAGGAGATGAACTTCTCCTGGGCGTCGATCTCGCTGCGTGCTGCCGACGTGGACTTCACCCGCCATGTCGAGCAAACAACACTGTCGCAATCCAATGTGAGCAGGCCGGAGAACAGGCAGGGCCGCGACGCCTCCGGAGTCGTCTTCAGCGAGAACATCTGAACGTGCCGCTTGCCGATCTGCACATGATCGCTATGCCAGGCAACCGGGCTTTTGACGATCTGGCGGTCAACACCCGTGTCTGCGCGGAGCTGATCTCGGCCTGACCATTCCTCCAGATTGAACAAGTAGCTGAAGAACTGGAAGGCTTCGGTCTTACCCTGCAACTTCAGACCGAGTGAGCTGCCGAGGTGACCTTCCAGCAGGGTCGCCGTCTTGTCAAGGTCAGAAAGCATCCTCGATGTGTCGGCGGCATTCTCATCTGGCTTGCGCTGGAATGCCTTTGCCTGGGAAGGCTCCAGCGTCAGGCACCAGTGGAGGTCGATACGGCGAAACGCTGCTGTCTTGTGGAGATGGGCGAGACGATCACTCGCGAACGTCTCCGTCACCTCGTTCTTGTACTGCTTCTGCCGGGGTAGATCGAACCCGGACATCACTCGCGTGTACTGATAGAGGCACGATCCTTCGGGCAGGCCGCGCAACGCGCCTTCAACCTGACGGACGCGGGCCTCAAGCTCCAGGTCGGTCAGCGACTCTTCGTCCAAACCTGTTAGAGAAAAGAGGCATCCGTAGCCGCCGCCCTTCAGCGCGAAGATGTTCGGCCCTACGAAGCGGGAGATCGGGACGATGCTGCACGCCGCTCCAGCCTTCGCAAACCACGGAGTATGTTTGATCTGTTCAGTATTTGCGCGGGTCATAGTAGCTCTTCTGGCCGAGGCTGAGGCCCCACAGTTGAAACATCTTTGGGTGTTTACGGACGATCAACCATGCGCCGCCCGCCAGTGTTGGAAAGCTAAGGATTGCCAGCATTCGGAAACCGACGAGGAAAACCGTCACGCAGACGAACACGATGGCCATCCATGCCGAGAGGTCAAGCCCTAGCTTGGCTCTCGGCCTGTTCAATGCCTGATTAATCGGTAACGGTTCTCCCCGTTTGGTCGTGTGCATGGCAGCTCCTACATCGACTGCCCGGTGAGAGACCCAATCCAGCCCGCGCCCCATCCGAGAACGCCAGCGCCGAAAAGCGCACCGAATAAGCCGGGGATGGCATCCTGAAAGCGACCGCTCATCATCCGAATGCCAGCGAAGATCAAACCGCCGAAACAGATGACTGCGCCCGCATAAACCGCGAACGTTTTGAATGTCCCCATAAGCGTCTGAGCGCCGGAGAAGTCCATCGTTCCTTGAGCATGGGCGACGCTCGCGAATGTGAGCGCAAAGAGGGCGGGAGCCGTCGCGCGGAAAGCGCGGGCTAAGTTCGTCTTGAGGTAGGAAGCACGCCGGTTGGCGCACTTGGGACTGGACTGGTTGAAGTTTGGGCGACTGACATCACGGTTCCTGCGAATCATCGGCATCTCCATCGACTGGGTTTCAGTCGTGATATGCCGTGACTTTAGGTTGAAGAATGTCCGCAGTCCAATTGATCTTTACGATTGCATCATCGCTCCAAACGATGAGCAATTCGCAGTCTAAATCGCTCTCTTTGATGACCGCGAATTCGTTGAACTTCCCTTAACTGATTGGGGCTTCTTCTTCCTGTTTCGAGCGCCTTCGGTCAATGTCATTGGTCGTGCCCACTTCGCGGCGGTCTGAACCGTCCGTCTTCTGAGTTCGCGCATAAACATTGCCAAGGCTGGATGCTGCGACTTGGGCTTGAGAATGACGGCAGTGTCGATTGTCCAATCGACGCCATGTATCGGCCGGCATGTGAGGCCAGGCATCAACCGTGAACCTTTGCGAAATAAGGCGTAATAGTGCCCCTCCTGCACGATCCACTGAATCTGCTCCCGGTTGGTAATTGGATTGGCTTTCTTCGGTGTGATGCCGACGCTGTGGAGCAGTTCAAGCAGTCGGACGTGTGCGGCATGATGCACCTTTGGATACTGGAACAGGGAGAGTTTGCCATTCAGCAAGTGCGCGGGTATCGCTTCATGTGAGGTAAGCGGATCGTCGCTACGCATACACACATATAGTGGGTCACGTTCGACGATGCATGTCGTCAACTCGGACCTATGCTCGACCGGCAAGGTCACGAGTGCTCCATCGAGGTCACCCGCATCCACTCGATCAACTAAGGTTTGAATCTCGTCTCCATCAGTCTGGATGTCGCAGTAGGGAAAGATTTGTCGGATTGTCTCCGTTATAGAACCAAGCGTTCGCTTCTCCACAAGAGACGAGAAGCCGAGTCTCAAAGGCGTAATCTCGCCGGTTCGCAAAGCCAGCAACATGTCGACAATCTCTTCGCGAAGCTCTAGTAGATCTTCTCCCGCAGCCAATAGAAGCACGCCGAACGGAGTCAACTCGACAGGTTCTCTGGTGAAAAAATCGACCTTAAAGAACTCCTCAAGTTGCTTGATTTGGGCACTGATAGTGGATTGTGTGATGTGTACCCGATCGGAGGCCGCTGTAAAGCCGCCCTCCTCCGCGATTGCCTTGATGTACTTCAGGTGCCGAAATTCTAACTGGTCATAATCGCTATCGCTCATCGGGGCCCCCGGTGCTCAGTCCTGCGGTGGACACTTCGAGACACTGGTCGTGCTTTAAAGCTGTCTTCACGTCCTATTTTCCACAAGTAGTATCGGATTCGTCAACTGCGCTAGATCGCTCTTGTGATAAAGGCAATCGCTGCGGGCGATTGATCCATCGTTACAAACAATTGGACGGCTAGCGCCTTGACAGGGCACCATCCTCACAGGTCGTACACGGTTCTAGGAGGTCCAAAGTGTCATCCGATCAAAATGTTCTGCTAACACGATCCTGTCAGAAGGAGCAAACGGATGTGCTTTGCTCTCCAATGCGGGACACTTCGGACGAAATCGGTTTTCTTCGGTTGCCAGAGGTGAAATCAGTGACTGGGCTGTCAAAGTCGAGCCTTTACGCTCTCATCCGCGCAAACAGCTTCCCGGCACCGGTTCAACTCGGGCCTCGCACCGTCGCGTGGGTGCGGTCCGAGATCAAGCAATGGGCTGAGGAACGCATCAAGGCATCAAGGACCGCCATACCATCGCCCAGCCCCAAGCGAGCGCCGCAGCGCGCTACTGCGGCTTGGCCTGCCGCGAAGAAGTGGGCTTAGGCGCAGCCGCTTTCCTGCCCTTAGCCAGCTGCTCATCGAGGTAGTCCGCCCACCATTGCATCATCTCCGTGCGCTGCTTCAGATACTTCGCATGGTTGTAGGCCGCAGCGACCTTGTTGCGCTTCGTGTGGGCGAGCTGCAGTTCAACGTGCGCCTCGTCGAATTCATGCTCGTTGAGGATGGTCGATGCTAGTCCACGGAATCCGTGCCCTGTCATTCGGTCGCGATATCCAATTCGGTAGAGCGCGTAGAGAATCGTGTTGTTGCTGATGGGCTTTCTCTTGTCACGGGCGCCAGCGAACACAAAGTGGCCGTGACCTGTGATCTGCTTGAGCGCACGCAGAACCTCCACGGCCTGACTGGACAGCGGAACAATATGCGGAGTCTTCATCTTCATCCGCTCCGCCGGAATGGTCCAGCGCGCCCCGTCCAGATCGAACTCCAACCACGGCGCTTCAATCTCTTCGCTGGTGCGTACAAACGTGTACGTCATGAGCTTCATAGCAAGCCGGGTGATTGCGTCCCCGTTATAGTCGTCGATCTTCACGAGCAATTCCGGCAACTCCTTGGCATCTACGCGAGTGCGGTTTTGAGTCTGCGCCTCTGCCAAGATGTCCCGCGGCTTGAAATCTGCGGCGGGGTTGCGAGTCGCAATGTCGCGAGCGATCGCAAAACGGAAAATTTGCGATGTCGTCTCATGGATACGTTTGGCAACATCCCTGGCATCGCGCTTCTCAACTGCGATCATGAGTTGGCGCACATCCGCTGCCGTGACCTCATTGATGCATTTATGGCCGTAGGCCGGGAACACATCGGCTTCCATGCGCCGCATTGTCGTATCCGCATGTCGAGGCGACTTGCCGATCAACCACCACTTCCACCACTCGCGGGCGACATTCTCGAAGCTGTTTTCCGCTTCACGCAGTCGAGCCTCGACTTCCTTCTGCTGGGCCTCACCCTTGGCTTTTCGCTCAGCCATGGGATCTGTGCCGGCGACCAAGCTCTTACGCGCCGAGAGATGAAGTTCTCGGGCTTGGCCAAGACCGACGAGCGGGTACTCACCCAGAGCCATGAGCTTCTCTTTGCCGTCGAACCGATATCGCCAGCGCCACAGCTTCGATCCGACGGGATTCACCAACAGAAAGAGACCTTCCCGGTCATACATCTTGAATGGTTTCGTATCGGGCTTTGCTCCCCGGATCGCGGTATCAGTCAACGCCATTCTGGCCCTCCTAAGCGGGATTGTGTGCCGTACCCCACTTCCAACGAAATTGTACCCCCATCCGTACCCCACTTTTTTCCTGGCTGTCCTCGCACCGATATGAACCTCCTCGGACGGAAGTCTCTGTACGCCATTGCTTCGTTTGACTTATAAGTTGTTTATTCATAATGACTTGAATAGTGCTAAGAAGTGCGAGGAGGCGCGAAAAGGGCAAAGAAAAACGCGCCACAAGGGCGCGTTTACATGCTTTTGGTTGCCCCCCAGGGATTCGAACCCCGATCGAGCGAGTCAGAGTCGCTAGTCCTACCATTGAACGAGGGGGCAACACTTGGTTGGGTGTCGCGCATAGCGCTGACAGCCACTTGGTTCAGTGTACGGAATTCTAACTGCCGGGTCAAACAGAACAGGTGAAGAACGGGTACGTCTCGAACCATCATCTTGCCTACTCAACGGGCAGCTTCGCCCGATACCCATCACGCGTAATCACCGAGTACTTCACTGGCTTTTGCTTCTCATCCTGCATCTGCAATGGATGTCCTTCGTTGTCAACGAGCAGCACCTGCACATGGCGGTAGCTGCCATCGTTCTTCAGGTTCGTCGGCCGATAGGTCAAGACATACTGATTGCGAATGGAGTTATTGATCTGCTTGAAAATGTCAGGGATCTCACCCTCGAATACGGGCTGGAAGTAGAGTCCGCCGGTCATCTGCGCAAAGGTTCTGAGTTGATTCTGCGCCTGCAAGGTACCGATCCCGGCGCCGCGTCCAAACTCCGCAGCCATTCCGCCGGTCGCGATCGAGAAGATCGTCACGTTTGGAGTTGCTTTGATCTTCGCAAGCATCTTGTCCAAAGTCAGCTTCGAGAATGTGTCGCGGCCGGAGCCAGCCAGGATAACGTACTTGCGCCCATCAATCCGGCTCGTTCGGTCTAACGTCTCGTATAACGCGTCAAACATATCCGTGTCAGAGAATCCCGGAATCGTCAGGGACCGGATCGAATTTGCGATCACCTCCTGATTATTCGTGAAATCGCAAAGAATGTGGGTTCGCAGATCGTACGTGATCACGGCGACATAATCATCCGGCCGCAGCGAGTGGAAAAACCCGACCGCATCGTTCTGCATATCGCGAATCGAATTCCAGGAAGTCGCCGCAAATTCCAATAACATGACCGCCGTGATCGGCGTCTGCGTCAGCCGAACGCTATCGACCTTCTGCTCTACGCCGTCTTCCATGACCAGGAAGTTATTGGGCTTCAGTCCAGGTACAAACTGATGCGTCTTATCCAGAACCACGTTGACGTTGAGATTTACTAGCGGAACGTCCACACGCAGTGAGTAGGTGTCGCCGTTCGGGTTCTTGATCTTCTCCCGATCCGGTGCCGGCGGTGGGGCCGGGGCTTCGCCTGCGTCCGGCTTCTTCTTCAAGATGATGGGGCCGGAATCAGTCGTTGGCCCAGCATCAGAACTGGAGGAATCGGGTGTAGGGGGCGGTTGAGGCGTTTGCGCGGTGGCAACCGTGCTCGCGAGTACGAGCAAGGCGAACGTAATCCCGGCTAAGCGAAAAAAGCGACGGAAACTCATCATGGAGACTTTACTCCCAAATCGAGGCGTAGGGTACATTCCGGGCTGAAACCATCCAATGCCGTCGAAATGCCTGCGCGACCACCCGATATTCTTTGGACGATTGATTCTCCCTGTTGGAAGCCTGACCGAAAGCGCTGTTGTCCGAGGGAAACAACCCTCAGCCATCCTAGTTTTGGGAACGACCTCGGCACCCCTGATGTAGCATTAAGACCACAGGCACAGAGAGAGTTGTCAGCGCGACAGGGGATCGGAATCGAATGAGTGAGATACATGGTTTGGCCGTCCACGCGGCCGGTGCGCATTTGCTGCCTTTCAAGTACGACGCCGGTGAATTGAAGGACGAAGACGTGGAAGTCAAGATCTCCCATTGCGGAGTCTGCCACTCCGACGTCCACCTCATCGACAATGATTGGGGACTCAGCAAGTACCCCTTCATTCCAGGACACGAAATCGTCGGAAACGTCACCGCCATCGGCTCACGCGTGAAGGGCCGCCGCGTCGGCGAGCGGGTTGGCATCGGCTGGCAGGCAGACTCCTGCGGCATCTGCGAGTGGTGCCGACAAGGCGAAGAGCACCTCTGCGCTCAATCGCAACCTACCTGCATCGGACGCAACGGAGGCTACGCAGACGCCATCCGCGTGAATTCGCGCTTCGCTATTAAGGTTCCTGAAGTCCTCGAAAGCGAGAACGTTGCTCCACTGCTCTGCGGCGGAATCACGGTCTACAGCCCTTTGCGAAATCTCGCCGTTCGCCCTTATTCGCGCGTCGGCATCATCGGGATCGGCGGACTTGGCCATATGGGTCTCCAATTCGCTCGTGCCTTCGGCGCCGAAGTCACCGCTTTTTCGACCTCGAAAGACAAGGAATCTGAAGCTAGAAGTCTCGGTGCCCACCACTTCGTCAACACCCGTGAGACCAACGCCATCAAGAAACTCGCCGGTAGCTTCGACCTGCTCCTAAGCACGGTCAACGCCGACCAGGACTGGGCGGGATACGTCACCGCCCTCCGCCCCAAGGGTGCACTTTGCCTCGTCGGTGTCCCTCCGTCCCCGGTCTCGGTCGCAGCCTTCGCTCTCGTCGGTGGCCAGAAGTCGATCTCTGGTAGTCCGACCGGCAGCCCGCACGACCTCGAGCAGATGCTTGACGTGGCGGCACGCCACAATGTCAAAGCCGTTACTGAACGCTTTCCCATGGCAAAGGCCAATGAGGCCGTTGCCAAGGTCAAGAAGAACCAAGTGCGCTATCGCGCCGTACTGGCAAATTAGGCGGGGCTGCCTGAAGCGTTACCCTGGGCCCAGGTAGGAAGCTCCCCGACCGGCACTCACGGCCTTCAGCGTGAAAGACTGATCTCTCCATGCGCTTCGAGTTTTTCATTGCAGCACGGTACCTGAAAGCAAAACGCCGTCAGGCTGTGATCGGGGTGGTCACCCTGATCTCGGTCGTCGGCGTCGCTGCCGGAGTCGCCTCGCTGATCGTCGCGCTCGCCATCACCAACGGCATGCGTCGCGACCTCGAGGCTCGGCTCCTCGGTTCCACCGCACACGTCGACCTGATGCGAGTGTCCGCCGACGGCATGCGGGATTGGCGTCCCCTTCTCGAACGCCTGCGCAAGCTTCCGCACGTGACTGCGGCAGCTCCGGGATTGTATGGACAGGTGCTCATATCACGCGGCGCTCGTAGCGGTGGAGGCCTGATCAAGGGCATCATCCCCAGCGAAGAAGAGACCGTCAGCGATCTGCTGCAATCGGTCAAAACTGGCTCGAGTGTAAGCCTCGCTCCGGCTCCGCCACTCCAGTCTGATTCAAGCGCCGCACCGGCCACACCGCCGATCGTCATCGGCAAGGACCTTGCGGATACGCTTGGTACAAGCGTCGGCGACACTGTTCTTGTGACCAGTCCGCAGGGCGACCTCACGCCTCTCGGGCTTGTTCCGAGATACCAGCGCTTCCAGGTTGTAGGCATCTTCGTTTCAGGCTTCTACCAGTATGACTCGAGCTACGCGTTCATGCGCCTTGCCGATGCGCAACACCTCTTCGCCGAACCCGACCTCATCTCCGTCATCAGCTTCAAGGTGGATAACCTCTACAAAGCCGACCAGATCGGACGCGAGATCGAGCAGGCTGCCGGTTCCGGATTCCAGGCGACAAACTGGATGGAGCAGAACCGCGAGCTCTTTCGCGCGTTGAAGCTGGAGCAGGTCGTCACCTTTATAGTGCTCGCGCTGATCGTCTGTGTCGCCGCCCTCAACATCTTGATCGCTCTCACCATGATGGTTATGGAAAAAGCCAAAGACATCGCTGTAATGATGGGCTTCGGCGTCACTGCCGCCCAAATCCGCCGCATCTTCCTGCTTCAGGGACTCATCATCTCCCTGGTTGGCACGCTGATTGGTATGTTGGTCGGCTTCACTGTAAGCTGGGCCGGCGGACACTACCGGTTCATCCACCTTGACGCTGCCGTATACTCTCTCGACTACCTGCCATTCGCACCCCGGTTCGTCGACGCGCTGATCGTCGGAGCCGTCTCGCTGGGCGTGAGTGCGCTGGCCACCATCTATCCAAGCTCCAGCGCCGCAAGAGTTCTCCCAGCCGAATCGCTCCGTTACGAATAAAGAAGGTCCACTACAAAGGCGTTTGTCCGATCCACTGAGAATCTATACGCTTTATTGGTCCTGAAGTTGCCTGCACGATGCGTGGAAAAGGGGACGAGTGCTAACCCCAAAGTTGTAAGAACGCGTCCCGAAATGGGGTCGTCAAAGGCCTGAGTGGACGGTATTCTTCAGGCACGGCAGGCCGAGGCGTATCCCAGAACGCGTTGCGCGACGAATAGAAGACGCGCCACCTCCAGGCCCTTGTGAGACTGATATGCAGATGAACCCGAGCTTGATCGCGAACATTCCTGACACCATCGCGATGCCAGTGATGGTCGGGTTCCTGCTCTCGCTACGAAACCGACATCCCAAACTCGACATGCGCAGTTGGCTCGTCGCGCTCACTTTTATCTTCGTCTCCCAATCGACGTGGATGGTTCACGGCTATCCGCAACTTCAGCAGACGCTTATCCTCACCGGTGAACTCCTTGCCGGGCTGGCATTCGCGACCTACCGGGGCACGGTCAACTCCTTTCGCGATTTCGATCTCATCTACCTAATCGTTAACGGCATTCCGCTGGTCATCTTAGAGTCTCTCTATGGCATGGGAATGATGCGGCCGAAACCGTATCTCGCCACCATGGCCTGCGCGCTCGCCATCCTGGGGGTCAGCACCTGGTGGAGGCGACAGACGGTGCCTCGTGCCTGGATGGGCGCCGGAGCCCTCCTTCTCCTGGTCGTTCCACTCTTGCTGGGATGGTACGAGTGGGTCGCCTACAGCGTACTCGCCTCGGTCTACGCCTATGCTGCCTGGAACTTCAAAAGCTGCCTTCCTGCTCGCAGTGTCGGGAAAGTCGCCATCCTCACCAGCATGATCATTCTGTCGCTCTGTTACCTCACGCATCCCCTGCTGATCCGGCATCAGGAGTACACCGCGCTGGCGGACCAGCTCTGGCGTATGCAGAAGTTCTTTGTCTCTGTCGGCATGTTGCTGGTGCTCGTCGAAAATCAGTCGGCACGCCACCAATACCTCGCAATGCACGACCAGCTCACGGGCATCCCGAATCGCCGCATGCTCGATAGTTCGCTGCGGAACGAGCTTGCCTGGGCCCAGCGGACTGGAGGCAGGCTCGCTCTCGTTATGATCGACCTCAACGGCTTCAAGCAGGTAAACGACACGCATGGGCACCTCGCTGGCGACCACGTTCTGCACGAATCAGCCAAACGTCTCCGCGCGAACCTGCGCGCAACCGAAGTCGTCGCCCGCATGGGCGGTGACGAGTTCGTGGTGATCACACGTTCTGCAGTTACTGAAGAAGCGATCCATTCGCTCGAGCTACAACTCCGCAAGTGGCTGAGGGAGCCGATTGACTGGGAGGGCAAACGGCTCTGGATCGACGGCAGTATGGGTTCCGCTCGCTTCCCTGAAGATGTCGCGCGCTGGTCCGATGATTTGTCCCAGGATCCGCCAGAAAAGCTTGCCGGTGCCCTTCTGCGAATTGCCGATATGCGCATGTACGCACAAAAGCCATCCTCCCAGCAAGGGCGAGCGGAGCTCGAGATGCTTTTCCCGAGCCGTTCGCTGCTGCAGTAGGCTCGTCACCATCCCCCGCCCATCCGCTAAGCTACCAGTATGTCCATGGGCGACCCGATGATCGAAGTGAAGGGGTTGCGAAAGGCTTATCCGAGCGTAAGCGGGCGCGGTGCCGGACTCGAGCTTTTTCGCGATCTCGGCTTTTCAGTGCAGCCAGGGGAGCTGGTCGCGATTGTGGGCGAGAGCGGCGCCGGGAAGAGTTCGCTGCTGCATCTGCTGGCGGCGCTCGATACGGCGAGCGAAGGTGAAATTCGAGTGGGGCTACGTAACCTCAGCGGGCAGAAGGAGCCGCGGGCGGCGGAGTTCAGAAACCGCGAGATAGGCTATGTATGGCAGTTTCACTACCTGATGCCGGAGTTCACGGCCGAGGAGAATGTTGCCATGCCGCTACTTGCCCGAGGAACCTCGCGCGGAGCGGCTTTAGCTCAGGCACGTCGCTGGCTAGGTGAGGTTGGGCTGACGGAACGTGCGCAGCATCGATCGGGTGAGCTGAGCGGAGGCGAGCAGCAGCGCGTCTCTCTGGCGCGTGCACTGGTGACAGAACCAAAGGTGCTCCTGGCCGATGAACCTACTGGAGATCTCGACGCCAAGACCGCAGAAGCTGTCTTCAGGCTGATTCAGGTACTGCATCGAAAACATGGTCTGACAAGCGTGCTGGTGACTCATTCGCTGGAGTTCGCGGCACGTTGCGACCGGGTTTTGACCCTGCGCAACGGAACGCTCGCTTGATGCCTGAATCTGGCTCCGCGGTGCCCGTTGTGCCGTGCAAAAGCTGCACCACTTTTGCACAATGGGCGTCTAATCCTCAGTGCTGTTAGTGTAGGCATAACTTTAGCCGGGGTATCGCTCGCATGGGGTGGGCGCATACACTATAAGGGCAGTCTGGACGGGCTACTTAGCCGGTTTGAAGGGGGAACATGTTCGAGCGCTATACGGAAAAGGCGAGACGCGTGATTTTCTTTGCACGCTATGAGGCCAGTCAGTTCGGGTCGCCTTACATCGAGACGGAGCATCTGCTGCTCGGTCTGCTGCGTGAGGACAAAGCGCTGACGAACCGTTTTTTACGGTCGCACGCGTCAGTGGAGTCGATTCGCAAACAGATTGAAGGACACACCACAATTCGGGAGAAAGTTTCGACCTCGGTCGATCTTCCGCTTTCCAATGAGTGCAAGCGCGTTCTGGCGTACGCTGCCGAAGAAGCGGAGCGCCTGTCGCATAAGCATATCGGCACCGAGCACCTGCTGCTAGGCCTGCTACGCGAGGAAAAGTGCTTCGCGGCAGAGATTCTGCAGGAGCGCGGGCTGAGGCTACCCGCTATCCGCGAAGAGCTGCAGCGGACAACGCAGGAAAAGCCCGCCGCCGCGGCGAAGGCAGGACGGAATGAGCAATCGATGCTTGCCGAGTTCAGCCGCGATCTGACCCAGTCCGCAATGGATCAGCAGCTTGATCCGCTGGTTGGGCGCGATACGGAAGTGGATCGAGTGATCCAGATCCTCTGCCGCCGGACCAAGAACAATCCGGTGCTGATTGGCGAACCCGGAGTTGGTAAGACCGCGATTGTGGAAGGGCTCGCCCAGAAGATCGCGGACGGGGAAGTCCCGAGCTTTCTGGCAGATAAACGTGTGCTTGCTCTTGATCTCTCGCTCATCGTCGCGGGCACAAAGTACCGCGGCCAGTTTGAAGAGCGATTGAAGACGATCATGAAGGAGCTCATGGAGAATCAGAACTCCATCGTCTTCATCGACGAGCTGCATACCCTGGTGGGCGCCGGATCGGCCGAGGGTTCGCTCGATGCGGCGAATATCCTCAAGCCAGCTCTAAGCCGCGGTGAAATCCAGTGTATCGGCGCGACGACTCCGGCCGAATATCGCAAATCGATCGAGAAGGATCGGTCGCTTGAGCGGCGGTTCCAGGCGGTTAAGGTTCCTCCTCCGAACGAGGAAGATGCGATTAAGATCATCATGGGGATCAAGGAAAAGTACGAGAAGTTTCATGCGGTCTCGTACACGGATGACGCCATAACCTTCTCGGTATCGCACTCCTCGCGCTACATTCCGGACCGCTTCCTGCCGGACAAGGCGATCGATCTGATTGACGAGGCGGGGGCGCGGGTAAAGCTGCGTCAGACTTCCCTGCCCGAAGAACTCACCGAGGTGCAGAAGCGGATCAAGTTTATCGTCCACCGGATGGAAAACGCGATCGCGAACCACGAATTCGAGAAAGCGCGCTTCTACTCCGATGAGGAGCGCAAGGAACGCGAGAACCTGCGATCCTTACGCGATAAGTATCACCTCGATGACTCTTCGGCTGGGATTGTAACGCGTGAGGATATCGAAGATGTCGTGAGCCGCTGGACCGGTGTGCCGATGACGTCGTTGAAGGAAGAAGAGATGCAGCGTCTGCTGCGTGTGGAGGAAGAACTCCATAAGCGGGTCATCTCGCAGGAGAAGGCAATCTCGGCCCTGTCACGTGCGATACGGCGGTCGAGGGCTGGCCTGAAGAATCCAGCCCGGCCAATCGGCAGCTTCCTGTTCCTCGGACCAACCGGCGTTGGCAAAACAGAGATGGCGCGGACGCTGGCGCAGTTCCTGTTTGGGTCGGAGAAGTCGCTGATTCGCTTCGATATGTCAGAGTTCATGGAGAAACATTCCGTGAGCAAGCTCATCGGATCACCTCCGGGCTACGTCGGCTACGAGGAGGGCGGGCAGCTGACGGAACGCGTCAAGCGCAATCCTTACTCTGTCGTTCTGCTGGACGAAATCGAAAAAGCCCACCCCGATGTCTACAACCTGCTGCTTCAGGTCTTTGAAGATGGGCAGCTCACAGATGGCCTGGGCAATACGGTTGACTTCAAGAACACCATCATCGTCATGACGTCGAACATCGGCGCCAAGCATCTGCAGAAGCAGCAAGGGCTTGGCTTCCAGTCTTCGGATGAGAACATGGCGCTCGATAAGATGGAAGAGTTGGTTCGGGGTGAGGTGAAGCGCACCTTCAATCCTGAGTTCCTAAACCGTCTCGATGAGATCATCATCTTCACCTCTCTGTCCGAGTCCGACCTGATGCAGATCCTTGAGCTTCTGGTCCAGCAACTCAACGTCAACCTGGTGCACAAAGCAATCACGATCAGCGTCAACGACGATGCGAAGCGGTACATCCTGGCGAAAACAGCAAGCGACCGCACCTACGGTGCTCGGCCTCTTCGCAGGGCGCTCCAGCGCTTTGTCGAAGATCCGCTCTCAGAGGCTCTTATCGCAGGGGGTATCAAGGAACGTCCAGCGTTCCTAGAGGTCTACCTCGAAAGCAACCAGCTCTTCTACCGTCCGATTCTCGCGGATACTGAAGAAAAAGCTGCTGGATTAGCCCTGTCAACTGTCTGAGCTTAAACAGAAGGCAAGAGACAAAAGAGCGACGGAGGAATACTTCTCCGTCGCTTTTTGCTTCATGTCAGCGTAGTCGCAAGGCTGGCGGATGGTAAGACCGGCAGCCAGGGCCGGCCTCCGGCGCTATCGAGGAGTCTGAAACTCACCCACAAACGACCGATCAATGCAGGGCGACCCAAACTTCCAGTGAGATAACCCAAGTGCGCAATGTAGCGACGCAACGTTGTTTATCGCCATGGTTGTCGCATCCGCTTTTACTGCTCTTTGCGTCTCCAGGAATAAGCCGGGATTTCAGAACCTTAGAGGCCGGCAAGCGATCGAGCATGCAGGAAAACGTTCTTCAGCATGTCGCTGTTCAGCCTGCCAGTGTTCGTATTTCTTACAGAAGGATGATAGCTCGCGAGCAGGCTCAGGCCACTCGGAAGTCGGTACTCTCTTCCGTGGCCAAAAGGGTAGGCTGAACGACGATCGATTTTTCCTTGGCTAATCAGATAGGAGAGATAGCCGTCACAGGCGATTTTTCCCAGGCAAACGACAACTCGAACGTGCGGGAGCGCGGCTATTTCCATGGCTAGATGATCCGCGCACGCCCGGATCTCAGCTTGGACGGGTTTGTCTCCGGGTGGAGCACAGCGGACAACAGACGTGATGTAAGCGTGTCTAAGCTTAAGCCCGTCGTTTCGGTGGATTGCTCGAGGTCTTGAAGCGAATCCTGTCTCGTAAAGAATGGGATATAAGAAGTCTCCGGAACCGTCACCTGTGAAGGGCCGGCCCGTGCGGTTTGCCCCATGAGCGCCCGGTGCCAGACCTAGAATGAGCACACGCGCCCGGGGGTCGCCGAACCCAGGGACCGGCCGTGCCCAGTACTCCTGGTCGCGGTAGGCTCGCCTCCGAGTCGAGCCGATATGCTCGCAATAGGTGCGGAGTCGAGGGCAGAGTTGGCACTCTACAATCCCATTTTGGACCTGGCTGAGAATTTCAAATGGAGGTTGTGGTGTAATCCGGGGCACTGACAGATGATAGAACTTGCCGGTGGAACCTGTACGCGAACCTGGCAAGACGTGTTCCTTTGCCCTCGCAACCACGCAGAGTGCCTAGAACCAGGTGGAGTAAGATCGTCCGGGTCGCGCCTGCTTCCTCGACGTGCACGGCAGCGAACGTTTCTGAAGGGGAAACATTGGAACAAGATCATATCGGAGCTCTGTACGCAAGACACCTGCTTCGTCGTCTGGGCGATCTCTGGCGCGGCATGTTCCCTCGAGGACTGTCAAGGTCACCGTGGCTCCCGGTGATCGTCGTGGGAATCCTCATTCTTGGTCCTGGACTTGCGTGGCAACTGCATCGGCATGGACGATTCTCGACCTTGAAGCGCGAGATCAAGACGCAGATTAACTCGAGAGTGCCCACCGATGTCGATGCCGGACGGCCTGGTGGCCAGGACGCGATCCTTCTGACGCGCAAGCAGAGTGCCGGAAGTGACGACCCGGAGTTCCTTTCGGTCACGCTCCTTCCGGGTATGGGAATGACCGTTTTACAAATCACCGCTAATCTGCCGGGGCGTGGTGAGTCGAACTTGCTGGCGTCGCCTACCGTGGAAGCGGTTTCGTCCGGCTCCGTGGAGCCCCCGAACGGATATATGGACGATCACGGCGCAATCGAGATCCCATGGGGAGGAGAGCTCCGGGGAGCCGTAACCCCTGTCGGAACTACAGTCATCGCAAACTGGAAGGGCCACTCCATTGAGGAGTCTACCGAAGGCTCGACACAACCAGAGGTGGCGGAAGGAGGGACGTTGGTTGCCGAGGCGTCGGATCGGCAAAGCAACGAGGCGACCGCGGATGGCGCAAAGGCGACGGCGATCTTCCGGAACATGAATACAGATGATCGATGGCCTTCAAAATCTGACGTAAGCGTATCGGCTCAACTCGAAGCCCGTACGATCGATTTGGTTGTTACTGCCAAGAATACCGGCGAGCACGAAGAGCCTATGGGTATCGGCTGGCACCCGCGATTCGATCTCAGCGCCGACGGACGCAAAACCGCACAGCTTGAGCTGCCGAATGGCGAGGTCATCGAGTTTGCGGATAGTGCAAAAGGCGCCCCTTCCGGCAGGTTTGCGGAAGCGCCTGCAAACATCGCGCAGTTCCAGGGACATCCCGCAGGTCTTGGCAGCGACGATCTGAATGCCGCAGTCGTGGCGATGAAACCGAAGGCTCTTGAGGATTGGCCGTCGTTTGAACTGCTCAACACGGCTGCAGGGTACGGGATTCGGATGACCGCGCTCTCGGCCAGCATCCGTGAGTTGCACGTGGTTGCGCCGGCCGATACCAACTATATCTCGGCCGGGATGCAGTCTAACCTGGATGATCCCTTCGGCAAGGAGTGGAACGGCAAGCCGGGGGATGGGATCATTACTCTGCAACCGGGTGAATCGATCGACTGGCACGTGCGGCTGGAAATCTTCCCGATCAGCAAGTAGTAGGAGAATCCAGTGTTAGGACGATCTCGTGTTCGGAAAATCTTGTGTTAGGAAAATCTGAGGGTAGGCGAGTGGAAAACGCGCTTACGGCGGTTTGACCCTTGACGATGCTGGACCGTACAGTGGAAGAGAGGCAAAGGCCGCTTCGCACCTGCACGGTGCCCGACGACGCCACGCCCTAGAAGGCTTCAAATTGACTGAGATGACTGAGTTGGAGAACGCGGCTGAGACGACGCCGCATGATGGTACGGACGAGCACACGCACGTTCATGCAGACGGTACTGTACACCGCAACGATGACCATGAACATACGCAGGACGCGCAGCCGACGCTCAATCCCGAGCTGATGCGAGAGATCAGCGTTGAAGTGGATGCGGATACGGTGTCCAAGGCGTTCAAACGAGTCGTAAAGAAGTACCAGCGGCTTGCAAGAATTCCTGGCTTTCGCGTCGGCAAAGTGCCGGAGGCAGTGATCAAGAGCCGTTTCGGGAAGGATGTGCGCCAGGAGGTCCTGGATGAACTTGTCGCTGAACGCTTCCGCGAAGCAATTGTGGCGCAAGGCATCAGCCCGGTTTCTCAGCCGCAGTTGACGAACCTGTTCCTGGTCGACGGACAGCCATTGCAGTTCAAGGCGGCGTTCGAAGTTCTGCCGCAGCTGGACATTACCGGGTATGACGGGATTGAAGTCGCGAGACCCGAGACGGCGCTTTCGGAGGAGGAGTTCGAAGCCGAGTTGGCGCGTGTAATGGATGCGCAGGGCACCGTTGAGCCAGTCGAGGAAGACCGCGAGCTGCACGACGGCGACTGGGCAGAAATTGAGTTCAAGGGCGAGATTCAGGATCTGGCGCAGAGTGTCGGCGAAGATGGTGTCGAGAACAAGACCGAAGCGGAACCAATTACGGGCCAGGATGTCTTGATTGAAGTTGGCGGGAAGAACACGCTCGCGGCCTTTACCGACGCGCTGCGTGGCAAGAAGGCGGGCCAGGAGATGACCTTTGAGGTAACCTATCCGGCAGACTTCGGCGAGGTACGTCTCGCGGGCCAGACGGTCAAGTACGACGTCACGGTAAAGGCACTCAAGACGAAAACCTTCCCTGAGAAGGATGACGAACTGGCGAAGCAACTTGGCGACTACGAAAACTGGAGCGACTTCGAACAGAAGCTTCGAGAACACGCCGGTGGCCGCAAGAAGGAAGCACTCGAGACGCGGGCGAAGGAGCAGATGCTCGAGCAGTGGATCGAGCGCTTCCAGTTCCCTGTCCCTGAAACCTTTGTGCAGCAGCAGATTGACGCCCGGCTTGACCGCGGTCTTCGTGCGCTGGCGCGACAAGGCATGACCTCAGACGACATGAGGAAGCTGGACTTCGCGCGACTGCGGGCGGCACAACGCGACCAGTCGGTCAACGAAGTGAAGGTGTCGCTCATTCTCGATGCCATTGCCGCCAAGGAGGGCGTTGAGGTCACCACCGATGAGATGGAGCGCGAGTTGCTGATGGCTTCGTTGCAGGCTCGCCAGCCGCTGGAGCAGATGCGCGAGCAGATGGCAAAGGATGGTTCGATCGACCGCATTCGCGAGCAGATGCGGCGGGAGAAGACCGGAACGATTGTGTTTGAGAAGCTGGCGAAGTAATGCGATGAGTGGGTCCCGCTCCCACTCATCGCAAGTGCGCGATGGATGGGGCACCCAAACTTCAATGGCTGGTAAGAGTGCAAGAGGAGAACACGATGGGTTTGATTCCTTATGTGGTAGAGCAGACGAGCCGGGGCGAGCGTACGTACGACATCTATAGCCGTCTGCTGCGCGACAACATCATCTTTCTGGGTACGCCGATCGATGACAACGTTGCCAACGTGATCATCGCGCAGATGCTTTTTCTAAGCGGAGAGGATCCGGAGAAGGACATCCAGATGTACATCAACTCGCCGGGAGGATCGATCACCGCCGGCTTGGCGATCTACGACACAATGCAGTACATCAAGAACGATGTGGTGACCTTCTGCATCGGACAGGCGGCCTCGATGGGCGCATTTCTGCTGATGGCGGGTAAGAAGAGCAAGCGGTTCGCGCTGCCAAACTCGCGCATCTTGATTCACCAGCCGAGCATGGGCGGGTTGAGCGGACAGGCCACTGACATAGACATCCATGCACGTGAGATCCTGCGCATTCGCGAGATCACCAACACGCTGATGGCCAAGAGCACTGGACAGCCGCTAGCGCAGATTGAACGCGATGTGGAGCGCGACTTCATCATGACGGCTCCTCAGGCAAAGGAATATGGGATTATTGACGACATCATCGACCGCCCGCGTAGCTAGGTATCAAGAGAGTTCTTGCTTACCATGCACGCTCAGTATCCCCATTCCGTGTAATCAAAGGTGGGTACTGAGCGTGAGTCGTGTTTGCTGGAGCGCTCGTGCGGGGCAGATAAAATGCGTGTAAACTTGGGTTCTGAACGCAGGCACGGCGTTCGTCAGGGGTAGGAACAACATGAAAACATCAAGAGGCTCAGACGAATCGCTACGTTGCTCCTTCTGCCACAAGTCGCAGGATGCAGTTGCAAAATTGATTAGTTCTCCTTCTGACTACCCGCGCGCTTACATCTGCGATGAGTGTGTAGCGGTTTGTAACTCCATCCTTGAAGACGATCGCGGAGAAACCGCTCCTGGCGCGTCCCCCTTGCATCTGCCGAAGCCGCAAGAGGTTCGGGCATTCCTGGATGAGTATGTAATCGGTCAGGACCAGACGAAGAAGAAGCTTGCGGTTGCCGTTTATAACCACTACAAGCGCATTCAGATGAATAAGACACGCGGGAATGATGTCGAGCTTTCGAAGTCGAACATTCTGCTGGTGGGCCCAACCGGTTCAGGGAAAACTCTGCTTGCGCAAACCTTGGCGAAGGTCCTGGATGTACCGTTTGCGATCGTAGACGCAACCACTTTGACCGAAGCTGGGTATGTGGGCGAGGACGTCGAGAACATCATCCTGAAGCTTCTGCAGGCTGCAGATGGTGACGTCGTGCGCGCGCAGCAGGGCATTATTTACATCGATGAAATTGACAAAATCGGACGCAAAGATGAGAACCCTTCGATCACCCGCGACGTCAGTGGCGAGGGCGTCCAGCAGGCACTTCTTAAGCTGCTTGAGGGGACGGTGGCGAACGTTCCGCCGCAGGGTGGCCGCAAGCATCCACATCAGGAGTTCACGGCAGTAGACACAACCAATATCCTCTTCATTTGTGGCGGCGCCTTTGTAGGCCTTGAGAAGGTGATCGGACGTCGCATCGGCAAAAAGGCACTCGGCTTCAAGACGGTCGGTGACGCGGAAGTTGCAGAGACCGACGTCACCCCAATCCGCGCACAGCGTGATGCCGAGTTGCTTCGTCAAGCTGAACCTCAGGATCTTTTGAAGTACGGTTTGATTCCGGAGTTTGTGGGACGGCTGCCTGTGCTCGGTGTACTCGATGAGCTGGATGAAACGGCGCTTATTGAGATACTCACCAAGCCTAAAAATGCAATCCTGAAACAGTACATCAAGCTCTTCGACTACGAGGGCGTCAAGGTGACGTTCACGGACGATGCTGCGCGTGAGATTGCGCGCGAGGCACTGCAGCGGAAGGTTGGCGCGCGCGGTCTGCGGATGATCCTCGAAGAGTTGATGCTCGATTTGATGTACTACGTCCCTGGCAACAAGAAGGTCAAGGAACTAGCGATCACGGCGGAGATGGTAAAGAAGCACTCCCTCACGCTGCCGATGCTGCTCGAAAAGGCCGGCTAACCGGTCGCATTGCTGAACAATTCCAGTAAAAGCCCGGCTCACTGCGCAGCAAGCAGTGGGCCGGGCTTTTATTCCTTCTTTGGTTCAGATGCGCGAAGATTTTGACAAGGCAGACGAGAGGCGTGTGACTTCCCTGCCGAACGGATTACAATCATGCAAACGCGGAGTGCGGGGCTTGCACCTTTGCAGCCTCTGGGACCGTCTAAACTCAGGAGAGACATGAAACCATTCAACGAAGAAGTTCTGAGCCGAGACGTTCGGAAACTCCCCATGATGCCCATCCGGGATATGGTGATTTTTCCGCACATGATGACCCCGTTTGTTGTGGGCCGTGAATCAAGCGTACGGGCTCTCGAAGAGGCGCTCACGGGCGACCGCAAGATCTTCCTGGCTACGCAACATGACGCCAGCGTGGATGAGCCGAGCGCGGACGATATCTTCGAGACGGGCACTATCGGCAATATCGTACAAAGTGTGAAGATGCCCGACGGCAACATCAAGGTGCTCGTCGAAGGAGTAGAGCGAGCGCGTGCGATGGAAGTCAACGACGAGGACGGATTCTTCGTCGCGACCGTTCGCACGGGTAAGACGCATCTCGATCTGACCCCGGCTGTCGAAGTGATGATGCAGCGCGTGCACACGCTCTTCGAGCAGTACGTGAAACTGCAGCAGAGCCTTAACTACGAGACCATGACAGCAGGCGTCCGTGGGGATGAGCCGGCAAAACTGGCCGACTCGATCGCCGCGAACCTGCAACTGACGATTGAAGAAAAGCAGGAGCTGCTCGAGGTTTTCGATCCGGAGATGCGTCTTGCAAAAATCGCCGATGTGCTCGATGTAGCGATCGAGAAGCTGAATATCGATCGAACTGTGCAGTCGCGGGTGAAGCGGCAGATGGAGAAAGCTCAGAAAGAGTACTACCTGAACGAGAAGATCAAGGCGATTCAGAAGGAGCTCGGCCGTGGGGAGAAGAGCGAGTTCGACGAGCTGAAGAAGAAGATCGAGACCGCAGGCATGCCCAAGGATGTCCTCGAAAAGAGCATGTTGGAACTGAAGAAGCTCGAGGCGATGCCTCCAATGTCGGCTGAGTCGACGGTCTCACGCAACTATCTTGACTGGCTGCTTGCGGTGCCATGGAAGAAGCGTTCGAAGGAGATCCGCTCGATCGAGCATGCAGAGAAGATCCTGAACGAAGATCACTATGGTCTCGAGAAGATCAAGGAGCGGATTCTCGAGTTCCTCGCGGTGCGGCAACTGGTTAAGAACCCAAAGGGCTCGATCCTCTGCTTTGTCGGGCCTCCGGGCGTAGGCAAGACGTCGCTCGGACAGTCCATTGCCAAGGCCACAGGAAGACGATTTGTGCGAATGTCGCTCGGTGGCGTGCGGGATGAGGCCGAAATTCGCGGGCATCGTCGGACGTACATTGGTGCATTGCCAGGCCAAATTATCCAGTCGATGAAGAAGGCCGGTACGAAGAACCCGGTGTTCATGCTCGACGAAATCGACAAGATGGCTTCAGACTTCCGCGGCGATCCGGCCAGCGCCCTGCTTGAGGTACTTGATCCAGAGCAGAACACGTCGTTCCAGGATCACTACCTCGACGTTGAGTACGACCTCTCGCAGGTGCTCTTCGTAGCAACAGCAAACGTCTTGGACACCATTCCTGGTCCACTGCAGGATCGCATGGAGATCATTCGGCTTCATGGATACACCGAGATTGAAAAGCTGGAGATTGCCAAGCAGTATTTGGTTAAGAAGCAGCGGGAGGCGAACGGCCTGACCGAAGAGCAGCTCGTGTTCGAAGACTCTTCGTTGAAGTCGCTGATCCGTGGCTATACACGAGAGGCGGGCGTCCGCAATCTTGAGCGCGAGATCGGCAACGTCGGCCGCAAGGTTGCGCGGAAAGTCGTGCAGAGCGGTCCGGAGACCGGGGCGGCGCACCATGAGGTGGTGACTGGCGAGACGCTTGAAGGTCTACTCGGGGTGGCAAAGTTCACTGACTCCGAGGTGCACCAGAAGAGTGAGGTTGGACTTGTCACCGGACTCGCATGGACGTCGGTCGGCGGAACGATTTTGCAGACAGAAGTTCAGGTGCTTGACGGCAAAGGCAAGATGACGGCGACAGGGCAGCTAGGCGACGTGATGAAGGAGTCGGTTGAGGCTGCGCTAAGTTACACGCGGTCACGGGCGAACCATCTTGGGCTGCAGCGTGACTTCTACCGGAACATCGACATCCACGTGCATGTTCCGGAAGGCGCTACGCCGAAAGACGGTCCATCTGCGGGTATCACGATCGCGACCGGACTGGCTTCGGCTCTTACCAAGATCAAGGTGCGGCGTGACATCGCTATGACTGGCGAGATCACACTTCGCGGCAAGGTGCTGGCAATCGGTGGCCTGAAAGAGAAGCTGCTGGCGGCGCATCGCGCGGGAGTCTTTGAAGCGATTTTGCCAGCTGCCAACCGTAAGGATCTGGCGGATTTGCCGGACCTGATCAAGAACTCGATGAAGCTGCACTTTGTCGAGGAGATGGACGAGGTACTCCAGATTGCTCTAGAAGAGAAGCTGGTCGGCCTGGAAGAAGAGACTCCTGAGGTTTTGGCTAACGTCATTCCGCCGGTTGCTTCAGGATCTCAGCCCGTCGCGCATCAGTGATTCACCGAAATCAAAAGGCCGAACTCTACGGAGTTCGGCCTTTTCATTTATTTGTCTAGATTGTCTCGGCCTGACATCGGGTGAGCGACACCAGCTAGAGTTCAAGTTGTCCTGTGACTAGACCGAACGGCGACCAGTGACGAAGTGCATGATCACCGAGATAATCGCGAATAGAAGCAGCAGGTGAATGAAGAGGCTGGATACGTGCATGACGGTAAATCCGCCAATCCAGAGGATAACGAGAACGATAGCGAGAATGAGGAACATGGGAACCTTCTTTCTGGGGAATTGTTCGCGCTTGTGCCTCAACCGCAAGGGTTGGGTGAGCGTCGGGTACAAACGATGAGAGCAAGAAAGTAGCTTCTGCGTTGTCTCACAAGGTGTTTAGCTGTTGCTTTATGTGGTCAGCTCGACTAACAACCACCCGCGATCGACGGGATGAGCATGACCTCATCGCCATCCTGGAAGGCGTAGGTTTCGCCTCCGAGGAAGCGAATGTCTTCGTCATTCACATAGATGTTAATGAAGCGCCTGAGCTTACCGGACTCATCCTTGATCTGGGTAGAGAGTGCGGGGAAGTTCTGGTCGATATCGGCGATGAGTCCAGGCAGGTTTGCGGCTTCGCTGGTGAGCTGCTTCTGCCCGTCAGTGTGGCGGACGAAGGCGGTTGGAAGAATGATCTTGATAGGAATGGGTTACTCCTGAAGAAATTTATTGGTGTCTGTGTCAGCACGAGCGGTCCGTGTCCAGACAGTGCTGTGCTTTGAACCCACCTCGGAAGTAGCCGAGGGGGGTTTGTACCGGCTTCGTCGACTTAGTCGGCAGCGACGAGGGTGGGTTCGGGAACACCTTCCAACTCAGCCAGATAATTGGCGAAGTCTGTGAGGCGAGGGCGAACAGCACGATCGAGCGTGTAGCTATTGACGATGGCGTCTGTTGTCTTGAGGCCGTTGCCAGTGATGCAGACGACGGTGGTCTCGTCGCGGCCGACGCGACCCTGCTGGTAGAGGCGCGCGGCGACTGCTGTGGTGACTCCGCCAGCGGTTTCAGTGAAGACGCCTTCGGTCTCGGCAAGTTCCTGGATGCCGGAGACGATCTCTACATCGGAGACATCCTCGGCCCAGCCGCCGGTGGACTGGATCATGCGGCTCGCGGCAGGACCATCGGCGGGATTTCCGATGGCCAGCGAACGGGCAATCGTGTTTGGGCGCTGAGGGATAATGTCGTCGGAACCTTCGCGAACAGAGCGTGCGATGGGCGAGCAGCCAGTCGCTTGCGCACCGAAGAACTTGACCGGTTTGTCTTCAACGAGGCCGAGCGCGACGAGTTCGGCGAAGGCTTTCTTGATCTTGCGGATCAGCGAACCTCCAGCCATGGGGCAGACGATGTTGTCGGGGAGACGCCAGCCGAGTTGTTCGGCGATTTCGTAGCCCTGGGTCTTGCTGCCTTCGGCGTAGTAGGGACGAAGGTTCACGTTGACGAAACCATAGCTGTACTCTTCAGCAATGAGGGTGCAAAGGCGGTTGACATGGTCGTAGTTGCCATCAATCCGGACCAGACGGGCTCCGTAAACAAGCGTGTTTAGAATTTTTGCTGGTTCTAGATCCGCTGGGACGAGAATCGTGGCCTTGAGGCCGAGACGTGCAGCTTGTGCGGCGACTGAGTTGGCAAGATTTCCAGTGGAGCTGCAGCCGACGGTGGCGAAGCCGAACTTTTGCGCGTTGGCGAGTGCGACCGAGACGACGCGATCTTTGAACGAGAGCGTCGGGAAGCAGACGGAGTCGTTCTTGAGGTAGAGGTTTTCGGCTCCGATGCGTTTACCGAGCTGCTTGGCGCGGAGCAGTGGGGTAAATCCTACGGGAAGGTCGGGCTGGAAGCCTTCCGGGATTGGCAGAAGCGCTGCGTAGCGCCAAATGTTGTGCGGACCAGACTGAATGGCTGCTTTGGTGAAGTTTCCCTCGCGCTTGATCAGGTCGAGGTCGTAGGTGACTTCGAGAGGGGCGAGGCATTCCGGACATCCGGAGAGGGGGCGATTGCCGAAAAGTCGGCCGCACTCATTGCACTTCAGTTGGTAGGTCTGACAGGAATACTCCATTGCTCAGCTCCCGGTAGAAGAGGGGGCTGGCTTGGATTGACGCTTCTCTTTTGGAGGGGAAGGAGGTGCGGGGTAGCGGGTTTAATCCTTGAACCCAAAAACAAAGGCAGGACCAAAATCGCATGCTCCGAATCTCATGTTCCCTGTATCGACTCGAAAGTCGACTTCCAGGAGAGAGTTGACACCGGTACGCGTTTGTTCTGTCCGGTTGTCGTGGCGTCAAAGGGCTCGTCCCTCAACCACTCTGCATGAAATTCAAATCGGCTTGCGCCGACTGGAATGTATTGTTTGTAGCATAGTGGGTCGGGAGAAGCAAATCGTTTTCGGTTAAGCGTGTTCTTCGAAGGTTTTGCGAACACCTGCGACGAAGGCAGCTGGGTCGAATTCAGTGCGGAGGATTTCGTCGGGGCAATCGGTGAGGAACGCAACGCGCCAGTTGCAGACGAAGGCGACGAGTTGGCCATGGTGAATGGTCTTGATTTCGGAGCAGAGACGTTCGGCTGAGTGCACGGCGTCTTCGTTTTCGACGTCGATGAGGACGAGGTCGGAGGCTTTTTGGCGGAAGTGCGCGAGCGCTTCTTCGAGGTCACAGGTGGAGTCAACTTCGAAGCCGGAGATGCGTAGGATCTGGTCGCGGATGGGCCTTAGAATCTCGCGTTTGCAGATGTGGAGAATCGACTTCTTAGCCTGGTTCGCTGCGGTCTTGTCGGTCTGATCGGTCATCTCGGGGTCCCGTGAAGCTCCGTTTTGAACGTGTCGCAGAGGAGCCCCAGAGAAAGGATGGGAGCAGATTCGGCGAGTGGCGCCCATTTCCCTGCACCGTGCGAGGGTGGTGGATGCGGTGTCTTCGTAGCTTCTAGTTTACTGAGTGTACACGGGGTGAGCAAGCTATGTCGGTCGATTGAATCAGCGCTTGCGGGGTATGGAGAGGTCGAGGTCGGCGTGGGTGAGCTGCTTGGTAAGGAGGATGATCTGACCGGCGTGGAGCTCGAGATGGCTGACGACGCGGTAGATGGATTCGAGCACGGTGGGAGAGCCCCAGCCGCCGCCGGGTTGGGGGTCGGTGCGGTCCAGGAGCCGGGATTCGGGGAGG
>CAXTNM010000054.1:0-34207 GCA_964245715.1 uncultured Acidobacteriaceae bacterium | reverse complement strand
ATGTCGCAGCAACCCACCGTCCCGCTCATGGCCGCCACCACCACCGAGCGCCCCGGCACCCCACACCACACCGAAGCCCAGGCATCCGGCATCTTTGCAGGCTCCCAACCCAGCGACGCCTCTCCCCAGATCACCATCGACGACTTCGCCAAGGTCGAACTCCGCGTCGCCCAGGTTCTCGTCTGCGAACGCATCCCCAAAGCCGACAAACTCCTCCGCCTTGAAGTCGATCTCGGCTACGAAAAGCGGCAGATTCTCTCCGGCATCGCCGAGTGGTACACCCCCGAAGAGCTCCTCGGCCGCCGTATCGTCGTCATCACCAACCTCGCCCCCCGCAAGATGCGCGGTCTCGAATCCCACGGCATGCTCCTCGCGGCTTCCACTGAAGGCGGCAAACCCCACCTCGCCACTTTCACCGACGCTGAGACCCTCCCCCTCGGCTCCCGCCTGAAATAACTGCTCACGAAACCCAACTGAAAACTGAAAACTGAAAACTGAAAACTGAAAACTGAAAAAACATAGTCTTCAACAACCTACCATCAAGCCCTCAAGCCCCATCCACCGTTCACAACCTGTGTAAATCTCTGTCAAGAGGTTCACGACTCCATCAACGCGATAAAGCTCATCGCATGAGCCACTTACACGCCAGAATGAACTGTCCTGTTCACCCACTCCGTCTCGGTATAATAGAAGTAGAAGAGGAAAGTCCCGGACCGCAACCCTCCGGGGCTTTTTCCTGCGCGGCCCCTAAGTCTTTTGCTTTGAATATTTTACCCGCAACCCCAATCGATTGAATATTTTAGCCGAGGCTCGAGCGGTATGTCGAAGACAACAAACAACTTAGCTTCCAGGCAGGGGGGAGGGGGGGTCCCCTACGCTCTGGTCGACTCGCACGCGCACCTCGACTTCTACGACGATCCCACCGAGATTCTCGCAAATGCCCGAGCAGCCGGTCTCTCGGCCATCCTCGCCATCGGCATCGGTCAAGGGCCCGAGACCATGCATCGCGCACTCGAGATCGCCCAACAGCAAAGCTCGCCCGATCTCAACATCTACGCCTCTGCCGGCATCCATCCCCAGGAAGCCCACCAGGCCACCGCAGCCGCCCTCGATAAACTGACCACCCTCGCAGCCAACCCCAGGATCCTAGCCATCGGCGAAATCGGTCTCGACTATTACCACCTCGATAATCCCGACATCGATGTCCAGCAAGCCGCCTTCATCGCCCAAATGCGCATCGCACGCGAAGCACGCAAGCCAATCCTCATCCACTGCAGAACCTCCGAGCTCGCTTCCAAAGAAGTGAAGCTCCGCTTCCGCGAGCAGGACGCCTTCGCCGACCTCATCCGCCTCATCCACGAACACTGGACGCCAGGCGGTCTACCAGGCGTCATGCACTGCTTCTCTGGCACCCCCAAAGAAGCGCAGCACGCTCTGGCAGCCAACTTCTACCTCTCCTTCGCTGGCAACCTCACCTATCCCAAAGCTACAGGTATCCAGCAGGCCGCACGCGAGGCCCCAGCCGACCGCATCCTGGTCGAAACCGACTGTCCTTTCCTTACGCCCATCCCACTCCGCGGCCAGCAGAACCAGCCCGCGAATGTCGCCCACACTGCCGGGTTCCTCGCCCAGCTTCGCCAGAACGACTTAGCGACCCTTGCGATTCAGACCACGCAGAACTTCCAGACCCTCTTCAGCCTGGCGCCGAACAACTAACCTCAAACATCTGCCTTATACTGGAGTTCCTATGGCATCCGATAGCAGCTTCGACGTCGTCAGCAAAGTAGAGATTCAAGAAGTCAAGAACGCCATCGATCAGGCGCTGAAAGAGATCAACGCTCGCTTCGATCTCAAAGGTTCAAAGTCCACCATTGAGCTTGAAAAGGAAGAAGCCATTCAGCTCGCCAGCTCCGACGAGATGAAGCTCACCGCGGTCATCGAGATCCTCTCGCAAAAACTCGTCAAGCGTGGCATCTCGCTCAAGAACCTCGAGTACGAGAAGATTGAACCTGCCGCCGGCCAGTCCGTTCGCCAGAAGATCAAGCTCAAGCAAGGCATCGCCAGCGACAACGCTAAGAAGATCGTCGCCGCCATCAAGGACTCCAAGCTCAAGGCACAGGCTTCCATTCAAGGCGAGACCGTCCGCGTCGTTTCGAAGGATAAAGACACCTTGCAGCAGATCATGGCCAAGCTTCGCGGCGGCGACTTCGGCGTCGAACTCCAGTTCACCAACTTCCGCTCGCAATAACCTCATACAACTTCGCTCCCGCCATCATTACCAGCGAACAATAGCTTCTGCGAACCTTTGTACTTCCACGGCGAGCGTCCCTCTCCAGCACCATCAAACTAACGGTCGCAGAAACCTGCACCATCTTTTTACCCTGATACTCTAACCAAGAGTGAGCACGCTCTCCATTGCGACTGCGCACGAGGTCTATGACCTCCTCCGCGACGACCTCTCCGCCATTGAGCGTGAGTTCGCCAGTCAATCCACATCGCCAGTTGAGGTCGTCACAGACATCGCAACCTACCTGATCGCAGGCGGTGGTAAGCGCATTCGCCCTCTGTTACTGCTTCTATCTGCGAAAGCACTTGGTTGCACCTCAAACTCGCGCATCCGCCTCGGCGCGGTCGTCGAGATGCTCCACACAGCGACCCTCGTTCACGACGACATCATCGACGAAGCTGACACCCGTCGCGGTCGTCCCTCTTCGAACACCACTTGGGGAAATGCGAAGTGCGTTCTCGCCGGAGACTGGCTCTACATGCAGTCGTTCCGCACCGCGCTTGAAGAACGCAACTTCCGTGTGCTCGACCTGCTGATCTCGCTCACCCAGCAGATGGTTGAAGGCGAACTGCTCCAGATGGAGAAGCTTGGTCACCTGATCAACGAAGAAGAATACTTCGACCTCATCTACCGGAAGACAGCCTGCCTGTTCAAGGTCTCGATGCAACTTGGCGCGGCGATTTCGGACGAACGTCCCCAGATCACCGACGAAGCGCTCCCCGATTTTGATCAGCAGATGGGAGAATACGGTCGAAATCTTGGACTCGCCTTTCAGATCGTCGACGATGTCCTCGACCTTACGGCTTCAGAGGAAATCCTCGGGAAGCCTGCAGCGTCCGACCTTCGCGAAGGCAAAGCCACTCTTGCTGTCATCCATGCACTCGAACGAGGCACCGGAGCAGACCGTGAGGCAATCCGCACGGTACTCGCCGACCGGAGCTTCGAGCGCATTTCGCATCCACAGATTCTCGAAATTCTAAATCGCCACGCGTCGCTCGACTACGCGATGGACACGGCCTGCGCTTATGCCGAAGCAGCGCGACTTTCGATTGCTGAGCTTCCCGATTCCGATGCCAAGCGCGCCCTCTTGTGGGTTCCAGGCTTCGTTACCACCCGCAACAGCTAGACTTCGAACAAGCCTCCATCAGCGTGCGATTCCATCAGGTCGTAGGTTATGAGCGCACTGAAATCAACGAAAATTCAGCGGAGTACCCACAACCTTTCCGTTGGTGCGCCTATCAGAACCTGGAAAGCACGCGAACCGCCTTTACGTGGTGGCGGGTGAACCAACCTTTGGACCCCTATGACGCGTTTGATTCTCCTCCCCCTCCTCCTTTGCGTTCCATTCTTTTCGAGTGCACAGAGCAGCTCAGATAAGTCAGATTCGCTCTTTGTTTCAGCGGAACGCTCCTCCGTTTCGCAGACGCCATCCAACGCCGTTAGCACCATCGAACCGTCCAACAACAGCACCGTTTTGACCAAAACGGGTTTGTCAGGCATCGTGCCGCCGAAGCTTGTGCATACCATCCCCATGAAGGATGATGGCAATCAGCATGTTCATATTGAGGGTCGCCGACGTGTCGTGACCATCTATCTGATCGTCAATGCGGCTGGGCAGCCTACCGACCTCCAGATTCCCGAACCAGTGGACGATGCACTGGATGTCGAGGTTCTGGCAACGGTCGGCAAGTTCCGTTACCAACCAGGAACACTTGACGGCAAGGTGACTCCGATGCCCATTCACATGCACTACGTCGTCCCAGTCGGAGCCGTTTACTAAGCCCTGGCTTCGCGGTTGCGCCCTCGTTTCCCCCGGGAACGAGGGCATATTTTCGTTTGACGATTGTGACAGTGCTTCTCCGCAACATTCGAATTTTGGTTTGCGCTGCAATGCGCGAAGCCGCGGTCTGCTTGACGAAAAATTTTTCCATTGACAGTCGTACAGTGCCTAGATCAAGATGGTGACGGGTACTTTTACCCATTGGAGTCAATCATGACGCGTACCATTGCGGCCATCCTTGCGCTGACCCCGGGCGTTCTCTTCGCCCAGGCTCAGACGCCTGCTCAGCCCAGCTCTACGCCCGTCCTGCAGTCCGCCCTCCTCCAACCCGTAGCGTTCACCGCCACCAAGGCGTCGGATAATGCTGCGGCAAGCACCAGCAGCGTGCGCGTCTCGACTGGAGCCGTCGCTCCCAAGCTCATCCACCAGGCGGAGATGGCTGCCGGTCAGCCCAGCAGCCTGGTGCTTCCCGGTGACCATACGGTTGTTATTGCGATGCAGGTTGATGAGACCGGCAAACCCACAAACCTCCACGTCCTGCAGACTGCAGACCCCACTCTCGACCAAGCTGTTCTCGATACCGTCAGCCAGTTCCGTTACCAGCCTGGAACACTCAACGGGCAGCCTACCGCCTTCAGCATCAAGCTCAATTACACCATCCACAATCCATCGTTCTAACTGAAGAAGGCAGGAGTCAGGCTCTGCTTGGCTCCTGCTTGCTTTGAAGCGTGTGCAAAGCGCTACTGATCCAGATCATCATCGTCTTCGTCATCCAGATCTGCAGCTTCCATCACACCCTGCTTCTCCACCAGAACTTGAATCCGACCTTCAGCCTTCTCCAACTCCAGTTTGCAGGCGTTCGACAGGGTGATTCCCTCTTCAAACAACCGCACTGACTCCTCGAGCGAAAGCTCTCCACGTTCCAGCCGCTCCACCACAGCTTCAAGAGCCGTCAACTGTTCTTCAAACTTGGCCATCTTTGCTTATCCTCTCGCGAATCCAAGGACTTGTGCGGCCGCCTTGTACTTACCGAACGGCGCGCTAACCTGAACACCTTGAACCTGGCTGCGAACCTTCTCCAGCATTTCCTGGGCAATCGCGATGCCCTCGGAACGCGACGCCTCCGGGGTCTCCGCGGCGGCCATCCTCACTAAAATCTCTTCCGGCATACGCACCTTTAGTTCGTTTCGCATGAACTCGGCATTCTTGACGCTGGTGAGCGGCCAAATGCCCGCTATGATCGGAACTCGAAAGCCTTCGATCCGGCGGAGAAACTGTTCCAGCAGCCGCAGGTCAAACACTGGCTGCGTAATCCCGTACTCGCCCCCGGCCTCCACCTTCGCGGCAAAACGCCTCACCTCATTGTCAATGTCGACTACCCCGGGATTAGCAGCGACGCCTACGGTGAAGCCAGCCGATCCCCCGATCGGGCCGCCGCTGATATCCATTCCCAGGTTGAGATCGCGCACGATCTTCGTCAACCCGACCGCATCGACGTCAAAGACGGCGGTCGCGTCGGGGTAGTTCCCCATCTTCGGCGGATCGCCTGTCAGGCAGAGGATATTCTTTAGTCCGATAGAAGCCGCGCCCAGCAGGTCGCTCTGGATGCTCAGCAGGTTGCGGTCACGGCAGGTGTAGTGGAGCACGGTTTCTATGCCGACCCGTTGCTGAATCTGGACGCAGAGGCTCTGCGCGCTCATCCTGGCACTGGCCCGGGGCGAATCGGGGACGTTGATCGCGTCCACCCCGAGCTTGTAGAGCTCCGCCGCGCCGTCAAGCTCCTTGCTGCAATCAAAGCCTTTTGGCGGAACAATCTCTACCAGCGTGCAGAACTCACCTGCGGCAAGCATGGCGCCGATCTTTGAGCGATCTTTGAGCGCGATTGGCTCGACGCGGCGTTCCCTTGCCTGCACCACGCCCGCTTCGGCCTCTTCAACACCGGTCTCCTGAGCCTCGAGCGCACGCAGCGCTCCGCGCATCGCACGCACATGCTGCGGAGTCGTACCACAGCATCCGCCGACAAAATGTGCGCCAGCCCTCACAAACTTCCGGGCGAAGCTTGCCATGTACTCCGGCGAGGTCAGATACAGATGTCGGCCTTCGACCGCCTTGGGAGCTCCTGCATTCGGCATTGCGGCAAGCGGGAGTTCCGTTGCGGTGCGCATGCGCTCGATGGTTGCGAGCACAAGCGCGGGACCTTCGCTGCAGTTACAGCCGACCGCATCAGCGCCCCACGCCTCCATCAACCGGGCGGCCTCTTCCGGGCTTGTGCCATCGAGACAATTGCCGTCTTCGCCGACGGTGACCATCGCGATGACAGGCAGGCCAGCGCCTGCAGACTTGGCGGCCATGAGCGCCTGCTCAACCTCGTTCATCGCCATCACTGTCTCGATCACCAGCAGATCGGCACCCACACCCGGGCCGCTTTCGACAAGAGCCTGCACCTGCTCGACGAAGGCATTGTATGCGTCTGCCGGCGTCACCTTCGCGTCGAGTCGGACGCCGAGAGGACCTATGGCGCCCGCGACGAAGGCGGAGCTTGCCTGTTTCTCGCGCATCTGCTCGACGCACTCGCGTGCGAGGTGGATTCCTGCAAGGTTGAACTCGCGCACGCGTTCTTCGAGCCCGTAACGTTCCAGGCGCATGCGATTGGCACCGAAGGTATTGGTCTCAATGACCACCGCACCTGCCTGGAGGTACTCCTTGTGCAGTTCGCGCACCAACTCCGGCTGCGTGACATTCAGCTCGTCGTAACAGCGATTGATGAAGATACCGCGGCCGTAGAGCATGGAGCCCATGGCGCCGTCGCACAAAACTGTCGACGTCCCGCGAAACAGCTTCTGCAGGGGCCTAGCCAGTAAATCCTGCGCGTCTGCGTCCACCACCTCGACCTTCGCCACTGCAGCCATCTCACCATCCTATTCCAATGGATTGGAGTGAGATTCTACTAACCCCGGACCTCCGCCATTCGTCTTACCACCACGCCGCTTTGTTATACTCGGGACACCCTGAAAGCCGCGCATTTTGTGCAGCCGCACTCAGCCTGGAGCCGTTTACGTTGATCATTCGCAGTTTTATAGTACGTCCCGCAGCGCGGATTTCGTCCCCAGCTATCTCCTTCCGTCGCGGCCTCCTCTTGGCTCTGCTCACGACCGTCTTCACGCTTGCCGTCACGGGTTGCGGCACGAATCTTTACCAGTTTCCGACATACAACTTTGCCGGCCGCCCGGTGCCACCCAGCAAACTCTCCAACCGGGTGATGGTGGCGTTGACCACAGGCGTGCAAGGCTCCCTCCAGATTCTTGATGCGCAGCGCGACATCCGTAACAGTGTCTACAACGCAAATCAGTTCTTCTTCATCAGCGGCTATTCCCCCAATAATCCCACAACCATTCTCAGTTTTCCCGATGAGCTCAAGGGCTACATCTACGCCAACAGCACGGGATATCCGATTACGGTGATCAACTATGGCACTGAGTCTGCGGGCGCGGCCGCCGCTACGCTGAATACGCCATCAAACTCCTTCAGTCTTGCCTCGGACTTCGTTCGTGTCTATTCAGCGCAGGAGGAGACCGGGCAGCTCTTTGTCTCCGACGCGGCGCTCAGTCAGACCTTCCTCCTGAACCTGCCGAACGTCTACAAGGTTGCCGTCAATCCGGGCGACACCGTTGCGCTGGCCATGGTTCGTAATTCGAACACGCTTTATCGGATCGTCAAACTGAATGCGAACTCGACTAACCCTCCCGGAGCGGTGGATTGTGAACCAACCATCCTGCCGGTATATTGCGTTGTCCCGGTTCCAGGAACCTTCGATCGCCCGTATGGGGTCAGCTACTCGCTCGATGGCTCGACCGCTTACGTGCTCAACTGTGGCGCGGAGTGTGGCGGCGGCAACAATGGCGGCTCAGGCGTCAGCTTCATTCCGCAGGGCTCACTCCAGATCAACTTGATCCCGACCAGCCTGCCCTATCCGGCTGTCGTTACCAAGACCGTCCCGATCCCCGGCGGGGTTACTGACGCGCTCTCCGATGGAAGTAACCTTTATCTGGCAGGCCAACAACTTCAGCCGGACGGTCTCTTTGCCGGCTTTGAGACGACGCTGCCGCTGGGAACGCTTGTACCCGCGGCGCCCGTGTCCATCTCCGACGGCACACACACCAAAATGCTCTTCGGCGATGACAATACCCTCTGGATCGGTTCGACCGCGTGCTCAAATGGCGAGCGTTATGCGCTGTTTGCCGCGGGGAATACTACGCAGGCGGCGAACTACAACTGTCTAACCCGCACGGTGTTGCCGACCAGCACTACCCCGCTTACGGCTGCTGTCGTGCCCACAGTGAACCAGGGCTCCTCTGCCGGGATCACCGCCGTTCCGGTGCCATACGAGAACGACAACGAAGATCCGTACTACTACGGATCGCTGACCGGTCTCTGCTGGGTTCAGGGCCTGCACAAGGTGTACACCGCCTATGGTGGACAGGTACACGCCTTCAACACCGCCGACGGGTCCGAGATCAACAACCAGTTCATCACGGTACAGGGCACTGTCCTCGATGTTGCGTATCTAGATGCCAATACCGACACGGCGAACTAGACATATGTCCTCGACTCTCGACGTTCTCGCCATTGCCGCCCACCGCGACGACGTCGAGCAAACATGTGGCGGTACACTGCTCGTCCAGCAGGCCCTGGGCTGGACCACCGGCATTCTTGATCTGACGCGTGGCGAATCCGGTACTCGTGGAACTGCCTCTGAACGGGAAGCGGAGGCGAACGCCGCGGCTGCGATTCTCAAGACTTCACACCGCGAAGCGCTCGATCTTCCCGACGGGAGTCTGCAGAACAATCTGGAAAGCCGGCTCAAGATCGCTGCGGTGCTCCGGCGTCTGCGCCCGCGTATCGTGATTCTGCCCTATTGGCAGGGCCGTCATCCGGACCACTACACCTCCGCGACCCTGGGTTACGAGGCCTGCTTCGCGGCAGGGTTGACCCGCCTTGAGATTCCTGGCTTGCCGCATCGGCCGTACAAGATCCTCTACGCTTCGCTCTACGCCGATGTGCGTCCGACCTTTGTGGTGGACATCACGCCGCACGTTGAGACTCGCTTACAGGCGCTTCTTGCCTACCGTTCGCAGTATGGAACTCAGGTGCAGGGTGCCGGGCTTTTTGTTCCCGAAGAGGAGATCCGCGAGCGCACCTTTGCCTCGGCGCGACACTACGGGATGCTTGCCGGCGTGCGTTACGCAGAGCCTTTCGTGCAGAAGGAAGTGGCCCTGGCAGATGACCTGATGCTGCTCCCCGTAGCTTCAATCTAGCGCGACGGCTACGTTTTCCTCCGCAGCCGCGCCAGGGCAGCCAGGTCTTTTAAGTACTCCTTGATGGGCCGTGCGGGGGTTCCCCAGAAGACCTCACCTGCACCTGAGAGTTTCTTGTTCGTCGGAACTCCGCCCTGCGCGCCAACGATGACGCCCGGCCCGATGAACACCTTCTCGGCGAGGCCCACCTGTCCGGCGAGAATCGCACCATCCCCCACTTCGGTCGACCCGGCGATTCCTACCTGTGCGGCGACGATGACATCCATGCCGATCCGGCAATTATGTCCGATGTGCACCAAATTGTCGATCTTGGTTCCACGTCCGATTCTCGTCTCGTCAAGGGCGCCGCGGTCGATGGTCGTATTCGCGCCAATCTCGACATCGTCCTCAATGACCAGCGTGCCAATCTGGGGAAAGCCGGTATATCCGGTGGGGGTTCGCACGAAACCGAATCCGTCGGATCCGAGTACCGCGCCAGCCTGTACGCGGACGCGAGCACCGAGTGTGGTGCCGGGCAGAATGACAACGCGAGGCCCGATAATGCAATGTTCGCCGAGCCGCACGCCTTCACCGATATGGGCATATGCGCCTATCTCGCACCCGTGCGGGACAAGTACATGGGCTCCGATAACGGCTGTGGGATGCACTCCTGCTAAGCCGCGCCGATCGAACCAGCGCTGGTACGTCAAGGCGAACGCTGTTCTCGGCTCTTTCACTACCAGGATTCGATCGTCCGCCGCGACCTTGGCCAGAATGATCGCTGCCTCCGACTCTAGAGCTTCTGCCAGTGACTTCTCATCCGCAGCAAACACGAGCGCGTCTCCTCCGGCATCCTCAATCCGGCTGACACGCCCGATGGTGACATCATCGCCGCCCCACTCGACCCCGAGCAGTTCCGCGATCTCACTCTTTCTTACTGAAGCCGATGCCATTAGTAGACTCCCTGCTCTCCGGCCGGCCTGGTCTTCCAACGCCGATGCATCCAAAGCCATTGTTCTGGGTTCCGCCGTACGGCATCTTCGATTGCCCGGGTAAAAGCGGCCGTATTCACCCGAATATCCTCCTGAGTATCGCCGGAGCGCGCCAGGTTCATGGGCTCACCAAAGCGCAAGACATACTTGTTCCGCGGTTCTTCCCAAATCAGGAACCCGGGTAGAACGGCTGCATCTGTCTTCAGGGCAATTCTTGCCAGCCCCGCACCAGTACAGGCAGCCATGCCAAAGTAGGGGACAAAAATCCCCTGTGGAGGAGTCATATTCGTATCCATGAGAATGCCAACCGTCTCCCCTGCTCGCATGGAGCCGATCAATCCACGCGCAAAGTCGTCTTTGTGAATCACCCGATTGCCGTGCTTGCAGCGGATTCGGTTCACGAATTCATCTACGAGCAGGTTGTCGAGCCTGCGGATCACAAGGCCCATCGGATACCCGACAAGGGAGTGATAAAAGCTTGAGAGCTCCCACGCTCCCAGGTGCCCGGTCACGACCAGCACACCCTTTCCTCGCGCCCTCGCAGCCAGGTAGTAGTCCAGCCCTTCATACTCGATAAAACGGCTCGCCTGCTCGGCGGTATATCCACTCATCAGACAGAATTCCGCCAGCTGGTATCCGAGATTTCGATAAACACCGCGGAGCGTTCGCTCCCGAGCTTCCGTGGTCCAATCCGGGTAGGCAAGAGCCAGATTATGCAACCCTACGCGTCGCAAGCGGCCGAAGAGCGCATAGGCCACCGCCCCCACGAAAGCTCCCACCGCGCGCGCAACACGCCGGGGCAGGGACCCTAGACCGCGCACCAGAAACCACACCACTACAAACTCGAACCGATCTCGCGTCCTGATCTCCAAGACTTCAGTCTAAGCCTTTCAGACTGCGGAATGTCCTTGTGCGGTCGCGGGACAGATCTCTGCCGGGATCTGATAACGGCGTCCGCGCAAACAAAAGCGGGACACCCAGAGGCTGTCCCGCTCGGCGATGGTCAATCTGACCGTTACTGATTGTTCTTGGAGACCACGAAGTAGTGTGCCACGGTGTGAACAAACGGGCGAGCCTCCGGCGGGGTCGGAATTCCGCCCTTCAGCACTTCGCTGAAAGGAACATTCGCGCCGTAAACCGTGCGGGTATCGTCTTCATTCTGCGAGAGCACAGTACCGGTCAGGTCAAGACCGGCAAACAAGCCCTTCTGCCGCGAGTAGGTGAGGAACTCGGCGTTCAGCTTCCAGTCAGTGCCGGCCTGCGCGTCGCGTCCGACCGGACCCGCCGAAGCTGCAGCATCCGCGCCAAGCTTGAATTTGTTATGGAGCATGTGCTCCAGACCATCATGATTCATCGCAACCAGCACGAGATCGGTCGAGCTCCCGCCGATCTGCCAGCCAAAGCTGCCACCGGTCAATTGCACAAACACGGGAGCGCTCCAGCCATGCCCTGTGCGGCAGGTCGCCACACCCTGTCCGTACTCCGCGCCAACCAGGAACGCGCCTTTCTTGTAGTGGGGAACCACCACCACGCATGCAGCGCCGGCCAGAATACCCTGAGGAATGCCTTTATCGGGGGTATGCATGATCTCGTCGATCGTTTCGCGTGCGCTGTTCAAGCGGTCGTCCAGCTTTGCCTTGTCGGCCGCCGCAAACGACGCCTGCGTCATACCCAACGTCAGTGCCGCAGCCGTCAAAATCGTGCCAAGTTGCTTCATGTAAATCCTCCGGATGTTGCTGCAACCAAAACTCTTGCATGACAAACAGTTCATGAGATGGACTGCTGACTACATAGGTTGCACTTGAGGGGAGGAACAAACATGACGCTGCGATCAAAAAATGGGACTGCAAACGAGCCGGACTCGAGCTAACCTGCGAACCAGTGAAAGGTCAATCGCAGATCGATCCAAGCTGTGTTGCAGCCCCTCTCCCAGGTATATTGCTTCTACACTTTCATCCCATTCAAAAAATCCCGCAACGGTACGGAGGGCTATAGACCAAAGTATCCAGCGAACCTCTCTTCATCCTCGCAGATGAGCTCAGCGTCTCAGAGCCACTTTGCTTCCATCGCATGGACACCGAGTGCGGTCCTGTTCGTCACTCCGGCTTTGCGCATCAGCCTGCCGAGGTGGGCCTTCACCGTAGCCTGCTCAACGTCAAGCGCGTGCGCGATCTCACGGTTTGAAAGCCCCAGCAGAAGCAGGCTCAGCACCTCCAGCTCGCGTCGTGTCAGGTGAACTTCCGCAGCCGCAGGAAGAGGCGCTGCCGTTGCGCGATCGAGCAGTCGCGAGAGAATCTTCCGCGGCGCCCAAACCGATCCGTCGCTCACCGCCTCAACTGCCATGCAAATCTCCTCCTCGGACGAGGTGAAGCTGAGCACGCCCCGGGCACCCGCAGCGATCGCCTGTTCGATAAAGCCCGGTTCGTTCTCGCCCCCCATCACCAGGAGCCGAATCTTCGGCCGCATGCTGCGAAAGCTTGCAAGCAACTCCAGCAGATGATCAGTCGCTGAAGAATCGACGAGGACTAAGTCCAGACCGATCGTCTCCAGCATTCCCGGCTGTGAGAGCAACACCAGATCGCGTGCGACACCATCGCCCAGCACAGCACGCAGTCCCGCTATGCGAACCTCGTCAGTCGCTACCAAGCCAAGCCGAGGCAGGGTCGTCCCCTGTACTGCCTCAATCATTCGCCCCCCGCATGCTACCGTTTCGAGACTACGTCCCCTTCGTCGCTATATGCCTAAAGCTTTGGAAGTACGATCCCCTGCTGGTTCTGGTATTTGCCCTTACGATCCGCGTAGCTCACCTCGCAGACCTCGTCCGACTGGAAGAACAAAATCTGACAAAGCCCTTCGTTCGCGTAGATGCGGGCGGGTAAGGGAGTCGTATTCGAGATCTCGAGAGTGACGTACCCCTCCCACTCAGGCTCGAAGGGTGTGACGTTCACGATGATGCCGCAGCGGGCGTAGGTAGACTTTCCGACACAGATCGTCAGCACGTCTCGCGGAATCTTGAAGTATTCGATCGAACGCGCCAGCGCAAATGAGTTCGGCGGAACGATGATGGCGTCGGCCTGCACCGACACGAACGAGCGCTCGTCGAATGCCTTCGGATCGATGATCGCGCTGTTTACATTGGTAAAGATCTTAAATTCGTCCGAGACCCGCAGATCGTATCCGTACGAGGAAAGCCCGTAGGAGATACATCCGTCTTTCACCTGCTTTTCGCTGAACGGCGAAATCATCCCATGCTCCATGGCCTGTTCGCGTATCCAGCGGTCGCTCTTAATCGACATTCCTTTGACTCCCTCTCATACACCTTGCCGTTCGGTCTACTCATCCTAACCGAAGGGTATCGTTGCCGTTAGCGGCAAGCTGATTGACAACCAACCCCCCGCTTTCTAACATCGGCTTACCTGGCCTGTGCGGCCAACTCTCCGCGCTTCCAGTCTGACAACCCAGCATCACGCATCGAAAGGTACCCCGTTGATCAAACAGGATCTCATCCAGCGCGTCGTCGAACGAACCGGGCTCGTACGCACCAAGGCCGAAGCAGCCGTTGACGCAATCTTCGAGTCCATGAAGCAGTCTCTTGCGGAGGGCGACCGCATCGAACTGCGCGGTTTTGGCGTCTTCACGGTCAAACCGCGGAAAACGGGGGTTGGAAGAAATCCGCGCACAGGCGCCGAGGTTACCATCGCTCCCGGCAAAGCCATTCGCTTCAAGCCCGGCAAAGACCTGCACGTACTTGAGTAGCTCCGCCGTCTCCCCCCCCCGGCTTCTCTCGCGCTTCAGCGCTTCCGTGTCCTTACTCGAACTCTGGGTAATTTCAGGCTTTTACCAACGCTACACAGATCCAGGCCTCGGCCGCGCGTTTGCCTAGGAATACCTTCAACACCATGACATCCCCCGTCCTTACCGCTGACCCGGCAAACCCGATCACCGCGCGTCAGCAGCAATCGCCACGGGTGGGATTACCGGTCGTTCTCTTCGTCATCACCCTCTTGTCGACGACCTCGGTCGGCATGCGATATATGTACAACTTCAGCCTGGGCCGGCCACCCCTCGCTTCGGATGCAGATGTACTGCCTTTTAGCTGGGTCGTTGTCCACCTCAACCGCTTTGGCAGCGGTCTTCCGTTCTCGCTGACGCTGATCACGATCCTGCTTGCACATGAGTTCGGCCATTACTTCGCCTGCCGCTTCTTTGGAGTGAGGGCAACACTTCCTTACCTTCTACCGGCCCCTTCTCTCTCGGGAAGCTTCGGGGCGGTGATTCGCCTTCGATCTAGGGTACGCACGCGCTCTGCCCTGATCGTGATCGGCGCCATGGGACCGATCGCAGGCTTCGTCGTGGCTCTCTGCACCATCACCCTCGGTCTTGCGCTCAGTCACTACTCCCCGGTGACCATCGTGCCCCGCGTTCAGGCGCCGCTCATCGTCACCGGGCTGCACCAGTTGCTTGGCGCGGTGCGCGGCGACCTGCATAACCCCGCACATTCTCTTTTCCTGCTTATTCCCCACCCTATTCTCACCGCAAGCTGGATGGGCCTGCTCATCACGGCACTCAATCTTATCCCGGCCGGCCAACTCGACGGCGGACACATCCTCTATGCCGTCTCGCCCGCCGCGCACAGGATCTCATCCAAAATCGTCGTTGCCGCGCTCTTCGTTCTCGGATTCTTTTACTGGTCCGGCTGGGTTCTTTGGGGAGTCATCCTGCTGATGCCCGGCATGCGCCATCCCGTCGTTCCCGACGATCAACCGGTCAAACGCTGGGAATGGGGACTCGTTCCTGTCTGTCTCGCCATCTTCGTGCTCGCGGGGACCTACGAACCCTTCAGGGGCTACTCGCTGCTGCATATCATCAAGATTCTGCCGCACCGGTACAAGTGACGACGTCGTTAAATCAATGCGTTAGCCGGGTGTCAGAAGCAGGCCGTCCGCTTATTCAGGATGCATCTCACTTTTCGCTACATCAGGCTCACCGCATCCACATCCACCACGACATTCCGTCGAGGAATACCACTCGCCTCCGCGGAGGCGAGCATCCGGTGGAGTGCCGCGTTGAGGACCTTACGCTGCTGCGCCTTGAGGATTAGGTGAAACCGGTAGATCCTCTTCAGCTTTACAATCGGAGCCGCAGCGGGGCCAAGCACCTTGACGCCGGTAATCTTCTCGCGTTCGAAGAATCTGCCCAGCTGCGTTGCCCATCCTGCAGCTTCTTCCAGCTTGTCGCTCTGTACCAGCACATTCGCGAGAACGCTGAACGGTGGGTAGTGCAGCGAACGCCGGAACGACATCTCTTTGGCCACAAACCCGATGTAGTTATGCTCCGCGGCAAACTTTACCGCGTAATGCTCCGGATGGTAGGTCTGCACCAGCACCTTGCCGGGGAGCTCGCCGCGCCCTGCTCGTCCTGAGACCTGTGTCAGCAGCTGGAACACGCGCTCCGCCGCCCGGAAGTCCGGCAGTCCAAGCGCGTGGTCCGCACCCACCACCCCCACCAGCGTCACGCCGTGAATGTCGTGCCCCTTTGCCATCATCTGCGTGCCCACCAGCAGATTGATCTCGCCTGCGTGAAGTCGCGCCAGCAAGCGCTCCATATCGAATCGACCACGGATTGTGTCGCGATCCATCCTGCCAATCCGCGCATCGGGGAACAGCTCCTGCAGCTTCTCCTCACCCTGCTGCGATCCCGCCCCGAGGAAGTAGAGGTGTTCACTGGCACACTTTGGACAGGCCTTGGGCACTCCTCGACGAAACCCGCAATAATGGCACTCCAGCCGTGTTCCGGGCTCGGCCACACCGTCCCACCCGCTTACCCAGGAAGCATCGTCTCCGTCTTCCCTCTGCCCTTTCGCCTCATCCTTGGCCTTGTGGAACGTCATGGCGATTGCACAGTTCTCGCACTCTACCTTTTCTCCGCAGCTTCGGCAGATCACCACGAACGAATAACCGCGCCGATTCAGCAGCAGAAGCACCTGCTCGCCGCGATCGAGCGCCGCCCGCGTCTCTTCGATCAATCTGCGCGAGAAGATCTCCTCCTTGCCGACCTCGCGGAACTCAGCCCGCATATCGACCATATCGACCTTTGGCAGCGCACGCCCGGCCACCCGCTGCGACATCTGGACGAGCTCATACCTGCCCCTCTCGGCGTTCGACCAACTCTCAAGCGACGGCGTCGCGGACCCCAGCACCACTACCGCCCCCTCCAGCTTGGCGCGCATCACGGCCACATCGCGTCCGTGATAGCGTGGCGACTCCTCCTGCTTGTAGCTGCTGTCGTGCTCTTCGTCGACGATGACCAGCCCGAGCTCGCGCATCGGCGCGAAGACGGCTGAGCGCGTTCCGACGACAACCCGCGCCTCGCCTCGCCGGATTCTGTGCCACTGTTCGGCCCGCTCATCCGGCGTTAAGGCCGAGTGCAGCAGCGCCACCTCGCCTGCGAAGGCCGACACCATCTGCCCCGCCATCGACGGCGTCAAGCCAATCTCCGGCACCAGCAGCAGACAGCTCTTTCCCGCGTCGAGCGCACGCCGCATCGCCGCGAAATACACCGCCGTCTTGCCCGACCCGGTCACTCCATAGAGGAGCAGCGCCCGGAATCCACCTTGGCCCATCGCTCCAGAGATGGCAGCCGTGGCCTCCATCTGCTCTTCGTTGAGCGCATGCTCATGCGCCTGTTTTTTACCGGCCACCTGGGTCCCGCCGAATAAGAACTCTTCCGGCACCTCCTGGATCTCGACCAGCTCTCGCTTCACCAGCGAAGTCAACGTGGAATCCGGCACCTTCAGACCCTTCAGCTCGCGCGTCTCCACACGCCCGCCGCGCGCTTCGAGGTGCGCCATCACCTTCAGCTGGTTGTCATTCAACTGCGGCAAACGTTTCAAGGCGGCGGGCTCTTGTTCTCGCTCCGCTTTCCTGTTCGGTTGCGTCAGCACGGCGACTCGGACCAATCGCCGAGCATCCCGTTCTTCGGCCATCGCCTCCCGTATCAGCCACTTCTTCTTCACCATGCCTTCCAGCAGCCCGCGGCCGACCCCGGTCGCCGAACGCAGAGCCCCGAGCTTGGCTGCGTCACCGGCCTCCAGGTAGTTCAAGACGGCGTACTCGCGATTTTGTTCTTCCGGCGTCAACCTCGACCGACGCGAGGAACCCTTCGCTGCCCCTTCGTACAGCACCTTGCGCCCTTGTTCGGAAATGCGGTAGACATACTGTCGCTTCACTTCAGCTGCAAGCGGCAGCATTCCACGAATCACCTCACCCAAGGGAGCGCAGTAGTAGTTGGCAATCCACTTTGCCAACTCCATCTGCTCAACCGAAAGCAGCGCGCCTACATCCATCACAGTCTGTACCGGCTTCGCTTCAACGCCCTCGGGCAGCGGCTCATCATGCAGTCGCATGACGACGCCCATCAGCTTCTGCCCGCTGAACGGCACGATCACCCTGGCGCCGATGGCCGGCACCTGTTCCGGATTTACCAAGTAGGTGAACGTCCGGTCGAGCGGAACGGGCAGCGCGACGTCGCAATAAGCAGGCACAGCTATCAGGTTAATACGCAAAGCGTTCAAAACCGCACCAAGTGGAAGCCACCCGCGAACAGGGCGCCTCCTCAACAGGTCTACGCTTTGATCAACCATGTACATCCCAAGTCACAACGCGGAGACCCGTATCCGGTCCGCCACACCCTGACGCGCACTCATCTTCTTGCAACCCTGGTCACCCTCAACGCAAGCGGCCTGATCGCGCCGCACTGAGCGGACGGACCGCCCACCACATACAATCCGCTCTTCGAAGTGCCGGGAAGACCTGGTCGCTTTTGCACCCACCTCACAAAGCCGGAGTATCCTAACCAACGGAGTCCCCGACGCATGATCCTTACCGCCGCGCTGTTTCTCGCCTCGTTCCAGGCTTCAGTCCCCGTGCAAGCCAAAGTCCCCATTCAGGATGAACCCCTCTCCGTTCCCGCCATCGTCTATCCCGCTGAAGCGAAAAAAGCTCGCATCCAGGGTAACGTGCAGCTCCAGATCAACGTCGATGCTACCGGTCACGTCTCCGGTGTCACGGTTCTTGGCGGCCCCATTCCGCTGCGGCAGGCGGCCATCGACGCCTACTCGCAGGCGACGTACAGGCCGATCCTGGTGCAGGGCAAACCCGCTCCGGCTGTCATCACGACCTCGGTCAACTTCACCCTCAAAGAGCTGCCACCCGACACCGACCAGCTTGTTGATGCACAGTTCAAGCCGCTCCAGGCTAAGTGCGAGCAGCTCGCGCAGGCGCCTGACACAGCAAAGACGCCCGAAGCGCTCGAAGCCTGCCGGAAGGCGCTCGACATGGCTTCCCATCTCTCGCCCGGCTACGATCTGGAGGCGCATGCCACCGCATTCAACGACATAGTCCTCATCCTGATCGCGGACGGAAAAAAATCCCCTAATCTGCCCGAAGCCGACCTGCTCGCCGGCCAGGCGATCGACCTCGTCCATCCGTTTGCCGCCGATGCCAGCGGCGCAGCCCATCGCCCGGCCGTCGCTGTGGCTTTCATCACTCGTTGCGAGGTCCGTTCGCTGGCGGGGGACCTGCACGGCGCCGCCTCTGACTGCGCGCAGGCAGAAGAAACCCTCACCACTCTCCTTCACGATTACCCCGAAAACGAACGCGCCGCCAACTACCGCGTCCAACTTCGCGAGACGCTCCAGCTTCACTCCATCATCGCCGACCGCGATCACCATCCGCTCGAAGCGCGCCGCCTGAAGCAACGCGCAGACTCCATCTAAGCGGGCCGCCTGCGAAAGAACTCAAAGTCCACGCTGCTCCTTCAGTTCCCCACAGCGGCGGACGGTGGCCCGACGCTCTTCCAGCTTCTCCATCTGCTTCCGCTTGATCCAGGTGCGAATTGAGAGCAGCAGGTCCGCTCGCTTTTTCCAACTCGCTCGGGCTATCTGAACCTGCTATGTTCTGCGGCGCCTGAATGTTGCCCGGCCGGGGGCGCCTCCCCAAAAGGTGTCATTGGCCTATTCCCAAAGTTGTCTGACACTGCTACAAGAGCATCATCCTTCCGCCAGCGTGAGCCGATGTGGGAGAAGGGGATTCTGTATGAACGGGTTACAGCGAGACCAACTCTCATCGTGCGAGACCTGGCACTCCCTCCCGAGATCGTCAGCGTCCTTTATGCCCGCTGCTTCGTATATAACAACCGAGACCTGGAACAAGGTCAGCAAGCCTGCGCTATTCGCTCTTCCCCTCTCCCGATCGCGAGCAAGAGAAAGCACCAGAATCGAGAAACGGTGGCTTTTCAACGCTAAACCCTGCAGACTGAGTGATCAGCTCCCCTGATCGTTCTTTCCGCATTGAAGAAGAGTATAGAACGCCAATCTCGTCAGGATTTGTTCGATGAACGCTACGGGTCCCCTCGCTTCCGCTTTGAATTTCGTGTTTTCCGGCTATGGCCTCGTGACGCTACTCGTCATGCTTGGCCTCTTTAGTTTGCTCTGGTCTGACCAGCTGAAAAGGCACTGGCATGACAGAGTCGAGCGAAAGAAATGGGAGCACTGGAATGTTCCCAAACCCACACAGGGTCTACGCGTCAAAGGCGAAGACCACACAGTTGAACGATAGGCTCACGATAAGAAGCCAACCCGCAGCTTAGACCGAGAGGTCCGAGTTCGGAGGCTCTGGTCGACTTAGAGGTCTCCTCGGTCTGCGGGCACCTGCCCTGCCGATCGAGAAACTGCGGCATCACCTCGCGGCGGGTTGATCCCCGCCTTGGCGGCGTACCCCACCTTACCTCTTCGGCTCCTGGGAGATCGCCACGAAGAGTTCGAAGGGCGGGTCGGCATCGAAGTTTCGCGTAGATCCGCCGAGTGCCTACTAGAACGTCGTCAAGAGGGTCATCCAGCGGATCGACGGCGATACAGCAGGGTTCTGGGCTTCTGAAACGGTACCTGCAATCTCGTCAGCCACTTCATTGAGGCTGGCCCGGCGCTCTACTCGTTCGCGCCGCAAGCCGACGGCACGCTGCGGATCAGGAGCCTGCTTGCGAACCCGCACGTAGCCGCCAACGCGGACCTGCTTGCGCGCCGACCGTCCAAAGCTCGAAGGCAGAACTTCGCAGCTCCTGCCGCTCCAACTCAGCAGACAACGATCAAGAATCCAACAGTTCCGCTGAGGATCCGGCAGTTCCGCTGTTGCCTACAGCGCACAGGCCTATCTCCGAAGCGCTGCTGCGGCTGTCCGTCGGAATCAAAGATGCCGATGACCGGATCGAAGACCTGAAGCGCTCTCTCGATCGAGCCTAAGCCGGGGGACGACAGAACGCATCCACCGCCAGGGAACAAACATCCATAAGGGGACGATGGAAGATCAAGTGAAGGCGCTCGAAAAAGATTCGGTCTTTCACGAGCCGTCCTACCTGCGATTCTGGTTTGCTCGCATCTGCTCGACCATCTCGTTTCAAGTCACGGCGGTCGCGGTTGGCTGGCAGATGTACGAGCTCACCCATAGCACCTTTGCCCTGGGGATGGTCGGACTCGCGCAGTTCCTGCCGATGCTTCTGCTCGTGCTGATCGTTGGGCATGTTGCCGACCGATTCAACCGGAAGACGATCATCAGCATTTGCCAGATCTTTGAGGCGACGACGCTTTCGTTGCTCGCGTTAACCAGTTATCTGCATCGGCTTCATCCGGTCGGCATTTACTGTGCGGTGGCTGCCATAGGCGCTGCGCGGGCCTTCGAGAGCCCGTCCACGCAGGCGATGGTTCCAGGTCTGGTGGAAGACACAAAGGTTTCGCAGGCTATCGCCTGGTCGGCATCGGCAAACCAGACTGCATCCATTGTTGGACCGGCGCTCGGCGGACTGCTCTATTTCTTCGGAGCGCATGTGCCCTACATGCTTTGCGCCTGCCTGTTCGGCCTGGCGTCCCTGCTCTCGTCGACCATCGTGTTGAAGCGGCGCACCGCAGGAAAGGGGCCGGTCACCGCCAAGTCTATCTTCTCTGGTATTCACTACATACGCGCGCGCAAGAACATTCTCGGCGCTATCTCGCTCGACCTCTTCGTCGTGCTGCTTGGCGGGGCGACCGCGCTCTTGCCGGCGTATGCGCGAGACATCCTACATACGGGTCCCTGGGGACTTGGCCTGCTCCGTCTCTCACCGGCCATCGGTGCACTCTCTACCTCGGTCTTTCTCGCGCATTACCCGATTCGGAAGCAAGCCGGCCACCGCATGTTTGCCGCGGTCATCCTCTTTGGAGTCGCTACGATTGCGTTCGCCCTGTCGCGCAACATCTGGCTTTCTATGGCGATCCTCACTGTGCTCGGCGCCGCCGATGTAACCAGCGTTGTCGTACGTTCGTCGCTCGTCCAGATCGAGACACCGGACGAGATGCGAGGCCGCGTCAGTGCGGTGAATTCCCTCTTCATTGGAACTTCCAATCAACTTGGAGAATTTGAGTCAGGCGTCACGGCTTCCTGGTTCGGCATCATTCCAGCAACCATCGTCGGGGGAGTTGGCAGCATCCTCATTGCCCTCATCTGGATGGGACTCTTCCCAGGTCTTCGGAAGCTGGAGAGCATTGAACCAGAGGTCAACTAAGTACTTGGCACTCGCAGTGTGGCAAATTCGCGAAAATCATCGGCTCTCATGCACTTGCCTTCGCTTCGAAGTATTGCTCCACCTCTTCGAGCGTCTTGCCCTTCGTCTCGGGCAGGAAGAAGGCGGCGGTAAGGAGATACACGACCGTGAATCCGGCAAATAGAAGGAACATCTGCGTGTAGCCGTACTTGCTGACGATGGGAAGGAAGAGCACGGCCAGGGTGGTCGAAACAAGCTGGTTGAGCACAAGCGCGACGCTCATGCCGATCGAGCGGATGCGGGTCGGCATCAGCTCCGACAGGGCTAACCACACGCATACACCAGGTCCGGTTGCATAAAACGTCACAAAGGCAAAGAGTGCAAGCGCCACCAGGTATCCGTGCCTCGCGGCTGGGATCCGTCCGATACGGGCTCGTTCGATCTTCAGAGGAGCGGTTCTCGCAGCATTCAGATCGGCGAATGGATTGGTGAAGAATGCCTGAACAGCATTTGCAGGCAAGCTGTCTTTACGGTCGATGTGGAGCGAAGCCGTGCCGTGTTCGTCCGATCTCACGTAGGTGGTCGAACTCGTGAACCCGCCATAGGAGTAGATGATCGCGAGCGAGGCATGTTCGGCAAGATCCCCTTTATCGGTGTAGCCGCTGGTCGCAAGCAACTTAGCTGCCTCTTGTGCCTGGAACGAGAGGCAGAGCTCGTCAGATGGAGTGACGAGCATCTGCACCGCAGGTCCTACCTCAAGGTTGTTGCGCTCGGTCGTGTGAAAGAGCAGCGCTGTGACGACTAACGAAAGCATGACCCCCGACGTGCCAAGAATCAGCAGAAAGCGCCTGCCCTTGCGGTCGACGAGCGTCATGCCGACGATCGTCATCAAGAAGTTGATCGCCGTAAACAGGACGTAGCCCCAGTGCGCAGCGAGATCGGACAGGCCGCTCTGCAGCAGAATGCTGGTGTTGTAGCCAATGATCGAGTTGATGCCGGTCGCAGTGTTGCAGGCGAGAATCACGCAGGCCAACACGAAGGGCACCACGTACTTGCGCCTAAAGATGCTGCCGGAATCTCCTTGATGATTCTGACCCGACTCTGTGGCCATCGCAATCATCTCGGCAAGCTCGGTCTCTGCGTCTTCGACGCTGCGGGAGCGGAGCAGCGCCGCGAAAGCCTGGTCTCTCCGGCCACGGCGGAAGAGCCAGCGAGGCGACTCTGTGACGAAGAGACTGCCAAATGCAAAGAGCACGCCGGGCGGCAGCGATACCCAGAAGATGTGGCGCCAGGCCTCATTCTGCACCCGGAACAAAGCCGATGCACTGCCGCTCGCCGCTACCGCCTGCACACGATAGCTGTAGTACATACCGATGAGCGCCGCGGCTACGATCCCAAAAGTCAGCAGCCACTGGAAGATTCCGGTTCCCTTGCCACGGCTCTTCGAGACAAGGCACTCGGCCAGGTAAAGCGGCACAACCACCCCGATAAATCCGCCACTGACGCCCTGCAGGAGGCGTCCGACGAGCAGCGCCTCGTAGCCATGCGAGAGCGCAATCAGCGGGATACTGACGACGAACACAACGCCGCTGAGGAACATTAAAGGCTTGCGGCCAAACCAATCCGCAAGCAGACCGGCAAAGATGGTAGAGATTACGCTGCCAAGCAGGACGGCGGCAACGATGGTCGAGAGTTGAGCCGCGTCAAAGTGCGAGGTCGCCTCAAGGTAAGGCAGTGCGCCCCCGATAATGCCGACGTCTACACCGTACAGCAGCCCGCCCAGGCCTGCGACGCACAACAAGAGCAGGTTGTATCGGCCTCGGTTAGAAGGGGCAACGAACTTCGAACTCGCATCTAGACTCATAGGCGGCGATCTTTCCTTGCATCCAGCGTTGGAGCGGTGAAGCGGGAATAATTCAGCGAAGCAGGAATAGGTATGGGAACACTCAATCGTTCACAGCACATTCACCGCAAGAGAGCGTCCAGTATAGTTGCACGGCGCTTCAGCGACATGCGCAGGCTGCTTAACTAAAATCCCGCAGTTCTGATCTTAGAGACGAGACGTGTCGGAATGCGAGACATCGTCAGCACTGGGAGTATATCGTCAGCCCGCGGGGCAAGGACTCCCGCACGCAAATACCTGCCCACTTGCAACTTCGGATGTAGAGGAAGGTTAGCCGGGGGACGCTAGACTCTAGCTCATGCCCCGAAAAGTAAATGCGCCGCTGAAGAGGTTCCTACTGTCGCTGCGCGTCGCTTGCGCGGGCTTGCTCTTGCCAATCGCAGCGCTGACGGGCTGTGTGAGTTCGGCTAACCCGGTGACCTCAAACTCCGATACTCCCGTTTCCATCCAAACGTCGAGCCTTCCCTTGGTCGAGGCCGGACTCGAGGTAGACACCACGCTCCAGGCTGCCGGAGGCGTGGCGCCTTACCACTTTTCCTTTTATGGGGGAGCACTCCCCGCCGGATTGAGCCTGGGATCTAATGGAACCATCTCGGGTGCGCCGACAAGCGCAGGAGCCTACGATCTCGTGGTTCAGGTGACCGATTCGGGAAGCCCGGAGACAAGCGCGACCCACTCGTATGTGGGCAGCATAGCCGCACCGCTGACGGTACCAACCGGTGCTCTCGCATCGGCCGAGGTCACCTTTCCCTATAGTGCCGGGCTGATCACGGGCGGAGTTCCTCCCTATACGCTATCGCTTACAAACGGAGCCTTACCGCAGGGGATGGCCCTGAGTGGCGGAGCGATCAGTGGTGTACCAACGGTCGCCCAGACGAATAGCTTTGGAATTGAGGCGAGTGACGCGGCAGGTCAGACGATTACAAGCAGTCTCTCGCTGACGGTGAAGCCGACGCCGGTATTAGCGAACCCGAGCGCAAGTGAATCGATGGTAATTGGAACAGCCTTTGCCCAGACGGTTACGGCTTCCGGTGGAACGCTGCCTTATGCTTTCGCGGTCGAGAGTGGTAACCTGCCCGGCGGCCTTTCGCTCGCGGCCAATGGAGTCATCTCCGGAACGCCGACGGACGGTGGCAACTTTGCACCAACGATCCAGATCACCGACAGCAGCGTCCCCGCACAAACGACCGAGACAACCCTGAATCTCGAGGTCTTCGATACCCTGGTCTCGGTGAATGCGACGGCGGCCGGAGTGACGGTTCCATCAACCGGATTTGGGATGCACACGTCGCTGTACGATTCGAGTCTGTCGGACACGACTGCGCTGCCCGCGCTTTTGGCGACGACAGGCATAAAGGTGCTGCGCTATCCGGGTGGTTCGTACTCGGATAACTATCACTGGGCGCAGTACACGATGACACCGATCTTCGCCTCGACGACTACGGCCTGTGGGAATGCTTCAAATGGATACCTTGCGCCGCATACCGACTTTGGCTCTTTCCTCCAGACGCTGGAGGCGACCGGAACGCAGGCAATGATTACGGTGAACTATGGATCAAGCCTGGCGGACGCCGCGGGAACGAAGTCTACCGGGGAATATGCAGCCGGAACCTGTTCAGAGCCCAATGCGGGAGGCCAGCCTCAGGAGGCTGCGGCATGGGTGGCGTACGCTAACGGGGATCCGGCCAACACGCAGGTCATCGGAGTCGACGCAGTAGGCTTCGACTGGAAGACAGTGGGATTCTGGGCCGGGATTCGAGCGGCGCTTCCGCTGGCGACAGATGATGGCTATAACTTCCTGCGGCTGGGAATGACCGCGCCGGTGGGCATCAAGTATTGGGAGATCGGCAACGAGGTCTATTACAACGGCTACAACTCGAACAACAACTCCGAGTCGGACAATCATGCTCCCTATGTCTATCCACAGGGGTTCTCAGGGGACTTTGACTCAAGGGAAGGCGAACGAGCGCTCTCACCGACGGCCTATGGCACCAATGCCGCGGCTTACATCGCAGCGATGCGAGCCGTTGACCCGACAATCAAGCTGGGGGTAGTAGTGAGCTCTGCGATCGACCCTATTCCGTCAACGTGGACGCCTGCGGTGCTCAACGCGGTGTGCGGGACGACGACCTTCGATTTCGCGATCCTTCACTACTATCCGGGCACTTACAACGCGACGACAGCGGCGCAGCTTCTGCTCTCACCCGAGTCGGATATGCCGAACCTTGTTTCCAACGTGAAGGCGGATGTCGCAGCAGCTTGTCCAACGAGCGCTTCGGCGGTGCAGATCTTTGTCACCGAGACGAACCCCGATGGTAAGCTCGACCCCGCTGTGCCCGCCGCGGTGCCTGGACTTTATGCTGCGCACGAGCTTCTGACCGCTTTAGAAACGGGCGTGTCAAACGTGGAGTGGCTTGAGCTGCACGCGGGCGCAGGGACCTTTCTCGCGCCGGGAACCGAGACACCCGGGCCGGCCTTTTACGGAATAGAGCTTGCACATAATCTGGCAAACGTCGGCGACCGGCTGCTACCGGTCAGCTCCACCGTAGCCAATCTGCTGGTACATGCGGCACAGCAACAGAATGGGACGACAGGCGTTCTGCTCATCAATGCTGACCCCGCCCACACGGCCACAGTCAAGGTCGCGGTGTCCGGCAACGCACTGGGATCGACTGCGACGGAGTACAGCTTTGGTGTAGGGACCACACAGAATGGAACAAAGTTAGATGAACACTCGCTTGCAATCAACGGTCAGACGTTCGCGGTGAATGTGCCGCCTTTTACGGCAGTCGAGGTTTTGATCCCCTAAAACCTTCTCGATTCAAAAGAGGCATGAACCGGAAGTCGATTGTCTCAGTACTTATGGTGGCCCGGGCAGGAGTCCAACCTGCGACCTTCGCGTTAGGAGTGCGCCGCTCTATGCAACTGAGCTACCGGGCCACGTTCCCCCAGTGTATCGCAGGCCAGTGTACGGCAGCGGGACCCACCTGCTAGACTCGCAGCCACAACCCGCCATGCGAACCACTCCCGTTGCTCGTCTCGCACTCCTGATCGCCGCCTCGTACCCTTCGATCGCTTACGCTCAAAACCTGACGGTGCGCGACCCGAACGCATCCTTCATCAACGTCACTGCACGCCGCGCATCGCTCGCACAGGCCAAGATTCAGGTCCAGACGCCACGTCTTCAGCAAGCCCTCGCTACACTGAAGTCCTGCTCAGCATCACCGCTTCCGATCCCACCCCCTAAGTTCCAGGGGATCCCAGGCCGTTACTATAGCGGCTCGCACGGCGCCATCAACCCCGCCGAGCACGAAGCTGCCGAACCCTACTACAAGGTCCAGCAAGTTGCCGCGTATGGAGCCAACAACTATCTCGTCACCGGCAATCCCGCCGAGGCCGCATGCGTCCTCAGGATTCTGCTGCCATGGGCTCGCGGCCGCATGCTCCTCGACTACGACCCTAAGGACGATAGGCAGATATGGTACGAAGCCACATGGACAACCGCCTCCCTTGCCCTCGCCGTCTCGGTCATCCGAGCCGAACCTACCCTTAACCCCGTTGAACGTGATGAAGTCATCGCCTGGCTTCATCAGGCTGCTGAGAAGTCCCTTGCGAGCGACCCTCATACGGATACCAGCCACAACAATCACATGTTTTTCCGGGGCATGATGGCCACGGCTGTCGGCATCATTAGTAACGACAGCAAACTCTTTCAGAGTGGCCTTGCCATCTACTCCGAGGGTATCGGCGAGCTCAACCCCGACGGTTCTTTTCCGCTCGAGATGGCGCGACACGAGCTTGCCCTGCACTATCAGGCCTTCGCCATCGAACCGCTCGTCATGATCGCTGAGCTTGCTATGCGCCAGGGCTACAACATCTATCCGCTGGAGCAGAATCACCGCAGCCTGGCAGACGCGATCGCCTTCCTCAACCGCGCTATTGCCGACCCGTCCCTCGTCAAAAAGTACGCCTCCGAGCCCCAGACTCTCGAGTTTGATCCCGGCAGCACTCTCCTCTCATGGGTCGAGTTCTACAACGCCCGCAATCCCTCGTCGAGTTGGGCTCCCTTCTTGACCAAACCCTTCTTCGACGATCGTCTCTCCGGAAGCACTACGCTCTACGCGGCCCCCATCAACAGCCCACCTCCAGCTGCTCCTGCATCGGCCCCGCAAACCCCAAAATGATAAAATTGTCGCAGCCTATATGCCTTCTATCTCGCGCCGCAAGTCCATTACCGTCGACATTGGCGGGATCCTCGTCGGGTCGTCCGCACCCGTCGTCGTCCAGTCCATGACCAACACCGACACCGCCGACGTCGAGTCCACCATCCAGCAGATCGCCGCGCTCGCCCGCGCCGGCTCCGAGATGGTGCGCATCACGGTTAACAACGACGAAGCCGCACAGGCAGTGCCCGAGATCGTCGCCGGCATCCGCGCCAAGGGTTGGAACACGCCCATCATCGGCGACTTCCACTATAACGGCCATCTGCTTCTCCGCAAATTCCCCGACTGCGCCAAGGCTCTCGCCAAGTACCGCATCAATCCCGGTAATGTCTCCATCGGACGCAAGGATGACGACAACTTCCGCACCATGGTCGAAGCCGCTGTCGAGTACCAGAAGCCTGTACGGATCGGCGTCAACTGGGGCTCACTCGACCAGCAGCTTCTGACCAAAATGATGGACGAGAACTCCAAATCCTCCGACCCCAAGGACGCACGCGACGTCATGATGGAGGCGATGGTCGTCTCCGCGCTCGACAATGCCGCCGCCGCCGAGCGCTACGGCTTGCGCCGCGACCAGATTATCCTGTCCGCAAAGGTCTCCGGCGTCCGCGATCTCGTTGACGTCTACACGGAGCTCGCCAGCCGCTGCGACTACGCCCTGCACCTGGGCCTCACCGAGGCTGGCATGGGGATGAAGGGCATCGTTGCTTCCACCGCCGGACTTTCGCCGCTTCTCCTCGCCGGCATCGGTGACACCATCCGGGTATCGCTCACGCCCACTCCGGGCGGCGACCGCTCCGAAGAGGTCCGCTGCGGCCAGCAGATTCTCCAATCGCTCGGCATCCGCTCCTTCATGCCGCAGGTGACAAGTTGCCCCGGCTGCGGCCGCACCACCAGCACCTACTTCCAGGAACTCGCCGAACGCATCCAGGCTTACCTCGTCGAGTCCATGCCCGAGTGGAAGAAGACCTATCCCGGCGTTGAAGAGCTCAAGCTCGCCGTCATGGGCTGCATCGTCAACGGCCCCGGTGAATCCAAGCACGCGAACATCGGCATTTCGCTTCCCGGCACCTTTGAGGACCCAGTCGCGCCCGTCTATATCGACGGCAAGCTCAGCGCAACGCTTCGCGGCGATCGTATCGTCGAAGAGTTCCAGGTGATCCTCGACAACTATGTCGAAAAACGTTACGCCAACGGAGCCCACGCTCCCGCGCCCTTCATCGACTCCGAAGTTGAACCCCCGGTATTCGCCGTCCTCCAATAACCTTCGTCCCGACCATCGGGAGTGCCAAGCCAAGCCCAACAAGGCCCGAAGTGCCTGCACCGCGCGATCAGCGGGTCCGTCCAGCAGGACAAAGATCTTCCGTATCTGCCCTTCCCGTGCAAAGATACGGCAAATGCCCTCTCCCGAGAGCCACCACCTCAACCGCCAGCTCACTCTCCGCGACCTCGTCCTTACGCAGATCCTCTGTGTCGTCGGCAGTTCCTGGGTCGGAGTCGCCGCTGGCCTCGGTCGCGCCCAGGCCGTCGTCTGGATCGCCGCGATGCTGGCCTTCTACTTCCCCATGGCGGTTTCGGTCTACTTCCTCAACCGCGAGATGCCGCTCGAAGGCGGCCTCTACGTCTGGGCACGCACCGCGTTCGGAGACACAGGCGGCTTCCTCACCGCGTGGAACCTCTGGGCGTACGGCCTTACCGTTTGCGCCACCATCCTCGACGCCATTCCGACTGAGATCTCCTATCTCATCGGCCCCTCCGCCGCGTGGCTCCCGCAGAACCATCTCGCCTCGATGGTGATTATCTGTGCCATCCTTGCCGCGATCACGCTAGCAGCGTTGCGTGGTCTGGCGCTCGGTCGCTGGATTCACAACATCAGCGGCATCGCCATGCTCGCCGTGTTCGTGCTCCTTGTGCTTACCCCGTTCTATGCGCTCTTTCGTCACATTCCCATCCACTATGCCCCGCTTGCACTTGCGCTGCCGCAGCGCAACATGGTCAACCTCGCCCTGATGGGTCAGATGCTTGGTGCCCTTTGCGGCCTGGAGTACATCGCTATCCTTGCCGGCGAAGCAAAGTCAGCCGCACGCAACATCTCCCTGTCAGTCGTGATCGCATCGCCCATTATCTGCGCCATGTTCATCCTTGGTACCGGCGCCGTGCTCGCGTTCCACAACCTTCACCCGCAACTCGCGATCGACTTCATTGCCCCGATTCCGCAGACGTTACGCTTCGCCTTCGGCAATCGCGGCTTCGGCAATTTGCTGGCTACCGCAGCCATCCTCCTGGTACAGATGCGCCTGCTCGGAGCCACCAGCTATCTCTTTACCGGCGTCACCCGTCTGCCCATGACAGCGGGCTGGGACCACCTCATCCCGGCCTGGTTCGCGCGCCTCTCCAAGCGCAACCAGACGCCGACCAACTCGATACTCGCCTCAGCCGGGATCATCGCAATCGTTATCGTCCTCGGTAGCATTGGCGTCAAAGCGGCCGAGGCCTTCCAGGTCCTCACCAACGCCTCATCGGAGCTCTACGCGCTTGCATACCTCGTGATGTTCGCCATCCCGCTCGTCGGCGCGAAGGCACTTCGCCAACGCCTACCCGCATGGGTAGCCATCACCTCTGCCGTCGGCTTCGCCTTCACCGTGTTCTCCTTTATTCTTGAAGCCTACCCCTTCGTAGAAGTCGTCGATGCGCGCGCCTACGCCGCCAAGATCCTCGGCACCACACTCCTGACCAACATCATCGGCCTCGCCTTTTACTACTTTCGCAAAAGAAACGCGCCCAATCCAGCAGGCCACGAAGTGGAACCCGTCCGGCAATAAGTTGTACTTGCTCTTATGTTCTTTGGACCTCAAGGCCAGGGAGCAACGTGCTTCTTCAACTCAGCAAGCGAATAGAACGTCCCTCGCCAAACTACTCCACCTTGCCGCAGCGTGGTCACCATCGAGCGCATCATCACGAAACAGAAGATCGCCGCCGCAAACGGAGCCGCAAGCACATTCCACACACTCAGCCCCGAGTGCCGCTCCAGCAGCCCGTAAGCCCACGCCATGGATCCGATCGCGACGATTCCCGGCAGGTGAAATCCTGGCACCCAGATCATTACAAACGGCAGCACACAGAAACCTACAAGCCACACCCATCCCGCTAACAGGAAGCCCACGTTGAACTGAGCGGCGGCAAAGGTGTTCTTCGTCATGACTCCCATCAATCCTGGTACTCCGGCAGCCCAGTGAATCGACACCAGCCCGCGCCCGAACACCATTCTCTGCCGCAGTCCGGCCTGCTTGATCCGCCGCGCGATGCCGAGGTCTTCGACGACTTCCATCCGCAGCGCCTCGTAGCCTCCCACCGCCTCGTACGCCGACCTCTTGAGCATGTTGAACGCCCCAATTCCGATGGCATCCCGCCTAGCCTTCGGATCCGCAACCTTCCAGGGACGCGCCGCCCACACCCCAAACATCTGGAAAAATGCCAGCAACGCCGCCTCATCCCAACGCCGGATAATGGTCGTCGGCGCAAGCACCAGGTGGTCAGCGTCCAACGCCACCGCCTGCGCCAGTGCCAGCCGTAGGGCTGAAGGCGCGAAGGTCACATCCGCATCGGTAAACAGCAGAAAGTCGGTTACACACTCCCGAGCCGCAAGCGCCATCGCATTCGTCTTCCCGAGCCATCGATCGGGCAGTTCTGTCACGTGCAGCGCGCGCATCCGACCCGGCCACTCCGCCTCCATCATGTCCATGATGGCACCGGTCGAGTCGGTGCTGCGGTCATCCACCGCGATCACCGTCAAACCGGCATAGTCCTGCCGCACCAGCGACTCCAGGCACGCGCGGATATCCGCCGCCTCGTTCCTGGCCGGCACAATCACCGTCAACGTCGGCGCCCCCACCGGATGAAGAATCTTCGGAGAGCGCAGCAGGTCCGGCATCCCAGGCAATCCAAGCTGCGCGCCGACCGAACGGCTTAGCCATGCCAGCGCAATGGCCCACCCGGCCACACGCACCGCCAGCAAATTCGTAAGTCGATCCGGGAAGTACACTCCTACTAGAGTCTCATCCCGGCGCAAACCGTGTTCACGCCCCGAAACCCGCCTGAAAGAGATCGGCTTCGGCATCCCGCCGACGCTGCAATCCAGCAACCGCTGGCCAAAGGCGTTTCATTGCTCGAATCTGATCCGGGATCAGTGCATACTGCTTTGCATCCATCAGCCCCTTGATCGTACGCATCTCGAGGTAACGTGGGCCGGCCGCCTTGAAGGATGCTCCGCGGTTATACACCAGCGAAACCAGCGCTCCCAGGCTGTCGGACGAGAGTTCCCCGGTGTTCGCCAAGGCGCCTTCCGTCTGACCGACCGTGCGCGGCGCGGATTGCTCTGTGAACTCAGCCACCGCTTCGGCCCAGCACACCCGCACACCGTCGACGTTCGCAATAGCCTTTGCCGCGGCCGGACCTTTGCTCCCAAGCACCAGGGCCAGGTGTGCACGCCTTCCTGAATCCAGATAAGGCGCCCAATCCTCTTCAAAATCAGCCGCAACCTCATAGCCCAGATCATAGCCAACTCCGATGGTTACTCCCGACGATCCGCCCGGCCATGTAGGCCGTTCGGAGTGGGCGCTGTAGTAAAGCTCACTGGTCACCTCGTACGAGACAATCAGCTTCATCGCCGCCTGGGAAAGCGGGGTCGTTGACTTCGAGTTGCGCATAGCGACTCACCCTTGCTCGATCCGTGGTATCGCGGTGAGTATAGCCAATCAACGACGAAGCCAAGCATCTATTTGTCTGCTTGTTCCAATCTGTTTCCTGCCTGTTCCGAATTGGGACTACGAGCTCCCAAAAACAGCAGCACCCCGGCAATGACCAGCGTCACCAAGGTCAGGCCCAGTCCTTTCCCCAGCGTCGAGTGATCGGACACGATGCCAATCAACTTTGGCGAAGGCGTGTCGCCCAATGCGTGGATCAGCAGCAGCTCAATGGCAATCGCACTCGAGCGCACGGCCGCCGGCACCGCGTTGATAATCGCCGCGTTCAGAGGCCCGGTTCCGAGGAAAATCAGGAACATCGCTACCGCAAGTGCCGGCAACATCGTTGAGCGAGGCCCGAAGAAGCAAATCAGCGCCGGTGGGACCGCAAGCAGCGCAGACCACGCGGAAACCAGGAAGAGAGCATTGTCGTTTGTCTTCAACCAACGCTGGGCGATGATGCCGCCTACAGCAGTACCCCCAAGCCCACATCCCGCCGTAATCGCACCCAGCGTAATCCCTACCGAGTTTGGGGAGAAACCGGAACGCTGCAGAAAAGAAGGCATCCACGCCGAAATCCCACCCATAGAAAAAGTCACCATTGCCATCCCCAGCGATGCAAACAAGTAGCGCGCATTGACCGCCAAATGACCGACGCTCGCAACAAAACTCCTGATCCCTGCTGCCTTCGGCTCTGCAGCCTTCTCAATTGCAGTATCTGTTCCACCCCGCTTCGGCTCCTTCATCAAAACCAGGATGAGCAGCGCGATCGTCATCCCCGGCACCGCGGAAACATAGAACGGCATCCGCCAGCCGTACTTACTCCCCACCAGTTCGCCGATGAGATACCCTATGGCCGCACCCACCGGAATCGCCGTATAGAAAATCGTCAGAATACGATTCCGCTGATCCTCAGGATAGAAGTCTGCAAGCAGCGCCGGCGCATAGATCCCCAACGAAGCTTCGCCGATTCCCAAAATAGCGTGACGAAGCAGCAGCGAGTCAAACGCATGCACCGTCCCGGTTAAGATGTTCACCAGCGAAATGACTATAGCGCAGCCAACAATCAGAGGCTTGCGCGGAAAGTGATCCCCCAGCCAGCCTGTCAGCGGCGCCGAGATCATGTACGTCAAAAAGAAGAAGAAAGTGATCGACCCGATCTGTGAGTCGGATACGCCAAACTCCTTCTTCACCAGTTCCTGAACGCCCGGCAGGATATACCGGTCGATGTAGTTCACAAAGTTCAGCGCGGTCAGCAACACCAGCGCCATCGTCGCTCCCGCAATCGGAGCAGCAAACTTCCCTCGGGTACCCGTGACGTTCGATTCCATGCTGTCGGGAGAATAGCAGGCGACGTGGCAGGATGGTTCCGATAAGCTGATCCCGGAGCCGCCCACCCTCAATCCATGCATACT
>CAXTNM010000053.1:9660-35845 GCA_964245715.1 uncultured Acidobacteriaceae bacterium | reverse complement strand
TCCGCGTCCTGCTGATCCTCACCTGTGGAGGCGTGAGCTACGCGCACGGCTCAAACGACGGCCAGAAGGGCATGGGACTGATCATGCTCATCCTGGTCGGTACGGTTCCAACGGCTTACGCTTTGAACCACACGGTCACCGCAGCCCAGGTGCAGAGCTTTGCAGCAGTATCGACGGCGGTTGCGGGTTCACTCGACAGCTACAAGTCGCCCACGGCGTCGATCTCGTCCCCCGATGACGAGTTGAAAACGTTCGTAGCGAAGAAGAACTACTCGCCGGAGGTCATTAACGCTTTGCAGGCCGAGATCATCGACATCCGGAACGAAACCCTGCAATACGGCGCGTTAAGCAAGGTGCCCGCCAACATGCAGGCCAACGTGCGTAACCAGATGTACCTGACCAGCGAGACGTTGAAGCTGATCGCGAAGTCGGGGCCCAAGATGACCCCGTCCGACATGGACGGCATCGCCAACTACAAGAAGTTCCTCGATGGCGCGACCCGGTTCATCCCCACCTGGGTCAAAGTCGCCGTTGCGCTCGCGCTCGGCCTGGGCACGATGGTCGGTTGGAAGCGCATTGTCGTTACGGTCGGTGAAAAGATCGGCAAGACCCATATGACCTATGCACAAGGCGCTTCGGCCGAATTGGTCACCATGGCTACCATTCTTGGCGCGGACCGAATCGGAGTTCCGGTGAGTACCACGCACATCCTCAACTCCGGAGTCGCAGGCACCATGGCGGCGAATCACAGCGGCCTGCAACTGTCTACAATTCGCGACATCGCGCTCGCCTGGATCTTTACTCTACCGGCCGCCGCACTGCTCTCGGGTTGTTTGTTCTTCCTGTTCAACAAGATTGTCGGCGGCAACTGATCCTTGCAACCAAGGGCCGGCCAGCAGAGAAGCTGGCCGGCCCTTCCTGTTTAATCCCCCTTCGCCCGACAAGAGCATCATGCGGAGCCAAATACCCTGGGATGGGGTCGCAGTTGGTGCGGCCGTCCGTTCCGCGGGGACATGCCTGTCGGCCTTGATAGACTGAACGGGTCAACTATGAGCCTCAAAGCCAAGATCGAAGCGGTCATTTATGCGTCTGAAGAGCCGGTGACGCTGGTGCAGTTGGCGGGACTGCTGGGGCAGGAAGCGCAGGCCGAACTCGATGCCCTCGCCGCCCGGCAGACCACACTCCAGATCGTCGGGGCGGACGACAGGAGTGATCAGTTTGAGACTTCCGACGGGCAGACTTCTACTCCAGGCTCTCCCGAGAACGCCATCACGGAGCTGCCGGAAACGACCTTGGCCGACGCCACTCCGTCCCAGGAAGCTGTCCGAGCATCCCTCGAGGAGATTGAGACGCCCGCGCAAAAACGTGCCGCGCGTGAGCGCGAACGTAAGCTTCGCGAATACCTGCGCGAGATCCTCGACGAGCTGATCCGTGATTATCAGACTGGAGACCGCGGTCTGGAAGTTCGAGAGGTCGCGGGGGGCTTCCGCATGGCAACCAAGCCCGAGTATCACGATGCCGTGCGTGGCTTTGTTAGAAGCCTCAAACCTCCGCTCAAGCTCACGCTGCAGGCGCTCGAAACGCTTGCGGTCGTGGCCTACAAGCAGCCCGTGACTGCCCCGGAAGTCTCGGAGATCCGCGGCGTTGATTCGGGCGGCGTGCTCGGCTCACTGATGGCGCGCAAGCTGATTACGACCGCCGGCCGCAAGCAGGTCATCGGGCGTCCGATTCTGTATAAGACCACCAAGGATTTTCTTCTGCGATTCGGCCTGAAAGACGTCGCCGAGCTTCCCAGCATCGAAGAGTTTGAAAAGATGGCCAGCGAATTAGCTGACGTTGAGCCCATCCAGGAGGAGATCCCGATGCCGCAAGGCACTGAGACCGTAGAAGAGCGCACCACCCACGAAAATCTGCTCGAAGAGCAGCATGTGACCGAGCCGCAGGCAGACGGCAATTCAGATGATCTGGAAGCCGATGAGAGCAACCGCCCAACCGATGAGCTTCCGGCAATCGATGGACGCGAATCCGGCCTTCCGCCAACCTATGACCAGCCTGGCGAAGATCCTTCCGCCGACGAAGCAGCTATCCAGGAGAGCGAAAATGGCGACTGACCCGAAGAACGATGTGATTGCGACTCCCGAAGGTGACAACGAGTTACTCCCGGACCAACCACTGCAGCCATCGACGGACGCCGCAACCGATGGCCTCGAAACACCGGCGGGTAGCGGCGACCTGTCTTACAAGAAAGATAAAGAATAACGCGAAAAACCTGTGTTCGAGTGTATGACCGGAGCTGTGCCGCGCGCAGAAAGCGTCGCTTGTCCTTCGGGGCGATAATAGAGGGATGAAGACTAAGATTGCGAATGCGGCGACTCCGCCTGCGGGAGAGCGCCTCCAGAAAATCCTCGCGCAGGCCGGCATCGCGAGCCGGCGCAAGGCTGAAGAGATCATTCTGGAAGGACGTGTGCAGGTCAACGGCACCGTCGTTACAGAGCTGGGAACCCGTGCTGAACTCGGCCGTGATCACATCCGCGTCGATGGCAAGCTGCTGCAGGGCAAGGAAGAGCAGCGTTACTACATGCTCAATAAGCCGCGCGGCTACGTCACCACGCTCGATGATCCACAAAAACGGCCCACGGTGATGCAGTTGATGCAGCAGAAACATGGTCCCCACGGCGACCAGGTCCGCCTCTATCCCGTAGGGCGGCTCGACTATCTCAGCGAGGGTTTGCTGCTGATGACCAACGACGGCAACCTGGCCAATTCCCTATCGAAAGCTGCAGCCGGTGTAGAAAAGACCTACCTGGTGAAGACCAGCGGAGTTCCTCCACCTGCAGCGCTCGACCAGATCCGGCGCGGGATTATGATCGACCGCGGAAGGTTGGACGAGGTGCGAGCCGGTCGCCGCGACCGCATCCTGACTGCGCCGGCAAAGGTCGAACTCGTCCGTGGCGGCGACAATCCCTGGTACGAAGTCACCCTGACCGAAGGCCGAAACCGCCAGCTGCGCAAGATGTTCGAGGAGATCGGCCACCATGTCGAGAAGATCCGACGCATCGGCTATGGCGCGCTTCGGCTCGACGTGCCTCCGGGCGAGTTCCGCGAACTCAAGCCCGGCGAGGTCATGGCCCTCGACCGCGCAGCCAAAGGCCGCAAAGTCGAACCCAAGAAGAATCTACCCGAGTTCGCCAAGCTCAAGGCTCCAGCTAAGCCAAAAGTCGCGAGACCTCGTCAGACCTTTGCCTCCAAAGCGAAGCCCGGCCGCTAAGTCTGCACTAGTTCGGCGTCGCTTGTATCCCGCCACCGCGTGCCGCACAATCGCACAGGGACGGTTTCCAGGGCTGCCGCCCATGGTCATAAAAGTCGACAAAAGCTGCTTTGCCCAAGGCTGAGCTTCCCCGGGATTGTTTCAATGGCGGGTTGACGATGGTGCCATCACGGGCACACAATACTCCCGTTTTTCATATTCGGATTGAGGACCTATTCACGTCTCGCGCATCCAATGAAGAGCAAAGGAGCAACACGGTGGCAATAGAAAAGGCAACGTTTGGGGCAGGATGCTTCTGGGGTGTGGAAGCCCGATTTGGAGAGATTCCGGGAGTGCTGGATACGGCAGTCGGGTACGAAGGTGGAGCGCTCGAACACCCGACATACAAAGAGGTTTGTACCGACAGAACGGGCCACGCCGAGGTGGTGCAGGTTACGTTTGACTCCTCACGCGTGAGCTACGAAGTCTTGCTGGACGCCTTCTTCGCGCTGCATGATCCAACCCAGCTGAATCGTCAGGGGCCGGATTGGGGTTCGCAGTACCGCAGCGTCGTCTTCGCCAACTCTCCCGAACAGGCAGCAGAGGCCCAGGCGAAGATCGCTGAGTTGAGCGCGTCCGGCAGCTTCCGAAAGCCGGTCGTTACTCAGGTGGTCGAGGGGCAGACCTTCTGGAAAGCCGAAGAATATCACCAGAAGTATCTGGAAAAACGAGGCATGGTGAGCTGCCATATTTAGCTCTGGTGCGACTTCAATCGCACCCAAGCAGCGCGCTTACAGCATTCGTCACATCTTGAGCCGAAACCTGCCGGATACAGTGCTGTGTCTCGGCGATACACTCCTCCGCACAGGGCGCCAGCTGCCTTTCAGGCTGAACAATCCGTACTCTTGGCCCCACCGGGCGGCATCTCGCGATTGACGCAAAGTGCGTAGGCCGTCCGGAGCTGGCAAATGAAGTCACCACAACGGTTGGCACGGCGCATGCACCTGCGATGTGCGCCGTCCCCGAGTCATTGCCCACAAAGCACCTGGCGGCGGCGCAGACCGCAACCAGTTCGATAAAGCTGGTCTTCCCGGTCAGATCTGTTCCTTCTCCGATCGCTTCAAGCAACTCCTTTGCCGCGCCTGCGACTTCAGGACCGCCCACTACCACCGGGAGCCAGCCCCTGGGAAGAAACTCCTGCCGTGCCACCTCCGCGAAGTTCTCAACCGGCCAGTTCTTACGCGGCAACGAAGAGCCTGGTGAAACGATTGCAAAAGGCCTGTCTACAAGGCCATGTCTGGCAAAAAACCCAGTCGCCTCGGGCCTGGCAGCAATCTCGAGCAGGCTGTCGACCGGCCCGGAGAGATCAACCGGCTGATCCAGTAATCCTGCAAGCTGAAGCACCTCGCAACTCCGCTGCACCTCATGAAGACCGTTCCTCTTCATCACCAGGGAGGAGAACAACGGCGAGATGTTGAAGTCGTACTCGGCACGTTCCGGTTCGAGCGCGGGATCGTAGCCAACCCTTCGTCTCCCTCCCAGCAGCCAAGCCAGGTGATGCGAGTTGAAGGGCTCCACCCCACCTCGCAGTACAACCACAACGTCAAAGCGAAGCGCTCGCAGCTCTCGCCGCCACCAACGTATAAGAGAGAACACGCGCGAAGCTGGCTGAAAGCGCCCTTGCGCCAGCACGGCCGGATCAACCACATACAAATGATCGATCGCCGGATGGCTGCCGATCAGCGGCCCAAGGCCTGAAGTGAAGTAGCTGATCTCAATCTCCGGACGCGCCTGCCTTAAAGCATCGAGCACCGGAAACATCATGATCTTATCGCCAAGGTTCGGGATCAGGTCGCATATTGCTACACGCAACCTTCCGTCACCGCGCGCGGCGGCAGACTGCGGCGCCCAGATCCGGAAGACCTCCCCGCGGAGGATAAACCTCAATGCTGCCGGAAGATGACGGGTAAGTGGTCGCAGAACTTTACGCGCCATCACCCAGCGCCTCATCTGGTATCGCGACCGGCTTCATATAGCGTCCACGCAGAATGCGTCCAATCTCCCATGTCTGCGGAAAGATGATGAACACAACATAGGAAGAGATCGTTGCGAGAATGACGCCGATCGCTCCCATTCTTTGCACCAGGACGATTGACAAAGCAATATTTGCCGATGCCGCGCAGACCGCAGCCACAGTCTGCAGCTGTAATCTCTGGGTTGCAGCCATCAACGCGGCCTGGTTGACCGTGATCGAAAGCAGCACGGACCACAGGCACATTGACCACAGCAGCGCCGCGCCCGGTACCGCCGTGTGGCCTGCCCAGACCCTGATAATCAGGCGTCCTCCCACCCCGAGCACCAGCGCCGCCGATCCCACGGTCAGCAGAGTCGCTCGCATGATCTGCCGATAGGTCTTGCGAATCCATGGAAGATCGCCGCGGAAATACGCCTCAGAAAACGCTGGCCACATGGCCGGCACAAACAACGACTGGAGCAGCGACGCATAACTCGTCAGGCGCCAGGCGATGCTGTACGGCGTTACCTCCGCCGCGCCGAGATAGTGCGTGATCACCAGGTTATCGGAGTTGAACACCACCAATCCCGTCAGTTGCAGCACAAAGAAGAGGGCACCCTGCCCAAACATCTGGCGCGCCATGCCCGCCTTCACCTTGCCCGGATGCGGTCGAATCCAGGGCTTGAACCATGCTCCGATCCATACGTTCAGCATCACCGAACCTGTCAGCATGGCAATACAGTAGGCCAGCATCAGGTGAACGATTGTGCCATGCGCCACCACCACGGAGACGATCGCCACCAGCCCCATCAAGCTATTGATCATCGAGAAATAGTTGGCGATATGGACCTGCTGGTATCCACTTAGAACACGATTCGCCAGATTCAGCGGCAAGCCCAAAAGGAAGAAGACAACGGCAATCGCCAGACAGATCCGGGAGTGAGAGATAAGCACCGGATCTGTGAGATTCAGCGCCGAGCCCAAATCCACGAGCCGCAGCGCAAGTACTGCCGCTGCTGCGAGTACAAAGCTCACCACGATCGTCAGCCAGAAGGCTGTGGCAAAGTACTGCTGCGCCTTCTCCTTATCGTCTGAGGAGTAGGCATCCGAGATAAAGTTCGTCAGGGTATTCGCAATCCCGAGGTCCAGCACGCTGAACATCACCACGCTGGTCGAGATCGTGATCCAGACCCCATATTCCAGCTTGCCCAGGTAGCGCAGCGTCAATGGCAGCGTCACAGCGCTGATCAGGATCGAAAGGCCCTTGCCCAATATCCCGGAAGCGCCGCCGTGAAGAATTCGAAGAAGACGAGGATCCTGGCTCAATCGTGCGCGATAGTACTGCAACCATCTCATAGCCACAATCAGTCTATACGCAGTCAGGCTCAGTCACTCCCTATGCCTCGCAGAGCCCTGACTCACCAAATGAACCGCTTCTACGTTAAACTTAGATATGGCCAGTGATGTTGTGTGTGCAGTTGTGGTTACCTATCACCCCGGCCAGGATGTCGTTGAGAATCTCTCCGCCCTGCGTGCCGAAACAAACCGCATCATCGTTGTAGATAACGGATCGTCCGGTACCGAACTCGCCATGCTGGACGCTGCCGCAAAGAATCTCGATCTTGAGATCATTCGCAACGGCGAAAACCTCGGCATCGCCACCGCTCTCAACATCGGCATCCGGCGCGCGCAGCAACTTGCATGCCCCTGGGTGCTCCTTTTCGATCAGGATAGCTGCGTCACTCCGGGCTTTGTCGAAGCCATGCTCACGGGTTTTAGAACGCTCTCCGATCATGGCCCCATCGGGATCCTGGTTCCGCAGTATCGAGACAAGCGTCTCGGGAACGTGATGGAGGCGCTGCGTGAGTCCGACGGTCAGATCGAGACCGCCATGACCTCCGGATCTCTGCTCCAGATGTCCACGCTCAACCAGCACGGCCTGCTGCTCGACGAGCTTTTCATCGATGGCGTCGATCATGAACTGAGCCTGAGACTGCGAGCAGCCGGCTTCAGGCTGGTCGAATGTGCCGACGCCCTCTTGCTGCATTCTCCGGGCTCACCACAAAGCCATCGCATCATCCGCAAGAAGCCTTTTCAAACCTCAAACTACTCAGCCGTACGCCGCTACTATCAGGAACGCAACAAGGTCTGGCTGGTGCGGAAGTACTGGCGAGAATTTCCCGAATTTAGCAGGCGGCAGTTCAGTGTCACCCTGAAGGAAGGGATCAAGGTTGTCGTTCTTGAACAGAATAAGCTCGAGAAGATGATCGCGTTTCTGCGCGGCTGGTGGCATGGTCTGCGCGGGCATCTTGGTCGAAGGCATTGACAGTCTGACATCAGGGTGATCTAGTGGACGCAATGTCCACCTTCGTTCGTCAAGGTGCTTCGTGGATTCGCGAAAGACTGAAACGTCCACCAGAGACGTTCAAGCTCTATGTTCCTCTGGTCGCTGGCAAGTCAGGTCTCGAGGTTGGCGGGCCCAGCAGCTCCTTCCGCGATCGGGATGTGCTCCCCCTTTATCAGCACGCAGGCTCGCTCGACAACTGCGACTTTTCCCGCAAAACCGTGTGGGCGGAGCATCCCGAGAACTTTGAGTTCTGGCCCGGTAAACCGCCGGGCAGGACCATCTTCTGCGACGGGTCCCAGCTCACTCCGGTCAGAGATAAAAGCTACGACTTCCTGCTCTCATCTCACAACCTTGAACACTTTGCCAATCCCGTCAAGGCGCTTTACGAATGGAAGCGTGTTCTACGCTCTGGCGGCGCTCTCATTCTGATCCTGCCGCACTACATGGCGACGTTTGATCACCGCCGGACCCCCACCCCGGCGGCCGATATGATTGATGATTACAAACGAAATGTAGGCGAGGACGATCTGAGTCACCTGCCTGAGATCCTTCAGCAGCACGATCTCACGCGCGACCCTGGCGCCGGCACCTTTGAGGAGTTTCGTAACCGTTCGCTCGATAACTTCAACAATCGTTGTCTGCATCAGCACGTTTTCGACGAACACAACAGCTCCGCTCTGCTGGCCTCAACCGGCTACAAGGTGCTCGCCGTCGAAGTGGTCCTGGCGCTGCACGTCTGCCTGTTGGCCCAGACTTGTTCCTGAGCAGTCGCGCTCTTGATAGTGGCTCGTCTTTAGTAGCCGTGCTGTGCTCGTTCGTAACTTTGAAACTCACCACTCTTGAGTTACGAAGCACCGGCTTCAAATTCTGCTGCCAATGTGCTACCATCAAAGAAATCGCGAAAGCGTAGGGCACACGGGGGAAGACCTGGATTACAGGTCTGGCCAGAGACCGTTGTGACAATCCCTTTCCACCGCATTATCTTTCCGAGGTTCACTTGAACCAGGCTTGAGAGAAAGATGCCGCGCTGGTTGCTCTGGCTGGAAGGCACTGGTCAACGGACCTGCCTCGCCGTGCAGCAGCAGCGCTTCTAGTGAAAGCTAAAGCTTTGCTGACTCCTACGAATATGTTTGGCGCTCTGGAGAGCGCCCCGAGAGTGCACAGTGCACCGCCAGTGAGCGTGTGTCTGTGCGTAGAGAGACGAAGGATATAACTTGAATTCTGCAATGCTTGAGATTGAAAAGCCCAGTGAGGACGCAGCTGCAACCACGAACCACAACGAGTTAGAGAAGAAGATTACGGCGATGAACGCCGAGCTGGACCCGAAGACCGGTCTGCCGATGTTGAAGGACGTCCACTTCGCAGATTTCGCGGTGTCGGACAGCTTGAAGTCGCGGCTGACCGCGGCCGGCTTCTTGACGCCCACGCCGGTCCAGGCCAAAGCCATTCCGCCAGCGCTTGAGGGCCACGATATCCTTGCAACAGCATCGACCGGAACCGGCAAGACGCTGAGCTTCCTGATCCCGATGATCGAGCGGATGGACGCTACTTCGGTGCCGAGCACGAAGGGCAAGCGTGGCCCGATTCGAAGTCTGATCCTGCTGCCGACGCGTGAGCTTGCGATGCAGGTGCTGGAAGCGTATGCGAAGATCTCGCCGCAGGCAAAGTCGGATTCGGTATTGGTGTGCGGCGGCTTGAGTGAGAACATCCAGCTCGACCAGCTGGGCCGCGGCCCGCGCCTCGTCGTAGCCACACCGGGTCGCCTCGAAGACTTCCTTCGCCGCCGCCAGGTGAACCTGAACTCCGTGGAAATGCTTGTGCTCGATGAAGTCGATCGCATGCTGGATATGGGCTTCCTGCCTGCCATCAAGCGGATTGTGGGCGCATTGCCGAAGACGCGGCAGACGATGTGCTACTCGGCTACCCTTGACGCGAATATTACGGAAATTGTGCGCGATTATGTGCAGAAGCCGGTTCGGGTTGAGATCGGCACCACCTCAAAGCCCTCCGACCGCGTCGAATTGCGCGTTTACACCGTTATGCAAGACCAGAAGCTTGGCCTGCTGAACCAGATGCTGAATGAAGAAGAGGGCACGTTCCTCGTGTTCTCGCGCACCAAGCATGGTGCGGATCGAATCGCAAAGAAGCTTGAAAAGCTCGGCCACGATGCCGAGGTAATTCACGGGGATCGTTCGCAATCACAGCGTACCGCGGCCCTGAAGGGCTTCGCCAGCGGGCGCCACCGCATCCTGGTAGCGACTGACGTTGCGGCTCGCGGCATCGACGTCAAGGACATTGCGCATGTTGTGAACTACGACCTGCCAAATGCCTCCGATGACTTTGTCCACCGCATCGGACGCACCGGCCGCGCCGGTCAGAAGGGTGTCGCGACCACGTTTGTGATGCCGCAGGAGCGTTCCGACGCGCGCAAGCTCGAACGCGAGCTGAAGATCAAGTTCGAGTGGCGTGAAGCCGATAAGAACCTCGAGAAGGAAGAGCGCAATCGGCCCGTAGACCTCTCGTCCTCGCCGGTCGATGCACTCATGCAGATGGAGACACGTTCTTGGCGCACCGGGGATGTTTCCGCTGAGCGTCAGGTTGGCGTCCCGGCAAGCCCCTACAAAGGCAACGGCGGCGGATTTCGCGCACGCAACTCAAGCGGAGGTCATGGCGGCGCACGCCCAGGCGGTCGCTCAAACAGCAGCCGCCCCGGCACCAGCAAGAACGGACCCGCTCGGCGCGGACGCTAGTCTCTCAGACAACATCCATTCAAAAAAGCTCCCTCTAATCAGGGAGCTTTTCTGTTCCTACGAAGCTTGATGTTGTTCGCCCTGGCACTTCTCCAGGCGCAAGGTGCGCACTCACATTTGGCCGAAGCCAAGCGCGAATATGCCTTCATCATCTCCCGCCCGGGCAAAGTCTGCGTCGGCGCGGACGAGTCTACGACCGCAGGATACTTGACTTGCATGAGCAACGAAGTGACGTTCCTGCAGTCGCACTTTGACGCCTTTATGACAGCCATCCAAGGTGTTGAGGCTGACACCAGTCCAGCGACGCTGCCCGGTGGGAGCAAGATGAGCAGCGTCCAATTGTTGGACAAGACCACTGCTTCATGGAAGATCTATCGGGATAACCTCTGCCGGCTCGCGTTTAGCGGCTACGAAGGTGGCACTGGCGCCGCACCGGCGGAACAACAGTACTTCTACGGGCAGGATCGAGCCTACGTGAAAAGCATCGCAAGCTGGACACAATCGCAAATCCTTGCGGATTAGACTGGCATCCTAGGGCTATGCATGAGGAATTGCCTGTAGTCGGTGAGCTGGCCGAGTTGTCGAAGGACGACAAAAACTTCCTGTTGCGCATCGTGCAGCCTGGACTGGCTGGCCTCATGGACGGCTCAGTCTCGACACTCGCGCCAATCTTCGCGACGGCCTTCGCGACCAAGAGTTCGCACGACGTCTTCCTCATTGGCGCAGCGGCGGCGGTCGGCGCCGGTATCTCCATGGCGTTTTCCGAGGGGCTCTCCGACGACGGCGTCCTGACCGGTCGTGGAAGCCCCCTCGCCCGTGGGCTGGTTACCGGCGGGATGACCTTCATCGGCGGCTTTCTCCATACGCTGCCCTTCCTGATTGCGAACGTCCATCGCGCGCTGGTACTCGCCTACTTTGTCGTTGGCGTTGAGCTGCTGGTAATTGCGTGGATCCGGCATCGCTACTTCAAAAGCAGCCTCTGGCTGAGCGCGTTGCAGGTCATCGTCGGCGGCGGCCTGGTATTCGCGGCCGGAGTGCTGATTGGCAGCTCCTGATCGCGATTGGCGCGTTCACTCGAATGTTCTTTAGAGAACCATCACCGCTACGCTCGAGCTTGTTAGCCGCCACCGTCTGATCGGCAGACCGCCCATCGAGTGGCCTAACTCCCGGCGATTGTCATACCTTCCACTCGCAGCGTCGGCGCGGCGCTTGCGCTGCGGAAGTTCAGGTCGTTTCCGATCGCCGAGATGTTACGGTACATGTCCTTCAGGTTACCCGCAATGGTGATCTCCTCCACCGCGAAGGTCAGTTCGCCGTTCTCGATCCACAGCCCCGCCGCGCCCTGACTATAGTCACCCGTCACAAGATCTACCCCAAATCCCATCGTCTCAGTCACATAGAGCCCGGTTTTCACGTCGCCTATCAGTTCCTCCGGCGTGCATTGTCCCGGCTGCAGGAAAAAGTTGTGCGCGCCAATGCCAGGATTTCCCGCAAGCCCGCGGCTGGCATTCCCTGTACTCTTCAGGCCAAGCTTCCGAGCCGTATACGTATTCATGACATAGCTCTTCAGGATCCCGTTCTCGACCAGCACAGTCCGTCGTGTCGGCAAGCCCTCGCCATCGAAGGCCGAGGTGCCAAATCCGCCGGTTGCGAGGCCATCTGCGTGTTCGAAGACGAGCGTCCCGTCATCGATCACGGTGATGTTCTCGCCCGCGATCCGCTCACCCAACATACCGTCAAGGAAGCTCGCGTGACGGTAGATGGCGTCACCGTTCGCGGCTTCAAAGATATTGCCGATGATCGATTTAGAGATTTCTGGTGAGAACACGACCGGAACCCGCTGCGTCTTTACCGGCCTCGCTCCCAGGCGCCGCAGTGTACGCTGCGCAGCCTTGATCCCGACTTCCTCCGCCGATTCGAGCAAACGTGTCGTGCGCGCCGACGAATACCAGTAGTTTCGCTGCATGCGACCCCGCTCATCGATCGCAATCGGCGCCGCCGAAAAGCCGCAGTAGCTGCTGCGCTTCTCGCCGACGAAGCCGCGCGAATTGATCATCACCCTGTACGAAGTCGAGGTATCGAAGTCGCCGCCGCCCGAGTTCTGAATGCGCGTGTCATAGGCCATCGCAGCGGCCTCGCAGCGTCTCGCCATCTCGATGCGCTCAGCCGGCGGCTGATGATTGACATCTTCAAAATAGAGGGCAAGATCGCCCTGCAGCTGCCCGAACTCCGACTCGTCCGGCAATCCTGAAAAAGGATCCTCCGACGTGATCTTCGAAAGGGCAATGGCCCCTTCAACCAGCTTCTCAAGTCCATCCGGCGAGAGGTCGGAAGATGATGTGCTGGCGCTCCGCAGTCCGTTGAACACACGTAAGCCGATGGCGCGCGAACCCGATTCTTTCAGCGTCTCTACCTGACCGAGGCGCACCAGAGCGGAGAACTCATCGCCTTCGTAAGCGACGGCCTCGGCATCGGTAGCGCCCAGCTTCTCGGCTTTGTGCAGGACTTCAGTGGCAAGCGTCTTGAGCGAGGTAGAAGTTTCGGTGGGCATCAGCTAAATTTCATCCTCTATCGTCGTGCGAGACTGTTCTCCTCCGTCTTCAGCAGTGAGCGGACGGAGGAGAACAGCCTCGAGATGTTCCTTGTATGTAGCCGTATAAGCCCAGAGCTGGTCTTATGATCCGAGTCCAGACTGTCAACCGAACCTTGGTCCTGTAATCTACAGAGGCCAGTACCTATCGAACAGGTTCGGAGGACATCCTGGCCACACGTCCGTCCGTCGCCTTCAAGAAATGCAGACCGGCGATGCAGTGTTCCGAGTCTGTCTTCAGCTTGTGCTCCAGGTGCGGGGGCGGTGCATTCTTCACAAACCGTCGAAACAGCTTGACCGCGCCGCCGCAGTCCTTGCAGCGAAACTCGGTGTCTTCGTCGATCAGCGCTTCGGAGATCGCCTTGATCTTCCAGAATGGCTCGTAGCCGCCTGAGGCGCGGACGCGGCGACGTTTGACTTCACATTCATAGAATTTTTCGCGTTCAGGCGTTGCCATAATAGGACTCCTCCGGTGCCGGTGAGTGGTGCGCTTGTGAGTCCTGACTTCGTGCGTGACGTATCCCGCTGCGCCGGTGCGATGCTACTCGACCGGGTTCGACGAAGGTCGTGCTTCGCGACCGTCCGTGGCCTTCTTGAAGTGGAGACCAGTCGCGCAGTATTCGGAATCGGCCTTATCCTTGTGTTCGGCATGCGCGAGCGGTACGCCGCCCCGATGACTCTTGAAAACCTTCAAGGCACCACCGCAATCCTTGCAGCGAAATTCGGTATCCTCGTCAACCAGCGCGACGTCGAGATCTTTCAGCTTCCAGAACGGTTCGTACCCTCCGCCCGGCTTGACACGGCGGCGTTTCACTTCTACCTGGAGAATCTTTTCGCGGTCTTTCTCGACTTTCGTGGCCATCGGAGCGTTTTCCTGTTTCTACGGTGAGAGCTGCGTGAGGGGCTTAATTCCGAAGTGCGAGAGAAAAGCAAAGACGAATTCGCGTTAGTTGCCGGTGCCGCCGACCGTCATGCGATCGAGCTTTACCGTTGGCATGCCGACACCGACAGGAACACTCTGTCCCGCCTTGCCGCACGTGCCGATCCCCTCATCAAGCGCAAGATCGTTGCCGACCATGCTGACGTACTTCAGCGCTTCTGGACCGTTCCCGATCAGGGTCGCACCCTTGACTGGACGGGTTACCTTGCCATCTTCAATCAGGTAAGCTTCCGACGCCGAAAAGACGAACTTGCCGTTCGTGATATCTACCTGGCCACCCCCGAAGTTAACGGCATAGAGACCACGTTTCACCGACTTGATGATGTCTTCAGGAACGTCCTCGCCGTTCAACATGTAGGTATTCGTCATGCGCGGCATGGTGATGTGGTGGTAGCTCTCGCGGCGTCCTGACCCGGTCGATTCGGTGCCCATCAGCCGCGCGGACATCTTGTCTGTCAGATAGCCTTTAAGGATTCCGTTCTCGATCAGAACCGTCTCCCGCGTCGGCACGCCTTCGTCGTCAACGTTCAACGAGCCGCGCCGGTTCGGCATGGTGCCGTTATCGACCACCGTCACCTTTTCACTTGCGACCTTCTGCCCGATCAATCCGGCAAAAGCACTGGTCTTCTTGCGGTTAAAGTCCGCTTCAAGGCCGTGGCCAACCGCTTCGTGTAGCAAAACGCCCGGCCATCCGGGGCCGAGGACCACTTCCATTTCGCCGGCGGGAGCCTCAGTCGCGCCGAGTTGCAAAATGGCGGTGCGCGAAGCTTCACGCGCAAAATGCTCGGGCGATTTGGCGCCTTCAAAGAAATCGAGGGCAACTCGTCCACCGCCGCCGGAGCTTCCCCGCGCGGTGCTCTGTGAGTCTTTTGCGATCACGAAGACATTCAGGCGAGCCAGTGGCTGCGTGTCGGAGGCGTATGTGCCATCCGAAGCTGCGACCAGAATACGTCTCAGCTCATCGTTGATTCCGGCGCGAACCTGCGTAATCCTCGGATCGAAGTCTCTCGCAGCCTTATCCGCCCGACGAATCAGCGCAAGCTTGGCTTCGATCTCGCCATCGGCCGAAAGCCCGGCGATGGGGTAGAGCGAAGGCGTCTCGGTGTGGCGAAAGCCACTTGCAATCTGCTGGGCGGGGCCGCTTGCGATCAGTGCAGCCGTCCTTGCCGCGCGCAAAAGGCGGTCAGAGGAAAGATCGTCCGTATAGGCGAAACCTGTCCGTTCGCCTGAAACGACCCGAATGCCGCAACCGACGGAAATTCCCTGACTCGCGGTCTTCACCAGACCTTCATCAATGCCCAGGGACGTGCTGGTAACTGCCTCAAAATAAAGATCCGCATACTCACCGCCTGCGGAGAGCGCTTCGCCCAGGCAGCGCTCCATCAGACGTTCGGAAAGCCCTAATTTTTCGATGAAGTACCGTTTGTGATCCGGCTGTACGTCGGGTGTGCAATCAGCAGCGGTAGAGGTCATTGTTTGTATGATACGCTTCGGTGGGTTCCACCGTATACAGGAGAACGGACCATTGCTCTTTCATGCGAGGGCGAATGGCCTGGCATGGTGGAAGAACACTCCATGAGATCGCCTGATCAACCCTCTTTCCCAACGCGAAGCCAAGATGCCGTAGAGCTTATGTCGCGCAGCTGGCAGTAGCCAGGAGAGAAGTTGTGCGCTACCGCCCGCGGCTGGGGTCGGGCGAACTCGCAACATCGAGATCCAGAAACGTATCCTGGGTGACCCCCGCGTAGCAGTTGCCGTCTGCCGCATACGTCTTTGCACATGTACGTGTCAGCTCGGGTCGCTGCGGCGATTGCGCGTACTGCCAGACCACGGCGTCGAGCGTTCCGGAGTCGGCCGGGCGCAGTCGAGCCACTGCCCCGGGGGCCACCGTGCAACCGGGCGCCGGCGGGCAGGCATCCTGCGCAACCTATAGCGAGACCGGATGCAGGTGTTTGGCTGCAATCGTCTCGCGAATATCCTGTGCGGTTGTGATCATGTTGCGTTTTCCATTCGTCCCCGGCCCATCATCGGACGGCTGGCCCGATAAGTAGGAACCGGCGCGGTAAGGACTGGAAGCAATTGCCTCCGTGAAGCCGAAGAAGTAAGCAGCCTGTTCCGCCAGAAGACGGCCACCTTCTTCCTGGTCGAGAAACAGGATCGTTCCGGCCGGGAAACCCTCACGTTGAGCAGAGGTAATCGCACTTTGCGCGTCTTGCCGACCAAGCGCATCCGGACTGACCTTCGCGTGCTTGATCTCCGCATCCAGCCGTCCGTTGAACAGCACCACAAACCCATAACCTGACTGGACCATCTGTGCACGGTGCCCTGCCCAGGTATTCTGCTGCGCTCCCGGAGGGTTGTTCAGCCAATATCCGGCGAAGGCGAAGTGCTTGTGAAGCTCGGCAAGCTGCGCGTCTCCTGGGTACGCATTGCGGTCGAACCCGAGAAAGCTCGTTTGAGAGGGACTAGAAGGAGCCGTCGAAGCCGTCGCCCACGAACCATTATCCGGCACCTCCGCAGGCGTCGGCTGCGTTGAGACATTCGCCGAAGTCGCGCTCAAGGTAGCAGTGCGCGAATCGCAACCCACAATGGAAGCAGCGGCGAGCAGCAGAATCAACTGGAGAGTCGTACATGCCATTTGCCGAGGCCTCTTGCGTTCAGATGCGCGACCAATCGGTTTGGCTTCGCGTTCTCTCTCTTGAAGAGATTCGGCCTGAAATCCAGTGCAGGGATGTGCTAGGTTTTGAGGAATGAGTCACACAATTGAACTGGTGGATCGTGATCCGCGCTATCCCATTGGCAAGCCCATAATCCCGGTTGAGGTCGAAGCTAACGAGTTGAAGTCCGCGATCCGCGACCTTGCGGAGATGCCGGAGTTGCTGCGCAACGCACTCGACGGCCTCGAGGAGATGGAACTGGAGACTGCCTACCGGGAGGGCGGCTGGACGGTTCGGCAGCTCGTGCATCACATCGCCGACAGCCACATGAATGCCTTCCTTCGCATCCGGCTCGCGCTTACGCAGGAGAACCCGACAATTGTGCCTTACGACGAGAAAGCCTGGGCACAGCTACACGACTCGCTGACTGCTCCTGTCGAATGGTCGCTCGAATTGATCGAAACGTTACACGCGCGCTGGGTGATGATGCTGCAGGTCCTCACCGCAGCCGATTGGAAGCGGACGTTCGTGCACCCGGAGCGCGGTCCGCAGACGATTGAGCGAACGACGCTCCTGTACGCCTGGCACAGTCGTCATCATGTAGCGCATATTACGCATCTGCGTGCCGAACGAGGCTGGTAAGGCTACTCATCTGCCTTGCAAAATCTCGACCTCAGTAAGCGCTGACGTCGCATCACGCTCTTGCTCGAACGCGTTAGCGTATTGTTACCGCATGCTGCCCAGCCGAGATCCACAGGCGCAAGATCCGAAATCGATTGCGACTGCGGTTGAAGCCTTCCTGGTGGAGTTCCATGCGGCTGTCGTCTACGAAGACGGTAAAGCGCTCTTTGATCTTCGTGAAGCGAAGTACGCGCTGTCGGCTGAACATGGACGCTGCACTATCCACTTCTGGAGTGAGCAGCGCAACCTGGTTCGACGGTTGGTGGCGTCGGAACTGCGCGGGAAGTCGCTGCGGCTGAGTGTCCTGAAGTTCGGTCAGACGAAAGCGACACTGCTGGAGATTACAGCTGACCGCGACCGTCGGACACCAACAACCAGGGAACAGACCCGAGTTCGCTATGTGAAGGTCCTCGAACGTGCGCTCACGCGTGAGTTCGTCGAGTGGACTCCAGAGGCATTTCGCACTGCGATGGACCTTGAACGCAGCTTTGGCCCTGCGTACGCGCGCGGACTTCTGGTGCGTGGACAGAAAGCATGGGCTGTCATCGGCGTGAACGAGGATGAGTCGGCTGCGACCATCGATGGAGTGCTTACCTTTGGCATTCTGTGGCTGCAGGTCTGCCGCGAAGCGGCGACCAAACGGGTTGTCGCGGGATTGAAGGTGATCGTTCCGCACGGCATGGCAACGCTGACGCTCGCGCGGATGGCGTGGCTGAAAGGCGCGCGCGAAGCCTGGGAGTTATGGGAGCTGAGCCAGCGAACCGAGGAGCTGGAGTGTCGCGACGCCGACGACCAGGGAAACATCTCCACAAGGCTGATTCAGGCTCCGCATGTTGAGCGGGCGAAGGAGCGATTCGCGCGAGCTGCGGATCGGGTGATGTTGATTGTTCCGGAGAACTCGCGTCCGATCATCGAGCAGCGGTTGCGAAGCGGCTCCGAGCTGGCATTTCTGCTACATGGTCTGGAGTTCGCAAGGGTTCGCGTACGCGCGAGCAAGGAGTCGTTCAATCGCGTGGAGGAGATTACCTTTGGGGCGGGAGCGCGAGAGACTCCTTTGACCGCTGAGAACGAAGAGGCTTTGCGCGAGCTCGTGGCTCGATTGTGCGAACGTCGGACCGCGAGCGGCGATAAGCGCGACGTGCTTTATCGGATGCAGCCGGAACGATGGCTTGAGGGTGAGTTGCGACGCGATCTTGGTCGACTCGATGCAAGGCTTTCAAAGGAGCCTGTGTACGCGCAAGTTCCTGCGTTCGCGGGCGGAGATCGTGGAATGCTTGACCTGCTGGCAGTTGGCGCAGACGGTCGACTTGCAGTGATCGAGGTGAAGGCGGATGAGGATCCGCAGTTGGCGCTGCAGGGGCTTGATTACTGGGTTCGTGTGCGTTGGCATCATGCACAGAATCCGGACCTGGCGACTGGACTGGGAGAGTTCCAGCGGCATGGCTACTTTGGCGGTTTGCGGCTGAGTGAGGAAGCTCCTCGGCTTTTGCTGGTTTCTCCGGCGCTAAGAGTTCATCCTGCGACGGAGGTGGTTCTGCGACATCTTTCGGAGCGGGTGGAGTGGACGCTGCTTGCGATCGATGAACGCTGGCGCAAGGGCATCGAGGTGGTCTGGCGGAAGCGAGCCTGCGAGTAGCGCGTCAGGCGTGCGTGGGCATCGCCGAGCGGAGCCATTGTTCCATCTGGTTGTGGTCGACGAGACCGGGCTGCTGAAGGACGGTGCGACCGCCGGCGAGCACGAGGAAGTTGGGGATGCCTTGAACCTTATAGCGGGCTGAGAGCTGTGGATTGGCTTCGGTGTCTACCTTGAGCACGAGTGCTTTGCCTGCCATGTCGCTTGCGGTACGCGCGACTTCGGGTGCTGCGGCGCGGCAGGGCCCGCACCATGCGGCCCAGAAATCGACCAAAATGGGAACGGTGGCGTTCTGGACGATCTCGTCGAATAGGGTGGAGTCGACGGCGAGCGGTTCAGCGAGAGGCGGGAGCGGCTGTTTGCAGGCTCCGCAACGACCTGTGTCTGCAAGATGGTTGGCTGCGATGCGGTTTTTCTGCTGACAGTGGGAACAGGTGCGGATGACAGGCACGTTTGACCTCCGATATCTTTCCGGTTTGATGCTGCGACGCAGACTGGCGAGGACCACCCCCCCCTATGTAGCAGAATCCATAAGCTACACATTCTACTAGGCTTAGCTCTCGCCTGGCGGCTAAAATATTCAAAGCAAAGGGCTTGAGGGTAAATTATACAAAACAAAGGGTTTGTGGATTCCAGAAGGCAAGGGAAGTTATATTTCTACCCTTAGTTCTATTATAGGCTTTCAGGGTGGGAAGACAGGACAAATATCTTGCGCTGCAAGTCTTCTCGAATGAGGCATTTGCGGAGAAAAAAAGGAGGAGGGGGCTTGACACGCTGTTTTCCTGGTGTTTTTGAAGGGCTTCGATGAAGAATTCTTTGTAGAGACGAGCCCTATGTGTTGAAGCACACATCAACAATAGATTTGCTTTGCTACTGTTCCCAAAGAGGTACTTCCCCTTTCGGGCGTACACTTAGCTCTCTCCCTGCCGCAACTCACGCACCTTCTCCGGGCCCTCGGTCACACGAGTGAGAGGCCACCATGACTGTCATTCCTTCGAACGCATCTGCAACGCTCGACCAGACTCCTGGTGAGGAAGTGTCTGTGCCGGTTTATCGTCCTTCGGACTGGATGTTTTTGCAGCCTGCGATTCTCGATCAGATGCATGACTCGATCATTGCGACCGATCTGGATGGGATGGTCACGGGGTGCAATCGGGCGGCCGAGCATATGTTCGGGTATCGACCTGATGAACTGATCGGTCAGAATGTAGAGCTCTTGTATGTGGATGATGAACGTCACCTGCTGAAGGATGTGGTGAATCCGGCAGTGTTGGCAACTGGCGAGTTCCGCGGCGAGATGCGCAAGCGAACGCGCTCGGGCGAGGTGACCTGGATTCACCTGTCGATTCAACTCTTGAAGGATGCAGATGGGGAACCGGCGGGGATGGTGCGATTTTCGGTCGATGTGACTTCGCGCAAGCTGGGCGAACTGGCGGTCATACGAAATGACGTTGTGGAACGCGAGTTGAAGATTGCCCGAGAAGAGTCGGCGACGATGAAGCTGCTGACGTCGGCGATCGAGCGCTCGCAGGATGTTTTTCTCATTGCGGAGGCTGAGCCGATCGACCTGCCCGGACCTCGGATCCAGTATGTCAATCCGGCGTTTGAAAAGCTGACAGGGTATACGGCTGCCGAGGTGATCGGAAAGACGCCGCGGATTCTGCAGGGGCCGAAGACCGAGAGGGCGGCGCTGGACCGGATTCGTGCGGCCTTGAAGAGCTGGCAGCCGGTGCGCGAGGAGCTAACCAACTACCGGAAGGATGGGACCGAGTTTACGGTGGAGCTCTCGATCGTTCCGATTGCCAACGAGCAGGGATGGTATACGCACTGGTTTGCGATCCAGCGTGACATGACGGAACAGAAGTTGCTGCGGGACGAGCTGCTGGAGGGCGAGGCCAGGCTGCACTTCCTGACGGAGGCAATGCCACAGCTGCTTTGGACTGCGAGCGCGGATGGGATGTGCCAGTTTGTGAGCCAGTCGTGTGCGCAGTTCCTGGGGGTTCGGCAGGAGATTTGCTACGGTGCGGGCTGGTACAAGTTTGTGCATCCTGAAGATATGGAGCGGGTGTCGACGGTGTGGCGAGACTCGATCTTTGCCGGCCAGACATTTGTGACCGAGTACAGACTGCGCCGGCACGATGGCGAGTACCTGTGGTTTCTGCATCGTGCGGCCCCGCGGCATGATGCCACGGGCAAGGTTGTGGAGTGGATTGGAAGCTCGACCGATATTGAGCAGCAGAAGCGCAGCGAAGAGGCGATTCGGCAGACGGAGAAGCTGGCGGCGGTCGGGCGGCTGGCGTCGAGTATCGCGCACGAGATCAATAATCCGCTGACTTCGGTGACGAACCTGCTTTTCCTGCTGAGTAATCAGCCGAACCTGTCGAACACCGCGAAGGAGTATGTTCGGACGGCGCAGGAGGAGTTGCTGCGGGTGAGCGAGATCACGACGCAGACGCTGCGGTTCCACAAGCAGCAGACGTTTGCGACGCAAGCGCGTGTGGCGGAGATCCTGGACTCGGTGCTGGCGTTCTTCCGGCCCCGGCTTCGTTCGGGCAAGCTGCAGGTGAGGCGGGAGTATGCGAGTACGGAGCAGCTGGTTTGCTACAGCGCGGACCTGCGGCAGGCGTTTACGAACCTGATTGCGAATGCGATTGAGGCTTCAAGTGAAGGCGGGCGTTTGCGGATTCGGCTACGGACGTCGCTCTCGTGGAAGCGGAGACAGCGGCCCGGGATTCGGGTGACGATTGGGGATTCGGGGCACGGGATGACGCCGGAGGTAATGCGGCGGATCTTCGAGCCCTTCTACACCACGAAGGGAATCACCGGGACAGGACTTGGGCTTTGGATTACGAAAGACCTGCTTTCGAAGCATGACGCCTCGATTTCACTTCGGAGTTCAGCGCGGGCGGGTTCTTCGGGGACAGTGATCTCGGTGTTTCTGCCCTTTGCGCCAAGGAGTGCGGAGCAGCGGCTGGCAAACAAGTAGAGGGAAGCGTGCGGACGGGGCTGAGAGTGCGGGGGAAGCTCACTGTTGCCGGCGTGGCAGGATGATGGGTCAATTCTCCTGCCGGATGGGGGCATCGAGCGGGTGGCGGTACGTGGATTCGTCCTCCCTTTGCAGCAGCTCGTTGTACCCCGTGGGTTCGCTGTCATAGACCAGGGTGAGGTCGAGGGCGTCAAATTTGAGGAAGAACTCGTCCCAGGGAAGGATGCGGGCGTGTCGGTCTTCGCCCTGCGCTTTGAGCATGAGCCGGATGAGTGCGGGTTCACAGTCTACTGCGGTTGGCAGGACTTCGACGGCGACGGCTCCACGGGACTCGGCCCAAAGTCGGATCTCCTGATGGTTGGTGGTTGGACCGAGAATTGCCAAGTTTAGTGGACCTCCTGAATGTGTTGGACCATTCGATGCAATTTATCCCCACAATGGCACGGGGAATGTTCGATACGAGACCGACAGGAGAGCCCAAGTTCCTTAAGCTGCTGATAACGTAAATGGACCCCTCCCCCCATTCGTCGAATCGGAGGTAGAGTTGTGGCTCAATATAGCGGTCAGGTGAAGTGGTTCAACAACGCGAAGGGCTTTGGTTTTCTCGGCAGAGAGAGCGGTCCGGACGTGTTCGTTCATTACAGCTCGATTTTGGGCGACGGGTATAAGTCCTTGAAAGAGGGAGATGCCGTGGAGTTCGACGTCATCGAGGGCACGCAGGGGCCGCAGGCGGACAAGGTGGTCCGGCTGAAGGGTGTGGAGAAGAGCTAGGGTGGTGGGGGTGGTCTGGTGTCGAACAGAAGCAGAGTCCCTTCGGGAATGACCAAGGGGGCTGTTCGGCTCAGGCTGCGCCCTTGGCGTAGAGGACGACGGAGATGAGGTTGCGGAGTTCGGTGGCGGCCTGGACTTCGGCGGGGGTCCAGGGGAGCGAGTAGCCTTTGACGTCTTCTTTCCAGAGTTCGAAGGACTTGCGCGGGCTGAGGCGGAAGCCATCTTCTGAGGGAATGACGGGTTTGTTGGGATCGCCGCCCCACTTCACGGTCTGCGGGACCTCGGGGCGGAAGAAGAAGACGTAGGTGGAGGGGTCGCGCCGGATTTCAAGGGCGATAATGCCGGAGGCGGTGGTGCGGATAGCCTGGGTGAGGGGAAAGTGGTTTTTGAGGGACCGGGTGACGAAGGTACTGGGGATGTTGGCGCCTTTGAGCAGGGTAAGGATCTGCATGAGATCGGCGTAGCCAGGTGTATTGCCGAGCATGTCTGCGGATTCACCTGACACGACTGCGGCGCCTTCGCAGGGGATAAGGTCGAGCAGGTTGGGTGAGCCGCTGATGAGGCCGATGAGGGCGTGTGGAGCGCCGGCCATGAACTCAAGAAATTTGGATTGGAGGAGGGTGGCGCGGGAGTGATAGACAGACTCCTGCTCGACTTCGCGGCGCGCGATCTCGGTGGAGAGGACTTCGCCGATGAAGGTGCAGGCTTTGCGGAGCTCATAAGGAACGTGGCGGGGCTTGTGGTGGTGGCAGGCGATGAGGCCCCATAGCTTGCCTTCGCGCAGGATGGAGACGGACATGGAAGCGTGGACGCCCATGTTGCGGAGGTACTCGCAGTGGATGGGCGAGACGCTGCGAAGGCCGGCGAAGGAGAGATCGATGGGGCGCTGCGTGTCGGGGTTGATGGCGGGCGTGATGTAGGCGGGCTGGTAGCTGGCGTCGACGATGGCGCGAATGGGATTGAGGACGTAGAGACGGCGCGCCTGTTCTGGGATATCGCTGGCGGGAAACCAGAGGCCGAGGAACGAGTCGAAGTGTACGCCGACGGATTCGGCGACGACTTCACCTTCGAAGTTGTCGGCGAAGCGATAGATCATGACGCGTTCAAAACCGGTGATCTCGCGAATACCCTGGGCGGCTACGTCGAGGAGCGCGGGGAGATCCGGCGTGTTGTGGAGGCGCGAGGTGAGTTTGGAGATGGTCTTGTAGAACTCGAGAAAACGCGCGTTGTAGGCAAGGGAGGCGGGTTCGAGCTCGAGGAAGGAGAAGCCTTCGTGACGATGGACGAAGCCGTCGAGCGTTCCGACGCCATTTTTGGTCTCCAGCTGGAGGTCGACAGGATTGTTATCGCGCGGATCGACCGAGTCGAGGGCGAATTTTACGCGTTCGCGCTGCTCGGTGGTGAGGAAGGAGGAGAGGTCTCGGTCGAGGATCTGGTCTTCTGAGAGGTTGAAGAAGCGGGTGACGTTGTCGCTGACCTGGACGACGGTGAGTTCGGGTTCGCGGAGCACGAAGAGCAGGCCGTGCGGCTGGATGGCGCCAGGGATGTGGATGGGCTCGCGGGCGCAGTTGTCGAGGTTGACGACGGGTTCACTCATGCGGCGGGGAGCTCCAAGGGGCTTGGCGCGTGTTGAGGAGCGAGGGCTTTGTGGAAGAGGGAGAAGGTGGCTTCGGCAGCGGCTGCGGCCTGGTCGGGGTGGGTGGTTTGTTGCTCGAGGAGAGTGAGGAAGTGCTTCCAGGAGGGGCCGGTCTGGTCGCCGTCGCCGTAGAAGAAGGCGGCTCCGGTGGTGTGGTCGAGGTGAAGATGCTGCTGAATCTGGCGGTAGATGAGCTGGCCGCCGAGCGAGGAGCCCTCGACGACGTAGAGGGAGCCGAGCAGTTGATCGAGGGTTTCGAAGGGGGAGAGTGCAAGCTGCGGCGGGTCGGGGCAGGGCAGGCCGAGGGCGCGAAGATCCGCGAGAAGGAGCTTGACGCGACTGCGCTGGGGGTGCGCGATCAGGGTGCGGATGGCGAGCGGCTGGAGGTCGAGGAGCTGCTCGAAGGGGCGGTAGAAGGCGAGATAGCGGAGGAGCAACTGGCGGTAAGAGTCAAGAGAGTCAAGCGCGGCTCGAAGGTCGATTGCGGCTTCGAGCTGCGCGTGGAGAGAACGGGTGCGAAGGCGGATGACTTCAAGGGTTGGGAGTGGAGCTTCAAGGGTTGAGAACGGAAGAAGGGGTTTGACTTCGGAGATAAGGATGGCCGGGTGCAATGCGTTCTCCTGGGGACGGGATAGGGCCTGAGTGCGTTCGGTCGAGGGGGCCTGGGAATCTCGTTCAGGAGTTCAGCTTTACGGGTATTGGAGTAAAGCCTATCACCTACGGCAGGCAGCGACTTAGTGTTTTCGGGCGATTGGCGGGGGGCGCCAGTTTCATTACGGGAATCGCTTGACGGAGAGGGGGAGCGGGCTGGCTGGCGGATGTTTTCGCTGAGTGAGGCGTCTACAATCGAGGCGTGCCTGCTGTCTTCCACTTCGAGCACTCGGTATGGTTTACGCCTGAATCTGCTGCCGAGATTCTTCGCCAGGTTCCGAGCCTTCCGGGCGTGTTTGCGCTGCGCGGCGCGTCTGAGACGGCTGAACCGTATCTGACGCGGGCGGCGGATATGCGGCGGCGGCTGACGCGGCTGCTGGCTCCGCCTGAGCTTGCGGCTGACGGGCAGCCGGTGCAGTCGAAGCGGCTGAATCTGCGCGAGAGAGTGCGGCAGATCGAGTGGACGGCGACGGGGTCGGAGTTTGCTTCGCTGCTGACGCTGTATACGGCCGTAAGGAGCATCTTCGGGGCGGAGCAGGCGCGCAAACGGCTGCGGCTGCACGCACCTTACTTTCTGCGGCTGACGATGGAGCACGCGCATCCGCGGGTGTATGCGACGAATCGGCTTACGAAGCGAGGCCTGGCGGAGACGTATGGGCCGTTTCCTTCGCGGGCGGCGGCTGAGCGATATTGTGATGCGGCTCTGGATTTGTTCAAGTTGCGGCGATGTTATGAGGATCTGGAGGTATCGCCGACGCATCCGGGGTGTGCGTATGGCGAGATGAAGAAGTGCATGGCGCCGTGCAATCAGACGTGTACGGCCGAGGCGTATGCCGAAGAGGCGAGGGGTGTCGAACAGTTTTTTGCGACGCACGGGCAGTCGATGCTGGGGGAGATCGCGGTGCGGAGAGACCAGGCGTCGGCCGAGATGGAGTTCGAGCAGGCGGCCATGCTGCATCAGCAGCACGAGAAAGTGAAGGCCGTGGGGGCGCTGGCGGCGGAGCTGGTAAGACCAGTGCCGAGGCTGCGGGGCGTGATCGTGCAGGCAGCTGCATCGCGGATGAACTCCGGGGATGCGCAGGAGGCGGCGGTGTTTCTGCTGGATGGCGGATGCATCGCCGGGCCGGAGCCGCTTTCGACGTTGGGGGTGCGGGCGGTAAAGGAGCAGACGAGCGTGGGGAGTTCGCTGTTTGCACAGCCGCTGATGCTGCAGGCGGTGCCGCTTGAAGGTGAGGGAGCGTTGACGCCGGCGGAGTCGCCGGAGGTGAGGGCGGAGCGGGTA
>CAXTNM010000053.1:0-9650 GCA_964245715.1 uncultured Acidobacteriaceae bacterium | reverse complement strand
GGTCGTGTGCAGGGCCTTCGTCCCCGCCGCTCACGGATATGCCGACGCTGGCGGATCATCTTTCGCTGCTGCGCCGTTGGTATTACCGGCCGGAAAAGCAGCGGGTGGGGGAGATGTTTTTCCCGAATGCGGATGGGAGCTGGCCGGTGCGGAGGATTCTGCGGGGTGCGGCGCGGATGGTGCTGGGTGAGGCAGGGGTGATGGCGGAGACCGATCGCGACGGGTCCGCGGCGCTCAAGACGAAGATGTTGCATGCGGGCCGGCCGGATGTGGAACGGCCGATCGCGTTACTCCCGAAAAGGCGGAAGGCGCCCTAAGCGCGGGCGTCGACCACTTCGTGGGGTGTTCGGCTTCGCCCGACCAGTGTGAGGGAGAGGCGAAGCTCCCGGCGTACGCAGTACCGTCGGCTCGGCGCAAGGGCGTCCATCCGGCAGGACCCGCTGTAAACTTGATTCATGCTGGAACTTGCGTTTTCGATTCTTGCCTCCGACTTTGCGCATCTTGCGTCCGAGATTGCCGCGGCTGATCGTGGCGGCGGCACGATCGTGCATGTCGATGTGATGGATGGCCACTTCGTTCCGAATATCACCTTTGGGCCGCCGGTGGTGAAGGCGATCCGCCCGATTACAAAGCTGCCGCTCGATTGCCACCTAATGATTGAAGATCCGGATGCCTTCATCGCCGACTTTGCCGCAGCCGGGGCGGACATGATCGGGGTTCACCAGGAGGTGTGCCGGCATCTACATCGGACGCTGCAGTTGATCGAATCGCATGGTGTGAAGCCAGCAGTGGTGATCAATCCAGCGACGCCGGTCGAGACGCTGATCGAGGTGCTGCCGATGGTGCATCATGTGCTGGTGATGAGTGTAAATCCGGGGTTTGGCGGGCAGAAGTTTCTACCCCTGGCACTCGGTAAGATCGCTCATCTGGCGGAGTTGCGGGCCGAGATGGGGTTGAACTTCCGGATCGAGGTGGATGGGGGCGTCGCTCACGATACGGTTGGGCAGGTCGTCCAAGCAGGAGCGGATATGCTGGTTGCGGGTTCGGCTATCTTCGCGCCTGGGGATCAGGCACAGACGGAACACAATGCCCGCGAGTTCCTGACGTTGGCTCGCGCCGCAGCTCTTCCTGCATGATTTACCCTCCGGGGCTAAAATAGACGAAGTTTCGCGCACATACTTACCTTCTGGTCAGCGCGAGGCGGATGAGGTCTTTACTCAAGTGATTCCAGCTCGTAGCTTCTTTCCTACCGTTCGTGCTTCGTTGCTCGCCGCCTCTGTCGTCGCCGCTGGTTTGACTGCAGCAGCGTACGGGCAGCAGCCCACCATTCCGAATCCTGCGCCCGCGACGTCTACCGGTGATGCCGGCCAGGGCACGACGACCACGACGACGACCGCGACGGACCCCACGACGGGCAAGCCGACCGAGTCAGTCTCGGCCACGCATGTGTTCAATCGGGGCAAGAAGAAGGACGACAAGGTTGTTTCGTCGAAGGACACCAAGAAGAACCTGAGGAACGAGCAGAAGAACGACGCGTTGATTGGCGCTGACGTAAAGCTGCCGGACAAGCAGCTTTATGACAAGGCGATGGTGGCCACGAAGAAGGGCCACTTCGACGTGGCGCGGCTCGATCTGCAGACGATGCTGAACACGTATCCGGACTCTCAGTACCAGATGCGCGCGAAGCTTGCGATTGCGGATAGCTGGTACAAGGAGGGCGGTACTGCGGCTCTCACGCAGGCGGAGTCGGAGTATCGCGACTTCTGCGTCTTCTTCCCGAACGCGCCCGAGGCGGCTGAGGCGCAGATGCGCATCGGCGATATCTATTTCAAGCAGATGGACAAGCCCGACCGCGACTACTCGAAGGCGATGCACGCGGAAGAAGAGTACCGCCGTATGATCACGGACTATCCGGACTCGACACTGGTGCCGGCGGCCAAGCAGCGGCTGCGCGAGGTGCAGGAGGTCCTGGCGACGCGCGAGGCTGATATTGCCGCCTACTATGCGACGCGCGAGAACTGGGCCGCAGTGATCGCACGCTATCAGACGGTGATCGATACGTTCCCGCTCTATAGCCACATGGATGACGCGTATATCGGACTGGGCGATGCCTACGAGGCGCAGGCCCGGTACGTGCGCAACCTGAAGATTGCGGAAGGTCCGAAGTCCAAGCTTGAGCGCCTGTACGATGATCGCGCTGCGGCTGCGTATCGTGAGGTGGTGCTGAACCATGCGGCTGCGCCGCACGTGGAAGATGCGCGCGACCGCCTTGCGGCGATGAACCTGCCGATTCCGACGCCGTCGCGTGAGCAGCTGGCCTCGTCTGAAGCGCTTGAGAACAGCCGGCGCAACTACACGATGACGGACAAGGCGATGCTCTTTATCATGCATCGTCCGGACACGGTGTTGACGGCGCAGAGCGGCGACCCGACCATGAACGATCCGAAGCCGACCGTGGCGCCGACCATCATCAATCGCGTGACAGATGACTTCAAGGGTGCGTTCAACAATACGAATGCACCCGTGGACCATGCACCGATCGGGACGGATGGGGCTGCTTCTGCTGCTGACACTTCGGCCTCTGCCACGCCTGGCTCCGCGCCGGCAACGGCACCGGCTGCACCGCTGGCCTTCCAGCCGGTTGGCAATGGGAGCGGCGCCTCGGGAGCGAGCGAGATGACGCCGGGTTCGGCGCCTTCGTCTGCGCCGAACGGTGCGAGCATCGGCGGCGTCGAGATCCTGACTGGCACGCCGGCTGCGACACCTGCGCCGGTCTCGGTTCCGAATCCTTCGGTCGAGACGACTTTGCACAACGCGGCGACACCATCCGATGCTCCTGCGGCAACGGGAACGCCTGACCCGAACTATGGGCTGAAGGCGGTGGGCACGCCGAGCACCGCGCTGCCGCCGATCGAGAGGCCGGCCGAGGCACCGAGCACGCTGAACACGATCAGCGCGCCCACGCCTGCAGCGCAGGCTGCCCCGGCGAACGGCAAGAAGGCCAAGCCGGCTCCCGACTTCGACAAGTCCGAAGAGTCGTCGAGCAAGCACAAGAAGAAGAAGGGCCTCAAGAAGATCGTCCCGCCGAATCCTTTCTAATCTGGCAAGGACTTCAAAGCGAAACCCCATGGTCGAAGAGCTGACCATGGGGTTTCACTTTGTAAGCGCCTGTCCTGCCGGACGGGCGGCCTCATCGCGGGCGGCAAGCCCTTCGGGCCGTTGGGGGCTTCGCGTGGTGCTCCCGTTGATTGCGGAGGGAGGGGTGTTCGTTGTTGGCTGGATCTTTCAAAGCCAGTGCTACCCTTAAGGACGATGACGCCAGATAGCACACTCGATTCGCAGACTGAACTTGCCAAAGCGTACGACCCCTCTGCCATTGAGCAGAAGTGGGCGACTTACTGGGTCGAAAACAAGCTCTTTGAGGCGCCCGACGCGAGTGACGGTGCGAAGCCGTTTACCGTTTTGCTGCCGCCGCCGAATGTCACGGGCTTCCTTCATATGGGGCATATGTTCGAGCATGCGGAGTCGGACATCCTGGTGCGCTGGCACCGCATGCTGGGGGATCGGGCGCTTTGGATTCCGGGGACGGATCATGCCGGGATCGCTACGCAGATGCTGGTGGAGCGTGCGCTGACAAAGGAAGGCACGACGCGCCAGGAGCTCGGCCGCGAGGCGTTTACGGCGCGGGTCTGGGATTGGAAGAAGCAGTACGGCGGCGCGATTACGGAGCAGATGCGTCGGCTGGGAACAAGCGTGGCGTGGTCGCGCGAGTACTTCACCATGGATGAGCGGCTTTCAAAGGCGGTGGTGGAGGCTTTCGTCCGGCTGCACGAGCAGGGACTGGTTTATCGCGGGGCGTACATCGTGAACTGGGATCCGGTGCTGCAGACGGCGGTGTCGGATCTGGAGGTGGAGTCGGAGGAGCGGCTGGGCAAGCTGTATCATCTGCGCTATCCGCTCGCTGATGGGACGGGATCGGTGGTGATTGCGACCACCCGGCCGGAGACGCTGCTGGGGGATACGGCAGTTGCGGTGAATCCGGGCGATGAGCGGTATCAGCAACTGATCGGTAAGATGCTGGTGTTGCCGCTGACGGGGCGCGAGATCCCGATTGTAGGGGATGACTGGGCAAATCCGGAGTTTGGGACGGGCGCGGTGAAGGTGACGCCGGCGCATGATCCGAACGACTTTGCGATCGGGCAGAGGCATCAGCTGCCGTCGGTTGTGATGCTGGACAAGACCGCTCACGTTGATCTGCCGGGGTCGGTATACCACGGGCTCGATCGGTATGAGGCTCGCGAGCGGATTGTTGAGGATCTGCAGGAGCTGGGGTTGCTGGTCGAGATCAAAGATCATGGGATGACGGTACCGGTATCGCAGCGGACGGGGGCGGTGATCGAGCCGCGACTCTCGGAGCAGTGGTTTCTGGCCGTGAACAAGGAGCCGGCTGGGGGCGGGAGTTCGATTGCGGGCAACGCGCTCGAGGCGGTGCGTTCGGGTGCGATCCGGATTACGCCCGAGATGTATGCGAAGACGTACAACGAGTGGATGACGAACATCCATGACTGGTGTCTGTCGCGACAGCTGTGGTGGGGGCACCGGATTCCGGCGTGGCATTGTGCGGCTTGCAAGCAGATTACGGTGGCCCGGAAGGCGCCGGTGGCATGCGCTCATTGCAGCGGAACCGAGTTGATGCAGGATCCGGATGTGCTCGATACGTGGTTCTCGTCGGGGCTGCTGCCGTTTACGGTGTTTGGGTGGCCGGAGGCGGGAGCGGATTACTCGTTTTATCCGACGAATCTGCTGGTGACGGGATTCGACATCCTGTTCTTCTGGGTGGCGCGGATGATCATGCTGGGCACACACTTCATGCTGGATGTCCCGCTGCCGGATGGTTCGGCGCGGCAGCTTGCGGAGGCGGTGCCGTTTCGCGAGGTTTACATTCACGGGCTGATTCGTGATGCGAACCGGGAGAAGATGTCGAAGACGAAGGGGAATGTGATCGACCCGATCGAGATCATCAACCGGTTTGGGACCGATGCAGTGCGGTTTACGCTGGCGAGCCAGGCTTCACCGGGTGCAGATATTCCGCTGAATGAGGCCCGGACGGAGGGGTATCGGGCGTTCGCGAACAAGATCTGGAACGCGGCGAGATTCTTGTTTATGAATCTGGATCGCGCGGCGGAGAGCGGGATCGCTCCGGAATCGGCGCAGGTGCAGGGGACGATTGAGTCGCGCTGGATTGTTTCGCGTTTCTCTTCGACCTCGGCGTCGGTGGACAAGTCGCTGCGCGAGTACCGCTTTGACGAAGCCGCGAATGAGATCTATCGCTTTTTCTGGAACGATCTTTGCGACTGGTATCTCGAGCTCGTCAAGCTGCGGCTGAACTTCGACGTAGAGTCGGACAGGGCGGCGACGGCTGCCGCGCTGAATTCGCTGGTCACTGTGTACGAAGCGGCGCTGCGCCTGCTGAGCCCGTTCATGCCATTTATTACGGAGGAGATCTGGCATGCGCTGTATGCGAAGCTTGGGCGGGCGGTTCCGGCGCAGTCGATTGCGTTGACACGGTATCCGCAGGCTGCGGATTATCCGGCTGACGCTGCGGCTGAGCGCGACATGACACTGCTGCAGGATTTGATTGTGAGCATACGGGCGGTGCGCAAGGAGTTGCAGGTTCCGGAGAAGGAGGCGACCGCGATCCGGGTGTTTTCGCCCGACCTGACCGTGGCTGCGCTGGCGGCGGGGAATGCGGATATGCTGGCGCGGATGACACGGGTGAGTGCGGTCGAGATTTCGGCGGCTACGCTGACGGGGCAGGGATCGCGGAGTACGCCGCATTTCGACGTGCAGGTGGTGTATGAGCGGCAGATCGATGTGGCGGCGGAGCGGGAGCGGCTGACGAAGGACCTGGCGAAGTACGAGAAGGGGTTGCAGGCGGCGGAGCGGCAGCTGGGGAACGAGGCCTTTATGGGAAAGGCTCCGGCGCACATTGTTGACGGGCTGCGGAAGCAGTCGACAGAAACGCGGCTGTTATATGAGAAGACGAAGGCGGCGTTGGAGGCTTTGCCGGCGGCTTAGGGCGGAGTTTGGGGCGGGTTAGAGTCCAAGCTGCATGGCAAACCCCGGTCTCGGAAGCGAGACCGGGGGCACCCGATTAGAATGCGAGTTCGCTCCGCGGGGTGCGTTAGTGGAGTTGGTCGGGGATGACGGCGTACTGAATCAGGAGCTCGAACGGGACGATTTTGAGGGTGTTTTCGTGCGTAGCTTCGAGGACGACGGGGCAGGCGGCGCCGGCCTGCTGGACCTGGAGCCAGCGGGCGGCACAGACGCACCAGCGGTCGCCGGGTTTGAGGCCCGGGAAGCCGTATTGCGGGTGTGGGGTGGAGAGATCGTTGCCGAGAGCCTTCGAGGCGGAGAGGAAGGCGGCGTCGACGATGCAGCAGACGGTGTGCACCCCGAGGTCGTCGGGGCCGGTTTCGCAGCAGCCGGTGCGATAGAAGCCGGTCATCGGGTCGCATCCACAGGTCGCCAGCGGCTGGCCCAGTACGTTCTTGCCCTTGCTTTCCTGCGTTGCCATACGATTCCCTTCAAAACTAGTGCGCCCTTACGCCGGGCCGGCGGTACTGCATACGCCGGGAGCTTCGCGGGGTGCTCCCGCTGGTCGCGAACATGATCTCTGTGCCGACCAACGGGAGGAACTAGTGAAGCCCAAGACCCCACGAGGTGGTATCCGCGCGGGATGAGCGCGCGTTTGCTATTTAGAAGCCATGGAGAGTTTCTGCTCGTACTCTTCGTAGGGGCCTTTGTGGTCGGTGATGTGGAAGTTGGCCGGGCCGCCTTCGAAGTGCCAGATGCGGGTACCGGCTTCCTCGATGAGATCCTGGTCGTGTGTGACCAGGAAGACGGTGCCGTCGTACTTCTGAATTGCCTGGTTGAGGGCGTTGATGCTTTCGAGATCCAGGTGATTGGTGGGTTCGTCGAGCACGAGGACGTTTGGCTTCTGGAGCATGATCTTGCAGAAGAGGAGGCGTGCGGCCTCACCGCCCGAGAGTGCATCGGTCTTCTTCATGCCCTCTTCGCCGCGGAAGAGCATCTGCCCGAGGATACCGCGGATGTCCTCCTTGGTGGCTTGCGGATCGAACTGGTGGAGCCAGTCGGCGGCGGTCATGCCCTTCTGGATGGAGCCGGTGTGGTCCTGCGCGAAGTAGCCGATGGAGACTTCGTGTCCCCACTTGACCGAGCCTGCGTCGATCGAGACGTCGGTCTCTTCGATGCCGGGCCCGTTGGCGAGCAGAGCTTTGAGCAGGGTGGTCTTACCCTGGCCGTTGCGCCCCATGAGGATGACCTTGTCGCCGCGGTTGATCGCCGCGGAGAAGTTCTTGATGACGTGTTCGATCTTGCCATCTTTCTGGGGGTAGCTCTTGCTGACGTTCTCGAACTCGAGGACATTTTTGCCACTGGGGCGGATCATGTCGAAGCGAATGAAGGGGCGCGCGATGTTGGAGCGGGCGAGTTCGCTGGTGGCGAGCCGCTCGACTTCCTTCTTGCGCGAGTTGACCTGGCTGGAACGGGTACCGGCGGAGAAGCGTGCGATGAAGTCATTCAACTGGGCGATCTTTTTCTCGCGCTGCTCGTTCTGGCTCTCGATACGGGTACGAACGGAGGTTTTCTGGAGCACCATGTCGTCGTAGCCGCCGTTGTAGGTGATGATGGTTTCGTAGTCGATGTCTGCGATGTTGGTGCAGACTGCGTTGAGGAAGTGGCGGTCGTGCGAGATGGTGATGACGGTGCCGTTGTAGCGGATGAGGAAGTCCTGGAGCCAGTGGATGGATTCGAGGTCGAGGTAGTTGGTGGGCTCGTCGAGCATGAGGGCTTCGGGGTCGCCGAAGAGGGCCTGGGCGAGGAGCACGCGGACTTTCTGGCCACCTTGCAGCTCGCTCATCTTGCGCTCGTGGAGCTCGTCGGGGATGTCGAGACCCTGGAGCAGCACGGCCGCGTTGGCTTCGGCTTCGTAGCCATCTTCGTCGCCTACGATGCCTTCGAGCTCGCCGAGGCGGGAGCCGTCTTCGTCGGTCATCTCGGGCTTGTTATAGATGATCTCGCGCTCTTCGAGCGCGGCCCACAGGCCCTTGTTGCCCATGATGACGGTATCGATGACGCGATACTCGTCGAACTCATACTGGTTCTGCTTGAGCACGCCGAACTTGCGGGGGCGGACGACGTTGCCCTTTTGCGGATCGATCTCGCCGGTGAGGACCTTCATGAAGGTCGATTTGCCGGCGCCGTTGGGCCCGGTCAGGCCGTAGCGGCGGCCGTCGGTGAAGGTAACCGATACATCCTCGAACAGGAGCTTCGAGCCATATCGCATCGTGACGTTGGAAGTGGAAATCATGATATTTCTTCTAGTTTACAGGGTTTGTTGCGAATTCTCTGCAAACATCCCAACTGGTTCGCGGGACGGCTGCACGGACGCGTAGACAAGCCGCTTGTTCCCGCACGTAGGACAGGTGCCGAGTGCTTTCAAAAAGCCCATGGCATGGGCACGTGGAGGAAACGACAGATAGCGGACAGCTTCATAGACGTTCTTGGCGCTAACACCGAGCTCACGTGCTATGCAGTGCACGCAAAAGGAAGTTCCCTTGTGCCTGGCAAGGCATTCGAGGATGCGGTTTCTGAGGTTCATGCGGCCATTTGATGCAGTAATCGACGATGCGGAAGTAGTCTCTACTAACCCCGGGGGCGCTTGTTGTCTCGATTCGATGCGTTACGGATGGAGAGCTTTTTGGTAGCTGTTCAAAGCGAAACGGCCAGCCGAAGCTGACCGCTCTCATGGGCAAAGCTCAGTTTTATGCGGCGTTGGCGTGCTGGCCTGCGGCCTGCTTGTTTACCTTGTTCTCGCCGATGGAGGTGAACTTCTCATCCCCACCCTTGCTGTCGTCGAGGTTGGCCTTGAGCAGCTTGCTAGCATCCTGCTTGCCGATGAGGTCTGCATAGTGACCGAGTGAGCCGTATGACGCCACACGGTACTGCTGCTGCTGATTCGCGGCAACGATCAAGGCCGCGTCGCGTACCGGACCAGCATCCGTGTTCTCGATCATGTGCTGAACCTCGGTGATCATCGCTTTGGCGATGTGGTTGTCGTTACGCTGGACGGGCTTGCCAACAGCCTTGAAAACTTCTTCAACTTTCTGTCCGTACTCTTTGCTCTTGGATTCGGTCTTTCCGAACGCCTCTTTTAGTTCCGGATCAGAGGAGGCCTGCTGCATCTTCGAGGCTGCCTGAGCTACCTGCTCCTCGAAGTCCAGTACGTAGGTCAGCCCGGTTACCATTAAATCTTCAATCGACTGCATCTTCATTATGATTTCTCCCGCATTGTGAGTTTTCCCACGCTGCTGCTTCTGAGGGCATGTGATGAGGCGGTTGAACGGGGTTGTTGCCCGCCGTGTATCGCCTTCAATCCACACCGTTTATCGTTGCTTCGGCGCGCGGCGACGAGTGCACCGAATCAACGTAGGTGGGCTGCTTCTTCCGTTTTACGCGGGATGGAGGAGGCGAAGAGGCAACGAGCGCAGGAGGGTCGCGAAGAATCTACCCCGGCTCGCCCGGGGTTGGCGAGACTTTTGGCACGCGGGGGTTACTCGGGGTTAGAG
>CAXTNM010000052.1:0-35870 GCA_964245715.1 uncultured Acidobacteriaceae bacterium | reverse complement strand
CAGCAGAAGGGTAGGACGGCTCAGGTGAGCGACTATGCTTGAGGGATGAAGCATGTTCGTGTGATTGGCGGGGGATTGGCGGGACCGGAGGCGGCGTTGCAGGCGGCGGCGCGGGGTTGCCGGGTTTCGTTGTATGAGATGAGGCCGGGGCGGTCGACCGAGGCGCACCAGACGGAGGATTTCGCGGAGCTGGTTTGTTCGAATTCGCTGAAGAGTGAGAGTGAGAACTCGGCGCCGTGGCTGCTGAAGCAGGAGATGCGGGCGGCGGGGTCGTTTCTGCTCAAGGATGCGGATCGGACGGCGGTGCCGGCGGGTCATGCGCTGGCGGTGGATCGGGTGGCGTTTTCGGCTCGGGTGAAGGAGCGGCTGGAGGGGCATCCGGCGATTACGGTGTATCGCGAAGAGGTGACGAGCCTGGATCCGGGGGATGCCGATCTGACGATCCTGGCAAGCGGGCCCCTGACTTCGAAGGCGCTGACGGATGCGCTGCAGGCGATTACGGGGGCGGATCAGTTGGCGTTTTATGACTCGATCTCGCCGATTGTGGATGCGTCGACGATCGATATGGACAAGGTGTATTTTGCCGCGCGCTGGGATAAAGGCACGGCGGATTACATCAACTGCCCGTTTACGAAAGAGGAGTACGACGCGTTTATTGACGCGCTGGCGGGGGCGGAGCAGGCGGAGGAGAAAGAGTGGGAGAAGCTGCAGTATTTTGAAGGCTGTCTGCCGATTGAGGAGACGGCGCGGCGCGGGCGGGATACGTTGCGATTCGGGCCCATGAAGCCGGCGGGTTTGACGAATCCAAAGACGGGTCGCTGGCCCTATGCGGCGGTGCAGCTGCGGTGCGAAAATCTGCGAGCGGATTCTTACAACCTGGTGGGATTTCAGAATCACTTGAAGTATGGCGAACAGGCGCGGATTCTGCGCATGATTCCAGGGCTCGAGAAGGCGACGTTTTTGCGGTACGGCCAGATTCACCGGAACACGTACATTCATGCGCCCTCGCTGCTGACCGAGACGCTGCAGCTCACAGCGCGGCCTGAGCTGATGATCGCTGGGCAGCTTTCGGGTGTAGAGGGGTATACGGAATCGATTGCGAGCGGGATGCTGGCAGGGATGTTTGCGGCGGCGATTGTTCATGGGGAGAAGCCGGTGGCGGCTCCGCGGTCGAGCGCGCATGGGTCGCTGATGCATTACATTACTCATGCCGATGCGAAGAAGTTCCAGCCGGCGAATATTACGTTCGATCTGCTGCCGCCGCTGGAGGAAGAGCTGCGGAAGAAGATTCGGGACAAGAAGGAACGGCACCGGATACAGTGTGAGCGGGCGCTCGAGGCCTGGAAGGAATGGGTGCCGAGTACGGTGAACGAGGCGGCGACGAAGTAGGGATGGCCGGGCGCGGCTCGGTAGTTTAGTCTTCATTGACGATGAGTTGAGGGATTCGAACGAATGCAGCGGCTGAGTGCGATCGATGCAATATCTCCGGCGTTTACCAGGGTTCATGGGCTTTTGTTCAAGCCGTTCCGGGTGGGGCGCACATTCAAGCTGGCATTGGTGTCGTATTGCTCGTTCGCAGGCAGTTTCTTTCTGCCGTTTCCGGTGCTCTACGTGGGAATCGCTGAGTTATTGCCGGAAGTAAAAAAGTCGATCTCCCCGACGCTTTGGGCCTGGGCTGCGGTGGCGACGCTGATCTACTTCGGCCTTTATTACGTGTTTGCGCGGCTGCAGCTGGTGGACTTCGAGATGGTTGTCACCGAGACGCAGGTGATCGCGCCGATGTGGCGGAAGTATCCGCGGAAGGTCTGGCCCTGGATCGGGGTGAAGGTGGTGCTGGGGTTGATTGCCACCGCGGTGTTGATGCCGATCCTGCTGAATGGCACGCACCAGTTGATCGCTGTGTTCATGGCGGTGAAGGAACTCGGCCCGCACCCTCCGGCTTCGGCTATGGCGCCGCTCCTCGAGGCGTTTTACGGTTTCTACGGGCTGCTGATCGTGCTGTTCCTCATTCCAAAGACGTTATCGACGCTGCTAGAGGACTTCGTGATGCCGTTCTTCCTGGTAGAGGATCTTCCGCTGGGAACAGCTGTGCAGCGGGGTTGGTCGGTGTTTGTCGCAGATCCGCTGAACGCTCTTGGATACCTGGTGATGAAGTTCATCCTGGCGGTGATTGGTTACATCATGCAAGGCATTGCGCTGCAGATTTGTATGATCCCTGTGATGTTGATCATTGCTCTGGTCGGCTTGATCGGGTATCTGGTGCTGCATGCGGCTGGACCGGCTGGTACGGTGCTGATGGTTGCAGGTGCGGTGGTGCTTGGGGTTTGCTTGCTGGTCGTTGTGTTCTACGCGACGTTGGTGGTGCTGGGCTACCTGCTGCTTCTGCTGGATGCGTATGCAATATATTTCCTCGGTGGCCGTTATCCGATGCTTGGGAACCTGCTGGAGCCCGGACCCGGAGGGCCGTTCACGCCGCCGCCGGTGTTTCCCTCGGACGAAGAACGCGAAGACGTTGATGATGGACCGCCGATGCCGATGAATCCGGCTGTGGCGTAAGGACCTGTCCCGCCGGACGGGCGCCCTCGCCGCAGGCGGCGACCACTTCGTGGGGTGATGTGCTTCGCTTGCTCTTCCTGCGATCTACTCAGACCTCGGTGGCGGAGTGGACTTGGACTGCGCGCAGATGCAGCACGCGGCGTATGCGGTCGTTGATCGGAGACTCCACCAGCAGGTAGCAGGCGATGCCAACGACGATTGAGAGGATCAGGCTGACGAGCAACGTAATAGCCTCATCCACGAAACGGATGCGGCCCGAAACGAGGACGTGCACCCTCTTGAGTAAGAAATTGTAGAGGCCAAGTAGAGGGGAATGCGTGAGGTAGAGCGAATACGAGGCATCGCCGAGGAGGAGCGCCCAGCGCGGGATAAAGTCGAGCTGCGCTTCACAGACGACTGCGGCCTGGACCAGGAGGAAACCGCACATGCCCCATTCAAGGCGCTGGTAGGCAGGCAGGACCGACGGGAGAATAAATAGAATGGCGGCCGCTATACCCGCGAGTAAGGCGCCGATGCTGCGTGGGATCGTACGGCCACTTTGCAGTGCGTGTCCCAGCCATAAGCCGGCGAGGAACTCAAGTAGAAGCGGGCTGAAGAGCGTGGTGACTGCGGGCCAGGCCTCGGTCCGGAAGATGCCCAGAAAGGCTAAGCTGCCGAGAGCGATCGTGAGCGTGATGGGGACGCTGCGACGGAAGTAGAGCGCGGCGGCAAAGCAGATATAGAAGAACATCTCGTATGAAAGGGTCCAGCCCGGAGCCAGGAGAGGGTGAATATCTCCAGCAGGATTGTGTACGGGGACGAGCAGGTAAGAGCAAAAAGCGAAGAACGGTGGAACGTGATGCAGACCTTCCGCACTGCGAACAAAGCCGAGCGAAATCTTGAGGAAGAGCACGGTCGTGATCAGCCAATAGAGCGGATAAATGCGGATCATTCGGCGTTCAAGGAACCTCAAGGCGGCTAAGGGACCGTCACCTTTTCCGACAGACGAAACGGCCATGACAAAGCCACTAATGACAAAGAAGATGTCGACACCGCCCGCTCCGTTCCACCAGGTGTGGCTGTCCGTGCCATAAGCCACGATGGACCAGTTTGCAGAGGCGTGAAAGAAGACGACCATGCAGGCGGCCAGGCCACGAAGAGCCTGAACTCCGCGATAAGTGGAGGCGGTCTTTTTCGTCAAGTACAGGGCTCCTTCGGGAATGAGTTGTAGAGGGCTGTGCTGCCGGACGGGCGCCCTCATCGCGGGCGGCGAGCACTTCGGGCCTTGATTGCTTCGCGTGGCGCTTGCTTTGGTCGCGGAGAGGAGTTGATGGGCAGCGTGCGAAGCGACCAGTGTACGCAGTACCGCCAGTCTGGCGTCAGGACGCTTCGGTCTTCTTTTTGTTACGGGCGCGGATCTTGAACCAGATGGGCGAGCCGATGAAGCCGAAGGCCTCGCGGATCTGGTTGGCGAGGAAGCGCTCGAAAGAGAAGTGCATCTTGACGTCGCGATCGGTGAAGAGCACGAAGGTGGGTGGGGCAACCTGCGCCTGCGTCATGTAGTAGATGCGGACGCGCCGGTTCATCGGGACGGAGGCGCGCTGGAAGTCAACCTGCTCGAGGAACTTGTTCATCTGACCGGTAGAGACGCGCTTGCGGCGTTCACGCGCTACGAGTTCAACCTTGGCGAAGACTTCGTTGATGGCGCGGGGTTTGTCAGGCGCGTCTTCGGGTGCGGCGGAGATGAAGAGGAGTGGCGCGTAGTCGAGGTATTTGAGCGCGTGGCGGACCTGCTCGGCGTAGACCTTCTGATCGGCTGGGGGCTTGCCGTCGGTGCGGTTGGTGGTCATGAGGTCCCACTTGTTGATGACGATGATGACGGAGCGGCCGGATTCATGCGCGTAGCCGCCGATGTTGGCGTCGATGGCGGTGACGCCTTCGACGGCGTCGATGACGAGCAGCGAGACGTCGGCAGCTTCGAGGTGCTTGCGGGCCATGATGACGGAGAGCTTTTCGGCCATCAGCTTGGTCTTGCCCTTGCGTCGGATGCCGGCGGTATCGACGAAGCGGAAGAGATGGCCTTTGCGCTCGACGATCTCGTCGACCGCGTCGCGGGTGGTGCCGGCGATGGGGGAGACGATGGCGCGTTTGGATTCGGTAAGCGCGTTGAGCAGGGTGGACTTGCCCACGTTGGGGCGTCCGATGATGGCGACCTTGGTCTCGCGTGACTCGTACTCGCCGTGGGTGCGCTGGCGGCGTACGGGTTTACCGTCTTCGTCTTCGGTGGAGTCGGGCTCGGGTTCGAAGTCTTCCTCGTTGATTTCGGGAAGGTCTTCGGGTTCGGCTTCGTGGGTGTGTTCGGGGAGCACGGCGAAGACTTCGTCGAGCAGGTCGCCGATGCCGATGCTGTGTTCGGCGGAGATCATCTGGACGTTCTTGAAGCCGAGGCGCCGGAAGTTTTCGGCTGCGGTCTGCATCGCTTCAGAGTCGATCTTGTTGACGGCGAGGAAGACGGGTTTGCCGCCGCGGATGAGGAGGCGTGCGAGTTCGAGGTCGGGCGAGGCGAGCTCGGTGCGGCCGTCGACCACCATGATGATGGCGTCGGCTTCTTCGAGCGCAACCTGGGCCTGGCCGAAGATCGCGGCTGGGATAAGCGCCTCGTCGTCGGGGACGATGCCGCCGGTGTCGACAAGGCGGACTTCGCGGCCCTGCCATTCTATTTCACCGTAGATGCGGTCGCGGGTGATGCCGGGTTCGTCGCCGACGATCGAGCGCCTGGAGCCGGTGAGGCGATTGAAGAGGGTAGATTTGCCGACGTTGGGGCGGCCGCAGATGGCGATAAGCGGGAGGGCCTTGGCGGCTGCGTGCTCCATGGTGACGGATTGCTGGAGGGCGAGCAGTTCGGCCTCACGCCACTCGTTTTCCTCGTCGGGACGAGCGCCGGAGAGGATGCGGCGGCGGGGCTTGGGTGCGTCTTTCTGCGGACGGAATTGAGGGACTTTTGCGGAGTTGCGGCCAAGCGTCTTCTCCGCATCGTCGCCGGTGATGGGGCGCTTGGTCTCAAAGTCGGGCGAGCGGCGCGAGACACGTTTGGCGGCGGCTTCCTTGGCTTTCTTGGCGGAGAGCTCTTTGCGCTTCTTGGGGTCGACGGCGCCAATGCGCGTGGCGCCTGTGGTGGCTGACGGCTTAGGCGCGCGTCCTTTCTTCGGCCGGGTGCTCGCTTGCCGGTGTTTCTTGCCGAGCCGTTTCACTGCTTTCTTCGCTGCCATGGGGCGTCCTCTTCCGACGCATGGTGCGCCAGTGTTCATTATAGGGAGGAGCGGCGCAGGTGGTCATTGCGGTGGGCGATCAATCTCACTCTGCGGGAAGTTTTTGGATGGTCTCATGATGGTGGCTAAGGGCCGAAGGTTTTGGAGACTTGATGAAGATGTACAGGTTGACAAGCATCAAGCCAAACGAAGGCAGCGAGACCGCCACGCCGTCGCGCATGCGCCTGCGGATGACGAATGCGATGAACATGAGCAGTGCGAGTGCTGCCGACGACATCCATTCAGCCGGCTCCCACCTGAGCCCGACGATCAGGCCAGTGCCCCCGAGGATTTCAAGAATGCCGGTAAGGATGCGCAGGTTATCAAGGCCAAAGCGATGGAAGTCGTTTGCCATCGAGGTTGAGTAGAAGCACAGCACTCCATAGATGAGGAAGGAGGCACCGGAGCAGGCGGCAAGGATCCGGAGAGGCTTCATCCGTGCAAGAATCCGGCGTGCGCACTCGCTATAAACAAGGACAGAACAAGCAACAAAAACGCCGGCACGTATTTCTGCCAGGGATGCTTAACCTTCCAGTGAGCTGCGAGAGCGCACAACATCAGCAGCGCCATGAGGACGGCGGGGATGAGTGCCAGCGCCGGATACCAGATGGCGACGATGAGCAAGGTTGCGAGAACGATCTTGGTATCGCCGACGATGGTACGGACGATGTCCGGTAATCCGTACTCGTGGAACTCCTTCACGACATTGGGGAAGCGGAGAACCCAGACGAAGGCAATGGAGCAGGCAAGGATGACCTGTGCGGACGTGGTAAGAAGATACATTGTGCCATCCGATCGATTGCTTGTGATGTAAGTGGATGCTGGTTGATTGTGTGAATCGATGGATCAAGGGGAAGGCACGGGATCTGGTTCGATCAGGGTCCGATCCAGCTAGGCTTGGCGGCGTTGCAGGAGGCTAAGAAGACGCTGCGTAGGGCTGGCCCGAACGTGAAGCTCCAGGGTACCGTTATTCTTTTCTGGTTGCTGGATTGATGCCGCGTTTGGCTGTTGGATGTAGAGGATGTTGTGACGATCGTGTCGGTTTGGGATCGTGCCGAATTTGCTGCCACGGATGTTGGCAGCGCGCGCTTGGCTCCTTCGCCGAATGTTCGCATAAGATGGGGTAAGTGTCTTCTGCCCCTGCGATCGCTGCTGTGCCGCGTACGAAGTTGCCGACGCTGCACGAGTTTTTTTCTCCTTCGGGAATACTTTCGCGTTCGTCACTGGCGTTTGAACATCGCAAGGGTCAGTACGAGATGGCGACTGCGGTCGAGAGTGCGCTCGACGATAAGCGACACCTGATCGTCGAGGCCGGGACGGGCACGGGTAAGACGCTGGCCTACCTGCTGCCGGCGCTGCGGTTTGCACGAGAGCGGCAGCAAAGGGTCATTCTTTCAACGGGCACGAAGAACCTGCAGGAGCAGCTTTACTTCAAGGATGTGCCGTTCCTCGAGAGCCTGCTGGGACCGCTGAATGTCTGCTACATGAAGGGCCGCGCGAACTATCTATGCAAGGCGAAGCTGTACGCGCTGCGGGATTCTCCACTGCTCTCGGGGTTGGAGGAGATTGAGCAGTTTCACCAGATTGCGACGTGGGAGCCAACGACCAAGACGGGCGACCGGGCGGAGCTAGGGCATCTGCCGGAGAGTTCGGCGTTATGGTCGAAGCTGGATGCGCGGACGGAGGCCTGCCTGGGACAGACGTGCCCGGACTGGGAGCAGTGTTTTGTGACGCAGATGCGACGCAAGGCGCTAGAGTCAGACCTGATCATCGTCAATCACCACCTGTTTTTCGCGGATCTGAACATCAAGCAGCAGGCGGCGGATGCGCCGGATGCGGGGATCCTGCCGGCGGCGGGTGCGGTCGTCTTCGACGAGGCGCATGAGCTCGAAGATATTGCTTCGAACTACTTTGGCATTGGGTTGACGAATGCGCGTTTCGACGAACTGATGCGCGATACGGAGGCGATGCTGCGCGCAAAGCAGGCGTCGAGTTCGGCGATTGAGTCGGCGTGTGCGATCTTGAAGGATCGATCAAGGATGTTCTTCGCCGCGTTGCCGATGCCGAATGATTATGGGGCTCAGCCGCTGGGGCGGATGCCGTTCGATCATACGCAGCGGGAGAGCTTTCTCGAATCCGATGGCGACACGTACCTGGGAGCAATGGCTGCATTGAAGCGGCTCGAAGACGAGCTGGAGCATGTGAAGGGCGTCGACGAGACGAAGGGCCTGGTGAAGCGGACCGGAGATATCCGGCAGCATTTGAAGTTCTTGATGGAGTCGGATGATGCGAATACGGTGTTCTGGATCGAGCGGCGCGCGACAGGTGGGGTGAGGAACCTGGTGCGGGGTTCGCAGCCACATTTTAGTACGCAGCTGCAGGCGACGCCGATCGATGTATCGGCGCTGCTCACGGGATCGCTGTTCGATGCGTATCCTTCGGTGGTTTTAACGTCGGCGACGCTGACGGTTGCGGGGAGTTTCGAGCACGTGACGCGGCGGCTTGGACTTGCGAGTACGCGCGAGCTGGTGGTGCCTTCGCACTTCGACTATGAGCGCCAGGCATTGCTGTACCTACCGCCGAATATGCCGGATCCACGTGAGCCGGACTTTGTAGTGCATGCGGCGGAGCGGATGCGGCGTGTGCTCGAGATCACGCAGGGGCGGGCGTTCTGTCTCTTTACGAGCTATGGCCAGATGCGTGCGCTGTATGAGCGGATGCTGCAGGAGCTGCCGTATCCTCTGCTGCTGCATGGGTCGGCGCCAAGGAATGTGCTGCTGGAGCGATTCCGCGAGACACCGAATGCGGTGCTCTTTGGTACGTCCAGCTTCTGGCAGGGGGTGGATGTGCAGGGGGAGCAGCTCTCCTGCGTGATTATCGACCGCTTGCCTTTTGCGGTGCCTTCGGACCCGGTGGTGAAGGCGCGAATGGAGGCGATCGAGGCTGCGGGTGGCAAGCCGTTCTTCGATTTGCAGATTCCGTCGGCGGTGATCACGCTGAAGCAGGGCTTTGGCAGGTTGATCCGTTCGTTGTCAGATCGCGGCGTGTTGATGCTGCTCGATCCGAGGATTCAGCGGCAGCGATATGGAAAGATCTTTATGGATTCGCTGCCGAAGTACAGGATGACGCAGTCGATTGAAGAGGTGGAGCGGTTCTTTGCGGCGGATACAAAGGGCAAAGGCTAGACTGGAAGCAGCGTATGGCGCGGAATATCTACATGCTGGCGGCGACACTGGGGTTCTTTGCCCTGGCCTGCATCGTGCTGTCGTTTACGAATATCGCGCAGCAGCCTGGGTCGCCTGGAGACGCGGCTCTCTGGAGGACGATGGGCATTGGTTTTCTGGTGCTGGCGCTGCTGGCGACGCTTGCAGGAGTATTTTCCCACCTGTTTGAGCAGGCGGAGCGGCGGGCGGAAGAGGCTCGGATGGCGCGGCGGCGGAAGCGGGCGGGCTACGAGGATTAGGCGCCGTGATCGCGGGCGGCCACCACTTTGTGGAGCGTTGGGCTTCGCTTGAACCTCTCGTTGGTCGGGAGCGGGTGTTGTGGAGGGAATGGATGAAGGCTGCGATTGTGACGGAGGCGGGGAAGACTCCCGTGTACGGCGAGTTTCAGATGCCGGAGGCCAAGGTGGGAGAAGAGCTGATCTCGGTGCGCGCAGCGGCGCTCAGTAACCTGACCAGGATGCGCGCGTTGGGTGCGCATTACAGCGCGCATAGCGTATTTCCGGCGGTCGCAGGCACGGATGGCGTGGGTGTGACCCAGGATGGGCGGCGCGTGTACTTTGCCATGCCGGACGCGCCGAATGGGTCACTGGCTGAGTGGTGCCCGATCAGCACGAGGCGGGTGGTAGAGATCCCGGACGGTGTGGATCATGTGACCGCGGCGGCCATCGCCAACCCGGGGATGTCGGCGTGGGCTTCGTTGATGGAGCGAGCAAGACTGGTGCGAGGTGAGACGGTGCTGGTCAATGGGGGGACGGGGACTTCCGGCCGAGTGGCCGTGCAGTTGGCGAAGTATCTTGGCGCGGCGAAGGTGATTGCGACGGGACGCAATGCGGCGGAGCTGGAGGAGTTGAAGGGGATTGGTGCGGATGTGGTGGTGCCGTTCAAGTTGAGCCTTGGAGATGCGGGTGGCGGGGAGGAGTTTGAGCGCGGGCTGACCGATGTGCTTGCGGGAGGGGTCGACGTAGTAATCGATTATCTCTGGGGTGAGAGCGCGAAGATGATCCTGAGCGCGATGGCGAAGACCATCGGTGATAAACCGGCGCGCTTTGTGCAGGTGGGCTCATCGAGTGGAGAGGCGGAGATTGCGCTTTCGGCCAATGTGCTGCGGTCTTCGGCGATTGTGATGATGGGAAGCGGTGTAGGGAGTGTCAGCCGGGAAGCGCTGGTGGGGTCGATTCGGAAGACCTTCGAGGCGGTGGGGCCCGCGGGGCTGAAGATCGCGACCGAGGTCGTGCCGATGGCGCAGGTGGAAGAGACCTGGAAGCGGGCGACGGGTAAGCCGCGGGTTGTGTTTACGATTCCGTAACCGATGGACTGCCGCGTTTGTCTGCTAGGATTTTCGTCATACCGCTCTCAACGAGGAGTTACTGATGCAATCGCGCGTCCCCTGCACCCTGCTGCTTGCTGCCCTTATCACTCTTCCATGTTCTGCTGAGCGCTACCATGTAGCGGATGCGAGCAAGATCGTCAGTTTGAGCGATCCCGAGATTTCACCGGATGGGAAGACGGTTGCGATGGTGGTGAGCCGGACGAACCTGGATGAGGATCGCCGCGACGCCGAGATTGTACTGGTAGATGTGGCTTCACATGCCGTGCGGGTGATTACGCGGAAGGCGCATGCAGGATTTCCGCGATGGTCACCCGATGGCAAGACGTTGGCCTTCCTTGCGGAGGATGACAAGAAGCATCTGCAGATCTGGACGTTGAGCTTGGGTGAGGGCGGCGACTCGACGCAGATGACGCACTCGCCGACATCGATTGAGCAGTTAGCCTGGCGACCGGATGGAAAAGCGTTCGCGTTTGTAGCCGGGGATGAAGAGCCGAAACGCGAGGGGCGTGCGAAGTATGAGGATGCTTTTAAGGTAGGCAATCAGGATTTCCTGGCGACGTCGGCGCAGATGCCAGCTCACCTTTGGATGGTGGATCTGCCGGCTGATGCGAGTTCGAAGCTGCCGGAGGCGAAGCGTCTGACCGAAGGGAGCTGGTCTTTGCCGATTAGCCTGCCGCCGGGGCCGCCCGCGTCGCCGGTGCAGTGGTCTCTCGATGGAAAGCAGATTACGTTTGTGCGGGTGCCGACGCCGCTGTCCGGTGATGCGTTTGGAAGTACGGTGCAGGTGCTGGATGTGTCCACCGGCCACGCGAGGCCGCTGACGGGCGGGGCCAGGCTGGAGTCCATCCCGGTGCTTTCTCCGGATGGCTCGCAGGTGGCTTACCTGAAGAATCGTGATGGGAAGAGCTGGAATGAGGGGGAGGTTTTCGTCACCGGGAGCGCGGGTGGTGAAGGCAAAGACATCACGCGGACGCTCGATCGCAACATAGTGCGTGAGATCTGGATGCCGGATGGAAAGTCGCTGCTGGTGGCGGGGAACGATGCAACGACGTCAGGACTGTGGCTGCAGCCGGGGAATGGGGGCTCGGCTGAACGTCTCCAGACGGGCGACATCTCGCCAGCGGAGCCGTTCTGGCTGGATGGATCGGTGAGTGGCCGGGGCGAGATTGCGTTTACCGGCAGTTCGCCCAACGATCCGAACGAGCTTTACCTGATGGACTCTGCGCATGGAAAGCCGGTGCGGTTGACGACGCTGAATGCCGAGATTGCGAGCCGCGAGGTGGCGCGACAGGAGACGATGACTTGGACCAGTTTGAAGGGCGGTCCAGCGTCCGATGGCGTGGTGACGTATCCGATCGGCTATCAAACGGGGAAGAAGTATCCTCTGGTGCTTTACATCCACGGCGGACCGACTTCGAACTCGAAGCAGACGTGGACGAGCTTTTCGCAGTTGTTTGCGGCGCAGGGATGGATGGTCTTCGAGCCGAACTATCGGGGGAGCGATAATCTGGGCAATCTCTACCAGGCCGCGATCTGGAACGATGCGGGCCAGGGGCCGGGTGAGGATGTGATGGCGGGACTGGCGGTGCTTGAAAAGGGTGGCGCGGTCGATGTGGATCATATCGCGGTAAGCGGTTGGTCGTACGGCGGGTATATGACGAGCTGGCTGCTGGGCCACTCGACGATCTGGAAGGCATCGGTGGATGGTGCGGCGGTAAACGACTGGCTAGATATGTATAACTTGTCGGATGGAAACGTCACGGTGGCCGACAATTTTGGCGGCTCGCCATATACGAGTCCGGAGCGGATGAAGGCGTACCTGGCGCAGTCTCCCATCAGTTACGTGGCGAATGTGCGGACCCCTACATTGGTGCTGTGCGATGTTGGCGATTATCGGGTGCCGATCACGCAGTCATACGCGTGGTTCCATGCACTCAAGGATCATGATGTGGTAACGGAGTTCGTGGCTTACCCGGTCGGCGGCCATTTTCCTGGCGATCCGCTGCGACGCGAGGATGTGCAGCGTCGATGGATTCAATGGTTGGGGCGTTATCTTCCGACCGATGCGGGCGCGGAGGCGGTCGAGCCAGTGAGAGCGGCTGTGCCAAACCATGTTCCTTGAGGAGCCGTATCGTGTTGGCTGGAGTTCCGTACAATAGTGAGAGGCAGGTTGCGCCGGCTGATCGTTCGCTGGGCGCGCTGCAATAGAAGGGATCTCCTGAGCGATGTATGAAGTGACTGTAGAAGCCGGGTTTTCATCCGGCCACTACCTGCGGAATTATCGCGGGAAGTGCGAGAATCCGCACGGGCATAACTACAAGGTGTTCGTGACGCTGATGGGTGAAGAGCTGGATGAGGCTGGATTGCTGCTGGACTTCAAGCTGTTGAAGCAGGTGATGCGACCGGTGGTCGACTACCTGGACCACCAGATGATCAACGAGCTGAAGCCGTTTGACGAGGTTAATCCTTCGGCTGAGAACCTCGCGCGCTATTTTTTCGACAATACGGCGAAGCAGATGGACGAGATGACGCATGGCCGTGTGAAGGTAAAGGATTGCACGCTGTATGAGACGGATACAAGCTTCGCGCGGTATTACGAGTAGGGAAGTAGAGGCCGGCTGTGTATCTGATTGAGCTTTACAAGTCGGTGCAGGGGGAGAGCTCGTTTACCGGGCTGCCGTGTATCTTCGTGCGGTTTGCGGGGTGCAATCTGCGCTGTGCGTGGTGCGATTCGGAGTACACGTTTGCCGGCGGCAAGCCCTTTTCGCAGGATGAGGTGATCGCACAGGTGGAGGCGCTCGCGCCTTGCAGGCTGGTCGAGTTTACCGGCGGCGAGCCGATGCTGCAGGCGAAGGAACTGCTGCCCCTGATGGAGGCTCTACTGGGGCTCGGGTACACGCTGATGATGGAGACGAGCGGTGAGCGGCCGCTCGATGCGGTGCCGAAAGCTGTGCACAAGATTGTCGATGTGAAGTGTCCAGGTGCGGGCGCAGCGGCGGACAGCTTCCGCATGGAGAACCTGGAGGCACTGACTGGGCGCGACGAGGTGAAGTTCGTGCTGACGAACCGGGCAGACTACGAGTTTGCGCGGGGGTTTATTGCGGAACATGGGTTGCGCGAGAGGGTTGGTGGGATCCTGTTGAGTCCGGCGTTCAGCAAGAACCCGAGTCCACTGCGGACGGTGGAGAATGCGACGCTTGACCCGCGGGCGCTGGTGGAGTGGATGATGGCGGACGGGGTCGACGCTCGGCTTTCGCTGCAAATTCATAAGTTCATCTGGGAGCCGATGAAGAAGGGCGTCTAGGCGTGGCGAGGGCGATCAGGTGCGTGGTGTTGGGGGCGTTCGAGCCGGATGCGGGCCCGGTGCCAGGAGAACTGCGGTATTTTTCGAGCGCGAAGGGCTGGATGAGTCGCTGGAGCTTCCTGGTGGCTATCGGGGGCTGCGCGCGGGAGGCCGGGGTGTGCTTGCGTGTTGCACGGGAGTTGGAGCGGCGCGGGCTGCAGCTTCGGTCATGGCACTCGGGTTGGACCAGCGATTCGATCTGACCCAGGCGTATTGGCTGGTGACAGGGGTAGCGGGGTGTGATCCGGGGATGGGGTCGCTAGCTTCGGTTGTGATGCCGCAGTTCGTTGTGGATGGAGACTTGTGTCATGAAGTTGACGGGCGGGAGATCCCCTCGAATTGGGTGGATGGGTTTGTGCCGATTGGCAAGTCGGTGCCGTATGAAGAGCCTTTGGCGCAGCGGTTCAATGGGGACGATGGCATCTGTTTTCAGCTGGACGCGGGGCTGGTGGGGCTTGCGTTTCGCCTGGCACAAGGCGTGGAGCTAAAGGATACGGAGGCGATTGGGCGTCGGCGCAGGTTGTTTGCGCCGGAGAAAACCGCATGGAGGAAACCGGAGGTACTGCGCGGGGATGAGCTTTCCTCGACCACTTTCTGGCACGGAAGGTTGATGAGCGATCGGGCTCGGCGTTGGATAGCGTATCAGACGAGCGGGTGGGGGCGGTATGCAATAACCGCGATGGAGGATACGGGCATTCTGACGGCGCTGAAGGGTTTGGGTGCGGCGGAGTTGGTGGACTTCACACGGGTGGTGATTGCGCGTGGGGTGTCGAACTATGACCAGCCACGGAGGGGATTGACTGCCGCCGAGAGCCTGGCGGAAACGCGGGTGGCTACAGATTCGGCGTATCTGCCGGCGCTAGAGAATGCCTGGCGGGTGGGGAGCCGGTTGATTGCGGAGTTCGTAGCTTCTTAGCAGCTTGCTTACTGATCCTGGCGCTACAAACGCAGGTCCTCTGCGCGGATGACAAACAGACGGGCTAGGCGGCGGGCGTATCGGTTGGCTTAGGGGTGTAGGTGCGGTCGCGCCAGGCTACGGGGGCTCCCGAAAGCTTGCGGAGGAGGGAGTACCACTGGACTGCGAGGAGGGTGAGGATGCCGATGGGATGGAGTACGGCGCTGCGCCAGTCTTGCCGGAAACGAATGCTGGAGAGGATGCGAGGGACGAAGGCACAGAGGACAGCAGCAGAGGTCCAGAGGTACCACGGATAGAAGAGCTTTGGATTCGTGAGATGGAGATCCATGCCGAACGCTCCTACGAATGAACCCACGAGGATGAGGCTCAGGGCAAGAACGCACAGGAGCAGCGTTGGCAGAATCTGGCCCAGGAAGAGAACGATGGAGACGGGGACGATGCGGGCGGGATCGGCGAGACCTTCGGTCGCGTTTTTGGCGAGGCCGCTCCAGACCTGCGACGCGTTGGTGTACATGCGGCAGGTCGCGTGGGCCGTTATATCCGCGAGATCGGTGCGATAGCCGGACTGGCGGAAGAGCTTGGGCAGACGCAGGCCGTCGTGCATCGTGTTGCGAATCTGGGTGTGACCGCCGCAGGCGAAGTAGTGGTCGGCGCGCACCATAAGGAACTGACCGCAGCCTGCCGAAAACGAAGGGTCGGTCCCACGGCGCATGCGGGCGAGAGGCAGGAAGCCGAGCAGGACAAAGTGGATCAGTGGGAGCAGGAGCCACTCGAGCGTGGTGCCGGTGAGCTGACGCGGAAAGCCGGAAACGAGGGAAGAACCCGACGTTTCGAGGAACTGCCTCATGCGGGCAACGCAGTCCGGGCCCAGGCGGACGTCGGCATCGACAAAGCAGAGGATGGGGTTTTCGGCAGCCTGCGCGAGCGCCCAGCATGCGTGTTGTTTGCCGTTCCAATTGGAGGGCAGCGGAGGAGCCTGGGCGAGACGGACTTGCGGGTGGTTTGCGGCAAGGTTGCTGACAATGGCGGGTGTTTCGTCGGTAGAGTTGTCGTCCATGACGACGATTTCATAGGCGATGCCGCGGGTCTGGAGGGCGGCCTCAAGCGCGGGACCGATGGCGGTGGCTTCGTTGCGAGCGGGGATGAGGATCGAGACGGACTGCGGACTGGATGAGGGCGCGGGCGGGGGTTCGCGGTAGTAGTGCAAGTTCACCGTGAACATGATCGCGGGCACAAGTGCGCAAAAGAAGCAGACGACGGCAAGTGCAACGATCATCCACGCTCCTCATGTTCAATCAGGGGAGTGTGGGCGGGTTGGTACTTGCGGCCGAGTATAAGGGCTTTCAGGCGCTGGCCGAGCTGAAAGAAGCCTCCAGTACCGACGCGTCCGGCTTGGAGGAGCTCGAAGGCGGCGGGATCACGCGCGATCGATTTCTGCTCGAGGGTCTGCATGCACTTGATCAGTGCGGACTGAAGCAGCTGGCCGGCTTCTTGAGCGGACTGGTTCGTGATGTGTATGGGCTCGCCAAACTGGAGGAGGGTCTCGGGAAGGCGTTCGTTCCAGAACGGATATTCGATGGCTAGAGGGATAAGTGTGCAGCCATTGGGGCAGCGCGCGGCAAGGGCAGCCAGGCCGGGCTTGAAGACGAGTGGGCGCTCGCGAGGGTCAGCGAAACGACCCTGCGGGGTGATCCAGAGGACTCCGCCCTGAGCGAGGAGATCAAGCGATGTGCGGAAGAAGCGGGCGGCGCCACGGACTGAATTGAGATCGACGCCGAAGATACCGATGCGTTTCAGGATGGCGTACCGGTCGAGCGACACGGCGTCCATCGGGGCGTAGTGCTTGCGTTGTGGGAGGAGCCGTTGCGCCAGCAGGACAGAGACCATGGGGTCCCACCACGCGGTGTGGTTTGCATAAACGATGACAGGGCCAGTGGTCTGCTGGGAGAGGAACTGTGGGTTCGAAACACGCACCGCGCGGAAGTGCCTGCGGAAGTAGCCGCGAACGATGTAGCGGAAGAAGGAGAGGACAAGCGGTGAGATGTGAGGCGCGTCCACGTGGGTCTCGGTTCTCAAAGAAAGAACGTTCAGTTTTAGCTGTCTGTTGTCAGTCTTTTATCGAAGCAGGGTGGCGGGTTCAGGAGTAGTGTAGTCCTTCTGACATAGGGAAACGTCAGGTGAGTTTGGCATGATCCAAACTCACCCGGAGGTCGGCATCTAGGCGGTAGCGTACGTCTCCTGAGAAACTCGCGCCGATACGCTCGGCAGATCGTTGGCATCCTGGTCAAGCGAGTCAGCGGCGATCCAGCCGGACATCATCACCATGGGCATCCCCGGGCCGGGATGTGCGGCGCCGCCGGCTAGGTACAGGCCGGGAAGGTCAGTTGAGCGGTTAGCGGGCTTGAAGGCTCCGTTGTAGACGCCGTGCGAGGAGATACCATAGATGGCACCATTCAGAACACGGTAACGGTCATGGATATCCTGCGGGGTCAGGTGCCGCTCGAACACGATGCGTTCTTCGATATCGGTCAGGCCGGCGGTACGCTTCAGCTTGTCCAGAATGACCTGGCGATAACCGGGGAACATCTGCTGCCAATCCTGACCAGGACGCAGGTAAGGGGTGTGAACCAGCACATAGAGGGCCTCGCCGCCTTCGGGCGCGGACTCAGGGTCCGTGGCGGCTGTGGCGGCCAGGTAGCAGGTTGGGTCCGGGGCAGGAATGCCCTTGTCGTAGATGGCGTGGAACTCTTCATGAGGATCGCGGGAGAAGACGAAGTCGTGATGAGCCAGGTGGTCGTAGCGCTTGTTGAGGCCGAGGTAGAGCACAACGCCCGAGCAGGCAGGCTCGTATTCGCGCTTGTGCTCGAAGTGGCGTGCGGCCGGGGTTCCGCTGAGCAGTTCGCGATGGGTGCGGACGGCGTCTTCGTTCGAGACAATGGCATCGAAACGGTAAGTCTCGCCGTTGGTGGTGGTGATGCCCGTGACCTTCCCATGCTTACCCGAGGTAGTGTTGATGCGGGCAACGTCGGTTGAGGGATGGAAGATTACGCCGAGTTCGGAGGCAAGCTTGACCAGGCCTTCCGGCACGGAGCGGGTGCCTCCCAACGGATACCAGATACCTTCTTCCATCTGCATGTGGCCGATGGAGAGCAAGATGGCAGGCGAAGCATCGGGAGAGGAGCCTACGTACTGGACGAAGTGATCGAGCATCTGCGCGGTATTTGCGTCGGGGATGTTTTCACGGATGACCTCGGCGATGGTCTTGCCGAGGCGCATGCGCATGATGTCCTTCAGCACCTTGAGGTCAAACGCGCCTTTGACGTCCATGGTGTCGCGCATGGAGCCAATCGAGCGCCAGAAGAAGAAGCGGTCCGAGATGCCGTGGAGTTGCTCAGACTTTTCCATCAAGTTCAGGTAGCCCGCGCCCATCTTGGGCCAGATCTTCTCGAGATCGGCAGCCATGGCTCGGTTGTCGTCGCGCAGATCGATGCGGGTGCCGTCTTCAAAGAAGCAGCGCCACTGCGGGTCAAGGCGGACCATTGGGATGTAGTCTTCCAGGTTTCGCCCGGATTCCTCAAAGATGCGGCGGAGGACCGAGGGCTGAATGAGGATGGTGGGACCCATGTCAAAGCGGAAGCCCTGCTCCTTGATTTGCGCCGCTTTACCGCCAAGCCAGGAATTCTTTTCAAAGACTTCGACGCGGTGGCCGCGGGCGGCGAGCGTGCATGCCGCCGAGAGTCCTGCGAGACCGCTTCCAATAATGCCTACGTTCATTTTCGTTCTCCTGCTTCAGAGGTAACGCGAAGGAATGGATATCTGACAGCTTATTGGCTATCAGGTGTCAGTTTTTCTTGCCCGGCCTCAAACTTCGGGCTGCACTGAAGATTTGTTGAAGACCTGCGTAACGATTACGCCATGACCTGCTATGGGACAAGGTTATAGCGCCGCGAAACAGTTGCTCGTGGGCCGGAGTCGTCGATTGGAAGTGTTTGGACTCGTTGTTCCTGCGGGTCGTGGTGGTCTTCGGCACGGTGAGTTCAAGCAAGCCCTCGGCTCCGCGGGTCGAGCCAAAGCCGCTCTGACGGACGCCGCCGAACGGAATGCGTGGATCTGCAGTCGGGGCGATCAGGTCGTTGATCAGAACGGTGCCAACTTCGAGCCGGGACGCAATGGCATGCGCTTCGGATGGGTTGCCGAAGATGGCGGTGGTCAGCCCGTAACGGTTCTCATTGACCAGGGCGATAGCAGCTTCAGTGTCGCGAACCCGGATTGCGGTGATTACCGGGGCAAAGATGTCCGCCCGAACGATCTCCAGGTTAGCTCTTCCATCAGCAATGAGGATGGGTTTAGTCCAGTTGTCGACGCGGTGATTTGCGTTGGGTTCAGCTTCGTCCAGCAAGGACTGAAGTTGGCGCCGGGTAACATCGGAGAGGCATATAGACTGCGCGGCGCCAAAGCGGCTTCTTAGATCAGCGAGAAGCGCGTGATGATCTCCGAGAAGGATAAGACGGCGTGGCGCCATGCAGGTTGCTGAGCCGTTGAGCCGCATGCCGAACAGAATTGCTTCAGCGAGGCGTACGGGATCAGCGGACGGAAGAGCGATGATGGCGTCGCATCCGGAGAGCTCCGCAATGACCGGAATAGCTTGGTCCGCTGCAAGGTGCTGGACGGCTCGTCCGGCGCGAACTGAGCCTGTAAAGATGATCTTGGCGGGTGTCGCCAGTGTGATCTCCTCGGCAACCGCCTCGATGGATTCATCTGTGACGCGGATCAGGTCTTCGGGGAGACCGGCCTGCGTGCAGATCTGGGCAAATATGTCAGCGAGCGCCAAGCCTGCGCGGCCAGGTTTCCAGGTGACTGCGTTTCCGGCGGTGATGGCCTGTAAGGCCTGTACGCCTGGGAGATAGAGCGGGTAGTTGGATGGGGCGACCACCAGGACTGTGCCGAGCGGCACACGTTCGATGACGGCGTCCAGCCCGGAGAGCCAGAAGGGAAGGCCCCGGCGGCCAAGCTTCCGGGGCGCAAGGATTGAGGTGGCCTGCTTCTCGAGAAACTTAGCGGCTTCGAGTAGCGGCAGCAGTTCGGCGGCGAGGGTGTCTGCCGGGGTGCGCGAGAGGTCCGCAGGAACCGCGGCAAGGATCGCATCAACGTTCTCTGCAAGCGTGTGGCGAATACTGCGGATAATGTGGAGTCGTTGCCGGATGGGGACGAGGGCCCAGGCTTTCTGGGCCAGACGCTGCTTCGCTGCGAGTGCGACCCGCCAATTCTCGACCTCTTCGATATCGGTTTGTCGCGCCGGAGCTGGCATGGCAATCACCATATCAGGACGCAGCTCCGATCAGTTGCGCGGCAAGCGGCGAATTTGCGGAGCCGGTATCCCATGAAGGCTCGATCTCAAGATCTTCGAGAAGGAGACGCGAGGTGATGCGGGCCGACTCGAAGATAACTGGCAGGCCGCTGCCGGGGTGAGTACCACCACCGACGAGGTACATGCCACGCACATCCTCGAAGCGATTGTGCGGGCGGAGATGCAGCATCTGATCGAGAGAGTGTGCCATGGAGAAGGTCGCACCCTTGTAAAGACCGAAGTCCTCAGCCCAGCCGGCCGGAGTAACGATCTTCTCGGTACGAATGCGGCGAGCTACATCCTTAATGCCAATCTTTTCCATCTGTTCGAGCGCAAGGGCACGGTAGCGTGCGGTCTCAGCGCCCCAGTCTACGGAGCCGGTGTCGTGAGTGACCGGCAGAAGAACATAGAGAGTCGAATGATCTCGCGGGGCGAGAGACTCATCGGTGACGCAGGCATTCTGAACGTAGAAGGAAGGGTTAGGAGAGAGTTGATGCCGCTCTTCAATGTCGCGGAGGTTCTCCTTGTAGTTGTCGGCGAGATAGATGGTGTGGTGAGACACGTCATCATAGCGCCCCTCAATGCCGAGATACATCATGAAGGTGGAACAAGAGAACTTCTTCTTGGCGATACGGTCGTCGGTCCAACGCCGGCGCTGCTTGTTAGGAACGAGCGAACGCATGGCGTTGGCGAAGTCTGCGTTGACGACAACTGCGTCCGCAGTGAGCGTTCGATTCGCGGTTTTGATGCCCTTCGCTTTTCCGTGTTCTATCAGGACTTTCTCGACGGGTTCATCGGTAAGGATTTCCACGCCCATCTCGGTCGCGATTCGAGCCATGGCCTGGGTTACCGCGCCGCAGCCTCCTGTGGGATGAAAGACGCCGTGCTCGTACTCGAGGAACGAGAGGATCGAAAAGAGGCTGGGGCAGCGGAAGGGCGACATGCCGAGATACTTCGACTGGAACGAGAAGCCTAGCCGGATGCGCTCGTCCTTAAAGTGGACCTGCAGGTCATCGTCGAGCGACCGCCAGGGTGCAAGGAGAGGAAGAAGCTTCATCATCTCGGGCTTCGCAAGATCGCGCCAGCTTTCGAAGGGCGTTTGCAGAAACGGCATGAACTTCTCGAGCTTGTTGCGGTTGTGCGTGATGAAATAGTGAAAGCGCTTTGCATCTTCGGGAGAGATAGCTGCAATGGCCTTCTCCATCCGCTCGATGTTAGGCGTTGCGAGAATCTCACCGCCGCCCCCGAAGACGAGCCGGTACTGCGGATCCAGGCGCGTCATCGGCACCTCGCGGTTCAGATCGTAGCCGGCTGCGGCGAAGATCTCTTTTAGGACGCGGGGATAGAGGAAGAAGGTCGGCCCAATATCGAACTTGAAGCCATCCTGATTGATGGTGGCGGTACGTCCCCCGACGTCAGATCGTTTCTCGACGACGGTGACTTTGACTCCGGATTTCGCGAGGAGGAGAGCGGCTGCAAGTCCCCCGGGTCCTGCTCCTACGATGATTGCGGTTCGATCCTGCTTTTGCATTAAGGGTGCGTCCTGCGGTTCGGGTCGTGTTACATCAACTTTAAGCTTCGATGCCCGATCATAGGGAGGTACTTATCGCCGTCGGCGCTTCCGTTGGTGTCGTGAATGTATAAAACGGCTCATCTTCGCCGTACCCAATCGGGAGTTGATATTCGAACACGACAGATCGTTTGTCTGTCTGGTATAGAACCGGGTGAGCCCCTTTATCTTCTGGGTGGCTCTTAGCCGCAATAAAGATGAAAAGAGCCACCCGTACGTTATGGTTAGGTCGTCGCTTCGACGAGCTCGCTGGTGTGGGAGGGCAGGACCGACTGCTCACTGTTGAAGATCTTGCGGTAGGTGACAAGCGCCTGGGCAACGACCTGATCCATGTTGTAGTACTTGTAGGTTGCAAGCCGGCCTACGAAGTGCACGTCGGGCCGACGGTCCGCAAGCTCCTTGTACCGGGCGTACAGCGCTGCATTCTCCGGGCGTGGGATGGGGTAGTAGGGATCGCCTTCCGCGCGCGGATGTTCGAAGACGACACTGGTTTTGGGCGACTGCTGGCCGGTAAGGTACTTGAACTCGGTAACGCGCGTGTACTCATGATCGTTCGGGTAGTTCACGACAGCCGCTGATTGAAAGCGTTCCTGGTTATATGTCTCGTGTTTGAACTCAAGCGAGCGGTAGGGAAGCGGGCCGTAGCGGAAGCCGAAGTACTCGTCGACCGGACCGGTAAAGATGGTTCTGCTCCCTGGATAGGCTCTTGCAATGTCGGCGAATTCGACCGATGTCTTGATCGTGATGTTGGGGGAATCCAGCATACGTTCAAACATACGGGTAAAGCCGTGCAGCGGCATGGCCTGAAAGGTGTCGGTGAAGTAGCGGTCATCGCGGTCGAAGCGAACCGGAATACGTCCTGCGACCGAAGAATCAAGTTCGGACGGGTCAAGCCCCCACTGTTTGCGGGTGTAATTACGGAAGAACTTCTCGTAGAGTTCGCGGCCAACGCGGCTGAGGACGATGTCTTCGGAGGTGCGGATGGTGCGGGTCGTCTCCGCCCTGGAAGCGAGAAACGCCTGCATCTCTGCGGGATCGAGAGTCAAATCATAGAGTTTTTCAATCGTGGTCAGATTGATGGGGATGGGGACCAGTTTGCCGTCGACCGAGGCGAGCACGCGGTGCTCATAGTCGCGCCACTGAGTGAACTTCGAGAGGTACTGCATCACCTCGGCGGAGTTAGTGTGGAAGATATGAGGGCCGTACTTATGAACCAGAATACCTGCTTCGTTGTGATAGTCGAAGGTGTTGCCGCCAACGTGGTCGCGCTTGTCAATGATAAGGACGCGCTTACCCATGCCGTGCGCGAGTCGCTCGGCGAGCACGCCGCCGGCGAGACCGGCACCCACAACAAGGTAGTCATACCGCTCGGTGCGCACCGGGCGAGAGGCAAGCCTATATGCGGTGACGACTTCGGGCTTGTGCTGGGCAGAACTGCGCGGTTTGCGGACGCGGTCGATCTCACTTGACATCGAATTCCATGTGCGATCCCACGAGGTGGTCGAGAGCTTCTCGGCGACGGCCTGCTGCCAGGCTGGGGTCGGCGCCTGGAGGGCTTGATCGAGCGCCGTGGCAAACTCCTGGGCGTCGTGAGCGATGGCGACCAGTCCGGCGTTCCCGTAGCCAGAAATGACATCGTGAATAGGAGTCGACACCACAGGTTTTCCGGCGGCGAGGTACTCGGGAGTTTTTGTGGGGGAGATGTAACGAGTGGACTCATTGAGGGCAAAGGGAATCAGTGCGATGTCCCATCCTGCGAGGTATTGCGGCAACTCTGCGTAGGACTTGCCGCCCAGATAATGAATGTTGCCGGCTTGCGGGAGGGTCGCGGGATCGATCTTGACGATGGGACCGAGAAAGATGAAATGGATACCGGGACGGAGACGTGCCACCTCCTCCATCAATACGTGGTCGAAGCGCTCGTCGAGGACGCCGAAAAAGCCGGCACGGGGGTGCGGGACCGCGGCTTGTTCTGGAGTGTCTTCGGTGATGGACTTGGCCTGGGCGAAGTGAGGAACGTCGATGGAGCTGGGAAAGGCGTGAACGTTGGCGTGCTGCTTGCGCTTGGCTTCGTAGAGGCTCATCCCGCCGGTGAAGACGACGTCAGCCTTCGCGAAGAGTTGCTGCTCGCGTTCGTGAAGCTCTGGCGGCGCGAAGAGAAACCCGGATAGCTCGTCCATACAGTCGTAGATGGTCGCCTCGGGCTCAAGGTGACTCGTGAACGAGAGCATCATCGGTGTGTAGTACCAGCAGAGAAAACGCTCGATGTGCTGGGCGGCCATGAAGTTGTGCAGGAGTTCGCGGAGCATCTCGTCGGCATTCCCGGCGCGGGGAAGATGCGGTCGCAGCACCAACAGGTTCTCACCTTCAGGCATGACTTCGAGTGTAGGAGTTCCGTCGCCGTTGTCGTCGGCGTCCCACCAGGGCTCTTCCCAGAAGAAAACGCGGCGGCTGCGGGCAGCGCGGGTGAGGAGGTGCTGAGGCCGCTGGGTGACGAAATGCCAGCGGAGATGGCTAAAGCAGAGGAGGTCGGGCTCAGTATTCGTCGTCATTTGGGCGGGGCTAGAAGAGCCCTCGGTAAGTGGGTTGGAACTGGAGTCAGTCTGCAATGCGCGGCCTCGGGGTTTCTTTCGTATTGGTCTTTGTCGAGGATGAGATGCGGAGAACTGTTATTAACGTTGGGTTTCTACGTTAGTAGAAAAAGCCGCAACCAAAGGAGTTATGCGTCGCATCCAAACGGGTTGCCGCCGAAAGCGTCAACGTGCTTCTTTGCGTAGGCGACGGCGAATTTCGCTTGACTGGACGTCACCCTTTGAAACTTGTTGTGCTCTCGCCGCACCGGGACGATGCTGCGTTCTCCCTCTCCCTTTCTATCAGCCACTGGCTCGCAATGGGTCACACGGTAACACTCCTGAACGTATTCACGCGGTCTCTTTACGCGCCGTACTCGGATGCGGAGACGAAACCGGAGGATGAGCGCCTCGACTATGTTTCCGCGCTGCGGAAGCGAGAAGATCAGAAGTTTCTTGCGGCGCTCGCAGGCAGCGTCAAGATGGTTGATCTCGACGTGGTGGATGCGCCGATTCGGTTGAAGTGCGATGCTTCCATTGTATGCGATATGGACGTACAGGCGGATGATTTCGCGATTCCGCGGGTTCAGGAGGGTTTGGCGAAGCTGGTGAAGGGTGACGACACAGCGCTGGTCCTGCCGCTTGGGCTCGGTCATCATGTAGACCACCGGACAGCGCGAGATGCTGCACTCGATCTATCATCAACCGTGCCTTGTGCGTTCTATGAAGAATTGCCGTACGCGATGCGGAACGGAGTGAGAGTGGACCTCTCGCGCTTCCGCGAAGACGCGAGTACAAGACTGCACGAAGAACTGTCCCCGGTTCAGTGCCATGGAACGCATACCCGGCCAAGTGAGTGGAAGCGGCGACTTGCGTTAGGGTACGAGAGCCAGATTGATGAAGATATGGCGAACTCGATTGCAAACTTCTCGCATCGGTATCATGGGGCCGAGAGGCTCTGGGCAAATGAGGCCTGGCTAAAGATTGCCGTGCGTGAAAGGCTGTCGACGCGTCAGCGTGATCAGGAAAAGGAGCCTCTCCCGGCATGAGTACCTCGCTTGCAGTACCTGCTGGATCTGAGGTTCTGGCTGAACCTACAGCGGTTTGCCGCGCGATTGTTGTGGTTCCGGCTCGGAACGAAGAGGCGGGACTGGCGGCAACGCTTGATGCCCTGCGCCTGCAGGTCGCGCTCGACGGGAGTGCGCTCGATTGGAATTGCTACGAGGTTTTGCTTCTCCTTAATAACTGTACGGACGGCAGCGGAACGGTGGCGGCGCGCTACGCGGCAGATCACGGCAGGTTCCGGCTGCACATACTGGAGTGCGAGTTGCCACCGGAACAAGCGCATGTCGGAACCGCTCGGCGGCGCTTGATGGATCTCGCTTGCGAACGATTGGAGTGGCTCGGAGCCGGAGACGGTGTAATTCTCTCGACCGATGCGGATACAGCGGTGGCAGAGGACTGGGTTGCAACGAATCTGGCCCACATTCAGGCCGGGGCTGAGGTGGTGGGAGGCGATATCTCGCTGTTTCCAGAGGACAGGGAGAGTCTCGATCAAGGGGTAAGGCTGGCTTATGACCGTGACCGCGAGTTCCAGGGACTGGTGGCTCGGCTGGAGTCCATGCTCGACCCGGATCCAGCCGATCCCTGGCCGCGGCACTTACACCATTTTGGAGCGTCCCTGGCGTGTACGCCGGAGGTTTATCGTCGCAGCGGGGGCTTGCCTGCGGTGAAGCCGCTTGAGGACGTAGCGTTTGTGGACGCTTTGCGTAAAGTCGGGGCGAAGATCCGTCACGCTCCAGACGTGAGAATCTTCACCTCGGCGCGGCTGGACGGGCGGGCGGAGGTTGGACTGTCCGGGCAGTTGAGGCACTGGCGGGATGAGGCCGAACGAGGAATTCCGCACATCGTCGATTCAGCAGAGTGGCTCGAGCATCGTTTCTCCACCCTTGCTGGATTGCGACGTCTTGATGTTCGTGACCTAGCAGCGTATCCACAGCATTGGCACGCACGGCTGAGTCGGCTGGGCGGGGAACATCTTTCAGTACCAAAGTTCCTCGAGTTGCTGGATTGCAATGCGTTGATCGAGGAGATGTTCAAGTCAGAGCCAGGATCCCCGATGCGGCATGACGAGATTTCAGCCGTGAATGCGCGGTTGAGAGAGATCGTCAACGCGCGGATTGCGGGCAACGAAATCGATCATGTAGAACTCAACCGTGGAACTTGATCTGGGCTAGTCGTTCGAAACACGTTCGAGTACGTCCAGGCGAAAACGATCGCGGCGTTCGGCGTGGACGGGCCGCCACTCGGGACGCGTGAGCCAAAACTCGTGTACTTCGTCGCCGCTGAGCGGATAGTCGGGAACGGCCTCTGTCAGGTGGACAAGAACCAGGTGACCGCCGGGCAGGTGACGTGCTGCAAGCTCATCGGCAGCCAACGCGAGATCGGCGCGCTGCCAGTAATAAGCGACTTCAGAGACAATGATCAGATCGAAGCAGTCATCAGGTGCTTGGCTCGGAAAGTGCATCTTCTCAAAGTGCACGTGCGGCATGTGGGCACAGCGTTGACGCGCTTGTTCGAGGGCGATCTCTGAAACATCGATGCCAAGCAGGCGCTCACTCCGAGGTGCAAGACAGGCGGTGAGTACGCCAATTGAGCAGCCGACTTCAATTGCACTCTGATACCTGGGGAGCGGCAGCGAGTCCAGGGTTAGATTGTATTTCTCGCTCTCGTAGGCGCTAGTTTCAAAGCCCCAGGGATCCTTGCGGCGCTGATAAATGCGCGAGAAGTAGCTGGGCGGGAGGGATTCGAGCGGGTCTTCGCCGCTCCAGAAGCCCCACTCGGTGCCGCTTGATTTTCGATGCGCCTTCTCTTTCGAGAATCGACCGATCGTGGCCACGACGTAATCGGGTGCGGGCTGTCGGAGGTACATCGTGAGATCGCGGAGAACCCGTTCGAAACGGAAGGGTTGCAGCAGTCCGTGCGCCCCTACTCCTTCGGTCACCAGCTGGATGACGCGTGTGGCGATGCGGAGGATGGCAGTGCGCGTCATGTCGGCGCACTCATGCATCCGCTCCACGTGACCTCTTTCCGAGCGGTGGAACGATTGGTCGGCCACAGCCGCTGCTTTTTCAATCCACAGGACGGCCTCCTGAGCGAGAATGGCGACATCGCCGAGCCTCGCGGCCTGGTACGGATCGTCGGTGCGTCCACGCTGGTTCAGCCAGTCAGCGAACATGGCATGAAGGCGCAGGACCGCCCCTGCCTGGACGGCCGCAAAGCGGATGGTGCCTCCATAGAACATGGGATCGCGGTAGAAGTCGCCGGGCTTGCCGATCAGGTCTTGGCCGTGGATGGTGATCTCCGAAAAGTCGATCTGGAAGGATTCGGAACTTTCCATCCCAAACGGGTGCCAGAAGCTGCGATCGAGATTCGCCGAGACCTCATCGAGCCGCGGGATGGTCATCTGCCAGCCGAGTGCTCGTCCGTCGGGGTCGTGAAGCTCGGCGGTGACAATCGGACGCTGGATGAAGGCTGCTCCCGTTGCAAAGGTCTTGATGCCGTCGTAGCGGAAGTCATCCTGGGAGCTTTCGTGAAGACGCAGGGGTTCCGGGCCTCCAGTATTCCAGACTCCGGAGAGCAAGCCGGCGCGGGTCTCTTTGGCAAGGCGCTCTAGTTGTTGCGCTGTGCCGTAGCGATGAACGAGCAAGATTCCATTGACGTGGCCTTCGACGATTCGGCCGATGGCGAGGTCGGCGCCGCCGGCGATCGCGAGCAAACGCAGCAAAGGAAGTGTGCCTCCGATCTCGGTTCCAAGACCGAGACCTCCAAGCGCGCGGGGAAAGGGTGCCATCATCAGCCCAAGCTCAGCGAAGCGCTCGAGCTCGCGTACGGGCGCAGTGTTCAATCCCAGGTTGGGTCTGCCGGCGAGCTCGTCGGCAAGTGAGCGCGCCTCGAGGATCAGGCGATGAGCAGCTTGCTGAACTTCGTTGAGGTTTTCCTGTTGCAACTCGGTGCGCTCGTCGATCAGCTCCGCCATCTGCGTAGTCCTCCTGCCGCTCGCGCGAACGGGTTGTTGTACTCAATTGTTGCATTCGTGCAGCGAGTTACCGCAACGGCAGGGCTTCTATGTCTTCCGCGCGGGTCATCGCTGGCACCATGAGGGAAGCCTGCAGCCGGATCTCTGCTGCCAGGTCAACGCGCAGAGTTCGCTTTTCCCAGTCGCTCGCGACTTCGATCAGCCCGCAGGAACAGTGACGTTCGTCGTCCCATCCGGGGTAATCCATAACGGGATAGATGCAAATTCCGAGAATCTCGACTCCGTTTCGCTGCGCCTGCCGGACTTCAGAGGCAATATAGCCAAGCCAGCCCACAGCCGCGCCAGCCTCGGCACCCGTCTCGGTAATGAGAATCGGACGTCCATAGCGGCGCCAGAGATCTTCCAGCATGACATGCAGGGGCCTGTGCTCATCGTGACCCGGCGGTGTGCGATCCCCGCCGTGGACCCATTGGTTGTTCCAGTAATAGTTTACGCCAATGAGGTCGAGGCACTCGGGTGATCCGCCGAGGTCTTCATCGCGGTCCCCACGGATCATGTCCCACGCTTCATACTGCGCCGCCGTGTGGCGTCTGGTGTCTTCGACGATCTGGGGGTGGCGCTTTAGGTGATTACGGTTTGGAACGATATTAATGATGGGTTCGGCCTGAATGAAGCGTGCCCGCGCGTCGACGTTGCGGATCGCTTCAATCGCCGCGACCGAAGCGCGTACGAGTTGACGCTTCAGTGCCGGACCCTCGCCTTCCCGGTGAGGGGCGAAGGCTTTCACATCGCCGCCGACCCAGGACCAGAAGCTGATCTCATTAACGGGACAGTAAAAAGGGGTCGGGCCCGTGGGCCCACCGGTGCGATCGAGCACAATCTGTGCAGCTGCCGCTGCAAAAGCAGCGAAGCGCGTGACGAACTCATCCGAGAAGATGTCTAAACCTCTCGGGACGCCCCAGTGGCACAGGTCCCACAGCACTTGGGTTTGGGTGGCGCTTGCGGCGTCAAGCATCGGTAGAATGCTGGACCAGTCGTATACGCCAGGAGTTTGCTCAATCAGGTGCCAGCGGAATCCATCTCTGACAGTGCGAATTCCGGCCTGGGACAGAAGTCTGTAGTCTTCACGCGTACGCTGAGCGTGATTGGTCGAGGTTAGGACATCAATCTGCTTATTATCGCGACGGCGGTGCGTGGCGCACTCAAATCCGCCCATAAAGAAGCTCGTGAAAATCTGGTTAGGACTCTGACTCAACGCTCGGTGCCTCTGACTCAAGATAGAGGATGCCTTAGCATTTCCACGTGGCATCTTCTGTGATTCCCGTAGGATGTTCAATTTAGCGAAGGGGCCGTACGCCCGAGCTGAAGATAAGTAGAGGTGTCAGCTCTTATGACCCTTTTGGGCCATCGCGTTAGATAAGGAGCGTTTGTAAGATCGAAAGTGGTTTTCCATCCAGATTTCACGACACAAAGGCTGTAGACTACGGGCCGAGGAGTGAAGATTATCTTGAGCCACGCAATGCTTCGAGTCGGTTCAGAGAGCGTCGGTACTCGTGACAACTCCAAGGGACGTTTTCTTTGTTTAGAGCGCAGGTTGGTCCGGGCTGAGGATGGATCCGGATCCACTCCGGGCGCTTTTCCTCAACAGGAAGTACCCAGGTGAGTTCGAAAATGATCAGCTCGGTTAGGTTTCAAGTGTTGCAAGGAGCGAACGATAGGCGTGAGTCGGAGGCCGGTGCAGCGAGGCCCTCGCTTGCGGAGCGGCGCGCGGCTCTTCTGAGCTACGAACAGCTCGCGGCAGGGCGCGATCTGTTGCGGCGGGTCAAGCGTTCGCTGGAGTTGATGCACGAACCGGCCTCCGGCGCGGCCAGTGCGCAGGCAGAGGTCGCACAGGCAGAAGTTGCACACGCGGACATTGCGCGGGTGGAAGTCGCGCAGGTGGATACCGGACGAGAGGTATCGGCGGCGGTCCTGGCCCGTGATCCGCGGGCGCATCCGGTTGCGCCGGCCCGTCCGCAGCGCGCCACCCGACCAGTTTACGAGGTGGTGACGGAGCAACTTGAGGATGGAGAGATAGCGGCGAAGCCGACGAAGATGCAGAACCAGGTGATCGCGGGGAAGAAGCCGCTTGAGGCGCTGCTGGTTGAGCCCGTTGAACCCGCAGCCGAGCCACGACACCGTGGGTCTTTGCATGGGGGGGTAGAAAATCCGGTGCGTTCCATGCTAAGCCCCTCACAGCGTGCCGCGCTGCGTCGTCCCGAGACACAGTTCGATCGCAATGGACGACAAACCTATGTAACGTACACGGTTGATAGTGCGGCACTCAAAGATTAAGGCAAGTTGCGTGAAGATTGATAAGAGAAGGCCGCCGAGAGATGACAATGAAGAGCAGCGGCGCAACTCCGCCAGGCTCAGGTCCGGGCCATCACAGCCTGCCTTTGCGAACTGAGGCGTCCGAGGCCGTCTTTAAACTTGACCAGGCTTCTGCGGGATTGATCCGATTTCGGATCGGCGGCAGGCCGGAGATCATAGCGTGACTGATGATGTAGTTATTCCTCAATCGGCATTGAGAAAGAAGTATGTTGACTGAGCGCTTGCCATCTCGCCGAAGCGCCTCGGTACCGCTGGCCCGTGGCAGAACGTCGCGCCGATTGCGGGCTGTAAGCGGAAGGCTCTGCCAGGCATTAGACCTGATTCTTTTAGGCGGTGTGTTTCTTGGATTGGTCCTTCTTCCCCTTTTCGGACACGATCATGGAACGCTTGCTAAACTTTTTCAGCTGAAAGTCTCGTTGCGGAATGTCGTTATCGCCGTCTTCTGCGTCAGCACCTGGCGGGTGGTGTTGATAAGCATAGGGGTATACTCGCCCGCAAGGACGACCTCGATCCAGAACTACATCTTCCGCTGTGTGATCGGTCTAAATTCCTGTGCTTGCGTCGTGGCTTTGATTGAGGTTGTGCTGGGTGGGCGTGTCTTGGTTTGGCACATGGTCGAGCTATTCTGGGTGCTAAGCCTGGCGCTCATGGCGGTGGCTCGGATCCTGCTGCTGGCCTTTGATCATTTGCTGCGACCGCTTATGGGTCGAAGACGGAGCCAGACGATCGTCGCCTCGGGGGGACGGGCACACAAGGTTCGCTGAGAGTTGAAGGCGCAGTGCCAAGGGAGCTCGAGATATTCGTGATGCTTTGAGTTCCGTCGCATGCGTGCACTCTCTCGGAACTGGTTACCAGAAACAAACCGTTCTTCATGCTCGAGTTTCGGTCGATGCCCATCCATCATGAAGTGATGGATGGGGTGCATCAAGGCCAGGCTGAAGAACAAGTTAAATACGGCTTCGGATGAAACGCCGGACAGTCTCTGCGACCACCCCGAAGAGGACATGGGTGACCATCTCCGAGGACTTCTCGCGGGTAGTCTGCTCCTCAGGTTGAGCGGACAATCCGAAAGCCGGGAGCGCGCCTTCGTGGGTGAGGGCCATCAGAGTCATGCCAAAGCTGGCGCCATTGCGGCTGGTGGCGTTGGGATAGAACTCAGCGAGCGCACCGTAGGCTGCGCCGGCAGCGGCCCCGAAAGTCCAATGGATGGTTTCGGTTGCTAGGGTCTTGGTGGGGCCAGAGAGATCGTGTCCGGCGATCTTCTCGGCGAGGACCTCGGGTGGCTCGGCTTCGCCATGGGTACGCGGCGGGTAGATGCGTTCCGCAACGGATTTGGCAGCCGTAGCGACGACTCCGGCAATCATTCCGGCGATGATGCCTTTGGCGATGTCCTTCTGACCGACGTGTTCCAAGGACTGCTCTTCGGCAGGCTGTGCGAGCTTCTGCTCAATGAACTCGATAACGGGGTTGGTATTCATGCGGGAGTTATCCTCGTCTTTCTCACGGTGGTGAGATGCGGATTGTCGGATGAAGTGTCAACCGATGTAGGCGGTGGGATCGGTGGTGTCGAGAGTTGGAACGCGGGAGAGGAGTGGGGTGAGGATCGCCGCGACCGCCAGGTTCAGGACGAGTGCTGGGACTGCGGCATACATGCCGCCGACATGAGGGATGGGGTAAATGCTGGATTTCAGGCTCAGGGTCCAGGCCATCCAGGTGCCGGAAGCCATACCGGCGGCCCATCCGGCGAAGAGGGCGTAGGGATGGAAGAAGCGGGAGAAGGCGCCGAGGATAACTGCGGGAAAGAGCTGGGCGATCCAGATACCGCCAAGCAGCTGCATCTGGATAGCAAGTGTGGTTTGCAGCTTAAGGACGAAGACCAGGGCACCGAACTTGACGAGGAGCGAGACCGTTCTCGCCATGTTGGACTCTTGGTGCGGGCTCATTCTGGTTCGTGAAAGCTCTCCCCAGATGTTGCGCGTGAAGAGATTGGAGGCGGCGATCGACATGATGGCCGCGGGCACGAGAGCACCGACTGCAATGGCAGCGAGGCAGAATCCGGCGAACGATTCAGGGAAGTCTTTGAGGAACAGGAGCGGCACAACCGAGCTGGTGGCTGTTTTGTCGACGACGACGTGGTCGGTCAGGGCCGCATAGCCCAGGAGCGCGATGAGGCCCAGCAGGAAACTATAGGCGGGCAGCATTGCCGCGTTGCGGCGCACGGTGTTGGCCGAATTAGCGCTGAGAACCGCAGTCGCGGTATGGGGGTAGAGCATCAGGGCAACGGCGGAGCCGATGGCCAGGGTGGAATAGCCGAGGAACTGTCCGCGGGCGAGATGGATAGAGGAGTTATGAGTGCCAAGCGCCTCATTCGCCATCTCGAAGATGCGAGCGTAGCCGCCGAGCTTGATCGGGAGCCAGACGATCGCGGCGATGACCATGATGTAAAGCATGATGTCCTTCACGATGGCGATAATGGCGGGGGCGCGCAAGCCGGATTGCCAGGTGTAGGCGGAGAGGATGACGAAGGCAACAACAAGCGGCCATTCGCCCTTGATGCCGAAGGCCGCGATCACAACCTTGATGCCAACCAATTGAAGGGCGATGTAGGGCATAAGCGCAAGGATGCCCGTGAAGGCGATCGCGAGAGTCAGGGGACGGCAGTTGTAACGGCCGGCGACAAAGTCTGCGAAGGTGATGTAGCCATGCCGGTGGCAGATAGTCCAAAGGCGCGGCAGACAGAGCATCATGTAGGGGTAGGCGATGATGGCGTAGGGCAGCGCAAAGAACCCGTTGGCCCCGGCACCATAGAGCGCGGCGGGGACGGCGATGACGGTATAGGCGGTATAAGTGTCGCCGCCGATGAGGAACCAGGAGATCCAGGTGCCGAACGAGCGACCGGCCAGACCCCATTCTTCAAGCGAGTGCATGCCCGCGAGTGGTCTGCGCCAGCGCGCGGCCCAGAATCCGGCAATGGTGACGAAGGCAAAGAAGAAGAGGAAGACGAGGAGCGCGGAGGTATGCACGTTGATGGGAATGGTAGCGCATCAGCGAGCACCGAGGCAGAGAGAAGAGAACGCATAAAAAACGGAGGCTCCCGGAGAGTGGGGGCCTCCGTGAATTTCTCCGTGTAGTTTAGTGGTGGCCGCCGCCGCCGTGGGAGCCGCCGCCTCCGGCGCTGGGAGCTCCGTGGAAGCCCTGCGCTCCGCCATAGTGTTCGTTGCTCGGGGCGTGGTTAGCCTGACCGACGTGACCCTGGCCATCACGTGCTTCGTTGCCCTGGAAGTGATTGAAGGGCTGTGCCCCGTGATCGGGGAATGGCCCGTGGTAGCCGTGATTGGGGTCGTAGCGGTTATCGACGTGGCCGTAAAAGCCATGTGGCCCATGGAACCAGGGACCAGCGCCGATGAAGACGCCACCGTTGAACCAGTCAGGACCGTAGTAGCCGTAAGGCGCGCAGTTATATGGAGCGTAATCGTAATAGCCGTACGGGCAGTAGGGTGGCGCTCCGATGCTGATGGAGACCTGGGCGGGCGCGACTGTGGGCGCTGCGCTGAGCAGCGCGGCGGCCATTGTGGATAGAGCGAGCGTTTTCAAGTAGAGCATCAGTGCGTTCTCCTTACATCCTGTCGTTTAGAGGCCACAGAGTTCCCGCAGGTTGTTCACGAACGGCGCAATTGCGGGCAGGCATTCTGTGGGGATTGGCTGGCTACCTCTTGATGGTGCGAAGGTAGCCAGCCGGTAAGCGCGTCATTTACCGGCGACCGCCTCCGCCGCCATGGAACCCGCCACCAACACCTGCGCCGCGGAGTCCGCCGTAGCCGCCGCGAAAGCCACCGTAGCCGCCGCGGAATCCGCCGTAGTAGCCGAACCCTCCACCGTAGAAGAAGGCCGGTGAGTAGAAGCCAAATCCGAACGGGCTGTAGAGGAAGCCATCATAGGGCATCCAGGTGTAACCGTAGGAGGAATCATCCCAGGCCCAGCCGGGAGCGCCCTCGTACCGCGCTTCAAGTAGCCCGGCATTGGCCTGGCCTAGATAGTCAGCGCGGAGATCGCTCCATTTGTAGAGCTCGTCTTCAGCCGCATCCTTGTTGAAGTCATGCGGCTTGCCGGGTTCGCTGTTGAGGGAGAGTTCATGGCCGCCGTGGACTGTGATCCACTTCGCATTCTGAGCCGGTGACACGGCAGCTTTGCCGTCAAATACCTGAATTTGGCCGGGCGTTGTCGAAAAAGAGTAAAGCCCTGTTTTCAGGATCTTGGATTGAGTCGCGCCTTCGTCAATGCGAAGGTCATTCTCCTTGAAAAGGTAGTCGACTTCAAGATCTGCTTTACCGGCTAGGACTGCGACTTCGGTGTGAACGAGGTCCGGGGAGATCATCTTTACGGTGGTGTCATGGCCGAGACGGAGGAAGACGCCCGGCGTAAGCAGAACTTCGGCCCGACCGTCAGCGGTGGAGAGAGTTTGATCTTTGGTGAGGGCCGCATAGCCGATGGCTTGTGGCGTGACGGCTCGTGAGCCGAGGGCAACATGCCCTTCAACGTAGTTCAGGGTTCCTGGTCTGGCTGGGTTCAAACCCTGCTGTTGCCCGAAGGCAAGGGGAGTGAACAGAGTCGCCAGGGAGAGTGTTAAGAGTGCTTTCAACCTTGGCATCTTTCTAAATCCTCTGTCAGTAGAGATGTTCTTTTACGGAAAAAGTTGTGGTGGGCGCGACTTGGCAGAAGTTGCGCGTTGAGCGGGTGCAATCGGGCTACCGGTTGAATCCTTTACCGGAATACGCATCCAGGAGAACCTTGTGTCGAGCCCTTCCGACCGTCCTCATGCGTTCGAAGCGCAATTTGGAGGGAAGCAAAAAGCTGCGGTGACTCGCAAAACTGCCCGATCGTTGCGTTGAGCGCCTGAAGTGAGAAGATTCAGCATCGAATGTGGAAACCAATTTGGAGGGCAGAATGCTGAAGTGGCTTGCTTTGGGTGGCTTGTGGGTTGGAATGTTCTCTGCGGGAGCGGGTGCTCAGAGCGTCACTCCGGTTCCTTCGCTTGATGGAAACAAGTTTCTTGGAACCTGGTTCGAGATAGCGCGGCTGCCGAATAAACCCGAGAAGAAGTGCGCGGGTAACGCGGTGATGATGTTCGCGACCGACTACAAAGTCGGCCAATTCCAGATCGTAGATTCATGCAAGTTGAAGGATGGTAGCGAAAACGTTCGCAATCAGGAGGGGAAGCGCGCGGATAAGAACGGCGACGGCAAGCTAAAGATCATCACGATCTGGCCTCTGACGGCGAAGTACTGGATCATCGGGGTGGGGCCCGAGTATGGGTG
>CAXTNM010000051.1:0-36245 GCA_964245715.1 uncultured Acidobacteriaceae bacterium | reverse complement strand
TCGACGCGACGAACTCGGCTCCACTCACGCCTGAAGAGCTGGACGGTCTCCCTTCTTCTGCCTTCCTGGCGAAGTCGTTTACTGACGCTAAGGTCGTGAAAGGCTTCAATCACCTGATTGCAGCCACCCTGGCTACTGATCCGGTAGTCGAGGGTGGGCACCGGGTGGTCTTTCTGTCGAGTGACGAGGAGAACGCGATTCCCCCGGTGGCGGATCTGGCCAAACAACTCGGATTTGCACCCGTCAAGCTCGGAAGGTTCAACGAGGGCGGCGCGCTGGTGCATGCACGCGGTAAAACCTGGGGTCTGCTCATCTTCCAGGATTTGTTCAAGAAGCAGCAGTAAACCTTGATTACCTGAGTTTTGTAAGCTCAGCGTCATTCACCAGCACAAACGACAACAAAGGGGAAACATATGAGCAACAACCATGGACCAGCATTGCTAGGAAAAATTGCCGTCATTACAGGTGGTAGCAGCGGGATTGGTCTGGCGACAGCCAAGCGCTTCGTGGAAGAAGGTGCGCACGTCGTGATCACTGGGCGACGGGAGAAGGAACTGACGGAGGCCGCAGCCTTCATCAAGAGAAATGTTACGACGGTCGTAGGCGACGTGTCGCGCCTGGAAGACCTGGACCGGCTCTATGCAGTCGTGAAAGAGAAACATGGTCACATCGACATTCTCTTCGCGAACGCGGGCGCGGGTACAATCGCACCGCTCGCGGTGGCTACTGAGTCCCAGTATGACCAGACCTTCGACGTAAACGTGAAGGGAATGTTCTTTACAGTACAGAAGGCCCTTCCCCTCTTCAAAGACGGCGGCTCGATCATCCTGAACTCTTCAGTCTCAAACGTATTGGGGCTGCCAGGGTTTACCGCATACGCCGCGAGTAAGGCGGCTGTGCGCAACTTCGCGCGCGGCTGGACGATGGAGCTGAAAGACCGCAAGATTCGCGTGAATTGTATGAGTCCCGGAGCAATCGATACTCCAGCCTTAGCGACGACGACAGGCCTCACTGCTGAACAGGCCGAGCAAGCTGTCGCCCAATTCACCTCGCAGATCCCAATGGGTCGCAGAGGCATGCCGGAGGAAATTGCCGCAGCAGTCGTGTTCCTCGCCTCCGATGAAAGTTCCTACATCACCGGGGTGGACCTCGCCGTCGATGGAGGCATGGCGCAGGTCTAGCGCACAGGGCGCAGATCAAGTTGTAAGAGGATGGAAGATCGCGGCTGCGTGAGAGCTGTCGCATCGACAGCACTCACGACCCGATCGAAGGGAAATGGAGATATCTCGATGAGCATCGAAAAGAACGTCCAGGTTGTGCAGGACTTTTTTGCGGCAATAGGCAGCGGCGACAAGCAACGCTTGCTCGCGTTGGTTGCCGAAGATATTGAGTGGATCGTTCCGGCCAGGACTGGCCCCTGGCCGGCACTCACCGCGGGCACGCGGGAATAGCGGACATGCTTCAGAAGGCGTCAGAAGAGCTTGAAACGACATACCCAAGGCCCCCTGAGTTCGTTGCGCAGGGAGACCGGGTTCTGGTCATCGGCCTCGCTACGGGGAAGATCAAAGCTACGAATAAGGCGTTCAAGGACGAGTGGGTCTTCGACATCACCGTTCGAGACGGCAAGCTGATGAGAATCCAGGAGTACATCGACACACAAGCGCTGGCTCTGGCGTCCGAGATCGCCGCGAGCCCCAAGCCCTAAACCGAGACGTTGTTTCTCCCGGCAATCTGAATCTGCGTATTTCGGGGAGCGCATAATCGCAGAGTCACTCACTGAGCGATCTGGTATGTCAATATCGTTCAATATTGGAACTATAGCGACATCGCCGGCGTACTGCGGCACAATGAGCAAATGCCGCGCACACACACAGACGAACTATCTGCGCTCGCCGAGGAGCATGATGGCCTGCTCATCTCGAAAGAGGCGCGCGCCGCCGGCATATAGGATTCTGTCTTGGTTCGTCTTGGGCAGCGTGGCCAACTGGAACGTATTACCAGGGGCGTCTATCGAACGCTTAGTATGCGGCACACCGGCTCGCTCTGTACCGCGGAATCCGTGCTTTGGGCGAAGGCCAGCCAAGGGCCAGAGCATATTACCCTTTCTCACGAGACGGCAACGCTGCTCTACGGCATATCGGACGCGAACTCATCACGCATAGATCTAACGTTCCTACTTCGGTGAGATTGCTTCGGAAATGTCCGGACTGGGTAGCTACCCGTGAGGGCCTGCTCAACAGTGCTGAGGCAAGCAGCCTTCGGAGATCCATTACCCAGACCTCATCTGTACCCTCACCATCAATGAACGGAAACCAGGTGAAGGTGCATGATGCCGCAGCCAGTTGAACGCTTCGAAACGACATTTGCCCAAGTCGCCAAGGAACAAGGAGTCGCGCAGGAGCGTCTTCGCCGCTGGGTTTCTTTTTTGGCGCTTTGCGGCGTTCTTGACCGAGCGGTGAGCGTAGGTATCCTCGACAGCTACGACCTGAAAGGCGGTGTTGCTCTCGAACTCAGATTAGCCGATGAAGTACGAGCGACAAAGGAAATCGACATCGGTGTACCGGTCGAACGGACGAAGCAATCCGGGATACACATCCTTAAATTGCGTTTGGGGAAAGACTTGGGGAAAATTGTGGAAAAAACAACATCCCCCTTAGTTTCATGGCGAGTGGTTCCCAGGGGGGCAACCAAAAGCATGTAAACGCGCCTATGAGGCGCGTTTTTCTTTGCTCAGCAGCGGCATTTTTGCAACCCAAGCACCGATAGAGACCGTCATGCTTAACGCCGCTCAAGGGCCAGATAGATACGCACTCAAGCGAACGATGAGATGTTAGAGGAGCTGAGACAAAGCATGAAGCAATGTGTGCATAAGCTTGAGATCGCAACGCGCGGTCAGGGGCTATACGAGTTTACTTCGACGATTGATGAGTGGCTGCGTCGCCAGAACGTGAAAACGGGTCTTCTGACGGTCTTCTGCCGGCACACGTCAGCCTCGCTTCTAATACAAGAGAATGCTGATCCGTCGGTTCGCCGCGATATCAAAGCATACTTTGAGCGCCTCGCACCCGAAGATGGGCCGTATGAGCACAACTCCGAAGGTCCCGATGACATGCCGGCGCACCTGAAGACGGCACTGACGCAGGTGCAGCTGGCCATTCCTGTGATCGCTGGTGATCTCGCTTTGGGCACCTGGCAGGGAATTTACCTTTTTGAACACCGCGCGCATCCTCATAGGCGGCAGATCGTGCTTCATCTGATCGGAGAGTAAGCTCGCTTTCCTGCCTCGCTTGATCTGACGTGTTTGCTGGCTGCCGGTGATTCTGCACACGCGAGAGTACGACCGCTTGCTGGATGGGGAAGAAATTCGGTGCTTTCCCATCGAGTTGCTGCGCCTCTAGGCGGTGGATGAGTTGGAGATCTATGAGAGGAATGCCAAGGTGGGCAACATTCGAACGACGATCCCGAGAGGATGAGAGCCGACGCCGAGTCGGCGGCAGGTGGTGAGCTCTCGTGTTTACTGAAAGACCTCTGAGTAGGGCGGGGAGTATGAGCAATCAGGCTCAGCATTGAAATGGCGTGGGAGTGACAATCTATGGAAGTGCTTGCTTTCGGTCAGACCCTGCGGGATGGTTGTAGCCGGAACAACTACCGGCATCTCCGTCTGGCCAACTCGAAGCCCGTTCGCCTCTGAACGCAGCTTAACCGCAGCCCGCTGTTGGAAGGATCACCCATGACGACCACCGCTCTTGAACCACGCATTGTTACGGCGTCCAGTTTGCAGAGGGTTACTATGTCTGCAGCCGTCGTTTCAGCATTCGGACAGCCCTTGGTTCTGCGCGAAGTGGACAGACCTGTAGCGGGTGCCGGGCAGATCCTGGTGAAAACGGAGGCCTGCGGTGTCTGCCATACGGACCTTCATGCTGCGGCCGGAGATTGGCCTCTGAAACCGGTTCTACCCTTTATTCCGGGTCATGAAGCCATCGGGCGTGTCACCGAAGTGGGTCAAGGAGTGACTATCGTCAAGGAAGGCGACCGGGTTGGGGTGCCATGGCTCTACTCTGCGTGCGGTCACTGTGAATACTGCTTGGCAGCGTGGGAGACGGTATGTCCCGATGCGCAATTCGGCGGCTACACGAAGAATGGCGGCTTCGCCGAATACATCCTTGCCGATCCAAACTACGTAGCCCACATTCCCGAAGGGATCTCTTCAATCGAGGCAGCCCCTCTGATCTGCGCTGGTGTCACGACCTACAAGGGGATCAAGATGACTGAGGCTAAGCCGGGCGAGTGGATCGTGATCTCCGGCTGCGGCGGTCTGGGACATCTTGCGATTCAATATGCCAAGGCTATGGGCCTCCTCATCGCAGCTGTCGACGTCGACGATGCCAAGCTCGTCCATGCCAGAGTTTTGGGGGCGGACTTGACCTTCAATGCAAAAGCCTGCGACCCGGTCATAGAACTGAAGAAGTTGACTGGCGGCGGAGCTCATGGCGTTCTGATTACGGCGCCCTCCCTCCCGGCCTTCAAGCAAGGCGTTGCGATGACTCGAAAACGCGGGACCTGCGTATTGGTCGGATTACCGCCAGGAGAGTTTCCCGTGCCGCTGTTCGACGTCGCGGCTAACTGTGTCACTATTCGGGGTTCGTTCGTGGGAACCCGTGAAGATATGGCCGAGGCACTAGACTTTGCGGTGCGCGGTAAGGTCAAGGCAACTATCGAGGTGCAACCACTCACTGAAATAAACGCGATCTTAGCGCGTCTACAACGCGGGGACGTAGCGGCCCGAATTGTAATCGAGCTTAGATAGCTTCTACCTTGTTTCAGCTCTAGTCTTTCGGTTCACGGGTACAAAGCCGACCACTCTCTCTTCAACATCACTCTTAGCATGATTAGGAACAACGATGACCTCAACGGTAGATAGTGGCGTAGCCAGCGCAATGGGAACTGCTTCGGTCTTGAATCTGATCCGAGATCGGCACTCGAGTCGAGGCGACTTTAATCCTGATCGCGAAGTCTCAGCACCGGCCTTGGCGCGTGTACTTGAAGCTGCGCGCTGGGCACCAACACCCAACAATATGCAAAACTTTCAAGTCGTAGTCGTCGACGACCCAGAGGAGCTTGCCCTGATCGGCAAAATTCCGGCAGATATGTCGGAGGCTTATCTCAAAGAGAATTATGCGTTGATCTCAGCGAGCGAAGCTGAGTTGCGCATTAGAAAGATTGGTACGCTGGCTAGCGTTTACCCACGCGCATGGACAGATCCGGAAGCGTGGGATCCAGAATCTGATTACCGATCTCAGCTAACGTACCTGGGTAAAGCGATGCGTCAACCGAAGGTTCTGCTCGTTGTTCTATACGACGCCGAAGCTCGAGCACCTGGGTCAGATGGGGATACGCTCGGCTTTATGGGACTCGGATGCGTCATGGAAAACATGTGGTTAGTCGTGGAATCGTTAGGGCTGAGTATGCACGTCCTCAGTGTTTTCAGTGACGGCCAGGTCGAAGCGGAGATGCGACACATTCTCGAGATCGCACCAAGCATAAGAATTGGATTTGCTTGCAGCTTGGGTTATTGCCTCGAAACAGGTTCTCGAGAGATCCACGTTAGACGAGACTTAGAGGACTTTGTCCATCACAACGTATTCGGTAAGAAGGACATTGCTTGGACTATTCAACTAAACGGAACTCCGTAGTAATTGTTTGCACCAGGGCGCCCCGCCCAACCATCTTGATCGATGCCCTAGTGGGTCTGAACCACATGCCCCAGAGCCATTCCAATCGCAAACGTGATGATGCCTTCCATTGCTCCGAATAGTGTCAGTTCAAGACCAGAACTCCACCATGGGCGAACCGTCATGAGAGATCTGGCGGCGCCGACAATGAAATGCGCGGAGAGCGAAACGATTGCTGCAGAGGTTATTGCCGAGACTCCCGACAGGAAGAAGAAAGGAATAATCGGAACGAATGCGCCGATTGCTGTAGCCACACCGCCAGTCAGAGCGGCCGTCCAAGGATTGCTGAGGCTTTCTGCTGAGACGTTGGACCCGAGACGCGCAAGAGCTTTGACGAAACCTTCCTTGTTTTCTGCCAGCAGGTGGGACAATCGTTCGGCGACATCTTCCGGGAGGCCACGGACTTGTAGGCTCAGCGCTAACACCTCGCGCGACTCAGATTCATCAAAGTCTATCGCTCGACGTTCTCTCGCTATCTCAGCTTCGTATAGGTCTCGTTCGCTCCTCGACGTGAGATACGCACCCGTCCCGGTAGATAGGGCGCTACCGACCATCCCCGCCATTCCGGCAATGAGAACATAGTGGCTCTCTCCAAAGGTTGCACCCGCCACCCCCGACACAATGCCAAAGATCGAACCTAACCCATCGTGCGCTGCATAAACGGCGTCGTTCAGCCAACCCGCTGCTTTCGGATTTCGCTTCCGTCGAGCGGCTAGGAGAACCGCCAAGGCGCTTCTCGCCTGCGAGCCGTCCATGAGAGGTAAAGCAGGGCGCGCACGTATTAAACCGCTCAGCGTCTTGTAGTGGTCATTCTCATCTTCAATCACCACGACTAAGACTTTCTTTAACGACTCTGTCGTAAGAACCGCGCTCTGCTGAGTGTAGCGATCAATCTCGCTTCGTTCGTGGATCCTGAGTCGTTGAAGTTCGGCGTCGACTCCTCCAGGTAGAGCGATCAGAAGCGATGATCGTCCACCTGCTTTACCGTTGTAGATCGGTGGCGGTTGCTCTAGGATCGCAAGTTCCGCCGCCCAGAGAGCGGCATGATACTTCTCAGCTGCAGCCAAACCCCTCAACGCATTCCGACGTTGCGGATCTTTCTCGGTGAACGCTAAGGCTGTGTATGTTGCATGGTCTTCCATTTCACTTTGCCAGTTTGACTGAAGCATAGAAAGGACAGTGGGGAATTTGGCTATTGTTGTCATCAGGTATGTCCCCCATGCCTTTTGGGTTTGTGGTCAAGGCTTGAGTGATCGAGCAGAGCTATCTAGTTTCCAATCTACGCAAGAGCTTACTCAGCAAGTCATCTCAACTGAGATCGTGGAGCTCTCCATCCCCATGCCTCGCAGTTATAAGCCATCGCGAAGCTCACATGATTATGGGTCGTGTCGACCGACCTCGCTTCCCCTTAGAAGCAGTCGTACAGTGACCCAGTTGTGGTGTCAAAAAGGGGATGGCTGGTCCTCGGTTGAGTGCTCACTTCACTTCATTCCTAGATCGGTTAGCACCTTCGGATGCGCTTCATTTGAAACTACCAAGTTGTGGCAGATCGAACAATCGTTGGTGATTGTCTTACCGGTCTTGCTGGTGTGGTTTCCATCATGACAACGAAAGCACCCTGCGGAGTCGGTGTGACCGATGTTGTTCGGGTGGGTTCCCCAACGTACGTTCATGGCTGGAACAACATTTTTCGAGTAGATGTTTGCGAGGGTATTTGCGGATGACTGAACCTTCGCGCGCTGGGAATCCCACGTTGCCGGGTATTGTGACCTGTAGAAGGTTACCAAGCCGGAGGTGATCCGCGCTTGAGCCTCACCCTGCGAGTCATACTTTGTGTTTAGTAGGGCAAGACCTTCCTTATGCAGGAACGGCAAGGATGCGCTCGGACTGCCCTGCGCCATCATCTTATCGAGTGCACCTTCCGCTGTGTCGAAGGAGTGGGCCGCGCGATTGTGACAGCCGATGCAGTCCATGACGCGAGGGTGATCCACATGTGGGGCTGGTGTGCCGCCTGCGACGTAGTCGGTGGTGGATCCATCAGGGTTGGTTTTGCGGACCCAGGGAATGGACTGATCGTTGTTGTCGGTCGAAACATACTCGATCTTCGCTAGATGCGCGCCATGGATGCCGCTAAGATGTCCCAACGCATCTTGACCGCCAAGGTGAAGAACCGTAACGCTGGAAGTAGGCGTGTTGGTGACATCATCGCCGAACGTGGAGGTTACAAGCAGTGAATCACCCTTTTCAACATTTGGGTTGTGGCAGTTGAGACAGGTAGCGCTCGCTACAGGCACTTTGTGGTCTGCCATGATCGGCTTTGGATAGTGCTCAGTCAGGACCATGAAGAGTTGGGCTGTTCCGTTCAGCTTGGCGTGAACGTATCCTGCCGTTCCCGGGGCTACGTGGCATTCTGTACAGGCCATGTCTGAGTGAGACGAGATATGGTACGCGGCGTTTTCTGGCGCCATCACGTGGCAGGTTGCGCCACAGAAGGAGACAGTGTCCATATAGGCCACGCCACGGTAGCAAGCCACACCCACGATGATGAAATTGATGAAGGTTGCAACGACGACGAAGTCAAGTCCATGTCGAAAGATGGGATCATGGATGCTCACTTCGGGAAAGAAGGAAGGGACCTGATCGGTAGAGCGCAGATACCCGCGTCTGACAAGGAGTCCTGCGAGGATGAGGGCCAATCCAACGACGAAGACTCCCGGGAGGAGCAGATCAAACAGAATACCAAGATAGGGGTTAGACGAACCGCTGTGTCCAAGAACCCCCACAATCCAAAAGCCTACCAACACCATGGCTGAGGCAGTGGTGATGGCACCGCCGAGCAAGCTGAGCCAGTTATTGCCGTAAAAGAAGAATGGTCGAAGCCATCCATCGCGGAACGAGCCTGCTTTTGGCATGTGACCTCTCGACTACTTCTGCAAGGTGCGCAAGTAGACGATTACGGCTGCGATCTGTGGTGCCGTGAGTTGTGCCTTGTAGGCTGGCATCTTGCCCTTACCGTTCGTAGTAGCTGCGATGAGGTCTGAATCTGACGCTTTAACGAGAGCAGCGGAAGTGAAAGGTATCGCTCCCATCGATTTCCCAGCCGGAGTACTGCCGGAACCATCCGCTGCGTGACACATCAAGCACTTGGCTTTGTAGGTATCGGCTCCAGCTTGGGCATGCGCAGGCATTGCCGCGCCGAGACCCGTAATAAGTACGAATGCAAAAGCACATTTGTCAATCACTTTAGATCTCCTTTTGGGTGAAGAGAAAAGCCTGGCCGATGGTGTTCCTCGCAGACACCTTCAGAGTATGGGTGAGCAACAATCAAAGCTGTGCTCTATTGCTCAGTGGCAGGGCTCGCATCATCGAGCCACCGATCTCCCTTGTGAGCGCTAGCAGGCGATCTCCGTTGTGAGCAATAGGAGACAGTAGAGCGCATGACAAGCGGGCTAAGCTGAGGCGTTGATTAAACGATCGCGACCAAGTTAAGGACGGAATAGATGAACGCGAAGCCCCTCCCGTCTGCGACAACGCTTGAGACAATCAACGAACGCCTTCGCAGTTGTGGCATCAGCCGCCGTTCATTTCTAATCTTCTGTACCAGCCTTATGGTCGCTGCGCCTTACGGTCTCGCTATTACGGATAAGCAGTCGCCAGAACAGGTGGCATCCGGACTGGATCACGTCATCCGCCCAGCCATAATATGGTTACATTTTCAGGATTGCACCGGCTGCACTGAATCACTGTTACAGACCTCGCATCCAGGCTTTGCAGATCTGATCCTGAACGTTATTTCTCTTGAGTATCACGAGACCTTGATGTCCGGGGCTGGCCTGCAGGCAAGGCAGCAACTGGATGAGGCAATCCAGCGGTACTCTGGGAAGTTCATCCTGGTGGTAGAGGGCTCTATTCCAACCGGTGCCCATGGCATTTACATGAAGACCGGAGGAAGGACCGCGATGGAAGTGCTTGCGGATGTGGGAAGCAAAGCGGCCGCGATTATCGCGATTGGTTCCTGCGCTTCATGGGGCGGAATACCGTCGGCTGATCCCGATCCCACGGGCGCCGTAGGCGTGGCTGACCTTCTGCCGGATCACTCCATCATCAACATTCCCGGCTGTCCGCCTAATCCCTACACGATGCTTGGCGTGGTGTTGCAGTATGCATCAGATGGAACGTTCCCGGAAACCGATGAACAGCGAAGACCTAAGTTTGCCTTCGATCGCGACATTCACGAGCATTGTCCGCGGAGGGCACATTTTGACGCGGGTAACTTCGTTAAGGTCTATGGCGACGCAGGTCATCGTGAGGGATGGTGTCTGTATGAGATGGGCTGCAAAGGCCCCGATACGCACGCGGGTTGCTCGACACGCCATTTCAACGAAATTCCAGACGTATGGCCGATCGGTATAGGGGCGCCTTGTATTGGGTGTACCGAAAAAGCTGTCGCATTCAAAATTCCCATGTTTCAAGTTGTACAGCTTCATACGATCGCCGCCCCTCCAACGACCTACGTCCCGATTACTACCACTAAAGGAACCATCAGTCCGTTGGCAACAGGCTTAGTGGGCCTGGGGATAGGAGCGTTGGCAACAGGTGGCTATGTTGCTTCACGCCAGTTCTCGAGAACGCAGAACGATGAGAGAGCACCTGGTGAAAACTCGGATCAAGGCACTGGAGCATGAATATCTTATCGGTCCCGCTTACCCGCCGGCAGGCGTTCAGGGCCATGCTTGGCATCGGGAGCACGGTTGCGACGGTGGTCTTGCCCCGTCCCGCCTTGGCCTCAACGGACGAACATCCGGCACATCCGGTAGCCCGTACGGACGCAGTGGCGATGCTATACGACAGCACCATCTGTACAGGTTGCAAAGCCTGCATGCCTGCATGCAATGAGGCAAACGGCCTAGCTGCGGATACGCTTCTCTCAGGTGGCATATGGGATTTGCCAACCGGCCTTAATGCTGAGACGAAGAACATCATCGAACTCTATCAGGATCCGAAGTCGGACGAGTTCGCGTTCGTAAAGAAGCAATGCATGCACTGCCTCGACCCTGCCTGCGTGACCGGTTGTCCCTTCGGTTCGCTCGAGAAGGTTGAATTCGGCGCCGTGACCTGGAATAGCTCGCTTTGCATTGGCTGCCGTTACTGTGAGGTGGCGTGTCCGTTTGAAGTTCCACAATTTGAGTGGCAAGCGTTGAATCCAAAGATTGTGAAGTGTGAATTTTGCTATGACCAGCGCCTTCGAGAGAATTTGGAGCCTGCGTGCACGGCAGCCTGTCCTACGGGTGCGGTGATCTTCGGCAAGCGAGACGCGCTTCTGGAACAGGCTAAAGGGCGGATTGCGGCAGCGCCCAATAAGTACTACGAAAATCGCGTATATGGCGAGCATGAAGCGGGTGGAACGCAGGTGCTCTATCTCTCAAGTGTCTCGTTTCAGAAGATCGGTCTTCCAAAGCTGGGTAGCACCTCGCTCGGACATTACGCCACGAAGGTCACCTCGGTCATTTATAAGTGGCTCGGCGGTCCAATGCTGGTGGCCGGCGTGCTAGGCTTTGCGATTCGGCGCAATTGGAATCGTCATGAGTTGGAACGGTTGGCGCACGAAAAAGAGACAGGTTTTCCAGATCAACTATGACCAGTTCAGTGATAGCACCGACTACCGCGAACCCGGACCCCAGGGGGACTACCCTGATCAATCACTGGCAGGCCGGAGTTCCAGTGACGACAGGGCCAGTAGTGACCCCGCTACTCGCCTTCCTCATGGCTCTGGCAGCACTGGGGCTGGTGCTGGCTGGTGTCCGACTGGTCTCGCCACTTGGTCCGTTCTCCGCGATGAACTCCGTCTATGCCTGGGGAATCTGGAAGACCTTTAATGTGATGACCTTGACCGCGCTGGGTTCCGGTCCGCTGGCTCTGGGGATGGCAGCTTGGGTGTTTAACCGGCAGAGATTGCACGTCGTGATGCGAACCGCTCTGATGTCAGGCTTTCTTTTTTACGCAACTGGTCTCATTGCACTTGGATTCGACGTAGGTCGACCGTGGAACTTCTATAGTGCAGCCATGCCGTGGCGATGGAACACTTCGTCGGCCATGCTCGAGATCTCGATCTGTATGCCGCTTTATTGTGCAGTGTTTTTGTCTTTTGAAATCCTTCCCCTCTTTCTAGAACGTCTCTATTACACCGGCAACGAGAAAGCCCGGGCATTTCTTCGTCACGTCTCGCCGCGCATCCGCAAGGTCTATCCGTTCGTGATTATCGGTGCCTACGTCATCCCACTGATGCACCAGTCTTCCCTTGGGGGCTTGCTGCTGCTTGCAGGCGATAAGATCAATCCGCTGTGGCAGTCTCCCGCAATGCCGTGGCTGTATCTGGTTGCTGCTGCTCTCTGCGGTTTTGCTTTCACTATCTTCCTGCTGCTCATCGTCTGCCTCCGCTACGGACGCAAGCTTGATGTTGGCGTGCTCACAGAACTCGCCAACTTACTCTGCGGGATGTGCTTCTTCTTCCTTCTGATACGGATTGTTGATCTCGTGTGGCGAGGTCAACTGCACCGAGCCGTTGCCTTTGACAAAATGAGTCTGCTCTTTCTCATGGAGACCTCGCTTATTGCCGTTCCTGCAGTGGCTCTTCGCTTTCGGCGGGTTCGAGAGACACCGCGGGCGCTGCTGAATATGTCTGCATTGGCTTGTTTAGGGGGGATGCTTTATCGCTTCATTCCGACTTCTATTGCGTATACGCCCATGCGCAGCACGAGCTACTTTCCCTCGGTCCCTGAGTTGGTGATGGCGGCCGGTTACATCTCCATGGGAGTTGTCGCGTTTGTCTTCGCGATCAACTACTTTGCCGTGCTGCCTGGAGAAGCAGCTGGATGGGACCATGCCTTTCGCCCGTTCGGTTGGCGCCACCACACCACCGCGCCGAGAATCATGCCTTTGAATACCGCATCGGCATCAGAAAGAGGAGCTTGATGGCCCGCATCTCGATTGATCCTGTCACTCGCATCGAAGGTCACCTCCGTGTCGATGTCGAGGTGAACGGTGGCGTGGTGAATAAGGCGTGGGCCAGTTGCACGATGTGGCGCGGCCTCGAGACGATCCTGCGCGGACGTGACGCACGTGAGGGATGGGTCTTCGCTCAACGCTTCTGCGGCGTTTGCACCACGGTCCATGCCGTTGCATCGGTGCGGGCTGTCGAGGATGCTCTCTCCCTCGAGATTCCGCCAAATGCACAGTACATCCGCAACCTGATCCTCATAGGGCATGCTCTCCATGATCACATCGTGCACTTCTACCATCTGTCAGCGCTAGACTTCATCGACATCCTGGAGATCCCCAAGGCTGACCCCGCGAAGGCCGCCCCCATTGCAGAGGGTTCGAGTTCATGGACGGGTAATTCGCGGCAGGAGCTTGCGGCCGTGCAGGGAAAGGTGAAAGGCCTTGTGGCGAGCGGTCAGCTTGGAATCTTTTCCCATGGTTACTGGGGCCATCCTGCGATGAAGCTCAGCCCAGAGGTCAACCTCATCCTTTTCTCACACTACCTCCAAGCGTTGGATTTTCAGCGTAAGTCATGCCAGGTGGTTGCCATCCTTGGCGGCAAGACGCCGCACATTCAGAACCTCGCTGTCGGCGGCGTGATGAACGCTATCAATCTCAACAGCCTCGCTACTGTGAACATGGACCGCCTTGGCATGTTGAAGTCGATACTAGAAGACCTCATTCCGTTTGTGCAGCAGGTATTTTTAGCTGACACGTGCCTCCTTGCCGCCTACTATCCGGAATATTTGAAGCTTGGGCGAGGAGTGGCAAACTATCTTGCTGTTCCCGACCTGCCGCTCGATGCGAAGGCCAGCAAGTTCGATCTACCAGGTGGGGTCATCATGAATGGCGACCTGGCCAGCGTTCGTCCGATCGTCAACTGGCAAGATGGTGAGTTCCGCAAGGCTGTGACAGAGGATTCGACGCACGCGTGGTACCAGGGCGGAGGACCACTGCAGCCATACAAGGGCCAACAGATACCCGATTACACCGACTTCAAAGAAGATGCCAAATACACTTGGGTCAAGGCACCCCGCTACAACGGAAGTCCGATGCAGGCGGGTCCTTTGGCCAACGTACTGGTCGGCTATGCCTCGGGCCATACACTGACACGCAAGTGGACCGACACCGCCTTCACTCGCATCAGCGCGGTGCATGGTTTGAAGGTGACCCCCAACGACCTGCAATCAACAATGGGACGTTATCTGGCCCGCTCGATCCGGTCAGCGATGCTGTCTGATCTGGCGCTTGAGCACCTGCAGTTACTGACCACCAACATCCTCAACGGCGACGACACGACTTACAATGCTCCACAGTTCCCGAGCGGAGAGATCATGGGCATGGGAATGCACGAGGCGCCCCGCGGTGCCCTTTCGCATTGGGTGGTCATCAACAAAGGCACGTTCACCAACTACCAGGCGGTTGTGCCGACCACATGGAATGCCAGTCCCAGGGACGAGAACGGCGTGCCAGGGCCTTATGAGAGTTCGCTGATTGGTAGCCCTGTCGTTGACGCAGAAAAGCCACTGGAGGTGCTTCGTACCGTACATTCTTTCGATCCCTGTATGGCATGTTCATGCCATACCCTTGACGCCACAGGGAAGGAAATCGCCGAGGTAAAAGTTCTATGAACCTTGTCTCCGTCATCGGCTTAGGCAACGTCTTCCTTGGTGACGATGGTTTTGGTCCACTTGCGATCGAAACCTTCCGCTGCGAGTACACATACCCTTCTGACGTTGACGTCCTTGATCTGGGGACGCCGGGTCTCGACCTTGCGCCTTACTTGTATGACAAGGCGCTCATCATCGTAGTCGATGCGGTCCACTCTGATTCAGCCATAGGAACGCTTTCGATTTTTCATGAAGATGATTTTCTTTCTGACAGGGCTAAGCTTCGTATCACCGGCCACGATCCGAGCCTTTGGGACTCACTTGCGCACCTTCGATTGGCCGGGCATGCTCCTGCAGAGCTGATCATACTTGGCGTAAATCCTGAGTCTTGTGACTTCGCTGAACTTATCAGTAAAGAAATTCTAAGTACTGCTTCCCGGGCCGCAGCCATGATCGCAAGTGCGCTTACTGAGCATGGAGTTAATTGTTATCTGCGGCAGCCTGCGGAAGAGCCTGACCTCTGGTGGTTGCGTATGGGAAAGGTACAACGTTCCGCTGTTGCATGAGGAATGCTAACCAATGCACGAAATATCCATTGCTGAGAGTATCGTTCACATCGCTGAGAAGAAGGCACGCGAACAGGGCGGGCTGTTGATTCAAACTATTAAGCTGCGCCTCGGGATCTTCACGACAATTGCTCCCGAAGCTCTTCAATTCGCCTTCGAGATCTGTCGCGATGGAACGCTGTCTCAACATGCGCGTCTTGACATTGAGGTGGTGCCGATGGTGCTGCATTGCGTGATCTGCAACGCCTCAACCCAACCTGTTTGCGGCGTCTGTCTAATCTGTGACAAGTGCGGATTTCCGTTAAAGATCGTCTCTGGCGAAGAGCTTCAGATCGAATACATCGATGTTTATGACAATGAGGTAACACCATGGAAGCAGTACCAGGGCGACTATCCGTCCAGACCAACGTACTAAACGCCAACCAACAGATGGCGGTCGTCAATCGCGCGAAGTTCGCAGAGCAGGAACTTCTTGTCATTAACCTCATGTCGGCCCCGGGCGCTGGAAAGACGACATTACTTGAAGCAACGATCAAGGCCTTGGACGGGAGGCTCCGGCTCGCGGTCATTGAAGGAGACCTTCAAACCGATCTTGACGCTCAACGGATAAAGACCCTGGGAGTGCGCGCTTACCAGATCACGACCGGTACAGTGTGTCATCTCGATGCCCGCATGATTGCCCGTGCGCTCGAAGTGTTCCCGCTGAGCGATCTTGATCTGCTAATCGTTGAGAATGTCGGAAACCTGATCTGTCCTGCGTCGTTTGATCTTGGGGAGGGTCTGCGGGTTGTCGTCTGCAGTGTTGCGGAGGGCGCTGAGAAACCGAAGAAGTATCCAGTCATGTTCAACAAGGCTGATGTAGTGCTGATCAACAAGGTTGATCTAGCAGCGACATCGGGAGTGGATTTGAGTGAACTAACTGCGAACGTCCTGGAAGTCAACCCGACTGCGAAAATCTTTGCGCTCTCTGCAAGGACAGGGGAAGGAATGATTGCATGGACAAGCTGGCTTCAACAAGCGGCTGCGGCCCACGTCCTGGTGGGCAAGGTGTGTGTCTAAGTGCCCTCCGTCCTATCTTCCCAAGCTGAGCGTGTCCGCATCATGATACAATGCGCTGTACAAGGGGTTGGATTTCGCCCAACGATCTATCGCCTTGCTGAGAGGATGGGGGTAAGCGGTTGGGTCCGAAACAACATCGATGGCCTGGAGATTGAAATCGAGGGCAGTGCCGAGCAGCTGACTCGCTTCACCCTTGAACTCAAAACCGTGACACCAGCAGCAGCACTCGTCTCCGGGCAAACATCAACGAGGATTGCTGCATGCGGAGCTTTAGGCTTTGAGATCCGCGCAAGCACTGAAACTACGGTCAACGTCTCTCCCATGCTGGCGGCCGTTCTTCCGGATCTCGCAACCTGCGAGCAATGTCTCGCCGAGATATTTGACCCGGAGAATCGTCGTTTCGGCTATCCCTTCACGAACTGCACTCAATGCGGTCCGCGCTACACCCTCGTGTTGGATGTTCCTTACGATCGTGCGAATACCACGATGAAAGACTTTGTTCAATGCGCATCATGTAAGCGGGAGTATAGCTCTGTGCGGGATCGGCGCTTCCATGCGCAGCCGAATGCGTGTGCCGATTGTGGTCCGCGCCTCTGGTTGTCACCTGCTGGTACAAACCCTAATCCCTTGATTGAGGTGGCCGACGCGCTCGCACGAGGCAGGATCGTAGCTTTAAAGGGCATTGGCGGTTTTCAGTTGCTTGTGGACGCGCTAAATTCGACCGCAGTCTTGCGTCTTCGTGAACGCAAGCACCGGGACTCCAAGCCCTTTGCTTTGCTGATGGCAAACCTGGAGCAAGTTCGTCTCTATTGTGAAATCAGCGCTGAAGAAGAGAAACTGCTCACTTCTGCCGCGGCTCCCATAGTTCTTCTCACACCGAAGAAGACAACGAAACTCTCTGCTGAGATCGCAGCTCATTCGAACTGCCTCGGCGTGATGCTGCCTTGCTCGCCGATCCACCATCTGCTCATGGCGCATCACCCATCCCCACTCGTCGCTACGAGCGGCAACTTTGCGGGTGAGCCGATCGCGTTTGATAACGATGAGGCGCTCGCTCACTTGAAGAATGTTGCGGACATTTTCGTTCTGCACGATCGTCCCATTGCACGTGCATGTGACGACTCAGTCGTTAAAGTGCTCGATTACCCGCAGATAGTGCGTCGGTCTCGCGGCTACGCGCCGCTTCTGATCAAGGTTCCTCACGAACTAAGGCCAGTCCTCGCCGTGGGCGGCCACCTGAAGAACACGGTCGCAATCGGATTTGGTCGGCAAGTCTGGCTGAGTCAACATATAGGCGATCTTGAATCATTGGAAGCACGAGACTGCTTCGAGCGAAACATCGAGGATCTCTGCAAGCTTCACAGGTTTAGACCAGAGGTGATCGTAAGTGACTTGCACCCGGAGTATGCCTCGACAAGGTGGGCTCGACAGCATGTGAAGGCATTGGGAGTTCCTCTCATCCAGGTCCAGCATCACCACGCCCATCTTGCGTCCTGCGCAGCGGATAACTGCCTCGTAGAGCCCTATCTGGGCGTGGCTTGGGACGGCGCGGGCCTTGGTGCGGATGGTGCGATCTGGGGTGGAGAATTTTTTGTCAAAGATCAGAACCACTTCGAGCGTGTAGCCTCGCTCCGCTCCTTCGCCCTGCCCGGAGGCGAAGCGGCAATGCGGGATTGTTCCCGGCCAGCAGCCGGGCTCTTATGGAAGACCCTCGGTGTTGACAGAGCTCGCGAAGTCATTCAACCTACGCTCGCTGCGATGTTGAGTCGTCATGTAAATGCCCCCGAGACTTCGAGCGTGGGCCGCCTGTTCGATGCGGTCGCCTTCCTCGCTGGCGGCGTACAACACAACTACTTCGAAGGTCATGCGGCGATGTTGATGGAGAGTGCAGTGATCCAGTCCGACGAGGCTTACTGCATCGTTGATTCAAACGGAATAGGCGATTGGTCCTCGCTTGTGGAGGACCTTGGAACTGATCGCTCGAACGGCGTAAGTGTTGGACTGATCTCCGCCAAATTCCACAATGCTCTCGTCAACTGGATTGTTTTCGTCGCGATAAGTACGAAGATCAGCAACGTCGTCCTCAGCGGAGGCGTCTTCCAGAATGCTTATCTCACCCGTCAGTCTAGACGATTGCTTGAGGCCGATGGATTCACCGTCTTCACACATCGTCAGATTCCGACTAACGATGGCGGCCTTGCCCTGGGACAGGCTGTTCTTGCAGGAACGATCCACTAAGGAGGATCAAGATGTGCCTCGCAGTCCCTGGAAAAATAGTCACCATCGTCACTGAAGAGCATCTGGGATTGAGACGTGGAAAGGTTGACTTTGCGGGCATTCGCAAAGATGTCTGCCTCGCCTATACGCCGGACGCGCAGGTAGGAGATTACGTGATGGTTCACGTCGGCTTCGCGCTCTCTGTCGTAAATGAAGAGCAGGCGCAGCACGTATTTAATGCGCTTCGGGAGCTTGAGCTACTAGACGACCTGAACATGTCACTGGAAGGAAGCATCCAATGAAGTTCCTTGATGAGTATCGCGACTACGCTCCTGTGCAGCGAATGGCGCAGGAGATCCGCCGGACTACCACTCGCCCGTGGACGATTATGGAGGTATGCGGAGGTCAAACGTACACCATCGTGAAAAGCGGATTGCAGGAACTCCTTCCAGAACTAATCTCGCTGGTCCATGGACCTGGTTGCCCTGTCTGCGTCACCCCGATCGCCATGATAGATCGCGCTGTCGCGACCGCTCTCTTGCCGCAGGTCATTCTCTGCTCTTTTGGCGACATGCTGCGTGTGCCGGGGTCCACACAAAGCCTGCTTGACGCCAAGGCTCTCGGGGCCGACGTGCGCATCGTGTACTCACCACTTGACGCGCTGCAACTGGCCCGTTCCAACCCCGGCCGCGAGGTCGTCTTTTTCGCCGTCGGCTTTGAGACGACCGCTCCGGCAAACGCCATGGCCATCTGGCAAGCCGCGAGAGAGAGCATGCATAACTTTTCAATGCTGGTCTCGCATGTGCTTGTGCCGCCTGCGATGGAGGCTGTGCTTGCGTCTCCAGACTCTAGAGTTCAGGCGTTTCTTGCTGCCGGCCACGCGTGCATGGTCACCGGCTATGAAGAATATGTTCCCATCAGCCAGAGATACGGAGTACCGATCGTTGTCACTGGATTCGAACCACTTGATCTCCTTGAGGGCGTACTGATGCTAGTCACGCAGCTTGAAGACGGCCGCTCAGCCGTCGAAAACCAATACACACGCGCGGTGCTGCGTCAAGGGAATCTCGAAGCGCAGGCTAGGGTTCGAGAAGTTTTCCAAGTGACGCATCGCGCGTGGCGAGGGATCGGCGAGATTCCTGCGAGTGGCCTTCGCTTGCGTGATCAGTACCGCAACATGGATGCAGAAATACGATTCGGCCTGGAGCTTGAAGACGCGGCAGAGTCCGCAGAGTGCATTGCGGGTCTTGTGCTGCAAGGCCTGCGCCGACCTTACCAGTGTCCCGCGTTTGGCACACGATGCACTCCTGACGCTCCCTTGGGTGCACCTATGGTTTCATCAGAAGGCGCGTGCGCTGCCTACTTCCACTTCGGAAGGAGAAAGGAACATGTCGATGCTCTCGTGTCCGTTACCGCTCCCAGCTACTAAGCGTATCCTGCTCGCCCACGGCGGGGGAGGAAGGCTTACCAATCAGCTCATCGAGGAAGTCTTCTTACCAGCGTTCGCCAATACCGCTCTTGAAGCGCGTCACGATGGCGCTTTGCTCGCGATCAGTGGCGCACAGCTCGCGATGACAACGGATACTTACGTCGTGCAGCCGCTTGTCTTTCCTGGAGGAACGATCGGTGACCTCGCGGTGAATGGCACGGTGAACGATCTTGCGATGTGTGGTGCCAGGCCGATTGCTCTCAGTGCTGGATTCATCCTTGAAGAGGGACTCGACGTTCTGACGCTTCAGCACGTGGTCAATTCCATGCGTGACGCGGCCCTTGCAACTCACGTCCCCATCGTTACAGGTGACACGAAGGTGGTCGACAAAGGGAAAGGCGATGGCATGTTCATTAACACAACGGGTCTTGGCCTGGTCGTCGCAACAAACCTCATCGGACCCGAGCACATTCGCGCAGGCGACGCCGTTTTAGTCACCGGAGAACTCGGCGCTCATGGAATAGCCATACTTTCAGTGCGTGACGGACTCGAGTTCGAAGGTCCAATCAGCAGTGACACAGCTTCCCTCTGGCCGGCTGTAGAGGCACTCCTCGAAGCTGGTATCGAGGTGCATTGCCTGCGAGATCTGACGCGTGGCGGATTATCCTCGGCACTGAATGAGATCGCGTCAGTTGCCAACCTTCGCATCACAATAGAAGAGGCGCTTGTTCCAGTCTCCGACGTTGTACGCGGAGCATGCGAGTTGCTCGGCCTTGATCCTCTCTATGTCGCTAACGAAGGGAGGTTTGTTGTCTTCGTCGCTGATGGTGATGCAGACCTGGCTTTGACAGTGTTACGTGAGCTGAGTGTCTCATGCGGTGCGGTACAGGTCGGAACCGTTTATGAGCACCGCGAAGGTATTGTTACACTGAGGAGCCGCATCGGAGGCAACCGGGTTCTAGACATGATGTCAGGAGAACAGCTTCCAAGAATCTGCTGAAGGTCTTCGTTAGAACTCGTAGTGTATCGAAAGTGTAACCATGTTTGCATGCACATTTCTTGGCGCGCTCAGACCAGAGGACGGTTCCGTCAAACCAGTTGGTCCCGTCAGCAGGGGAGAATTGCAAGGCAGGACGATTGCCGTGGTCGACGTTGAGTTGCTACACAATGGCGCTCCCGACGGACCACCCTCGCCGTATCCGTAATAGTTATATTCCGCCCTCCACACCAAGCCTGGATGAAGGGTCCATGCAACATTAAGATAAGGCGACTGGTACGCAGATTGCAGTGATCCATTGACCTGCTGCGCATTAGCGAAGAACTGATTACCACTCACGGCGCTGATCCGGTATCCCGCAGCCGTGCGCATTTTTGCATTAGGGGCGTAGGTGACTCCGACCGACGCATACTGCGTTGGGGCATCCATAAAGTCCTTTGTCGGGCCCCAGTCCGAGAGCACTGTTGTCGATCCTCTGACGAAGACCCCTGGGCAGATATTAGGTGCTCCGCTGGCAGTTGTGGATGCAGTCCCGGGAAGCGTTGCCGTTGCGCCATTCAAGTAGCAGACATTCGTAGAAATGTAGATGTCTGAATAGTCGTAGTTGATGTCAAATCCATAATGTTCGTTGGGCGCGACATTCAAGCCTACGCCTATGTTCCGCGTGTGATCGACGTGCTGAAGCGGCCCGTCAGTTGGTGTAGTACCTGTATTGAAGGTGTTATTGTGCCGCTCCAGGTCGTTGAACGCACCCGTGAAGGTTGCCCACGGCCTGATCTTGTAAAGCATATGTAAGCGGAAATGTTTCGTTTGCCTCGGACCGATGGGAGTCAAAGCATTATCAGCGTAGAGCATTTCAACCGTACCATTCATCCTCCACTGTGGCGTGGGCCGCAGGGAGACATTGAAGATTCCGCCGTTCTCATTGATCGTAACTATGGAACTCGACGCCCCTGATCCCGCTCCCTGAACGATGCTGTGCATCCTGTAACGATAGGTGAGGCTTATCGTTGTGCGAGACGATGCGTCCCAGCCTGCAGTCGCGTTGTTGGTGAAAAACCGCTGGCCGAAATATCCATAAAGCGGCTTGCCAGCAGGATTTCCCTCAATGGTGAAGTTTGGTCCCGCAACCAATGGACCGGCGTAGTTAATCGTTTCGTTGCCCGCTGTAGCTGGCGCGTTCTTTGTAATGCCTGGTGTGATGTTTGCGCTGCCTGGCTGGTGAACGTTCGAGAAGTCGAGTTGATCCGAGAAGCTGATCTTCTTAGTGGCTAACCATGTCGCACCAAGATCGGAGCTGACTACCCGGCGCTGTACATGGGCGTATCCGTTCAGAGTGTAGTTTCGGATCGCCCCGTCGAGACCCTGGAAGTTCTCGTAGTAATTAGCCAGGTTGCTGTTTGCCATCGTGTAGCGAAGATCTCCGTTTACAGAGAGCTTGCTGATACTTGAACTTTGGAAAAGCAAGCCTTCGGTGGGATTGAGGGTACGTGTCGGTTGCGAACGATGATAGCTCGTCGTGACATCACAGGCCGGATTGATGAGCGGCCGTCCGCCAGTGGATTGAGGAAGTGAAAGAATCGAGTAGTTGGCTGTGTTGGTGTAGCCATTGCCCATGCTGGCGCTGTTGCAGGAAGCGATTGAGTAGGGCGATCCTGTTGCGTCCCAATTACCCAGCGCGGCTGGCGTACCGTCAGGCTCCTGCACGTTGAACTGCCCTGGAGCAAGCGTGTAGTAGGAGTCTTCCTTGGAGTGACTCACCCTTTCTTCGAAGGTGAAAGAGGTCAGCTGAAGCGGTTTCCAGAGAATCGCGGCCAAAAAGTCGTCGGTGCTGTTGCGCTGGAACTCGGCGAGCAACTGATCTGACGTACCGATAGAGTAGCCTGGACTCAGACTTGGACCCTGGAAGATGTTTTGCGAGTAGCCCAGGCGGAATGACAGTTTTGAGAGCGGCAGGATCGTCACACCGGTATCCGTCATCCTACGGACCGTGTTGAACAAAACAGGGGATTGATCGACTTGTTGCTGAGCGAGGAAGGCTGTAGACGGGACCCCGGCGCTCTTGCCAAAGGAAGTTCCGATACCCGCTGGGATGCTTGGGTTTGCCAGAAGATCGTAGTCGAAGTACTGACGGTCACGGCGAAACACTCCTGTAAATTCATAGGCTTTGCCTTTGAAAAACGACAACCGGGCGAAGTTGATAGGATCACCTCCAAAGCCGCTACTGAATGCTGAGAGCGAATCCATGAGCGGGTGCTTGGCTCCTTCGATTGCATGCATCGTATACGTCTGCCCAAGTACTCGGGGCCCGGAGTGCAGATTGACCAACGTGTCATACATGGCTCCGCTGCCGGAGACGCCCACTAGGTGACCACCCAGGTCTGCCGACTGACGAATCACATATCCCTTGTTCAGTGATTCATCTGAAGGTGGGACCGCCACGGGCAAAGAGGCGTTCAGGGATGGTGTCGAAGGAAGAGGAGTCTGGGCGAATACGGCACCGCCTATCGACGCCAGACATGTAGAGAAACAATAAAGTGCGACACTGCAGCGGTTCGCGAAAACGATATAAATGGAAAGCAGCCATTTATTGCAGCGGAACATTCTCATGCTTTGCCTCTTCTTCGTCTTGCGTTATTTCGCCGAACGTTTCGCCACACTCCGTCACAATAGGTCAACGCGACCCGACTCATCGTATGAAGGCGGGATTAACATTTGAGCCGTGGATCATGGTGTGGCAGCTGATACAAGATTGCACCTCGGCCGATCCTGCGTTGATCCCATGTACTGCCCCAGCTCCCACGGGGCTATGACACTGGTTGCACATTTGATTTATGTTTGGGACATTCAGCAAACGAGCATTCTGCGAACCATGCGGCGAATGGCAACCAAGACAGCCTTCCGCTTTCACGGCCGCATGCTCAAAGACAAAGGGCCCGCGTGTCTCGGTATGGCATTTGGTGCAGACCATATTTTGATCGGCCGTCGAGCGGAGCTGGTTGTTGCTAAAGGTGCCATGGGTGTCGTGACAATCAGTACAGTTCATTAGCCCTTCATTCACCTTGTGGTGAAAGGGTTGCGAAAACGCCGGCTTGACGTCGCTATGGCAGCTGAAGCAAAGCTGTGGTTGCGAAGCTCTCAGCAGATTCGGGTTCTCGGCAGGCGGCTGGAACAAGTTTGAAGTTCGTTGCAATGGGTCGGTCATACTTGCATCGGGCCTCAAGGTGGCAAAGAGACGCGAGCTCAAGTGCGGTTGCTTTATCGCGGTTGCGGCTGAAAGTGGGACATCGACAGAAGCCGATGATGGAACGGGATGCGGAACGGTTTCCACCAAAGAAGTCACGTTCGAGGTCGGTGAAGCAGGAAGGGCCGGGCTTGTAACAGGAACGGGACCATGAATGCTGTGACAGCTCTCGCATCCGACGCCAGCTTTCGCATGGTCCGAGCGCAAGAAATTCGGATGAGCGCTCGCATGGCAGCCAAGGCAAGTAGAATCGGTCTGCTTAGCAGACATCTTGCCTAACTGTAAGATTTTTGTCGGGTCACCGCCGGAAGACACGTGTGCCTCTCCTGACCCATGGCAGCTTTCGCATGTTACGCCTTTGCCGCCGTGCATCAGTGCCAATTCGGAGTGCGGGTTCGATGAAAACTTTTTGGCAATGTCCGCGTGGCACAACGCGCATGTCTCTGAACCCACAAAGGCTGGAGCTTTCGCGACGAGTGCCTGCTGAACGACGGCAGGCACCTGCTTCTGTTGTGAAGCATCGGCCGCTGCAGACTTCCAAAGCCAGGGAAGGACTGCCAATTGCACGAAGATAATGAGCATGCGTCGCATCGGCTCTCCTGGGAAGGTAGCGCGGGGGCCCGAACCAGAATCCGTCGCTGTTCGGGTCACCAGTCACCATTTGCATCGTGGGGTGTGGACTCATTGTGCTCGGTCTGGAGGAATGAAGCTGAGCCACATTGCTCAGTCGGACGTTTGCTCGTCTCACAAGCTTGTCGCAAACTGCTCAGACAATCCAGGCTTCAAACGTGCAAGCTATTTAGTAGGTCATCGTATGCTGAACCTTTTCGGCTATGTCGAGGAAGTTGCTGCGTGCCGATACATGGGTTTTAAACCGACTCCCAATACCTTCGGAGCTCTAGTTGCGTTGCATCTTATTTGAAAGCTCACTTCTTCTCACTCCTCAAAGCAAGTTGGGAAGGGTATCCACTTTCAGGCAGCAACCGCTCAACGAAGGCGAGCATGGAGGCTCACCGTGCATCGTGTATGAGCTGGATTGCTCAAGCCTCGTAACCTAGAGACTATTAGTCTCTATATGTGCACTGTTGCTCTAAAGTAAGGCATCTAACATAGTGTCACTTGAGGAGTATCAATGCCCGACACCAAACGAACTTTGTTCGACCCTGCTCGTTTTCTGAAAGCGGCGGGTGTAACTCATAGAATGGTTCAGGTGAGGGCCGGACACATCTTCTTCTCGCAAGGCGGGCCTGCGACTTCAATCTTCTTCCTTGACTCGGGCAGAGCAAAGCTGACGGTCATCTCCAAGCGAGGTAAAGAGGCGACTGTGGCACTGCTTGCACCAGGCGACTTTGTTGGAGAAGAGTCGATCGCAGGCAAAAGCGAGACGCATGACGCCACCGCAACAGCGGTTACTCCTTGCAGGGCTCTTGTACTGAGTCGCAAAGACATGGGACTGCTTCTCCACGAGCAACACGAATTTTCTGACATATTTCTCAAGTTTGTGCTGCTCCGGGGTGTGCGCACTCGGGAAGACCTGATTGATCAATTGTTCAACAACAGCGAGAAGCGTCTTGCCCGCACGTTGCTGATCATGGCTGAGTTTGGCCGGCCCGGAGAACCGGAGACCATTATTCCTCCGGTGACCCAGGAGCAACTGGCCGAGATGATCGGCACTACTCGCTCCAGAGTTAGTAAGTTCATGAATAACTTTCGGAAGCTGGGCTATATCAGCTACAACGGCCGGATCCATGTTCATAAGGCACTGTTGAACGTCGTGCTTCACGATCGACTGCCAGACCAAAATGCTCGCAGACCTGTTGTGGTTGATCACGAAAGGACACCAGCGCGGATCAAAGAGCGAGCGAAAGTTGTGTAACCGTACTAGGCCGAGCAATGCCTCAAAGCGTTGTAGAAGAACGTTTACCAAGGCCAACTTCAATCAGTTGGTGGTGATGAGCTCTTTTCTTCGATCGCATCCCGCTCTCGTTCAACTTGCCATTGGGCTGTGCGGGGCGTGATATCGGGCCAGAAGGATGGTGACGTCGTCGCTCTGATCAGTGCCCGCTGCGAATGCTTCAATTGCACTAAAGATTCGATCCTGAAGTGTTTTCAAAGAGGAATGCTCATGGTCACGGAGGACGCTCTTGAGCCGTTCATCCTGAAACAAGTTCCTGCTTCGATCTTCGGTTTCAGTCACGCCGTCGGTGTAAAGCAGGAGAGTATCCCCAACTTCAAGTTGGATAGTGGAAGATGTGTAGGTCTCGTCTTCTGTGAGTCCAATGGGAAGAGATCCAGTGGAGTAGAGTTCGATGACGGTTCCTCGCCGCAGGAGCAGGGGAGTGGGGTGCCCGGCTCGCACAAATTCGAGGATGCCGTCGTCGCTAAGGAGACCGAGGAAGGCCGTAACGCAACGCCCAACGGAGGCTCGCCCACATAAAAAGTGATTGAGATGGTTGAAAATGATCACCGGATTAACGCCCATAGTCATTCCTGAAAGCGCTCCTTGCAACATGGTTGTAACGAGTGCGGCGCCGAGACCTTTCCCGGCAACATCGGCGATCAGGAGTGCAAGACGGCCGTCTGGTAAGGGAAAGACGTCGAAGTAGTCTCCGCCCACCTCAGCACATGGCCGATGAAGTCCTGTAATAGAGTAACGGCCGTAGTCCTGCAAACCTTGGGGAACGAGCGCCTGTTGGATCTCGCGCGCGATGTTAAGTTCCTGCTCAAGACGTTGCCGCTCTCTCTCGCGTTCGATTAAGCGGGCATTTTCCAGAATGCTTCCGGCCTGCGCGCCTAGAGCCTCAAGGATCTGGCGATCCAGCTTTGAGAAGGTTGAAGTACGTTTAGAGTCGAGATAGATCGCTCCGAGTAACCGGCGCCTGGTAGATTCCGTGCCAGCTTCCTCGGGACACCGTTGAAGACAATAGAGCGGGATGACAACCGACGAGCGCAATAACTGCACAACAACACTTTGCGCACTTTGGAGGTTCATCTCCGCCAGGTTCAGGTCCTCATTGACCACGGCGGCTTCGGTCTCCACCGCGCTACCGAGTACCGACCGGCTAGGGTGCATTTGCCCCGGAGGGAGACTCTGACCCGACTGTCCGCGCGCGACCTTCACCTGTAGAACACCGACGGTGTCGGGTTCGAGCAGCATGCCACGATCCGCGCGCGTGATGACGATGGCATGATCGAGCATGGTCGACAAGACCGATTCAAGCGGAAGCCTCGAGTGCATGAGCGAAGTCGCTTCGAGAAGAAGCTTCAGCCCATGCAGTTCCTCACGCGAGTCGTTGCCCATCGAGCCGAGGATGTTGCGCAGTTGAGAGACCGCTTCTTCCTGGGCCACAGTCTCCCGCGGCAAGCGAAAAATTAGCTGACAGGAGTCGTCTACTCCGAGACGGATACGATCTCCGTGATGGAGCGGCTGCAGCTTGATTGGCTCCCCGTTAACAAAGATCCCTTCACGCTGTCCCCGGTCCTCGAGAAGAAACCCAGAGTCACCACCGGTGATCACAGCACAGTGACGAGAGACGCGCATATCGTCAAGGGCAAGGTGGTTGCCGTTACCATGTCCCCGTCCGATCAGGAAGGGCAGTTCAGTGATGGCAATGGCTTGAGCTGGGAGTTCCGAGAAGAGGACGTCAAGGTAGGCGCTTACGGTAGAAGTAGAAAGAGGCATCGCTTTATCAACCTAAATGCACAGGTGATTCTATGTCAGCAGTTTAGTTTTCCAGCTGAAAGCAGTGAAGTTACCTCTTCCGACCAGCAGGCCCGTGATCATGATGTGAATAGGCTACAAAGCCAGGAAAATACCTTGACAACAGGATGGGCAGAACTGTCTTATTGCCTAACGGCCCTCCAATCTGCTTCATGAGTCATCGTGTACCTCAATTCCTTGTGTGACCTAATCGCCTGGAAATGTGCTTACTTCTCGTTTGCCGCGGAGCTTCTGTGCTTAGCGACAAAGAGGATCTGGCTGCAAGATGAGACTACGACTTTAGGCATTGGACGAGTTGGGCTTTCCTCGCCAGCGAGGAGTTCGGCACTTGTTCTCAGGAGATTTCGCAGATGAACTGGCAGTCCGCTAGCACGGATCCACGGGCAGGCTGTAGCGTCCGTTCCGTTTTTCTCAGGTTTCTTGATCGCACAAGTCCTGTTTCCTCCGAAGACGATGCCTTCAGCCATGATCAGGGCTCGCGCATTTGCTGGCGGACTATTCTGTCGTTGCTGTCGTTGCTCTTTCTGGTCATGTTCACGTTTGTTGGAATTGAAGCGCAAACGCTTGCTCCCGGCTGGTATCAGCAAACTCCTGCAACGAGTCCGTCGAAACGCTATATCGACGCGATGGCCTACGACCAGGCGCATGGGCAGGTAGTTTTGTTTGGCGGCTATGGCAACGGTTACATGAAGGACACCTGGCTCTGGAATGGCACCACATGGTCCCAGGCGAACCCCGCAACGGTCCCCTCTCCGCGCGCAGCGGAAGCTATGGCTTACGACGCTACGCATGGTCAGGTTGTCATGTTTGGAGGCTTGGCCTCTGTAAGCAGCCGTCTGGGCGACACCTGGATCTGGGATGGCACGACGTGGACGCAGGCCAGCCCGGCAAATAGCCCGCCTGCTCGCGCCTCTGCCGTTCTAGCCTACTACCCGGGCGGACTTCTTTTGTTCGGAGGTGTGAGTAACAGCGGCGTCGAGATAAACGACACCTGGCTGTGGAACGGCAGCAATTGGATTCAGCAGTTCCCGGCGAACAGCCCATCAGTTCGCGCTGACTACAGCATGGTTTACGACCCCGCGTTGGGGGAAGTAGTGTTTTTCGGCGGCGATTCGAATCTGGTCTACCAGAACGATACCTGGGTCTGGAATGGACAGAACTGGATTCAACTCAGCACCGCAAGCAACCCTCCCGCACGGAACACGCAGGGTATGGTCTACGACCAGTCGCTCGGGGAAGTGGTCATGTTTGGCGGCTACAACGGCACCTTCCTGAACGACACCTGGGTATTCGGCTCCGCTGCTGGCGGTACGTCTTGGACCCAGGTCATGACTGCTTCAAGTCCGTCAGGTCGTTACGAGCCAAACGGAGTTGTCTATGACGCGGCGCGAAGCCAAACGGTGCTCTTCGGGGGGTACAACACCACGCAGCTAAACGATACGTGGGAGTACGGGTTGCCGGGTAACTTTGGCAGTGTCGACGTCTGTTCCGCTGGAAACCAGTCCCCGGCGCCTTGCAGCAGCACTCTTTCCTTCACGTACAACGTGAGTGGTACCAGCGCCTTTGGCACACCCCAGGTCGTGACTCAGGGTACACCTCAGCTCGACTTTAAACTCGCGAGCGGCAGTACCTGCGTCGGGATGGTTGCGGTTGGCACCTGCACGGTCAATGTCACCTTCACGCCGTCGGCACCCGGTCTACGGGCAGGTGCGATTGAGCTTGAGGACAGCAGCGGCAACATTCTTGAGACCTCGCCGATATACGGCACCGGACAGGGCCCTGCGGTGGCAATCAGTCCAGCCACGCAGACTGTCGTGAGCACCACGAGCAACTTCCCGCTCAATCAGCCAAAGGGTACGACGCTCGATGCAGCGGGTAACGTGTATATCGCAGATACCGGGAATAGCAGGGTGCTCAAACTCTCGCCGACCGGGGCTGTCACGACGGTTGGCGTCGGACTGAACTATCCCCAGGGTATAGCCGTTGACGGAGCGGGCGATCTCTTCATTGCAGATAACAATCTGAACGAAGTGGTAGAGGTTCCGGCAGGTTGCACCAGCAGCAGTTGCCAGCAGGTGCTCGGCGCCAATCTGCGAAGTCAGCTGGGAGTGGCGGTCGATGGAGCGGGCAATCTGTTCATCGGCGATTTTCTGGACGGCGAAGTCTTCGAAAGTCCTGCAGGCTGCACAAGCGCAGCCTGCCAGAGCGTGATTTACAACCCGGCGGGCGCCAATCCGGTTGGGATGACGGTCGACGCATCCGGTGATCTGTTCATCGCAGACTTCGGTCTTCATCAGGTGGCGGAGGTGCCGGCAGGCTGCACGAGCAGCACCTGCCAGACGACGGTCGGACAAGGCTGGGTACAACCAGAGGCAGTCGCAGTGGATGCAGCCGGTGACGTCTTCGTTGCGGACGAATCACTGCAGCAAGTGGTCGAGGTGCCTGCGGGTTGCGCCACCATCAGTTGCCAGGTTGTCCTCCTCAGCGGGATAGATCCTATCGGGGTTGCTGTCGATCAGCAGGGAAATGTCTTCAGTCCTGATGTTTTCACCAACCTGGTCAAAGAGGTGGTGCGTTCGCAACCTTCGCTGCTTACCTTCGCGAACACTTATGTAGGAAACACAAGCAGCGATAGTCCAAAGTCTGTCACGCTGCAGAATATCGGCAACCAGATGCTGAGCGCATCGAACCCAGGCCTCACCATTGCTGGCTCGAGCTTCGTTCAGGTTCCCGGCGCAGGGACGCCTGCGGATTGTTCCGCCTCCTTTGCCTTGATGCCAGGCGCAGCCTGCAGTCTGAGTGTCAGCTTCACGCCGACCATCGCTGGCAGTCCCGTGACCAGCACGGCAGCCTTCACTGACAACGCCCTGAACGCCAGTGCTGCCACACAAAGCGTAAGTCTCAGCGGCGTTGCGCTTGCAGCACAATATTCTGTAAGCGGCGCGGTAACTGGCCTGAGTGGCACAGGCCTGGTTCTGCAGAACAACCTAGGAAGTACGGTTGCTGTCAGCGGCAACAATCCCTTTACCTTCACGACATCTTACTTCACAGGTGACCCATACGCCGTCACGGTCCTCTCGCAGCCCTCAGGGCAGAGTTGCACAATCACAGATGGCAGCGGAACGATTACTAATGCGAGCGTCACCAACGTCCTGGTGACTTGCACCAACCTTGTCAATTACCCGCTCATTGTCACTGAAGCCGGAACTGGCACTGGCACAACCGCCGACAACCTCAGACAGATCAGTTGCTTGGAGACCGTTGGCGGCGCAACGACGACGTGCTCTGGAAGCTACGCGAGCGGAACCTCTGTGACGCTGACGGCGAGTGCATCGGGATCGTCTGTCTTTGTGGGCTGGGGTGGTGCCTGCTCAAGCTTCGGTGTGAATGCGTCATGCACCGTCCTGGTGACCTCGGCCCTGAGTGTGAGCGCGAGCTTCGTTGCGCCGGAGACCAATCCTTCTGGAACGCTTCGGCCCATCACGGCGGGGATTGTCTACGGACAGGGCGGAGCTTTTTCCAGCAACAGCGTGAACAATAGCGGACTCAGCCCGAGTACTCTAAATAACCCGCAAGGGGTGGTTGTCGACGGCAGTGGCAACCTCTATGTGTCGGATGGCGCCAACAATCGCGTGCTCTTCTACCCGGCTGGCAGTACCACTGCGTCGCGCGCTTACGGGCAGAACGGAAGCTTCACCAGCAACTTCAGTGGAGCCAGCGCAACCAGCCTGAACAATCCGCAAGGGCTGGCGCTCGATAGCAGCGGCGGCCTGTACGTTGCCGATGAAGATAACAGTCGCGTGCTCTTCTATCCTGCCGGCAGCACGACAGCGACGCGAGTGTACGGGCAGCCAGACTTTACGAGCGGATCCCGCAACAACGGGGGAATCAGCGCCACCAGCCTGTTCCAGCCCACGGGCATTGCCCTCGATGGAAGCGGCAATCTCTATGTTGCTGATTATGGGAACAGCCGTGTTCTGTTCTATTCGTCTGGCAGCACAACCGCAACACGCGTCTACGGGCAGCCCGGCTTTAGCACGAACTACGCGAACAACGGCAGCATCAGCGTTACTAGCCTGAATCAGCCGCAGGCGGTCGCGGTTGATACCAGCGGGGATCTTTACATAGCCGATACCTCCAATAACCGGGTACTCTTCTACCCGGCGAACAGCACCACCGCGACTCAGGTCTATGGCCAGGGAGGCAGCTTCACGTCTGGCTCTGTCAACAACGGAGGAGTAAGCGCCAGCAGCTTAAACAGTCCAGTTGCTCTTGACGCGGATGGCAGCGGAGGCATCTACGTCGTAGACCGTTCAAACAATCGAGTCCTCTATTACTCCTTCGGCTCGACTACTGCGAATCGTGTCTATGGGCAGGGCGGGAGCTTCACTTCGAACGCGCAAAACGACGGCGGGATCAGCGGCGATAGTCTCTCCCAGCCATGGGGCGTGGCGTTGGACAAGGGCGGGAACGTCTACATCGCGGACTATGGAAATAATCGTGTACTCGACTACGGAAGCTTTGGTAACGTGAATGCGTGCAAGAGCACGCCCGCGCCCTGCAGCCGTACGTTCGCCATGAGTTATGCACCTGCAACGACTACGACCCTGGGTGCGGTCAATGTCGTCAGCCAGGGCCTAACCGGCTTTGACTTCTCCCTTAGCAACCTCAACAATTGCACCGGCACAATCGCTGCTGGTACCTCCTGCACGATTCAGGTCACGTTCGCGCCGCTCATCGCTGGATTGCGTCAGGGCGCGACCGAGATCTTCGACAGCCACGGAACTCTCTCAGTCATCGCGCCGATCTACGGCACTGGCCAGGAGCCCGAGCTTGCCTTCGGTCCGGGCACACAGACCACGGTCAACACTGGCACCTACACGGTGAGTGCACCCAAGGGTGTGATAACGGACGGTGTCGGCAATCTCTTTATCTCGGATCAGGGGCAAGCGAGAGTCCTCAAGCTGGCGCCGAGCGGAGCCGTAACAACAGTGGGCTTCAATCTTAGAAATCCATCAGGCATGGCGGAAGACGGAGCCGGCAACTTTTACATCGCCGACAACACTCTCAACCAGGTCCTCGAAGTTCCGGCCGGCTGTACCACCAGCAGCTGCCAGCAGGTATTGCTCCAGATCACAAGTCCTCAGGGCATAGCCGTGGACGGTTCGGGCGATGTCTTCGTCAGCGACTCCATCGACGGAAAAGTTCTTGAGATTCCGGCAGGCTGCACCTCCTCCGCTTGCCAGGCTGTCGTGTACAACCAAGGCGCCGGATCCCAACCTTTCGGTATCGCGATTGATTCGGCCGGCAACCTGTTCGTAGCGGCAACTGGGCTGCAAACGGTCGTCGAAGTTCCGGTGGGTTGCACCACCGCCGCTTGCCAGGTTTCGGTGGGTGCAGGGTGGAGCGCACCGGCCGGAGTTGCAGTGGATGCAGCCGGCGACGTCTATGTCGCGGACTCAGGTCTCGGTGAGATCGTCCAGGTTCCACCTGGATGCCAGAGTGCCGGTTGTCAGGTGATCCTAGCCGTCAAAACTAATGCTCAGGCACTTTCCGTCAACTTCGCCGGAGATATCTTCGCCGGTGATCTTGCGAACCAGCGAGTAGTCAGATTCACCCGTTCGCAGACGCCATCGTTGAGCTTCGCGCAAACCAACGTGGGCAGCTCAAGTGTGGATAGCCCGCAGATCGTTCTCCTGCAAAACATCGGGAACCAGCCGCTCAGTGGAACGACTGCAGTGAGCCTGGGTACGAGCTTCACGCAGACCCTTGCTGCAAACTGTTCAAGTGCGTTCACCTTGGCTCCCGGGGCGACTTGCGGTGAAAGCTTAAGCTTCACGCCCCAGGGCGCGGCCTTTTGGGAGGGGAATGCTGTCTACACAGACAACAGCCAAAACCTCAGTCCCGCCAGCCAGATGCTTTCGCTAGGTGGCACCGGAGCCGTCAACGGCGTTGCCGGAACCGTCGCCGTTCCCAACCTTGTAGGGCAGCCGGACAACGCTGTTCAACCGCCCCTTGCCGCCGTTGGTCTGGTGGCTGGCAGCGTGACCACGGCCTCCAGCAGCACCGTCTCTTCGGGCGATGTCATTTCTCAGAACCCGGTCGCGGGCACTCAGGTGAACGTCGGTTCTGCGGTCAATTTACTTATCTCCAGCGGCCAGGCGCAGCCCGTCTCCCCGAATCCTCTCTCGTTGTATAACAACTATTTTCTCACTGGCGATTACGTCTCAGCAGGAGTCTCCTTACGCGGTACCGGCGTTGCAGGCTCCGCCACAGGAACGATTACTATTCCGGCGTACAGCCAGAGTCCCACCCAGGGCGTTCCCAGCGGTGCCGACATCGTCGATGCATTCCTCTACTGGGAGACGCTGGAAAGCACGCCGAACGCTTCGTCGACTAACGGCACCTTCAACGGTTACCCCATAGTCGGCCAGCAGATCGGCAATGATCTCCTCAACTACACTGACGGGCAGTTTACGGGCACCATCCGCGCCTATCGCGCAAACGTCAATGTCTACCTTCCCGATGGAGCAAATGGTATTCGCTTCGCGGCCGGAAACTACACGGTCTCCTTACCTGATAGCGGCGGAAGTGCACTGCCACTCACTGAAGGCGCGAGCCTGGTGCTCATCTACCGTGTGCTCTCACCCAACTTCCCGCTTAAGTCTGTTGTCGTTTACGACGGAGCGGCTCTGCCAAGAAATCCTGGTGCCCAGGTCGTTCAAGGCTTCTACGACGCCGTCGGTGGACCGAGCGGCACCGGCAAGAACACGAATCTTTTCGCAAGCGGTGGAACCTGGAACAACAGCATGAACTCGGTGGCGCTCGGGCAGTCGAGCCAGTACAGCGCGCCGCTTAGCGCAAACAACGCCTATGCTGCGGTGATTGTCAGCACACCGGTCAACAACAGCGATAACGATGGGATCCTCGACGCCTGGAAGACCGGGCCCGCTTCGCCTGACTTCCACGCCGGCCAACCTGGATACTACGACGCCAAAACGAACACATGGGTCGGTTTGCCGGGCGCGAAGCATGGCGAGAAGGACCTCTTCGTTCAAATGGATTACATGTGCGGGGCGGTGCTGGCCAGCGGCTCCTGCGATCCCAACCAGGAAAATCTTTTCCCATCGCCGGACGCGAACGGTAACGATCCGCTTGCGATGGTACAGCAAGCCTTCGCGGCCTCGGGCATTCAACTGCACCTCACCATCGGCAACGCCGTCCCCGAGTCCACCTGCGTCGACAACTATACCGTCAGTCCGGCGCAGCTCTGCCAGTTTCCCAACCAGCCCGGCGTTGTCGGCTGGAAGAACAGCCTCGAGTTCTCTAAACTTTATCCCCGTAACCTGGCCGCCTGCCTCTCCGGTGGTGATTGCACCACGCGCTTTCCCTACGGGCAGAAGGATAGTTACCACTACGTCCTGATGGGCCATTCACTTGCCATTCCTGCCTGGAACTCCCGCTACGCGACGCTTACCTCCATCACCGTGCTCAATGGCATCACCACCATCGGCACCGTCGACCGCGGCACCGGCATCAACGCGTGTCCAAGCCGTGTCACGCTCTCGGGCGTACTCGGAAATCCAAGTCTAAACGGCGTTTACAACACCACTACTTGCGCCGATAGCACGCACATCACCCTTGCAACCCCTGGTGTGCCAAATTGGGCCTATCCCAATGCCACTCTGCCGGAGCCGGTGATCGGTCTCACCTCCGGCACTATCTCTAGCATTTCCGGCTATTCCGATCTGGGGGGAGCCGACTCGGCCGTGACGCTCGGCCTTTGGCTGACGGCTCCCAAACAGGACATGAGCAAGCGCGCCAACGTGCTCGCCGGCACGATCTTCCATGAGATCGGACACACGCTCGGCCTGAGTCATGGCGGCCTCTACTACGACACACCCGGCAGTTACGTGCCTACCTTCGACGCCAACTGCAAGCCCAACTACCAGAGCGTGATGAACTATCTATTCCAGCTCGATCTGTTGGGAACGAACCAGGTTCTTGCCTATTCCAACCAGGTGCTGTCGCCGATCAACGAGAACTCCGCGGGCTCGATCACCTCGCTTACAGATGCATCAGGCAACGCAGCCATCATCCCGAGTTCAGCCTGGTACGTGCCTTACACAAGCGGCTCACCCGTCAGCCCCGCCACGCTGCATTGCGACGGCACTCCGCTTGCCGGCGAGCAAGGCTATCGGGTCGACTCTTCGATCGCTCCCATCTCTCCTGTCTGGTCGAATGGTCAGGATCTCAGCTTTATTGGCGCTCTTCAGCCAAATGAACGCGGGTTCAACGATCTCACCAACCTCGACCTTCGCCAGGTCGGCGCCACTGGCGGCGAGTTCGCCTCGCTCGCCACCCTCCTCTCCTTCGGCTCTTCCGTCGCACCCCTGAACATCAGCGCCGGCGGTAGCGTCGCACTCGGCAGCGGGGGCACTGTAGCTCTCGGCAGTGGAGGCAGCGTCACGCTTGGCAGCGGCGGCAACTTCACCCTTGGTAGCGGTGGCACGTTTGCGTTGGGGAGCGGCGGCAGCGTCACGCTCGGCAGTGGCGGCAACGTTACGCTGGGCAGCGGTGGCACGATCGCGCTCGGCAGTGGAGGCAACGTCACCCTCGGCAGCGACTGGAC
>CAXTNM010000050.1:0-36467 GCA_964245715.1 uncultured Acidobacteriaceae bacterium | reverse complement strand
CCCCCTCCAACTCCTCGCCTACCACATCGCCGTCCGCCGAGGCTGCGACGTAGACCAGCCCCGCAACCTCGGTCATCCTGAGCAAAGCGAAGGACCCCTGTATTTCGTCTCCGCCTTTCTGCGTGTCATTCCTGAAGGGAATCTACGTCTGTAGTCCCAATCCTAGCCGCACTACCCCCCGTCATTCTGAGCGCAGGGAGGCTCGCCTTTGAGCCTCCCGCAGTCGAAGAACCCCGACGAAGCTCATCCCGCCACAACAGCCCGTCCCTTTCTCCCCGTCTCTTCCGCTTTTGCTTCCTTCTGTTTTGTCATTCCCGAAGGGAATCTGCGTTTGTAGTGGCACTCCCACTTAGAACGCAAGCCAAATCCAGCATCCCGGCCGCGCGTCGCAAGCAGCTTCTCCAACCGGAGGGCAGGCTTTCAAGCCTGCCCGAGCAGCCGCAGACAAAGAGACGATCCGGCGCGTTCCTCAAGCCACACAGCCGTCCGCACCGGCTGCGTTACGTAGCACCCGTGATCCTTGCTAAGAGCGTGACAGGTAAGTAAGATTCCCTTCATCAACTCTCATTCATTGTTAGTCGCTCGATAGAGCGACATAGCAGCGGAGCCACCGATTCTTCCGCGCACCCTGTGTTACAGGCTAAGCGGGCTCGGCACTTTTCCGCTCAGTGACCTTCTTGAGGTAATTGGCTGTGGGATCTGAGATTCAGCAGCAAAACAACGAATAAGGACAATCCAAATGAACACCGCTACCAGAGTAGTACTAGCTTCGGTTATGGGCTCTATCCCCTTCACCTTGTGTTGTCAAGACGCCAAGACCTACAAACATGCCTCGCAATACGAGGTCGCAATCTTGGACGAGAATCTTCGCGTTTCAACCGGCACAGACGTGACCTTAGGCAAGAACTCGACAGACGCAAAACTTGGCGATGGTGGCCAGGGCATTCACCTGTTGCACATGCCGACTAGAGACTACCGCGTCGAGGCACCCGTTAACAAGGGTTTGACGTTCTTGTCAGCGATGGGTTCAAACGCCTACCGCCCCGCGCTAACAATCCATAACAAATGGTTCTTGGATAATGTTCAGCCCGGGACAAAAGTTCTTTTTGCCTCGGAATGCGCGAAGCCGAACAAGAAACATCCGAACGATGCCGTCCGCTGCACCTTCTATTTTCCTGATCCAGATAGTTCAAGTCACGAATATGCGACAATCGGCGACTTCACGCCGAACCTAGCTGGCGACGGTAGCAATACACAGAAGACGGCTTCCACCCTTTGCGGAACGGGCAAGCTGAAACCGGACGTTGAGGCCCAACTCTGCGGCGCTTCGGATCCCGCAACTGCTACTCCCGCGCCTGTTGCGCAACAAAAATAGGCGTTGTTCCAGCCCTCAAACCTCAAAAAAACCGGGTGCCCCATGTCTCGCCTTTGAGACATGGGATACGTTCTCCACGCCACCGCCCCAAACCCGACCGTGGAGCACGTTCCGCACCTCTCGCCTCTGCCCTCAGAAGCTGTCTAAAACCCATGTCTCAAAATCGAGACATGGGGCACCCAGACCCGTTCCACTCCGATTCCCAATTCGGTGCTTTCAGCCCGCCAAACCCTCATCTACCATCCACCCATACCCCACAACCTCATCCGATACCAACACACAGGAGACTTCCACTTCGTCACCTTCAGTTGCTATCACCGGCTACCCTACCTCGCCACCCCGCAAGCCCGCGAGCTCTTCGAACACTCCCTCGAATCCATGCGTCTCCGCTATGACTTCGTCGTAGCCGCCTACGTCGTCATGCCCGAGCACGTCCACCTGCTCCTCAGCGAACCGAAAAAAGCCGTCCTCTCCAAAGCCCTTCAGGCCCTGAAACTCTCCGTCTCAGTCCAATCCACCCAAAGCCCCTTCTGGGCAGCTCGTTACTACGACTTCAACGTCCAAACGTCCCACAAGCGCTCCGAGAAGATCGACTACATGCATCAAAATCCAGTCGCCCGCGGCCTCGTCACCCAACCCCAGGACTGGCCCTGGTCAAGCTGCCGCCACTTCGCCACCAACCAACGCGGCACAGTAGAAATCGAATCCGAATATACCGCCACCCAAAGATCCCGAACCCAGGCGATCAAACAAGAACCTGGGTGCCCCATGTCTCGTTTTTGAGACATGGGATCCGTACTCCTCAAGACCACCACCAGGCCCACTCCCAAAACAGAACTACCCACAAAAATGAACCCTTATCCCCACCCCTCGAAAACCCGCCAAAAACACCCTTGTCAAGCCCTCCAGCCTCGCACCAACCCCACAACCCGAACCAAATGAGCAACATACCTCAGAAAACCAGATGTCCTCTCAACCCCCTCCAACTTGATACACTGGATGTAGAGGAAAACAGAAAAGCTCCGCCACCCGGCGGAGCTTTTCTATTTTCACGTAACCCCTCTGCAATGAAGATTTTACCCGTAACCCTTTTGCAATGAATATTTTAGAGGGAGGGAACGAGCTAAACCGTTCATTCTAAAGCCTGACTAACCAATCAGTTACCGGGGGGGGTACCCTCCTAGGATGGTTTTACCCCTGGATCCGCGCTGCTTCCACCCAGCCACTTCGGATTCTGCGCCGTTCCATCGAAGATATTCGACGTCTTGAACGGCTCGAACTTGCCCGTCATCGCAGCCTGCTCGGTGCGTCCGAGCAGATCGGCTCGTTGCGCCTCGGTCATCGGCGTGAAGTTCTTCGCCGCCGTCAGCGCCTGCTCCAGCAGCATCTGGTTCTCCATTCCGGTAATCACCACCGAAACGCCCTGAACCGAAAGCCCATAATGCAGCGCCTCCGCTGGCTGGAACGTGTTGCTCTTCAGCAGCCAGCCATCGCCGAACGTCTTCATCGCCAAAACGCCGGTTCCAGCCTTCTGAGCCACTGGAATCACATCCTTGGTGAACGACCGGAAGTGAGCGTCGAACACATTCACCGGCATCTGTACCGTGTCGAACTTGAACCCATGCTGTTGAGCCACTTGAAACATCTGCAGGTGAATCGCGGGATTCTTGTGTCCGGTGAACCCGATATAGCGAATCTTACCCGCAGCCTTCGCCGCCATCGCCGCGTGAATCGCTCCATCCTCCGCGAAGATGCGATCAGGATCCTCAAACCGCAGAATCTCGTGAAACTGCACCAGGTCGATCGTGTCCGTGTTCAACCGTCCTAAAGACTGCTCCAGCTGCTTGTCGTAATCCTTCGCCGTTCGCGCGTCCAGCTTGGTCATCAAAAACACCTTCTGTCGATAACCATCTTTCAGCGCCTGTCCCATCCGAACTTCGCTGATGCCGTCGTTGTAATCCCAGCAGTTATCCATGAACGTGATGCCGGAATCAATCGCCGAACGCACCAGCTTCACCGCATCCTGCTCCTGAACCTTCCCATCCTTGTCGAGGTGATAACCACCCATTCCGATTGCCGAAACGCGCTCGCCCGTCGTCCCCAACTCGCGGTAGATCATTCCCGAAGCTTCGGGACGCTTCACCGGAGTCCGATCCGACGTCTTGCCCGCCTGCGCGAGACCACTCGCACTCGAAACTGCAGCCACACCTGCTGCACCCGCTGTCTTCAGAAAATCACGACGCTCCATTGCATAACTCCTTCGCTAAAGCCATTAGGATGCGTGTTTTGGCCGCGGTGTTCTTATCCATGTGCTTCTGAAATTGACCAAAGATTGACGACAAGCCCAGCGTTCCTGCGTCAAGCTTGAAGAAGAACCACAAAGGCTTCTTATGTTTCACAAAAATTCAGCAAACGTCGTACCTGCAGCAAACCCAGCCCAAACCAATCAGAACCTTCACCTGGTTTTCGGAAACGGAACTCGCGCACCTCAACCCTCCAGGCTCATCGAACTCGCTGTGATCGCCTCGCGTCGCTGCTCGTCCTTTCTCGCTGAAGCAGCGGTCCTCGTCCTGGTCTTCGGGATTCTTGACTACTTCATGCTGCGCGGTCGAATCGAACTCCCCTGGATCATCGGCGCGCTTTTTATCTCGCTCGGCCTGCTCGCCGCGAGCATCGCCACGGACTTCGGCGCCCAGCGCTGGATCAAGGCTCATCCCTAGCGTCTCTGCGGAAGACTCCCCCGAAGACGCGCACTGATCGTGCAGAATCATCATCTCCTACAAGCGCACAGGTTTGTTCTGCGCGCATTTGCAGGTTCGCGTCTTATTCGCGCACGCATTCGCGTCGCCGCGCTAGACTTATTGCACCCCAAGCGTAAGGAAAACTGATGTCTCATCCGCCAATCTCTTCCGCGCCGCCGCTCACGCTCGAAATAACTGAAACTGCAAGTGCTGCCCTCGTCGTCTGTCGCGGTAAGCTGCTGTCGAGCACCTCCGACCTCCTCTATTCTCCGGTCGCTCGCCTCTTTCCCACGCACAGCCGCATCGTTCTCGATCTTTCAGGCCTCACGCAGATGGACAGCTTAGGGCTCGGCGCGCTGGTTCGCCTGTATCTCTCGGCTCGCTCCCACGGCTCGAACCTTGAGCTCACCAAGCTCGGTCAGAAGGTTCGCGAGCTGCTTATCCTGACCAATCTGATCTCGGTCTTTACCATCGTCGGAGAACACGGCATCAAGATTCATTGAGTGACCAAGTGCATCCTGACTAACGCTCGAAGACGACAGGATGCTTCACCATATACCAGCACGGTTTTGCACCACCCTGCGGAAAGACGGACTGACTGCAGCTTTCCGGACCTTCGCCATCCGGATAGAATTGCTCCTTGCTCCCCTTCAGTTCTGCAACCTGGAACCAGGTCACCTGCACTGTTCCCATGCCTCCGCCGCGCGCTACTCGGATACGCCAGATTCCCCAGTCGACCACGTACATCACCAGGACCCCCACGGCCAGGGCTGCTGCCACATATCCAAGAATCTTTCTCACCATTGCCTCCTGCCTGCTTCCAAACAGTAAATCAACAAACCCAGCTAACCTCCTGCGAATCATCTAAACTTGATCTGTCCCCAAAAGAAGCCACTTCGTTCCGGCCGGCTCGCAGCCTGCCTTGGAAATAGCAGGAGATTCTCCATTCGAACTTGTCTCACCTTTCTCTCCCTCTGCATTGTTGCCGTCGCGCTGCGCGCACAGGCCCCCAAGTCCGCGGCTGATGTGCTGGTATTCGTCAACGGCGAGCAGCTTACGGGCACGCTCGAGAAGGCTGACGGCAAGTCCATCACCTTCAAGTCCCTGATGGCTGGCGAGATCACCGTCCCCTGGTCGAACATCAAGACGCTGCACTCGAGTCAGACATTCGCCGTTTTAAAGCCGAAGCAGCAGCTTACCCGCAGGGACGCCCTGACTGCGGCGCCTGAGGGTGCAATTTCCGCTGAGACCAACGATAAGAAGACTGAAGTCGCGGTCACCTCGCCTACCTCAACCACGAACCTGCCGCTTGCCGAGGTCGACCAGCTGATTCCGACAGCCGACTTCACCAAAGCGCTGCAGCCCCTACGGTTTGATCAGGGCTGGACGGGAACTGCGTCCGGCGGTGCATCGCTCGTTCGCTCCACGCAGAATTCCACGACGTTCGACGGTGCAATTGCGCTTACGCGCGCGCTGCCCGCGGTCCCCTGGTTGCCGGCAAGCTCGCGCACTTCGCTTGGTTACACCCAGTCCTACGGCACCACGTCTCAGGCCGGCGACCCGACGGTCAAGACCAACATCTTTCATGCGGGGGTCGAGCAGGACGAGTACTTTTCTCCGAGGCTCTTCGTCCTGATTGACGCCGCGTTCGACCATAACTTTTCCTCCAACCTCGACCTCCAACAGGCCTATGGCGCTGGTATTGGCTACAACGTCTTGAAGAACGAGAGGCAGCAGCTCGACCTCAAGGTCGACGTCCACTATGAGAAGCAAGGTTTTTTCAACCCGAATACCACGCAGAACATCATCGGCTCAACCTTCTCCGAGACCTACCTGCGTAATCTTCCAAAGAAGATCGTTTTCACCGAGTTTGGCTCCGTGACTCCGGCCTGGAACGATCCCAATGACTACTCCGCGCACATCAACGGCGCGCTGGGCTTTCCTGTTTACAAGGGACTCGGCTTCAGCATCGCCGCGATCGATGACTACCTGAACGACGCGCCGGTCGGCTCGAACAAGAACTCCTCGCAGTTCAACTTGAATCTGACTTACACGATCAAGCCTCGCTAAGTGAACTAGTTCTACGATCTCGTCTGGCTCGTCCCGCTCGTCTGGCTCGTCTGGCTCGTCTGGCTCGTCTGGCTCGTCTGGCTCGTCTGGCTCGTCTATCCTCACTCCATGGGTCTTTTCACGAAGAAGCTGAAGCAGGAACACAAGATCATGCTGCAGGCGGAGCGCGCGGGCGGTGCGCTGCTGCCGGAATATCATCGCGCCACGCCCGAGTGTCCGCATCCGGAGCGCTGGCACATGTACGACTCGATGACAGCTGAGGCGGAAGTGCTGGAGTTTCTGCGCACACTCGTTACAACACTCAAGCCCCAACTGATCGTCGAGACCGGCTCTTTCCTGGGCGTATCAACGTTGTGGATGGCGCAAGGAATGGCCGCAAACGGCTTCGGCAAGATCATCTCCTGTGAGTTTGACCCGGTCGTCTTCGCGAAGGCACAGGAGAAGATCGCTTCGTCACCACTCGAGAAGTATATCGAGCTTCGCAATGGGTCCTCGCTCGAGATGGAGGTGGAAGGGACGATCGATATCTTCTTCGCGGATTCCGATGTCGACATCCGCGCGGCCGAGGTGAAGCGATTTCTGCCGCAGATTCGATCTACCGGTCTCATCCTGATGCACGACGCAAGCTCGCACATGAAGACCGTCCGTGACGCAGCGTTCGGGCTTGAGGCGGAGGGGCTGGTTTCCTGCATCTTTCTGCCGACGCCGAGAGGGTTGGTGCTGGCGCAGAAGAGGGAAGGGCGGAGATAGATCCAGGATCCAATCAGATCTCCTCTTTCGTCGTCCAGAGTTTCCGCAATAGGTTCAGACGCCGGTTCTTAGTGCCGTTTCTTCGTAGATGCTTTTTTGGTGGAAGCAATACTGCCTGAAACTCTCCTGAGATAATCCGTCATGAGCTCCCGTGCGCTTTTCGGCAGCGGCGTCATCCTCCTCGGTGTGCTGCTTGTCGGAGTCGGCATGCTTGCAATCCCTTCGATCGAGGATGCCCTTTTCACCCGTCTGGTTGAGCATCATCTGCGTGCAGGAGACAAAGAGCTTCTGGAAGGCGATTCGCTCAAGGTGTTGCTATGTGGCACATCAGCTCCCTTTGCAGATCCCACACGCGCGCAGAGCTGCGTCGCGATCTTTGCCGGCGGAAAATACTACCTGGTCGATACCGGGCCTGGGAGCGGGCGCAACCTGGAGCTATGGCAGTTGCGGGGACGCGAGCTCGGAGCGGTCTTCCTCACACACTTTCACTCGGATCACATTGGAGACCTGGGAGAGATAAACACCAATGCCTGGCTTGCCGGTCATGCTGGTCGATTGCAAGTGTACGGGCCACCGGGGGTGGAGCGAGTCGTGATCGGCTTCAATGAAGCCTATGCACAGGATCAGAGCTATCGCACCGCAAACTCGGGAGTGCAGCTGCTGCCTCCCGCCGCGGCGCAGATGCAGCCAAATGTCATCCCGATGCTGGGGCCGGTCACGAACCGCAGAGATCGACGGAGCCTGCCGATGCACTTCGGAGAACTGACGGTCACGGCGTTCGAGGTGAACCATGATCCAGCCGAGCCTGCGTACGGCTATCGCTTCGAGTACCGCGGACGCTCGGTGGTTGTAAGCGGTGATACCCGATACCATCCGCCGCTCGCGCTCGCGGCACAGGGAGCCGATGTTTTGGTGCATGAAGCGAAATCGCAGCACCTGGTGCAGCTGATCGGAGAGGCTGCGGCCCGCACCGGCGATTCGCGCCTTGCACAAACGATGGCTGATATCCAGCACTACCATACGGATCCGCTGGATGCAGCTCGCATTGCAAACCAGGCCCATGTGCGCCTGCTGGTATATACCCATCTGGACCCGCCCGTCTCAAACCCTCTGCTCTACAGAATGTTCTATCGCGGCGTGAACAACATCCGCGGTAGCGGTTGGATCAGCGGCCAGGATGGCACTTTGATCAATCTGCCGGTAGGCTCGAACGACGTAGCCATCACCCGGATCGATCCCTAGGTCTCAGTCATTTTTTAATCGACCGGGGCTGCCCATTGTGTTCTGCGACGTGAACCACTTCTCCAGCAAAGGAGCACCCGTTTACTTTCTTCCGTACCCACGCGCATGTGGGCGAAGAGCGCTTCACAGATTGAACAACTCCCGTAGCCGCTTGGTCTGGTTGCGACTTACCGGGATCTCTGTCTTCTTCGGGTCATCCATGCGGAGCTGGTAGCTGGACTTGAACCACGGCACAACCTCCCGGATATGCTGCAGATTGACGACATAAGAGCGGTGCGCCCGCCAGAACGTCTCGGGGTCCAACTGCTCCAGTAACTCCTCGAGGGTGCGGCAGTTCGACTGGCCCTCGATGGTTGACGTGGCGACTGAGATGGCTCCATCCTCGATCGCGGCAAAGCAGATCTCTTTCTGATCCACCAGCAGCAGGCGATTTTGCGCCCGCACGACTACCTTGCCGGTACTCGTTTTCGTGCCCGTACCTGTGGATTCGCCTACCAGCCGCAACAGCGCGTCGAGCTTGGCAGCGGTACCGTCGTCGGTGGCTGTTCCTGCAGCCGGAATGCGCGCCCTGGCTTTATCGAGCGTCTGCGCCACCCGCGACTCATCGAACGGCTTCAGCAGATAATCGACTGCGTTTACCTCGAAAGCCCTTACGGCGTAGCGGTCATACGCGGTGGCAAAGACCACCTGCGGCAGCTTCAGCTTCAACTCGATCAGCCGTTTCAGCACACCGAAGCCATCAAGACCTGGCATCTGCACGTCCAGGAAGACCAGATCGGGCGTCTGCGAAGCGATGAGTTCGACTGCCTCAATCCCGTTGCTACCCACGCCGACGATGTCAACGCTCCCCGCGGCCTCCAACAGGTACTGCAGTTCCTGCCGCGCCAGCCGTTCATCGTCAACAATTGCAACCCGTAAGGCCATGCTCAACAGTTAACCACAAGGCCGGCGAGAAACATTGTGCCAGTGTCGACGGTCCTCTGGAATCAGCGTTCTTGCAGGGGTAGCCGCGAAGCTCCGCTAACCCCGGTAAACCCGGAGACGCGCTGGCGTTTGATCTTCTTCGAGATCGTGTCCGCATTGCTTGCAGTAGATATCCGTTATTTCGACACCGCGAAAGCACTGTCCGCATACGGGCGCTATCTGGAACTGGCATTGAGGGCAAAAGTGGTAACTCGACGCAATCTCAGTGGAGCAGTGGGGGCACTTCGAAAGCATCGGCTGGCGTAGCAGGAAGTAAACCACTGCGCCAATGCCACCTGGCATCAGGATGACGATCAGCATCCAGAGCGGAGCGGACATATTCCTCCGCTTCACATCGCGGCTGACGTATCCCATCAGCAGAAAGTAACTTGCCACCAGGGTGCCCGAGGAGTAGCCCATCATGATGCGCATCGGCATCATGCCGGCGCGGGGTGCGGGCAATACAAAGTGGGTCAGGTACTCGATTCCGGCGAACGCCACGACCGCCAGCACAATCGACCATAAAGGGATCATCCCGATGTCGTCGGTCGCTGCGCCTTCCCGTTTCAGTGCAGCCTCGGCGGAGGTCTTGCGTCCGAAGGTCATTGCCGGCTCCCCTCACTCGAGTTCGCACTTGCGCGCCGAAACCCAACCACCACGAGAACAATGACTGAAAGAGGGATGCACCACAGGGCCAGCATCATCATGTTCTGACTTGAATCCGGAATGCCGTTCGTCAGCAGTTCGCTCTCGTCGAGGACGCTCCAGACCGCGAACAGGATTGAAGCCAGAAAGCCAAAGGAAACGATGAGCGGGATCCAGAGACTCCGCACCCGGCGCTTCTGTTCCTGCATGGTCTTCGCACGTTCCCGCACCACCCGATGTGTGCGATTGATCGCCGCTGCCGAAGCTCCCGCGTTCGACATGGCACCCGCAAGCCGAAGCTCATGGGTAAAGTCCTGTTCGTTCTCGTACCGTTCTGTCATGCTGTTACGCTCCCAGCCGCACGCGTTCGCCGAACCTGCTCCACCTCCGGCTTCAGTGCGGCAAGCCCGCGGTACAGGCGGGATTTGACCGTAGAAAGCGGCGCTCGCGTTACGGTTGCAATCTCTTCGAGCGACATCTCCTCGTGGAAGCGCAGGGTAAGCACCTCACGGTAGCTTGGCTCGAGCTTCAACAGAACTTCCGCGACTTCGGCGCGATCTTCGCGCGTGGCAAACTGCTCAAAAGGCGAGGGGCCGTCAATTGCTACCTCAAAGGGACGCTCATCCTCGCCGGTCTCGCTCATCTCGTCCAGGCTTGCCATCTGGCGCTTGCGCGAAAGATCGATGACCAGATTACGGGCAATGGTGAACAGCCAGGTATCGAAACGCGCTTTTCCGTTGTATTGCGAACCACGCAGCAGCACCCGCATCCACGTCTCTTGAAACAGGTCTTCTGCAACTTCGCGTTTTCCGGTCAGAAATAACAGGTAGCGCAGTAGGCGATGCTGATATTGCTCGATCAGCCGGTCCAGAAGCTCGGCGTCATTGCGCTTCAAGCCCTTTGCGATCGCAAGGTTTTCACGCTGGATCTCTGCGACCCGCTCTGCTTCGAGGCTCACAGCCCCACCCCGTGCGAGTCCTGCCGTAAGTGTGTGCGCCACGCCCATGTGTTGGAAGACGTCTCCTGGAAGCGAAAGTTGCAGCTTTTTCAGCCTCTAGGTCAGTCTAGTCCTGCCCCGTGGAAAACCGAAGCGCAAAATCGGCTTCCCAGACGAGCCTTTTCCCGGAAACGACCTACTTGACCACATGGAACACGCGGTGCCATCGGGCGAATGACTTGCCCCCCCCCCCCCCCCCCACATGCCGGGGGCGCCCCGCCCGCCTCCATCTTCCGGCTGCCGATAGGAGAAGTAGACCATCACCGGACGTCCTACAATGTAGCTTCGCGGCACAAATCCCCAGTACCGGCTGTCGTCACTTTCGTTGCGATTGTCGCCCAGGACGAAGTACTCGCCCGCAGGCACGGTGATCTCGCCATCCTTCACGAGGTCACGCAGGCGAATCCACCAGGTGGGATCGACGCGCGCGTCCAGCGTCGCAAGGCTCGGGAAATCGTCGCGATAGGCGTCCGGCGGCGAAACCCGGTAGACCGCATACGGCTCCTGCAGCGGTCGACCGTTCACAAACACGTGGTTGTCGCGCAGATAAATACGATCTCCTGGAAGCCCGATGACCCGCTTCACCAGGTGCACCGAAGGATCCTCGACTGGATCGTGGAAAACCACCACATCCCCGCGCACCACGCCGGTTGGCGGCATCAGCAGGATAGCGTCGCCAGAGACCGCCTGGCGATCAAGCAGGAGGAAATCACCGACCAGCAGCGTCGGCTCCATGCTCCCTGAAGGAATGCGGATCGGCTGTACGGTGAACGTCGTGAGAAACAGCGCAACCACCAGGACGTACAACAACGATTGCACTGCAGGCAGAAATCCAACCGGATGATGGTGGTGTTCAAGCGGCCTGCGCTTAGGCGCTTCCTCATCCTCCGCACTCGCCGCATCCGCAAAGCTGTTTCCGGACAGCTCTCGCAGTGCCGCCGCTGCAGACGCCTGAACCTCCGCAGGGTGATCGCCGGGCCTCGGAGCAACCTGTTCGCTCATTGGCTTCCCGCCCTCGAGCCGCGCGCTGCAAGCACCCGAAAAGCTTCTTCCGCCGCACTCTGCTGCGCCTGCTTCTTGGTGGAACCTTCGGCCTCGGCCAGCATGCCAAGCTCCGCACCGGGTCCATCCAGGCGCACGGAAAACCGGAACATCCGCTGATGCGCCGGCCCGGTCTCGCTCACTGGCACGTAAACCACGCGCCCCAGACCCTCAGCCTGTACCAGCTCCTGGAGAGCCGTCTTGTGATCCTTGGCGGCGCCATAGAAGCCGCCCCCCTCGTCGGACCGTCGAGTTACTTCGGCCATGACCTCGCGTTCAACGAAGCCGCGTGCGGCGGCTAAACCGCCATCGAGGTACAGTGCGGCAATCACCGCTTCAACGGCGTTCGAAATCAACGCAGCATTCTTCCGGCCGCCCGCCTCATCGGTCGTCGCGCCCAGCCGCAGCCAGCGTCCAAGCTCCAGCCGCGTCCCCACCAGGCCCAGGTTGCGCCGGCTGACAAGTGCAGCCCGCATCTGAGTCAACTCCCCCTCGCGCGAGGCAGGAAAGCGTTCGCAAAGCGTTTCAGCGACGATCAGGCCAAGCACGGCGTCGCCCATGAACTCCAGTTGCTCATTGTCCTGCGACGGATGACCGGGATCCATCCCGTCCGGCCTGGCTCCGTCGAAGACAAACGACCGATGCGTGAGCGCCAGTTGCAGCAACTCCGGACGAGCGAATGCATGGCCGAGTACCTGTTCCAGCTGAGCTGCGGAGCCGCCGCCAGAGTTGTCGGGTTTCCGCGTCTTTTTCGCTGTCTTCGCCATCGCTCTCCATCCTTCAATCTACCGGAGAGCACCGGTGTGTGTCCTCGATGGGAATGCTACTCAGGTTTGTAGTTCTGTTTCTCGGCTTTGCCGCTCGGGTCCAGCGGTTCTTCCTCTTCGTGCGTCACCTTGGGCACGGAAAACGGCGTCGCCAACCCTTTGTTGGCTGCGGCACGCGCATCCGGAGGGACCCCCGGAATCGTCAATGCGGCCTTGTACTCCGTTACCGCCGCTGACCGCTCGGTCGGTTCCTTTGTGTCGTAAAGCCGCCCAAGATAGACGTGGGCCCACGCTTCCGTGTGCGGATCCTTCGCCGTCTTCACGACCTCCTGGAGGTCCGTCATCGAGGTCTCGGGGTCACCTTGCATCAGGATCACGCGAGCCTTCAGGTAGAGGGCCTGCGCATAGTCCTGCTTTGGGTCGGCCAGAGCTTTATCGGCGATCTCGTCCGCATCGTCCAGCTTGCCTTCGTACATGTCCTTCTCGGCAAGCATCAAGCCGGTAGGAGTCCTCGGCGCACGACGTACATACTCGCTCGAACCCTCCGGTAAAAACGCAATCTGTTGGTCGTGATGCTGTTCCCGACCTACGTCCATGCCGTAGACCATCTGACCCATGTACTCGTTCAGCCCCTCCGGCTGATGCTCGAGCTGCACGAGCTCGTTGTAGAAGTACTCCGTCAAAACCCAACCCTGGCGCATATCGAGATCTACCTGTTTGCGCCGCACCTGTTCTGAATCACGGTCATACACCGCGAGGTGGTCGGTATACTGAGCGTCCGCCTGACGATCTTTCGGGCCGGTCGGCTTGGCCGGAGGTGAAAAACCGGTATCCATGCGGCGCGCCTCGATCGCCTTGATCAGGCACTCCGTCACCAGGGCCACCACGTCGGTCTTGTAGACGAACTCGAGCGGCGCCTCCGCCACGGGTTTCAGCAGCGGCTGCAACCGAACCATCGATGCTGCCTTCGCATACACCAGCGGCTCGATCGTGTAGTGAAGGTAGGTATGCCGAATCTGGTCCATGCGGACAGCGCCCGCGGCGGTCGGGGAGGTCACCACGATGTAGTCGCTCGTGTAAATACGCGCGTTCGGCTCATTGGGCGCGAGCATCGGCTCAATCAAAATCAGCAGGCGATGGTCTTCGTAGCTGCTGATCGGAATCTTCAGGTAAATGTTGGTCCCAAAGACCAGGTCCGTCACCGGCTTATGCAGACGGTCGGTGATCGCCTCGTATTCGGCGTGATGCTTCTGCCAGATCACATGCAGGCTCACGGCATCGGCAAACGTCTTCAGCAGCGGCAGGATGTTCACGACACCCAGCGCATCCGGCGGCATCTCGGTCTCGTCAGCAATTGGATTCAGTGCCGGCGGCGGCCCAAGATAGAGGCCGAGCGAGACATACTGTGCTACATCGCGCCCCTTATCCGAGAGCTGATGCTCTTGGATGTACTTGCAGACCGCGTCCTGTGCCGTTTTCGCCTTTGCTGATCCCGCCACGGCCGCAGCAACATCCGCCCGGACCTCGGCGCGGATCGGGCTTGAGTCCGCGAGATCCGCGTCGTAGCCGCACGCATTCAACGCCACCGCCACATCAAAAAGCGACTCGTTGCTCTCGAGCGTAATCGATCCAACGCTCGGATCACTCGTCCCGCTGGTTCCAGGATGAATCTTCGACTGCTCTTTGACGACCGCTGCCGCACCATTGGAGGTGGAGGAGGTAGACTGCGGAGGAGTTTGCGCCACTGCCGAGGCCGCCAATGACCCGCATAGCGCTACGGCGCCAAGAACGCGCAAAAATGGTGTGACAAGACAACACTGCATCGAAAATACCTGTCGAGGGAACATCAAAGCGTTCGACTCCCCGACCAAGCATAAGAGAGCGACCCATCCCTGCACAAACGGCGTCCCCCGCGGCAACGGGTTCTCCGCGTCCTACCCTTTGACCAGCACACCCGAATACGTCACCAGTACCCGTCCCCGCACCGGCTCGCCAAACATCCTCGAAGGTTCATAAACCTGCAGCATCAGGTCGTCCTGAACGGCAGCACGGGTCCGTTCATCCGTGGGGCCGGAGACAATATTCCAGTTATAGACCTTGCCTTCGGCGTTCACGTCCGCCTCAACGACGATGGTTCCATCCTCGGAGGTGACCACCGGCTGTTGCTGGGCCGCGGAGTAGAGATAGTGCGGCATCGTCACGGCGCCGAGCGGCTCGTCATTGGCCAGAACGGCGTTGGGCACGGCCACCACGCCCACTAGCATCGAGATCCCGCCGAAGAGTAAAAGCGCACCCGCCAGGCCGGAGATCGTCTGCAGCGCGATCGGCCGGATGAAGTTTTCCCAGCGCATGACCAGGTTGTCGCGGAATCCCTGCCGCCGGCTCTTCTCGTGCGAGATCGCAAGGCGCAGCTTCAAACCAAGATCGGCCGGCGCCTTGACCGCTCCGGTCTCAGCCAGGACCCGTTGCATGCCGCGCCACGCGGCAAACTCCGCCGTGCATTGCTGGCAGGTCTCCAGGTGACCAGCCACCGACTGCATCTCGCGCCCGCTGATCGCTCCATCCAGGTACCCGGAGAACGAGCTTCTAACCTGTGCGCATTCCGTTTCCCGCAGTCGATTCACCGTACTCCCCCTTCAAACGACCGGCCCAGCAGCCTGCCCAGTCCATCCTGAACCAGGATCTCTTTCAAAGCCGCTCTTCCGCGCATTAACCTGCTCTTCACTGTGCCTGCCGGAACCTGTAACACCTCGGCTATCTCTTCATACGAGAAGCCCTCCATCTCCCGCAATACAACTACTGTTCGGAAGACTTCCGGCAACTTCCTGAGCGACTCTTCTACGCGCGCCTTCAATTCACCGCACTCAGCCTGTTCATACGGCGTATTTTGCGCATCCCGCAGCGTGGCCCCGAGACACATCGCGTCGTCGCCATCGTCGGTCTCGCCCGCCCCGAGCGGGGTGTCGATAGTCAGTTCCTGCTTCTTATGCCGCGTCCACCAGCGCCTCTGGTTGCTGGATTCATGCAGCGCAATCCGGTACATCCACGTACGCAGGCTCGATTCCCCGTGGAAGCTCTTGATGCTGCGGAAGACCTTGATGAAGACTTCCTGGGTTATATCGGCCGCGTCTGCTGGATCCTGCAGGCTTCGAGCGATCAAGGTATAAAGCGGCTGCGAATACTGGGCGATGAGCAGGCCAAATGCGTCTTCCGAGCCGGCCTTCAACGCAGCGACCAACGCCGCGTCCTCGGTCCGAACTCCGATCGCACTTGCCAGATTTCCCATCGTTGTGCCCGCCTGCATTTCGGGTGTCCTCTAGCCTAAGGCTTTGTTCGTACAACCTGCAAATCGATGTCGTTTGAAAGCGCTGCGAGGAGGTGCAAACTTGCGCCGCCGACGGCAGAGTGCTCGCTCACTCCACGGACTTAGACACCGGTTGCTTCAGCATTGTTCCCGCAGACACGGCGGAAGTCTGACAAAGATTGACTCCACCGGCACTCTGCCTCAGAATAGATAGAAGTGGGCCTGTGGCGCAGCTGGGAGCGCGCTTCCATGGCATGGAAGAGGTCATCGGTTCGATCCCGATCAGGTCCACCAAATCACCCCCTCATCAAAATCCTCCACCACGCCGCTACTTTACAGCGCTGACTTCCCATACCTCAGGACTTGCAGCAGCGTCGATCGTCAACTTTTCGCCGGAGTCAGCTTGACGTTGGTGAAGATGGCTGAGTGGAGGCCGTCAGCATCGTGTGCGCAGACGCCGAGCCCACTAAGAATCGGGCCGTGCATCGCAACGTCGGTCGAGAGCACAGTCGTCATCTCCGATGCATTCGGGCCCAGAGATGCGGTGAATTGGTTGCCGTGGCGCTCCAGCCGAAGATGGCGGGAGTTGCGCTCGGTCGCCGTCAGATCCTCAGTCTTGGCTCCATCGGCCTTGCGAAACTGCAGCGCGATGTGTCCATCGCCGTGAAGAGCGAGGTCGGCGTAGGCCGCGTCGGGCGCTGTCGATTGCCGGAAGATCAGCATCGCCTTCTCCTTCGGGACCACGTCTTCCGCAGGAAACGAAATGTCCGCCTCGAGGGTTGCGTCGCCAACAACGGGAAGCCAGATGAAACGGAAATCATCTTCGCTGCCCCAGAGATCGGCCCCGCCACCTGCGACGCGATAGCTGCCCGTAGCTGCAGAATAGGTAGCTGATCCAGGCTTGGTGGTGCCGATGTCCGCAGTCTGTCTAAACAGACCGAGCGACGTGCCGGAACTCTGCTGACCGGCCACGGAGAACGAAATCACGAACAAGGCAAGAAACCGGGAAAGGGAACGGGTGAGATTCAGCATGTGGCTGAGACTATAACCGAGCAGCACGAACCCGCGCAAAGACCTCGCAGCCAGGCAATCTCGGCTTCAATCTGTGAGAGCGTCCGAGAGCCCCGTCGAAGCCGCAGTGTCTCGACCCTGCAACTCCCGTGCGGGCGCGAGGGCCACGTAAGCCACCAGAATGGTTAAACCTGGCACCACCGCAGCCAGCAAAACTTGGATCAACGGATCGTGGAACGTCACGCGAAGCATCGCAATCAAGTTCGTCCCGACCGCAACCAGGAGAGCGAGCAGGAGAGGGTCAAGCGTCCGAGGCATCCTGCGCCAGAGGTAAAGGAAGGGAAGTAGCGCCGCAGTGAAGTGGTGTACCCAGGTAATCGGTGACACGACAATCGCGATCAAGCCGATCACCACAAGGTCGCGCGCCACGTCACCCTCGTGGCGTCGAAGTGTGCAACGTCTCAGCATCAACAGGTAAACCACAAATGCTACAACTCGCGGGATCAAAGCGACCCACTCATGCCGGGTGAGCAGCGCCGCATCGGCGTACGGAAAGTGAACGACAAGTAGCTCCTGCACGAAAGCCACGATCGACAGATTCGGAAATCTGGGAGCTCCGCTCGAGATACTTGGCAGCACCTCGTGCCAAAACTGCTGGTGTTCTCTCCAGCCCGCTTGCCACACCGAAAACACAAGCAGAGAAAGCATCCCGCCTGTATATCCGATAAGCCAGTTCCATCGCCGATGCACTACCAGCAATGGTACTGCTAACACTGGCGTCAGCTTGATGAAGGTAGCCACCGCATAACAGAATGCAGAAGCCAGAACGTGATTCCTTGACAGCGCCCACACCCCAACGGTGAGAAGCAGGAGAAGCACACCGCCCATCTGTCCGAAGTATAGATTCTCAAGCAGAGGCGCATAAGAAAACAGCCCCACGCCCAAAAGGATCGACAGTCGTCCGTCAACGTGCACCCCGCGCATCTTGAGCACAATCGCAACGGAAGCTATGACGAATAGAAGCGTCATCAAGGTCCAGAGGCGGTAAGCCCACACGAAGGGCAGGTGCACCAGCGGCTTCATGAGAATCGCCAGCAAAGGTGGATAGATGTAAGGAGCCGAGAACGGTACGTCATAACGGATTGCATCCGCATGCCATGGCGATGAGGAAGGCGTCTCGGCATTAAGGTTCATCCTGCCATCTGCGAACCGCGGAAGCTGGTACACGCTCTGGGAGATAGGCCTCTCAGAAAGCACTTTTCCGGCGAGGTAATATGCGCTGAAGTCAACGCCCTGGTACGGCGAAGGAGGGCGCTTCGAAAACGCGAACTGCAGAAACTGCGCGTTGCAGAAGAGGAGGATTATGACCGCCGAGAGAACCGAATTCTTCTTCCGTGATGATCTTCCCCCAACGAGTAGCTGGACGCCGGCGCCCACAGCGAGCAGCGCACTGACGCAGAAGTCCACGTTCCCCGAGAAGACAGGGTGAGTCACGACCGCCTTCATCGCTGCAATCACCAACATTGCAGACCAGAGACAAGACCACGCTAACTCTGACTTGGAAAGGAGACGATCGCGCGCCATGCAGGTTGACTCTCCGGGATGACCCATCTCTAAGATCGCGCGAACCCGTCGACTCACCACGAGGGTGCTGCCAGAAACACGTTGATTATGTCTTTGTTCCTACCGCGCGTCAATGCCCGAAACGCGTGGACCGAGAGCAGAAAAACTATTCCGTTACACCGCATCGCCGCTCGGTCCCACCTTCCTGGGCTCGTTGCTACCTTCCTGACACTCTACGAACGACCCAGCGCCTGCTCCGCCTGCATTCTCGCCTTTGTCAGCGAGGCCACCGGCTCGCTCGTCGGGTAGTACTCCATCGCGATCCACTCTCGATAACCAAGTCGTCCAAGCGCCTGAAAAACTGCTTCATAGTTGATCTCGCCGCTGCCCGGTTCGTGCCGGCCTGGCACATCGGCAATGTGGACCAGCCCCACCAGGTCAATGTTGTTTTCGAGCTTCTCGAGCAGATTTCCATAGCTTCTCTGCTCGTGATAAACGTCGTACAATACCCGCAGATTCGGCGCGTTCACTGCACGCGCCAACTCAAACCCATCGGTCACGCTCGAGAGATAGATCCCTGGATTCTCCAACAGATCGATCGGCTCAATCAGCACCTCGACCTTCGCGCGAGCCGCCACTTCAGCCGCCCACTTCAGGTTGTCGATGGAGGTCTGCCTCTGCATCCCCGCACCCACGCCATCGACCCTGTTTCCCGAGAGCAGGATGACCCGCTCGCATGCAAGCTCGTGCGCGGACTGTAGATGAGCCGTAAACTGCGCGCGAAAGGAATCACTCTCCTGCGGTAGGGCGAACCCCGTCTGCACGCCGCTCATCGCGTCCACCACCAGCCCCAGCGAATGCATGTGCGCGAGGATTCTGCCGCGTTCCTCCGGTGCCCACTTCTGAAACTCGCCCACCAGTTCAACGCCCTGGTATCCCGCCTGCGCCACGATCTTCAGGCACTGTTCGAACGAAGCGATCTTCTCAATCGTCCACACCATCACCGAGAATCGCACCTTCTGCGCCTCCTTCGGCTGCGCGGCTAAATGGCCGTACGCCTGCGACAAAACCGCATAACCAGCCAATCGCCCGAACTCCCGTCGATCCATCTTTCACCTCCTCGAGCGCTCCGTCGCGCCCATGCTGTTGCCAAAGCCTGTTCAGCGATCCGGTCCTCTGCCGCGATAACAAGTACACTCCCAATCAGCCCACGCAAAGGATTCGCCTTGGACATCCACGCCCCGTCGCATCCCATCCTCTCGCTTAAGGAGTTCTTCGTCCACATCGCCGTCGTCACCGTCGGCATTCTCATCGCGCTTTCGCTCGAAGGCGTTCGCGAGATCATCCACGATCGCCATCTCGTGCGTGAAACCCGCGAAAACTTCCACGCCGAACTCCGTGTCGACCTCGCTCATGACGACCGGGAATACGCGGCCGTGAAGATCGCCGAAGATCAACTCAAACAACTCGTCGCCGATCTGCCAGCCCTCGTCCAGACCCAGCCCGACCAGATCGCTGCACGCCTCGCGAACATCAACAGTCCCAACTACTTCTTCAGTCAGAACTCCTGGCAGGCGGCTCTCTCCACCGGCGCACTCGCCCACATGTCGACCGACGACGTCATGATCTACTCCGGCGCCTTCCAGGATATTCAGGTCTACAGCAACTTCCAGGCGCAAAACCTCGCCGCGCAGGATCGCGCCGTGCTCTTCTTCCGCGCGCACCCCCATCCCGGCCCCGCCGAAATCTCCGAAGGAACGGAACGCATCCTCCTCTTCGAGCGTTCCGAAGCCTACCTCGTCCATACCGGCGAGGATCTGCGCGCAAGCCTTCAGAAGGCCATTAGCCGCTGAAGATTCATCGATCCCTCTGCTCAGTCCTATCGTTGCCAGGAGCAAAACGCAGGGATCTACACCGATAAACTTCCGGCTGGCGTCGATCTCGATTGAGAGTTCCGCCTTGTGCCGGAAATATTTTCCTAGGCACAAAGCTCAACTCAATTTATCGTCGTTTCACAACCTCTAGTCACATGCGATCAAAGCGCGTTCGGGTATCTTCCGCGCTCTAGCGAATTCCTGTCTCTCAAACAGAAACAAACGCGACCCCCCGTCTCTGGTTGTCCCAGCGCAAGACGCGCAGCCATCAAGTCACACCTTTGCAAGCCTTGTAGGAGCGCCACATGATCTGTTGCCGCAGCCGCCGCCCCGTATCTGTCTTCGCCATTCTCTTCATCTTCTTCTGCCTGCTCGCAACGCCCACGCTCAAATCCCAACAGACCCTCGGCGCCATCACCGGCGTGGTCACCGACCCGCAGGGAAGCATCCTGCCCGGCACGACCGTCACCCTCGTAGGCGATCAAACCGGCCTGAAGCGTACTGCCGCCGCCGGTTCCAACGGCTTCTACGAGTTTCAAAACCTCCCCATCGGCAGCTACACGCTCACCTTCTCGCGCGACGGCTTTGAATCCGACCGCTTCCCCGGAATCCAGGTCCAGGCCGATCGCACCCTCACGCTCCCCGCGCAGCTCAAGGTGGGCGCCGTGTCCGACTCCGTCACGGTCGACGCCACCCCGCTCCTCAATGCCGTCGACACCACCAACGGTTACGTTCTCGATCGCGCGCAGCTTGCGGAGATTCCGCTTGCCACCGGCAGCTTCACAGGTGTGGCCATCCTCTCGCCCGGCGTCAACGCGGAGCTTCCGAGCGGCACCGGCTCGAACGCCGGTCTCGGCAACCTGCCAATCTGGGCCAACGGCCAGCGCGATACCTCCAACAGCTTCTCCCTGAACGGCGTCGACGCTTCAAACCTCTTCAATGGCAAATCAACCTCGCAGGTCGGCTCCGCGCGCGTCATCAACTCGACCGGTGTCTCGAGCAGCAATGGCGGGGGCGGCATCATCCAGACCGCTGCGTCAATCTACATCTCCATCGGCAACGCCATCCCCACGCCCGCTCCCGAGACCATCGAAGAGGTTCGCGTCAACGCCTCAATGTATGACGCCTCACAGGGTTCCACCTCCGGCGCTCACATCGACCTCAGCACCGCCTCCGGCACCAACGACATTCACGGCTCGGTCTACGGGCATCGTGGCACCAACTGGCTCAACGCTGCGCCCTTCTTCTTCAAAAATGACCCCGGTATCCCCGAGGTCAACAAGAATCCCGAGCTTCACCGCTACTCCGTCGGCGGCACCCTCGGCGGCCCCATCATCAAGGACAAGCTCTTCGCCTTCCTCGCCTACCAGCATCTGCACGTCGCCGATCAGGAAGTAGGCGACGGCTTCCTCGCCGTTCCCTCCGGCCTCAGCGACACCAACCGCGATGCCAACGGCTTCGCCAACCTCGTCAACTCCACCTTCCCCAATGCCAGCCCCGCCGGTGTCAACCTGCAATCCACCGACATCGCCCAAACTGCACTCGCCCTCTTCAACTCGCCTGCGCTCCCCGGTGAACCCGGGAAATGGCTCATCCCCAACGATGCCGGCAACCAGCTCTCCACGACCCACCCCTTCAACGCGTTTCTCCCAGGCGCCGGCCGCTTCAACGCCGACCTGGCAGTCGCCAACCTCGACTACAACGCCACGTCGAAGGATACCCTCGCGCTCAAGTACTACTACCAGCACGATCCCACGCTCGCGCCTTACTCCTATTCGAGCGTTCCCGGCTTCACCGAGCACCTCGACTCCGGCGCCCAGGTCTTCTCCGTAATCAACACATTTCTGCTGAGGTCGAACCTGAGCACCACGCAGACGCTCGGCTTCATTCGCGAGAAAATCTACGGCGATAACGAACAGCCCTTCGGCCCCACGGCCTTCCCCGGCGGTGCAGCAGGCCCCGGCACCATCGACCAGTTTGGTTCCTCCTACTTCCCGGGTGTCTCCATCTATAACGTGCTCGGCAGCGCGGCCACCGCAGCCGGCCTCTCAAGCGGCGGCATCCTCAACATCGGGCCCAACGCCGAAGGTCAATCACCCAACACAGGCGCCTTCCAGAACCGCATCCAGCCCTCCGCCAACGCCATCTGGACCCACGGCAAACACACCATCAGCTTCGGCACCACGTATGAGTACACGCAGCTCAACACCATCGATCACCGGACCAACACCGGAACCGTCGCAACCGATGACTTCAGCGCCTTCGCCCAGGGATTTGTGACTCCCGGCAGCTCGTCCACCGGCTTCTACGTCAGCTCGTTCCTTCGCGGCAACGCCAGCCGTTACTATCGCGCCAACGAGGTCGGCTCCTATGTGCAGGACAAGTTCCAGGTCACTCCCCGGATCTCACTCACCGCCGGGCTTCGTTATGACTGGGATGGCGGCCTGAGCGAAAAGTACGGACGCCTCTTCAACTTCGATTCCTCGCTCTACAACTACAACTCCACCTCCGACACCATCAACAACCCGGGCTTCGTCATCGCCGGCAACAACACCAACGGAACCCAGGGTGTCAGCAACACCACGCTGACCGGACGCCAGTGGGGCTTCGGCCCACGCCTCGGTGCAGCCTGGTCGCCCAAGCGCTTCGCCGACAAGCTCGTCGTCCGTCTCGGCACCGGCATGTACTACGATCGCGGCGAGCTCTTCAGCTACTTTTCGCCCGGCTACGCCATCGGCACCGTCACCGGCGGACCCTTCGGCGTCAACCAGCAGCTTCCGTTCGTCAACGTGCAAAGCTGTCCCCAGTCCGGCCGCTCGCTCTATAGCTATTACATCCCCACCTGTGGCGGCAACAATCCCTACGGGCCGCCGACCTCCGCACCCACCGACGCGCAGGGCGATCTCGCCCATCCTTACGGCACCATTCCCCTCGCCGCTCCCTCGAACCCGCAGGCCTCGCAGCTCGCAGCCGACCTCCCCAACCTTGCAGGCGTCAGCTCCGGCGCTCAACCCGTCTCGCTGGGTGTCTACGATCGCGCCAACAAGCTCCCCTACACCTACAACTACACACTCGATATCCAGTGGCAGCCACGTCCCACCCTTGCCGTCGAACTTGGCTACGTCGGCAATCTCGGACGACACCAGGTCATCCCCGTCCCGTTCAACCAGCCAGGCATCGCTTCGCCCTCAAACCAGATTCATGGCGAGTCGTACTCCTACGGGTACAACGTCGCCAACTCTGTCCTGCCGAACGGCAATGCCTACGACGCGGACTACGAAGGCGGCAACGTCGATCACCGCGTTCCGTACATCGGCTATGCGGCTGAATCGATCGACTATCGGGCCGCGGGTGTCGATGCCTACAACGCGCTCACGGCGCATGTCGAAAAGCGCATGAGCCACAACTTCCAGGTCGGCGCCTCCTACACCTGGTCGCACGCGCTCGACGAGCAGAGCGGTCTCGGCCTCTTCTACAACGGTAATAACCCGCTCAACCTGCGCGACGGATATGCCTCGGCCGACTTCGACCGCACCCACGTCTTCAACTTCAACTACGTCTTCACCCTGCCACGCTTCTATGCCGAATCCACCACCGCCGGGAAGATCGTCGACGGCTGGTCGCTGGTCGGGCTCACCGTGCTTCAATCCGGTCAACCTTACTCGGTCATCGATTTCTCAGGCGCCGTAGGCAGCGTCTACTACAGCACCAGCGATGGCATCACCAATCCCATCGTCCCGCTCGACTACAGCAAGTGCACGCCGAAGCAGGCCTACACCGGCAAGTCCGGAGCCTTCGGAGACAATGCCCTCAACGCCGACTGCTTCACGCTTCCGCTGCTGCCAGCCGGCGGGCTCAACGGAGCCATCCCCACCTCTGATCCCTACGAGACCGGCTTCACCACCGGTCAACGCAACATCTTTCGCCAGGCCTTCCAGAAGCGTGCCGATGCTTCCGTTGTGAAGGTCACCAACTTCAGCGATCGCTACTCGCTCAAGTACACCTTCGACATCTTCAACCTCACCAACAGCGCCAGCTTCGACGTCCCTGGTAACGAAGTCTCGCAGAACTACGGCTATAACGCCTTCCCGCAGCAGGCCGGCACCTACAACATCGGGGTCGCGCCCACCGGCACCACGTGCTCCACCTCCTCCGGCATCGCATCTGCCCAGCCGTACGCCGGGCCCGGAGGCTCCAATAACTACTTCTACTCCTGCCCCTCCGGACTCGGCGTCGTCACCCACACCATCGGCAGCGCCCGCCAGATCCAGATGTCCCTCGCCTTCAAGTTCTAAGAACCAGCGATCAGCTCTTGGCTCAAAGCCAAGAGCTGATCGTTAACAACTGCTCTTATGCCTTCTCTCCAGACCCGGCTCGAAGACTACTTCGAATTCAAGCAGCACCAGACCACGTGGCGAACCGAGACCCTTGCGGGGCTCACCACCTTCGTCACCATGGCGTACATCATCTTCGTCAACCCGGCCATCCTGCACGAGACCGGCATGCCGCTCGCTGCCGTCACCATCTCCACCTGCCTCTGTGCCGCCTTCGGCTCCATCCTGATGGGTGCGCTCGCTAACTACCCGCTCGCCCTCGCCCCTGGCATGGGCCTCAACGCCTACTTCACCTACTCCGTCGTCCTCTCCATGCACGTCCCATGGCAGACCGCACTCGGCGCCGTCTTCCTCTCCGGCATCGTCTTTCTCCTGCTCACCTTCGGTGGCATCCGCCAGCGCCTCGTCGGCGCCATCCCCCACCAGCTTCATGCCGCGGTCGCCGGAGGCATCGGGCTCTTTATCGCCCTCATCGGCCTTAACCGTTCCGGCATAATAGTCAGCGACCCCACCACTCTGGTCAAACTCGGCAACCTTCACGACCGCACCGTCCAACTCGCCATCTTCGGCATCGTCCTCATCGCTGTCCTCCAGGCGCTCCGCATCAAGGGAGCCATGCTGCTCGGCGTACTCGGCACCCTCGCCGCCGGCATCCTCTGCCGGCAAGTGCCGCTCGCCCCCAAGCCACTCGACCTCCACAGCCTCGCCGCCACCGCATTCAAGTTGGATATTCCCGGCGCGCTCCACATCGGAGCCTTCGAAATCATCTTCGTCTTCCTCTTCGTCGACCTCTTCGACAACATCGGCACCCTCGTCGCCGTCACCACGCGCGCCGGCCTCATCGCCAAAGACCACACCATCCCGCGCTTGCAGCGCATCTTCTTCGCCGACGCCACCGCTACCGTCTTCGGCTCGCTCGCCGGTACAAGCACCGTCACCAGCTATATCGAGTCTTCATCAGGTGTCGCCGCCGGAGGCCGCACCGGCGTTACCGCGATCGTCACCGGACTCCTCTTCCTCGTGTCCCTCTTCGTTGCTCCACTCGTCGGCGTCATCCCGCCCTTTGCCTATGCCCCCGCGCTCATCCTCGTCGGAGCCCTGATGCTTCAACCCACCGCCACCATCGACTGGGATGAACCGCGCATCGCCATCCCCGCCTTTCTCACCCTTGTCACCATCCCCCTGACATACTCGATCGCCACCGGTCTCAGCTTCGGCCTGATCGCTTACGCAGCCCTCGAAGTCCTCACCGGCCGCGCGACGCGCCAGCACTGGATGCTCTATCTCCTCGCTGCACTCTTCCTGGCACGCTTCGCCTTTATGTCACAAGCGTCGTAATCTGCGTGACGTACATCATCCGTAACAAACCTATCGCTATCTCGTAACATCCATCTTTCTAAGTCATCCTGCTTACCATCGCCGAGTCAGTCGTCAGCTATCATCCTGTTCAGAAACTTGAAGCGCTTTGGTCCTGCCTCTATGTCCCTCTCTCCTGTCTTGATGCCTCATGCTGTCTGCTGGGCGGCTGCGCCCAGACTGGTCTGGACGATGGTCGTCACCAACAGCATTACCTTCCTCAGCTATCTCTCCATCTGCTGCACGCTCTTCTATCTTGCCCGCCGCACAGGCCGCGTGATCGCTCGGGACTGGGCTCACTTCACCATCGGCTTCGCACTCTTCATCGTTGCCTGCGGCTCGACCCATTTGCTTGAAGTGGTCACCACCTGGATCCCCATCTTCTGGGTCGACGCCTGGACCAACATCGTCACCGCACTCCTCTCCGCATACGTCGCCATTCAGTTGATCCGTCGCATCACCGTAATCTCCTTCAGCATCAATGACTATGCTGATCGTCTCGGCAACGCCGAACACGAAAAGCGCCAGATGAAAGAATCGCTACTCGCCTCGCAGAAGCTCGAGGACTGGTCCCGCATGTCCGCCGTCGTCGCGCACGAGATTGCGAATCCGCTCGAAGCAATCCATAATCTGCTCTTCCTGATCCGCACGCAGGATGGTGTCTCGCCGAACATCGTTCATCTAGCGACAGCGGCCGATGAAGAAGCCGCGCGTGTCCTCACCATCTCGAAGTCGACCCTGTCTTTCTTCCGTCAGAGCTCGCAACCCGAACAGGTCGATCTGCTCGGGGCTGCTGAGTCCGTTCGCTTTGTGCTCGAACCTCTTCTCGGGAAGCATAAGGTCTCCCTGCGTATCGAAAGCACCGGCGATGCCACGGTAGAAGCACTTGCCGGCGAGACGCGGCAGGTCCTGCTCAACCTCGTTCGCAACGCCATCGAAGCCTCATCAGCCCAGACCGAAGTCAACGTTCATCTCACTCCGCGAAACGGAAACGTAGAGATCGTCGTCGCCGATCAAGGCACAGGCATCCCTCCCGAGTTCCTTGACGATCTCTTCCTCTTCGGCAAGAGCACCAAGGGCGAACGAGGCAATGGCATGGGGCTCTGGACCGTCAAACACATCCTCGACCGCCACCACGCCCAAATCGACGTACGATCCATCCAGGGCGTCGGCACCACCTTCACCATCCATTGGCCCATAAAATTTGCCACCCAACAACAACCCGCCTTGATCGCCGTCAGTTAGTCCGGCGATCACGGCGGGTTCATTGCATTGCAAGGTCATTCAAACTACCAGGCCTTGCCTCTACTTCATCGCTGCCAGTTCCTTTACCAATCTCCCAAACCCTTCGTCAAACGCCTTCTTATTCTCCGGCGTAGCATCGGGAGCCTGCCCCGCCCGCATGAATCCGTGTCCCGCACCGTCATACGTCACGGGCTCGTAGAACTTCCCCGCCGCTTTCATGTCGATAACGGTCTGCGGAACCGTCGCCCCGATCCGTGCGTCGTTGCCTGCATAAAATCCGTACACCGGCGCTGTGATCTGTGCCATATCCGCAGTCGGTGGCGGAGGTCCATAGAACACGAACACCGCACTTAGATCCTTGCGATGGGTTGCAAACGCGAAGCTCTTGCCCCCACCCCAGCAGAACCCTGCCACCGCCAGCTTCGAACCAGCCGAAGGCAGCTTCTTGCCGTAATCCGCAATGGCATCCAGGTCCGTCATCACCTGTCCGGCATCGAGGCCCATCACCGCTTTAATCACCGCATCCTGCCCACCCGGCGAGGCATACAACGCATCGCTGCCGCCCCCGGTCTTCCCATCGCCACCCGGGCCGGTCCCGCTCAGTAGATCGGGCGCAAGCACGATATACCCCTTGGCCGCCAGCTCATCCGCCTGCAGCTTCATCCAGTCGCTCAAGCCGAAGATCTCGTGGATCAGCACCACCACCGGAGCCTTGCCCTTCACCTCCGGGTAGACCACGTAAGTGTTTACGGCGCGGCCATCATGCTTGATGGACACATACTCGCGGTGTCGTGGGCTCTCAGCAAGCTTTGCCTTCGCCCAATCCTGGGCAAAAGCCGGAGATACACAAAGCGCCACAAAGGCGCACAGAAGAGCAGGAAAGGAACGGCGCAGGAGGTTCATGCCAGCGAGTCTACGTCTCTCAACCACTCGCTCGCAACCCTTTGTTGAAGCTTTCCATAAACGCCCGGGCTTTCTGGAAATGCCCCGGCCTTCCGTGCACTAGGTTCGTGCCTTCACAGCCTGGGGGTGTGCCGAAAGCTCAATCACCTCATCGGCCGGCCGCTTGGCCGCATGCACAACCATCGCGATTCCGTTGACGACCAGCACAACCATCATGATCGCCCAGATCTTCCAGGAGTTTCCCGTCTCGTAGTCCATGTAGCCGATGCCAACGCACATGACGCCCGTTAGCATCGATCCGATCCCACCGAGCGTTTCCAGTTTCTTCTTCGATAGTTCCATAGCCACAGCTCCCTCTTCGCTTGCCACGCGGCGCGCACCGCAGCTTAGCCTCAGGACCCGAACTATAGTCCTTGAAAAAGAGAGTTGTCACGAAAATAAAGAAAGTTACATCTTGACTTCTAGCACTTTAGTGTGGGAAAGCGGCTGTCCCCACCCGGCAGCCGCTCCAGGCTCGATCCCTAAAGATTTCGTTCTCTTCCACCAGTCACCAGTCTCACCAGAAAGGTAAGAATCACGGCGCCAATCACCGCGACGACAATCGTATAAATCATCCCGCCTTGTCCCGCAGCCCCAAACTTGCTCATCAGGAAACCGCCGATAAATGCTCCGATCAGACCCACAATCATGTCCATCAGAAAACCGAAGCCAGAACCCTTCATAATCTTGCCCGTCAGCCAGCCCGCAATAACGCCGACAATAATCCACCAGATCACACCATGCATGAAGCCTCCTCATTCAAACTGAATTTTCCCGCAACATCCCTCCCTACGATGCCGAAGAACGCGTCAAGTTTACTCACCCACGCCGATTTATATGGAGAAAACTCTCGGAGATTCATCAACATCCCCAACCATCCGTTCTTCGCTCTCCCTTTCTTCTCCTCCTGCCCGCATTGCAGATTCCATCAGCGATCTACCCTCGCGTAATTCCATCCAGAATCGATCCCACAATCCCGCCCGCGATCCCGCTCTGCACACTCTCAGTCCGCCGTTCACCCGGCGCATACTCAAGAATCTGGTGAGCCAGTCGCGAAATCGGCAGAGTCTGCAGCCAGACACGTCCTGGCCCGGTCAACGCCGCGAGGAAGATGCCATCCCCGCCAAAGACCAGGTTCTTGATCCCGCGCACCATCGTGATCTGGAAGTTGATCCCACCCGTAAACGCCCCTACATGCCCAGGGTGCACCCGCAGTGTCTCGCCCGCGCGCAGGTCCTTCGTAATCACCTCACCTGAAAGCTCGATCCACGCTGTGCCATAGCCTGTCACCTTCTGCAGCAGAAATCCATCACCGCCAAAGATGCCCGCGCCCAGCGACTGCTGAAAACCGACACCCAGCTGCACCGCATTCGTCGCGCACAAAAAGCCATGCCGATGGATGTAGAACTCCTGTCCCTGTTGAACTTCAATGGGCAGAATGTGCCCCGGCACCTTGGTCGCAAACGCAACCTCCCCCGGCATTCCGACCGCTGCGTATTCAGTCATGAAGAGCGTGCCCCCGCCGGCTACACGCTTGATCGCGCCGAAAAAACCGCCCCCGCCGCCCATCTGCGTATGCGTCGTCATCTGCACCGAACTCGTCATCCCGCTCAGTTCGCCGGCCTCCGAGATGATCCCTTCACCAGGCTGCAGCATCACCTCCAGCACCGGCATCGTCGTTCCTAAAATCCTGCTTTGCATCGCAATCGCTCCTCGTCAAAATTTCAACTTGCTTCTTTTATCTCACTCGCTTTTCCTGCCATTGTCCGGCCGTGTCCTGCATTTCCCCACAGCTTACACCCGCATCCAACCGCCGAAAGGAAGCTACGCACGCCATGCCGAAAAGTTCCACCCGCACACAGGCCCCGCAGGAAATCCCCTGGGCACACATCCTCCATGAAGCCCAGGAGCGCTTCCATATCAAGCGCTTCCGTCCCGGCCAGCGTGAGGTACTCGAAAGTGTCTTCCGTGGTCACAACACCCTTGCCCTCATGCCGACCGGCGCCGGCAAATCGCTCACCTACCAGCTTCCCGCACTCTTCCTGCCGAAACCCGTCGTCGTCGTCTCTCCGCTCATCGCACTCATGCAAGACCAGCAGGAAAAGGCCTCCGACGCCGAGATCGTGGTCGAAAAGCTCGACTCCACCCTGCGTCGATCGCAACTTACCCAGGCGGAACAAGAGATCGCCGACCACGAAGCGCAACTCATCTACGTCACCCCGGAACGTCTCCAGTCCAGCGAATTCCTTGCTGAGCTGAAGCGCGCAGGCGGCATCTCCCTCCTCGTGGTCGACGAAGCCCACACCATCGCGCAGTGGGGCCATGACTTCCGTCCCGCCTTCCTCTCCATTGGAAAAGCGCGTCAGGCTCTCGGCAATCCGCCCGTCCTGGCACTCACCGCGACCGCCACCGAAGACGTAACGAAGGAGATCCTCGAGTCGCTTCATGCCGAGGACGCCACCATCATCTCCACCGGAACCGAACGCGAGAACCTCTTCTTTACCGTTCACCCCACCGTCAACCAGCAAGCCAAACTCACCCGCATCGCCGACATGCTCGATCAGGAGCAGGGAAGCGGCATCATCTACACGGCCAGCGTGCGCTCTGCCAACGATCTCTGCGTCTACCTGACCGAACGCGGCCATAACGCGGGACACTATCACGGCCGCATGCCCGCCCGCCAACGCGAAGCAATCCAGAAAGCCTTCATGTGCGGCGAACACCGCATCATGATTGCAACGAAAGCCTTCGGCCTCGGCATCGACAAGCCTGACATCCGCTTTGTCTACCACTTCGAATTCCCCGACTCGCTCGAAACCTACTACCAGGAAGCCGGCCGCGCCGGCCGCGACGGTCTCGACTCGCACGCCGTCCTGCTCTACCGCCTCGAAGACAAGCGCATCCAGTCCTTCTTCCTCGCCGGCCGCTACCCGCATCTTCCGGAACTCCGTGCCATCGTCGACACCATGGCTCCGCCGCCTCTCGCACCCGAGATCTCCGACGAAGATTTCGAAACAGGATCCCAGGAGCCGGATGCTGCAACGTCGACACCTTCAGTGCCCGAAGTGATCCGTCAGACTCTTGAACAAATCTCCGCCCGCGCCGACGTCAACAAGCGTCGCACCCAGGTCATCCTTCACCTGCTCCTCGAAGCAGGCCTTGTCAGCCAGAGCAAATCGGTCTACACCCTCCAAGGCGAGAGGCCGGATGACGATGCCCTCGCGCGTCTCCTCCAGACCTACGTCAACCGCGCCCAGCGAGACAAAGACCGCCTCGCCGACATGATGCATTACGCCGAATCCCCAAACTGCCGCACCCAGATCATTCGCGCCTACTTCTCGGAGCCCGCAGGCGAACCTTGTCTGCGCTGCGATAACTGTGCCGCCCAGTATCCGGACCAGGTATTCCGGAAAGCCCTGCGTCAACTCGGCATCGAGCCGAAAACAGCTGTTCCGCAGGCCCTGTCCGAAGAACCTGCAAACGATCGCACAGTGACCACGGTGCGAAGTGCCTGCGGTGAAATCCGTACAACCGCACCCCAAACCCTTCCTATACCTGAAACCTCCCCACGCATCCACAAGGGAGACACCGTCCACCACAAACGCTTCGGGCAAGGCAAAGTCCTCGACGTCCACAACCAGATCGCCCTCGTCGACTTCCTCAAATCCGGTCAGAAGCGACTCCGCATCGACTTCCTCCAGGCCGCATAGACCAAGAGTCGAAGTCCTGGTAGCCCATTCCTCGCATTCTCCTCAAGCGAAGAATGGGCATTGCCCAAGCTCTTGAATCAAAGCCTTATCCCCGGCACAACTCCCGCACCAACTCTGACCACTCGGGCCAGACCCCGCACAACTCAGCGGCCACCCCTTCTTCGTAGTCCTCGTACTCAAATCCCGGCGAGACCGTACACCCCAGCAGCGCCCAGCCGAACTTCCCGCCACCGACCAGCCGCGCACCCTGCCACACGCCCTCCGGTACGAGAACCTGCGGCCGTTCACCCGCCGCCAGATCACTCCCAATCAGCACTCGTCGTCCCGGTCCACCCGGCGGCAGCTGCAACTGCTCAACCACGTCTCCCGCGTAGAAGTGAAACAACTCATCGCTTGTCAGCCGGTGCATCTCGCTGAACGTCCCCGGCTCCAGCAGATAGTAGATCGCTGTCCCCGTACGCCGAATCCCACCCTCGGCCATCGTTCCAGCCTCGTACGTCCGCACGAACCATCCACCCTCGCGCGGGTGCGGCGCCAACCCCAACAACTCCTTCACTTCCTCAGCAGTCATCATTCCCTGATCCTATCGCTCTGGTCCTTCCTTACCGTGGTCTTCGGCGTCCGCCTTTTCTTTCTCCCCATGCGATACTTGAAACTGACATGTACAAAAGAGTTCTTCTCAAGCTCTCCGGTGAAGCCCTGGCTGCCGGCTCCGGTTTCGGCATCGATGCCATCTTCATTCACAAGGTAGCCGAAGAGATCGCCGACATCCATGCGCTCGGCTGCCAGATCGCCATCGTCGTCGGCGGAGGGAACTTCTTCCGCGGCGTCGCCCAGCAGGCCATCGATATGGATCGCGTCGCCGCCGACCACATGGGCATGCTCTCCACCGTCATCAACGCCATCGCGCTCCAGGACGCCATCGAAAAACGTGGCCTCTTCTGCCGCGTCATGTCCGCCATCGAGATGCACGAGGTCGCCGAGCCTTACATCCGCCGTCGCGCCCTGCGCCACCTTGAAAAAAGCCGCGTCGTCATCTTCGCCGCCGGAACCGGCAACCCCTACTTCTCGACCGACACCGCCGCCGCTCTCCGCGCCATGGAGATCAAGGCCGACATCCTGCTCAAAGCCACCTCCGTCGACGGCATCTACACCGCCGACCCCAAGCGCGACCCCAACGCCAAGCGCTACGACACCATCTCCTACGACCAGATCATGCAGCAGAACCTCAAAGTCATGGATACCTCGGCCGTCTCCCTCTGCCGCGACAATCACATGCCCATGATGGTCTTCTCCATGCGCGAACACGGCAACATCGCCCGTGTCATCTCCGGCGAACCCCTCGGCACCCTCGTCACACCCTAGCCCCGCGTCGCCTGGGTCCGCCACATCTCGACTCCGAGATGTGGGAGCTCAACTTCCCACACATCACCTCTCGCGTCGAATTAACAGAAACTCCCACCTCCGAACCCGCGTCCTATGCACAGGGCCCGTGGGAAGGGCGAATCTGTCAGTACGCGTCATAGGAGCCGCTTATCTCACCCGCAGCCGCGCTCGATCCGCCTGTCACCAACAATAAGGCCGACGCACGGTCCACTCCTCCCGCGTCTCAGCAGACGGCCCGCAAGCCCCCACTCCCGGCTCTCACTGGGTTGCGCACGCTTCTCGCCGTTAACATCATGTTCTTCCACTTCACGCCGCCCCTGCCTCAGGTGCTCCGGCCACTCGTGGACAACGCCTTCACCTTCGTCGGTTTCTTCTTCCTCATCTCCGGCTTCATCCTGGCCTACAACTACGCCGATCGCCCGGAGCTCGACAAGCGCCGCTTCTACGTCGCCCGCTTCTCGCGCGTCTATCCCGTCTACCTTCTGGTCCTCATTCTCTCCGTGCCCTTCCTCCGGCTTGAGTGGCAGGCCCATACTCACGCCGACTTCCTCACCGGCCTCGTCCTCACCCCGCTCGCCCTCCAGGGCTGGAGCCCCACCCTCGCCACCTTTTGGAACACCGTCGGCTGGACCCTGCCCGCCGAGCTCATGCTCTATCTTGCCTTTCCCTACATCCTCCGCTTCATCGCTCACTACGCTCACCACGTCGTCAGCACACCGCGCCTGATCACCGCAATCCTGGTCCTCTGGGCCATCGGCATCACGCCCCACATCACCTACTTCCTCACCAATCCAGACCACCTCAGCGGACCCGCGACCCGCTACACCTATGGCTTCTGGTTGCGCTGCCTCAAGTACACGCCGCCGGCTTACGCCTGCACCTTTACCGCCGGCATCCTGCTCGCGCGCCTGCACCATAAACTGGATCTGACGCCCTTCCGCCGCGGCATCCTGGCGCTCGTCGGACTTCTGGCCCTCGCGGCATACCTCGCGTTCCTTGCCCCGCGTGTCCCTTACGTTCTGGTGCATGGCTCGCTGCTGCTTCCGCTCTTCGCCACCATTCTGCTCGGGCTCGCCGGCCCCAACTACATCGCGTCAGTCTTCTCCTCGAGACCGCTGGTCCTGCTCGGAGAGACCACCTTCGCGCTCTACCTGCTGCACTTCAACGCCTTCAACCTGATCCACCTCTACAAGCTGCCCGAACGCCTGCATGTCGCAGCCTACGACCCCTGGATCTCGTACGCCTTCATCATGCTCCTGGCGACCATCATCACCTTCCAGTACGAGCGTCCTGCCCGAAACTTCGTCCTCGCCCGCTTTTCGCCGGCAGCCTGAATCCCCGGCCTGATCTGAAGCAGTCCGGCTCTCTTCCCCTTCACCGCCGCCATCAGCGCAATCTCCCGTTCCTCCTGCATTCCACAAACAGAAAAGCCCCGCTCTCAGGCGGGGCTTTTTGCAAACCAGCGTGCTACTGCACGATCTGCGTCGCGTGCGCGCCATTACCAACGGCTACTGCACACGTCGGCAGAGCGCCCGAAGTAAACTTCGTTCCCTGCACATCCGTCAGCGCACCCGTATGCGGATTCAACTGCAGCCCGCTCACCGAGCCATCCACGTTGTTGGACGTGTAGGCATAGATGCCGAGTGCCGGGTCGATTGCCACGCACGTTGGTCCGGTCGCCGTCGTGGTCCCGGCCGAGCCCGCAACCGACGAAAGCGCGCCCGTCGAAACATTGATCGCAAACGAGCTCACCGTATCCGAGTTGTAGTTCGCCACATAGACATACTCGCCGCGTGGGTCGACCGTCACGCCCTCGGGGAACGAACCCGTGGTAAACGGTGACGAAACCATCGTCAGCGGAGGCGTGCCCGTGCTCGTCGCCACCCCGCCCGTCGCAAGATAGCCATAAAGCTGGTTCGTCGTCTCATCGGTCACGTAGAGGAAGTTGGAGCCTGGATCCTCGGCGATGGCCGCCGGCGTCGTCCCCGCCGAGATGCCACCTGAGATCGGCCCGACCACCTGGGTCAACGCACCCGTGGACTTACTGCGTGCAAAGGTCAGGAGCACTCCGTAAGGCGTACCGCCCGCCGGCTTCTCCTGGTCGATCACATAAACATAAGCATCGTTCTTCGGATCAACGACGACGCCCACAGGATTATCCCCGGTCGGAAAGTAGGGAAGCGTCCCGTTCATCACCGGCCCTCCCAACGAGCCGTCCGCGTTGATCGGATAGACCGCCACGCCGCCCGGGCCCGGGCTGGTCGCCGAGTAGCCAAACTGATACTCAAACGTGATGTACAGAAAACTTCCCGTCGGATCAACTGCGATCGCCGTCGGCAGCGAACCCACAATCGTTGCACCCGTGTTCTGTACCACCGGGTACGTGTTCTCCGGATACAGCTTGCCGTCGGTGCCAACCGTAAATTCAACCACGTTCGACGAAGGAGCTGCTTCGTTAATCACATAGACAAACTTCTGGTTCGGCGAAGCCACCAGGCTGACCGGATTATTACCGCCAGAGGGAATCGGCGAGTCAGCCAGCGGCGTCAGCGCGCCCGACTGATAGTCCACCGCATACGCATAAACCGAACCCGTCGTCGTCTTGCCCGCGGAAGTCACATACAGGTAGTCCACCGTGTAGTCGCGGCTGCACGCCGTCATCCCAAGTCCTACTGCCAGCGAGGCGCCGACCGTCTTCAATATCCGCGATCCGCCCAGTTGCCGCATCTTATTACCCTTCATCCTTGTCCTTGCTCCCGGGCCTTGCTGCCCGCCTTCGGTTCGATCTGCTACAGGTTGAACTCCCGTGCTCTTCTGGAAACTTCCCGACATCATAGGTTTCCGCTCACAACAAGGCATGTTGGGTTCATCGAGGTCGGAAACACCGAACCGCGTGATAGATCAGAGAGAAACCCTCGATTCTGGTCCAGCAGCTTGCCCGTCACCGTGCTGTCAATGCTGTTCGACGTGTAGAGATACTGGCTGCTCGGATCTTCCACAAGGCAAACCGGTCCTGAACCCACCGCATACGGATTATTGGTTCCGTCTGAGAGCGTCTGCAACTGGCCGAGTGAATTGATCGTGAACGCCGATATCGAGCTCGAGGTCGTCGAGGTCGTCGACGGAGTCACGTTATTGATCACGTAAAGGA